>NZ_CP082292.1:1324535-1986803 GCF_019880205.1 Pantoea alfalfae
TGGAGATCGTGCCGCTGGAGGATCAGCTGCTGATTGAGACGCGTATCAATCCACGTGATATCGCGTACATCCGCCCCGGCCTGGCCGCCACCGTAAAAGTGACCGCCTATGACTCTTCTATCTATGGTGATCTGCCCGGCGAAGTTGAAACGGTATCGCCCGATACCCTGCAGGATGAGGTAAAACGCGATCAATATTACTATCGTGTTTACGTTCGTACTCAGAAAGCAGAGCTGACCAACCGTGCCGGACGAAAATTTCCGATTGTGCCGGGTATGGTGGCTAACGTGGAGATTAAAACCGGTCAGAAATCGGTCATGGACTATCTGATTAAGCCGCTGAATAAAGTCAAAGAATCGCTGCGCGAGCGATGAAAATCAGCACCATAACCACTCTCCGCCTGCTTAATTACGGTGATAAATTAACATGGCGGATATTTCATCATTCAGGGCGCAAAGCGTGCGAAATTTAGCACTCTGTGCGGAACTGGGGCAGAGTTAATTTAATCAGCTTAAGAAAGTTTACGCAGATATAACGGAACGGCAAATTTCAGGCAAAAAAATGCCGGACAACGTGTCCGGCGGGAAATAATAAGTTGTACATCTCATTCGGGGAGAATGAAGGTAATAATGGAATAAATGATGATAGCGGGGACTATTCTATTACCAGATGCCGTAAAAGTTTTATCATTCAGTGCTTCATAAAGCTCTGATGCAACCTGTTGATAACAAACAATACGAATTGAGATTAACGATTCGTGCGCTGATTTTTATCGATCTGTGCTGGTTATTAGTTCCCCGATATTTACATTAAGAAATAACTGTTTCGATCTATGAAACAGTTTTGGAAATTTAGTAGCATTTTCCTGGTGGATTATTGCCCGTTATATAACAACAATGGCCTGCCGGCTGAATTTTTAATCATTCAGTTCGCAGTGGCAAATAATAAAGGCACATAACAGAGGGTAATAAAATGAAACGTCGCGTTCTCTCCCTGGTGATCCATGCATTGCTGGTTGCAGCAGGATCAGCAAACGCAGCTGAAATCTATAACAAAGACGGCAACAAATTAGACCTCTTCGGTAAAGTTGACGGTCTGCACTACTTCTCTGACAACGACAGCTCTGACGGCGACCAATCCTACGTGCGCTTCGGCTTCAAAGGCGAAACCGAAATCAGCGATCAACTGACCGGTTACGGTCAGTGGGAATATCAGGCTGCGCTGAACAACGCCGAGTCTGAAGGCACTGCTGATAGTTTCACGCGTGTCGGCTTTGCCGGGGTAAAATTTGGGGATGCGGGCTCGTTCGACTACGGTCGTAACTACGGCGTAGCTTACGATATCGGCGCATGGACCGACGTGCTGCCCGAGTTTGGTGGCGATACCTATGGCGCAGATAACTTTATGTATCAGCGTGGCAACGGCATGGCGACCTACCGCAATAATAACTTCTTTGGTCTGGTGGATGGCTGGAACTTCGCCGTGCAGTATCAGGGCAAGAATGGCAACAACACCGAATCTGCAAATGGCCGTGACGTACTGGGTCAGAATGGCGACGGCTGGGGTCTGAGCACCACGTATGATCTGGGTCAGGGCTTTGGCATTGGTGCCGCGGCTTTCCAGTCTGACCGTACCAACGATCAGAACAGCGCGACATCAGGTATTCTTGGCCGCGGCGATAAAGCGGAAGTGTACACGGGCGGTCTGAAATATGACGCAAACAATGTCTATCTGGCCGCGATGTACTCGCGTGCTTACAATGCGACCCGCTTTGGTGACAGCAGTGACGCCTCTTCAGCTTACGGCTATGCGGATAAAGCGGATAACTGGGAACTGGTTGCACAGTATCAGTTCGACTTCGGCCTGCGTCCATCCCTGGCCTATGTCACCTCACGCGGCACCGATGTTCAGAACTGGGGCAAACAGAATCTGAAAAAATATATCGATGTTGGCGCGACCTACTACTTCAACAAAAACATGTCTACCTATGTTGATTACCAGATCAACCTGCTGGACGACAACGCGTTCACCGACGCAGCCGGTATCAATACCGACGACGTGGTGGCACTGGGTCTGGTTTACCAGTTCTAAACGTTCTGAGTTGTCAGGGAGCGCAGTTACCGCTGCGCTCCTGCATCGCCTTCCGGGCTGAGCGCTTCAGCCTTTTGCCACTTCGTGGGTTCCGGTGCTGTCGTTACCGACGACACAACACTGCCGAATCGCGCACCTTCAAATGCGACACCTGCCAGCGTAAAGGCTGAAAAGCTCAGCCAGTGATGCCATGCCGACGGCCACTTCTGTGAATTTTTCATTCTGCACCTCTCAGAGATAAACACTGTTTCAACAGTGCAGAATTCATGCCAGCTTTACCGCTCTCACAGCCACAGATGGCGCGCCCGTTTTGATACACTTGCCGCACGCATCAGAGAGGCATTGCCCCAATCAGGTGCAGTCAGGCTTGTTAATGGCGCGGCCGTGAAGGTGTCATATGACGATGACGACGCTGTTCGACCACTTTATAACTTCCGTAAATAAACAGGCCCAGGGCCATAACGAGAATCGCATAAATCATCTGTAGCTCCTTACTTTGAAATAATGTTTATCGCCTGTCGGGAGGCGGGGTCAGGATAGATGACCAGTGAATGTTCTCGTGATTCAGAAAAATATTCAACGCTATTTAAGCTAATTTACCCGAAGTTTATGCTTTGTAGCAGAGACTAATAAAGTGTTACATGCGAGGAAGGATGCGTTCTCAGATTAATCTGCTGTTTATAGTGACGTTAGTACTGATGTTAGCAGCCTGCGATAAGCCAGCAGCAACAACCGCACTGGTACTGGAAGGAAAAACGATGGGAACCGTCTGGCGTGTGAGCCTGGCGGGTGTGGAGATCGAACGTAAAGCGGAGCTGCAGCAGCGCATCCAGCGGCAGCTGGATGCGGACGATGCTGAACTCTCAACCTGGAAAGCCGATTCCGTGTTATCACGCTTCAATCAGAGCCGGGATCTGTCACCGTGGGCAGTAAGTGAAAACATGGCGGATATTGTCACCACCTCACTGCGAATTGGCCGTAAAACCGGCGGGGCGATGGATATTACTGTCGGGCCACTGGTTAACTTATGGGGTTTTGGCCCGACCAGACAGCCAGCTCATACGCCGGATGCTGCACAGATCGCCACCGCCCGGGCGCAGACCGGGTTGCAGCATCTGCGGGTGGTGCAGGGTGCAGACGCGCAGTGGCTGCAGAAAGATCTGCCTGACCTTTATGTCGATCTCTCAACAGTGGGCGAGGGCTTCGCAACCGATCATCTGGCGCGCCTGATGGAGCAACTCGGCATCAACAACTATCTGGTGTCGGTCGGGGGCGCGGTGCTGAGTCGTGGTCTGAATGCGCAGCAGCAGCCGTGGCGCGTAGCGATTCAGAAACCGACCGATCGCGAAAATGCGGTTCAGGCGCGCGTTGATCTGCAGGGACACGGTATCAGCACATCCGGCAGCTATCGCAACTATTATGAACTGGATGGCAAGCGCATTTCTCATGTGATCGATCCCGTTACCGGACGGCCCATTGAGCATAAACTGGTTTCCGCCACGGTGATCGCCACTACGGCACTGGAAGCCGACGGCTGGGATACCGGATTGATGGTACTCGGTACCGAAAAAGCCAAAGCGCTGGCGATAAAAGAGCATCTGGCGGTCTATCTGATCAGTAAGCAGGGCGATAAATTTGTCAGCTGGATGTCGCCGCAGTTTGCTGCTTTCCTGATCCCCGAAAAATCCGGAGAACCCTGATGTTAGATCTTTTTAGTGAAGAGCACCCCTGGCAGGAGCCGCTGGCTGAAGGTGCCATGATCCTGCGGCGTCGCGCGCGCGAAGATGCAGAAGCGCTTTATCAACAGATCCTGACAATTGCGGAACAGAACCCGTTTGCCCATCGCATTACGCCCGGCGGTCATCGCATGTCGGTGGCGATGACCAATTGCGGCGATTTTGGCTGGTCGGTGGATTCACGTGGCTACAATTATCAGCAGCAGGACAACCTCAACGGACGTAAATGGCCACCAATGCCGCCGCTGTTTCGTACTCTGGCACAGCAGGCAGCATCAGAGGCAGGATTTGCTGATTTTAATCCGGATGCCTGCCTGCTTAATCGCTATGAACCGGGCGCGAAGCTGACACTGCATCAGGATAAAGATGAGAAAGATTTGCGCCAGCCTATCGTTTCGGTGTCGCTGGGCTTGCCTGCGGTTTTCCAGTTTGGTGGCTTCGAGCGTGGTGACACAACTCAGCGTGTGCTGCTGGAACACGGTGATATTGTGGTATGGGGCGGGCCGTCGCGCCTGCGCTACCACGGCATTCTGCCGCTGAAGCCAGGCGTTCATCCGCTGGCCGGTCCCTGGCGTTATAACCTGACGTTTCGCCGCGCCTTTTGACCCGTTACGCCGGTTACGGCGTGGTGAGAATAACTATTGCTATCATTTGGCATCCCATTACACTGCAGGCTATTTTTAGCTGATGGATTGCCTGCATGACGTTGTTAAGCGTTGTTTTTCGCCAGTTCCGCTGGCCTTTTATCGGGGTGATTGCGCTGACGTTGTTAAGCGCCGTGCTGGGTATCGGCATGATCGCCTTTATCAACCGCGAAATGATTGTCGCCATTAACACCTCTTTTGCGGTGTTGCCGCAGTTTCTGTTGCAGCTGGTGGTGCTGATGGCGGTGACGCTGGCCTCGCAGCTGGCGCTGACGATGCTCGGCCATCAGTTTGTCTGGCGACTGCGCGGCGAATTTATTAAGCGTATCCTCGATTCCCGGGTTGAACGTATCGAGCAACTTGGCAGCGCGCAGTTGCTGGCAGGACTGACCAGCGATGTGCGGGCGATTACGCTGGCCTTTGTGCGCCTGCCGGAGCTGTTTCAGGGCGTCATCATTACGCTTGGCTCGGCACTTTATCTCGCCTGGCTGTCCCCGAAAATGTTGCTGGTGACCAGTCTCTGGCTGGGTGTCACGCTGGTGGGCGGCTGGATGCTGGTTTCACGCGTCTACCAGCACATGGCAAAGCTGCGGGAAATCGAAGACAACCTTTATCGCGATTACCAGACGGTGATTGAAGGGCGCAAAGAGCTGCAGCTTAACCGCTCCCGTGCACAGCAGGTCTATGACACCGTGTATCAGGAGGATGCCCGTGCCTGGCGTCACCATATTGTACGCGCAGATACATACCATCTCAGTGCGGTTAACTGGTCGAATATCATGACGTTAGGCGCTATCGGCATGGTCTTTTTTATGGCCAACAGCCTGGGCTGGGCTAATACCGCCGTCGCCGCTACCTTTTCCCTGACGCTGCTGTTCTTACGCACGCCGCTGCTCTCGGCGGTGGGTGCGTTACCGACGTTGCTCAGTGCCCAGGTCGCATTCCGTAAGCTCAACGCCTTTGACCTCGCCCCCTATCAGCCCGGGTTTCACGCGCCATCTCCCGTCTCTGACTGGCAGACACTGGAGTTGCGCGACGTCTCTTTCCATTATGGTGATAACGGTTTTCAGGTCGGGCCGATTAACCTGACGTTGCGCCGGGGGGAACTGGTGTTCCTGATTGGCGGCAACGGCAGCGGTAAATCGACGCTGGCGATGTTGCTGACCGGGCTGTATCAGCCGCAGTCCGGCACGCTGCTGCTGGATGGTAAAGCGATCACGGCAGAGGAGCTGGATGTGTGGCGCAGTCAGTTTTCGGCGGTCTTCACCGACCTGCATCTGTTTGACCGGTTGATCGGGCGGGAAGGCGTGGCAGCCAATCCGGCGCTGGTGCAGCAGTGGCTGGAGCGGCTGAAGATGCAGGACAAACTGAAGATTGAAGGCAACAAAGTGCTGAACCTGCGGCTATCTAAAGGGCAGAGTAAACGACTGGCACTGCTGCTGGCGGTGGCGGAAGAGCGCGATGTGCTGTTACTGGATGAATGGGCGGCAGATCAGGATCCCCATTTTCGCCGCATCTTTTATCGTGAGCTGCTGCCGTGGTTGCAGCAGGCGGGTAAAACGGTGTTTGCCATCAGTCATGACGATCACTACTTCATTCATGCCGATCGGCTGCTGGAGATGCGCGAAGGTCAGTTAACGGAGCTGACCGGTAATGAGCGCGATCTCGCCACACTCGACTCGGTAAAGCGCACCGACACCGGACTTTGACGGCAACTGGCAAAACTTAGCAGAAAAGCGCACTGGCGTGCTGCGCGTCAGACAGGCTACTTTAGCAATCATCAGAAACGTCAGTTTCTGCCATCCTGAAACGTCTTCTTTCGTCTGTGTTTACCCCGGCTAAATACCCTTGTTTAGCCGGTTTTTTTAAAGCCGATGCGAGACCAGGGTGATCACCTGATTTTCCTGCCACATAAAGTCCGCTTCCAGTAACGTACCCCTCACAAAACGCTCGCCGAAGTGCTGAGTCAGGCGCAGCGTGGCACTTTGCTGCGCGAAATCTACGGACACCAGTGCCGCATCCAGAAAGTCCATCGGCTGATGCAGTTGTGGCCATAGTGCTTTATATACGCTCTCTTTGAGTGAGAAGAGCAGGGTAGCGGCCGCACTGAAGGAGACGGGCAGTGTCTGCAACAGCTGCTGTTCCTGCTCATTCATCAGCAGACTGGCCGTTTCCTGCGCGGTGGTCACCGACATGAGCTGCTCGACGTCGACCCCGATAGCGCAGGGCTGACGCGTAGCCGCCACCACGACGACACCACTACTGTGAGACAGTGAGGCCTGAATGCCAGCGGGCCAGCAGGGAGATCGGTCAGGCGCGTTGGTCAGAATGAAATCATCAATGCCCAGTTCTGCCATTACTGACCGGGCAAGTAATCGGCTGGCGAGATATTCCGCACGTCTTTTATTGACCGCCTGCTGCAGTCGGGCAGGCAGCGGAATACGCCATTCGACAGCCAGCGCGTCATGATATTTTTGTGGGTCAAAGTGACTCACCGCCAGCAAAGGATCGCTGTGGTTAAGATGACAGGAAAGGATAAAGCCGCCTGCAACAGGCGGCAGCGGCAGGTCGGGATAGCGCATGCGAAACCATCATCAGAACCTAAAAAGGCATTTAATCAGGCGCGATGGTCCAGGGCAAGCAGCCCGCCGCAATCAGTCGTTGGGAGGAATGGCAAAACTCTTGAGAGAAACAACGAAATGGTGGTGACCCCTGCTGATGCGTGCACCCCGGTCGCACCAGTGGCTCGCCAGACGAAAGAAATCGTCGCTGCCAATGTCATACGCCAGTTCCACTTTGCTAATGCCTGAATGAAGTAACGCTTCTGCATCTTTCAGGCTTTTCGCTTTGATCGCCATAAAAATTATCCGTCAATTTCTGGGAAGTTCAGGGTAGTTATTTTCTGTGACATTTTTGTTTCAGTTTGATGAAAAAGCGCAGCGGGCGACTACTTTTGTGAAGCGGGTCAGGCTTTTTTGCAAGCGATAACCTGATGATTTCATGAAGAATGCTAACCCCGTTCGGGATTAATCTGAATGTTAAGCCATGGGAAGTCGTGACAGAGAAAGGCCGCGTCAGACGCGGCCTCGTGGGTTACTTTTCGTCTGGCGGAGAAGGTTGCTTATCGCCAGACTCGGGTGCTTCTGTTGGATCGTCTTTTTCGATGAATGTCATGAACTCTCCTCTTGTTACCCACATGCTTTTAAGTATAGATCGGATTGCGGAAGGTGCGAGGAAAGTGAAGGTCTGATGACAGAAACGCAAAAAGCAGCCTTTTGGGCTGCTTTTCGGGGAATTTGGTCGGCACGAGAGGATTTGAACCTCCGACCCCGGACACCCCATGACCGTGCGCTACCAGGCTGCGCTACGTGCCGAACTCTGGAGGATTAGTCTACTGGTTATCACCATTAATGCAAGATACCTGCAAACTATTTGCCTGATAATTAATCAGTTAGCGATAAACCGCTTCTCCTCGGTGAGTACCTGCAACAGCAGCGCCAGTTCTGGCTTGTGATCTTTCAGCGCGTTGCCCTGCGCATCATAAGCGCGATAGCTGCCGTTGTTGTTGAGTACCAGCGTCACCTGCGGCGTGGTAATGACCAGTTTATTCTCTTCACTGCTGGCGACCCAGTCATGGCGACGACGCGCTGCAAACAGATCTTCACCCTGCGAGTAATTCACCGGATTGGTGCGCACATGCAGCAGGCGCTGCATCAGCGTCGCCATCACATCCTGATGATCAGAAAGGCGATCAACAGTCTGCGCGGGGGTATCAGGCCAGTGAATCACTAACGGCACCTGCAATGTCTGGCGGTTTCCGGCACTGTCAGGATTGCCGTCCAGCGCCAGACCACGCTGCGCGGTGATCACCACGACGGTGTTCTTCAGTAAATCACGCGCCTGCAGGCTGTTAAGTACCGCCTGAATCTGTTCATCAACAGCCGGAGCCTGACGCAGGTAGCTGCGCTGACGGGCTTTAGCACTGTCGCCGGTCACATCAGGGCCGTTCAGGGCAATCCATGAGAACCAGGGTGCCTGTGAACCGTTCTGTTTCTCCAGCCAGTTCTGCCATTGCGCCACCGTGCTGGCGTTGGGCTGACTGTTGGTCGCAGGCAGTGAATAATCGGTCAGTAGTGCCTGCCGGTAGAGCGGCGGATTAAAGCCTTCGGAGGAGAACAGGCCAAACTGATAACCCTGGGTACTCAATGCACCCAGCAGCGCAGACGGCGTCCGGGAGGCCAGAATTCCGTTCATATAGCTGGAGGAGATACCGTAGAACAGGCCAAATAAGCCTTTCTCCGGCGTATCACCCGCGCTGTAGTGCTGCGTGAAACGCACGTTTTCGCTGGCGAACTGATTGAGTTGCGGTAGCGCTTTGGCCAGCGTAGCGTTGTTCAGACCATCAACCGTCAGCACCAGCAGATTGTTACGCGTGCCGGCATCACGGAACGTAATATCGCTCAGCGGATACTCCACCGCCACCGCTTCCGGGTCGCCTTGCTGAATCAGCCGACGCTGATACTCCTGCGCATCGAGCAAGCCGTGACGTTCCAGGAAGCGGCGGGCGGTCATCGGATAGGAGAGGGGCAGATTGGCACGCTGCATGGTAATCGGGCGATAGAAGTTGGCATCAGCCCAGATATACATCAGGTGGCTGGCAAAGAAGGCGCTGATAAACAGGGCGGCGACAGGCTTGCCAAATGAACGGCGATTCAGGCTGCGTAGCTTTTGCCAGCTCCAGGTCGCAAACAGCATCTCGACCAGGAAAATCAGCGGCACGCTGATAAACATCAGCTGCCAGTCGCGCGCCATCTCGCTCTGATCGGGGTTAATGACCAGCTCCCACACCACCGGATTCAGGTGCAGGTGGAAACGGCTGAATACCGCACTGTCGACCATCACCAGCGTCAGCCCGGCGGTAGCGACCACCGCGGACAACACCCGCATCAGCCGTTGCGACATCACTACAAAGGTCAGCGGGAAGATAATCAGCAGATAGGCGGCAAACACGACAAAACTGAAATGACCAACCCAGCTGGTATAGGCGTAGATACGCCCCGCCAGTGAAGAAGGCCAGTCGGCGACCAACAGGTAGCGACTGCCTAAAATCAGCGCGAATAAGATATTAAACAGAGCAAACCAGTGCCCCCAACTGATCATCTGGGAGACTTTTTCGCGGTAGCGCTGCCGGTTGGTTACCATATTATGAAGTCAAATCAGCCAATTAATGGGCGTTGTCGTCGCGCACAGATGCCTGAAGGGCATCGGCGAAAGATCGTGCCAGTGAACGACGTTGCGCCGGAGCGACATCGCTGTTAATTAAGTTGGTCACCATATTTCCCAGTACCATCAGGGAGAGATCGGTGGGGGCTTTGTCCTTGTGCAGGATTTGGGCCATTTCCGCGAGGAGTTGTTCCACGCGTTCGTCACTGTAGCGTGATGATTGTGCCATATCGTCGTCTAAGCTCATTTCAAAAGGCGATATATTACCGGAAGAGCGCACTTTTTACCGCAATTTTATCGAAAGCACCGCGTTCGCTTTCAGCATGGAGTTGAAAGCCGATGCTGGCGGTGTTTGAATACGCGCCTGTGCTAAAAGGAGAGTCTACCATGAGTCTGGATATCGACCAGATTGCCCTGCATCAGTTAATTAAACGCGATGAAAACCAGCTTGAACTGGCGCTGCGCGATTCGCTGCTGCCTGCCACCAACACGGTCAACGCGATGGTGGAGGAGTTACACCGGGTTTATAGCGCAAAAAGCAAAGCCTATGGCCTGTTCAACACTGAGAGTGAACTGGCAGAAGCGCTGCGTAATTGCCGTAAGGGCAACGATGATTTTCTCGCTTTTAGCCGTGCCGCGACCGGTCGTCTGCGCGACGAGCTGGCAAAATATCCGTTTGCGGAAGGCGGCGTGGTGCTGTTTATTCACTATCGCTATCTGGCGGTGGAGTACCTGCTGATTGCGGTGCTGAACAGCCAGTCCAGCATGCGCGTCAATGAGCAGCTGGATATCAGCAGCACGCATTATCTCGATATTAATCATGCGGACATCGTGGCGCGTATCGACTTAACCGAATGGGAAACCAACCCGGAATCGACCCGTTACCTGACTTTCCTGCGCGGCCGCGTTGGTCGTAAGGTCGCTGACTTCTTTATGGACTTCCTCGGTGCCGAAGTGGGATTAGACACTAAGGCGCAGAACCGCGGTCTGTTGCAGGCGGTCGATGACTACTGCAATGAATCGGAACTGGATAAGCAGGAGCGGCAGAACTATCGCCAGCAGGTCTACAGCTACTGCAATGAGCAGTTACAGGCGGGCGAGGAGATTGCGCTGGAAGATCTGTCGAGCGAACTGCCTCCGCTGGGCGAAAAAACCTTCCAGGCCTTTACCCAGGAGCAGGGCTATGAGCTGGAAGAGAGTTTTCCTGCGGATCGCAGCACGCTGCGCCAGCTGACAAAGTTTGCCGGAAGCGGCGGGGGACTGACCCTGAATTTCGATGCGATGTTGCTGGGCGAACGCATTTTCTGGGATCCGGCCACGGACACCCTGACGATTAAGGGCACACCGCCTAATCTGCGCGATCAGCTTCAGCGCCGTACCAGCAGCAAATAAAAAAGCCGGGCTTAGCCCGGCTTTCATTTCCTGCCCGCAACGATAATCTTCACCTGGCAGCGACAAAATAAAAGGGCCGGTTTTTCAACCGGCCCTTCTACTTTTCAACATAATTCGCGATTAAGCGCGAACGAAGTCGATGTGGAACAGTTTTGGCTTGAACGGGTGACGCTGAACAGCCTGAACTTTCACTTTAGTTTCTTTGCCGTCAACTGACAGGGTCAGCACTTCGTCGTAGAAACCTGGCTTAGCTTGCAGGTTCATTACGGAGTCGTGATCCAGGTCGATGGCAACAGCCGCTTCAGAACCACCGTAGATGATGGCCGGGAAACGGTTTGCTGTACGCAGGCGGCGGCTCGCACCCTTACCCTGCTCTTTACGTTCTACTGCATTGATAGTGAGCATTAATATCTCTCTTTATTTAATCCTGCTACAGGCGACCCAGTAACAGGCAGGTTATTCAATCCCGCTGATGCACATGCAAAAGCGGGCGGCAGTATAGCCGTTATGCCGGGTGGTAGCAAACGATATACCCGCCCGCCGGGTTCCGGATTGCCTGTGTCGTCCATTAACGCAGCTCATTGGCGCGGCGATAACGACCCTGATAATCGAACATTTTCTCGCGGATTTGCCAGAACTGGCCTTTGGCGCGCGCCACGACAAAGTCAGGATGACGCAGCAATGGCTGCAACGCCAGCACGTCAGCGGCGGTCTGCCAGCCCAGCGGTACGCCGGGCGCGCGCTGATGCGGGCGCATAAAGAGCTGTTCAAACGCCTTACGCTGGGCGGGTGTCTGCAGACGAAACCGTTCGCTGACGCTGGTACCTTCCTCATCAAAATAGGTTGCCTTCAGCCATTCACCTTTGGCGTCGCGGCCCTGTTCCAGCGTCATGCCGCCACAGCGCAGCACCAGCGCATCCTTCAGTTTCAGGGCAGCTTTAAGCATATCGTCCGGGTCGACCAGAATTTTGTCGCACTGATGACAGCGCCGGGCGGCAATATCATTCTCTGCGCCGCAGTCGGGGCAACTTTTAAAGCGGAAGCGGAAATCACACTGTTCGCGCTCGCCCTCATCATCTTCCAGCACGCCCTGACAGCGTCGGCCAAAATGCTCAATCACCATGCCATCAGCGGTCGCCTTGCCCCAGAAGGTATTGGCGAAACCGCAGGCGGGACAGAAAACCTGAACCGGCTGATTGTCGCTGGCCCCTTTAGGCGCGCCGACTTCGGGCGTAAAGAGGTCATGCGGATTACCGGCGTAATCGAGGATCAGACAGTCGGTTTTACCGGGCGAGAGCCGCAGCCCGCGGCCGACGATCTGCTGATAGAGGCTGACCGACTCTGTCGGGCGCAGGATCGCAATCAGATCCACGTGCGGGGCATCAAACCCGGTGGTCAGCACCGCCACGTTCACCAGGAATTTCAGCTGCTGCGCTTTAAACGCCAGAATCAGGGCATCACGCTCTCGGGGGGGCGTCTCAGCGGAGACCAGCGCGCTGTTTTCAGGCAGCAGCTGCAGAATTTCACGCGCATGTTCCACCGTTGAGGCGAAAATCATCACCCCTAGCCGATCTTGGGCGAACGCCTCAATCTGACGGATGATATGAGGCGTCACGCGCTGCTGCTGTTTCAGTTCGCGATTCAGATCGGCTTCGCTGAACAGGCCATTAGACTGTGCTGTCAGGCGGCTGAAATCATACTGCACTACTGGCATATCCAGCCGCTCCGGCGGCACCAGAAACTGATGCTTGATCATATAGCGCAGCGGCAGTTCATAGATACAGTCGCGGAACAGCGACTTTTCGTCGCCACGCACCAAGCCGTGATAGTGGAACTGATAAATCCAGCCTTTACCCAGACGGAAGGGCGTGGCGGTCAGGCCGAGTAAACGGAGCTGAGGATTGTGCTGACGCAGATGATTGAAGATCTGCTGATACTGGCTCTCTTTGTCATCGCCGATGCGGTGACACTCGTCGACGATCACCAGCGAGAAGGCGCTGTCGAACAGGTCGAGGTTGCGCGCCACCGACTGTACGCTGCCAAACACCACTTTGCGCTGGCTCTCTTTGCGCTGCAGTCCGGCGGCAAAGATATCCGCCTCCAGCCCGTAGGCCTGATATTTACTGTGGTTCTGCGCCACCAGCTCTTTGACGTGCGCCAGCACCAGCACCCGGCCACGCGCCAGCCGTGCCAGCTCGGCAATCACCAGACTTTTTCCGGCACCGGTTGGCAGCACAATGACGGCAGGCTCCTGATGGCGACGGAAATGCGCCACGGTGGCATTCACCGCATCCTGTTGATAGGGACGTAAGGTAAAAGACATGTTGCTCACTTTTATAAAACTGGTGGTAATTATGCCATGAAAGGGCGGTAAACGCGCTGTCAGGCTGGCGCGGATCACGTTATACTTCCCGCACATTTTCAACGGTTAACCAGGCCGTTTCAGATTCCCTCCGCAGTAACAGGCAAAACGAATTCATGCGACTCGACAAATTCATCTCTCAGCAACTGGAAATCAGCCGCGCTATCGCTCATCGCGAGATCCGTGGCCAGCGTGTCACCGTCAACGGTGAAGTGGTGCGCGATACCGCGTTTAAACTGCTGCCCGATCACGAAGTCGCCTACGACGGCAACGTGCTGCAGATGCTCACCGGCCCACGCTACTTTATGCTGAACAAACCGCAGGGCTACGTCTGCTCAACCGACGATCCCGATCATCCGACTATCCTCTATTTCATCGAAGAGCCAATGTCATTCAAACTGCACGCGGCAGGGCGTCTTGATATTGACACCACCGGGCTGGTGCTGCTGACAGATGATGGCCAGTGGTCACACCGCATTACTTCGCCACGTCATCACTGCGAGAAAACCTATCGCGTCACCCTGGAATCGCCGCTCGGTGACGACACGGCCGCGCAGTTTACCGCGGGCGTGCAGCTCCACAATGAGAAGAGCCTGACGAAACCGGCACAGCTGGAGGTGATTACCCCCACAGACGTGCGGCTGACCCTGAGCGAAGGCCGTTATCACCAGGTGAAACGGATGTTTGCCGCCGTCGGTAACCGGGTCATTGAGCTGCATCGCGAACGTATCGGTGACATTGCGCTGGACGACGATCTGGAGCCGGGCGAATACCGGGCGCTGACGGAAGACGAGATCGCCAGCATCGGTCTGCCAAAAGAGCTGAAGGCAAAATAACCGGGCGGGCCAGGCGGCTCGTACCTGATTCATTCGTGCAGGAGAGGGTGTGCGTAAGGAAAAGAATTC
The DNA here is from genome assembly GCF_019880205.1 of Pantoea alfalfae. Lineage (NCBI taxonomy): Bacteria > Pseudomonadati > Pseudomonadota > Gammaproteobacteria > Enterobacterales > Erwiniaceae > Pantoea > Pantoea alfalfae. The sequence continues at coordinate 1,338,889 of NZ_CP082292.1, forward strand.
ACCAACAGGACTGGTGGTTATCCTTGGTTTGTTAGCCATGCTGATGCCATTGTCGATCGACATGTATCTGCCTGCGATGCCCCAGATAGCAAGAGAATTTGGCGTTTCAGCCGGTAGCGTGCAGATGTCGCTCAACCTCTATATTCTTGGCTTCGCGATTGGCCAGCTTATTTATGGGCCACTGGCAGACAGCTATGGGCGCAAGCCAGTGATTGCACTCGGGACTCTGATCTTTGCCTGTGCCGCCGCGGCCTGTGCGCTGTCGCAGAGTATCGACCAGCTGATTCTGATGCGCTTCCTTCACGGGCTGTCGGCTGCCGCAGCCAGTGTGGTGATCAATGCCTTGATGCGTGACAGTTACTCGAAAGAGGACTTCTCCCGCATGATGTCCTTTGTGATGCTGATTACCACCATTGCGCCGCTGCTGGCTCCGATCATCGGCGGCTGGCTGCTGGTGCTCTGGAGCTGGCACGCTATCTTTTGGGCGCTCGCGGGTGCGGCACTGGTGACGACCGTGTTGGTGACCACGCAGATCCGCGAAACCCTGAAGCCGGAGCAGCGACAGCGGTTTCACCTGCGCACTACGCTGGGTAATTTCGTGACGCTGTTCCGCCACAAGCGGGCGTTCAGTTACATGCTGGCGAGCGGCTTCTCCTTTGCCGGACTCTTTACCTTTCTCAATGCCGGTCCCTTTGTCTACATCGAGCTTAATCACGTCTCACCGCAAAACTTTGGCTACTATTTTGGCCTCAACGTGGTGTTTCTGTTTCTGCTGACGCTGATTAACAGCCGCGCCGTACGCCGCTTTGGTCCGGTGGCGATGTTCCGTCTGGGCCTGCTGATACAATTCTGCATGGGGATCTGGCTGCTGATTGTCAGCGCCTTCAGCCTCGGCTTCCTGCCGCTGGTGATGGGGATCGCGCTGTTTATCGGTTGCGTGTCGATGGTCTCATCGAATGCGATGGCGGTGATTCTGGATGAGTTTCCCCACATGGCGGGTACGGCCTCGTCCCTGGCGGGTACGCTGCGTTTTGGCGTTGGTGCTTTTGTGGGGGCGTTGCTGTCGCTGGTAAGTTTTAACAGCGCCTGGCCGATGGTCGGTACTATCGCGCTCTGCGCAACAATCTCTCTGCTGCTCTTTTTCTACGCTTCACGTTCCCGCCCTGCGGCCCGTTAATCGGGCGCAGTGGTTTTCCCGCCTTTATCCGCAGTGATGCACATCTCGCCGGTTTTGTTTCTTTATTGTGAAAACTTTTAGTTAAAAAAGTAACCACAATGCAGCTAAAATGATTGTTAACGTCGTGTGAACGCGGTACATATAGGCTGAAGTGCGATGTAAGTCGCAAAAATGCGCTTCTGCAATCCGCCTAGACGGGCCTGCCATCCCTGTCCTGACTCTGCGGGGATCAACCCGTTTTCAGCCGGGAAGGTCGGTGTTGCGACATAAACTCATCCGGGAGAGTAACCTATGCTGCAACTTTCAATTGTGCATCGTCTGCCACAGCGTTTTCGCTGGGCCAGCGATCACCATAGTGCCATTGAATCCGATGACACGACGCTGGATGAGCAGGAGTTCGTGGCGCTGCGACTGATCAGCCATGACGGCATTCCGGCATGGGAGATTCTGCAGCAGCTGAAAGAGGTGCTGGCGGATATTCAGGTCGACTGCAAAGTGGCCGAATGTGAAGGGCAGCCCTGCCTGTTTATTCAGCGTCGCGACGAAAGCGCCACTAACTGCTGCCTGAAAAATCAGGGCGTGGCGATTGCGGAAACCTTTATCGCAGGCTGAGTTGCGCCGACTGCAGCAGCTCGCGAGTATAAACAGTTGTCGGTGACGCAAACAACGTTTCACACTCTCCCTGTTCAACCACCTCCCCCTGACGCAGCACGATAAGCTGATGACACAGGGCGCGAACCACATCCAGGTCGTGACTGATAAACAGATAGCTGAGCTGACGCTGCTGCTGTAAGCGGCGTAATAGTGTCAGAATCTGCTTCTGCACCGTGCGATCCAGCGATGAGGTGGGTTCATCCAGTATCAGCAGCTCTGGCTCCAGAATCAGTGCCCGCGCGATAGCAATCCGCTGTCGCTGACCGCCAGAGAATTCGGCCGGATAACGATGGCGACTTTCTGCTTCAAGCCCGACTTCCTCCATCACCGCAATCACGCGCTGCGCCTGCTGCGCACTGTTGAGTTCAGGCTGATGCACCGCCAGACCTTCAGCAATAATCTGCTGCACCGTCATACGCGGATTGAGAGAAGAATTCGGGTCCTGAAACACTACCTGAATGCGCTGACGCAGTGGCAGAAGTTGCCGGCGCGACAGCTGATGCAGCGGCTGGCCGTCAAACCAGATTTCGCCACGTGAGGCAATCAGCCGCAACAGCGCCAGGCCGGTGGTGCTTTTACCCGACCCGGACTCGCCCACCAGACCCAGACTTTCGCCACGCCGCAGGCTGAAACTTAGTCCGGACAGTACCTGCTTTTCACTGGCCTGCCGCCGGAACAGTCCGCGCCGCTGCGCAAAACTGACCTGAAGCTGCCCGACCCGAAGAATGACAGGCGCATCTGCAGGGAGCGGTAGCGCTTTTCCTTCCGGCTCGGCAGCCAGCAACTGCTGGCTGTAAGGATGTTGCGGCTGGTTCAGCAGAATCTGGCAGCGATTCTGTTCCACGATGTGACCCTGACGCATCACGCTGACGTTATCCGCCAGCTGACGCACGATATTCAGGTTATGGGTGATAAACAGCATGCCCATATTCAGCTCCCGCTGCAGTTCACGCAGCAGCGCCAGAATCTGCGCCTGCACCGTCACATCCAGTGCAGTGGTCGGCTCATCGGCAATCAGCAACTGCGGCTCGGTCAGCAGCGCCATAGCGATCATCACTCGCTGGCGTTCCCCGCCGGAAAGCTGGTGGGGGAAATCGTTGAGCCGGGCGGCAGGCTGACGGATACCGACCCGATCGAGCACGCTGATAATCTCACCGCGTGCTGCCTGACGACGCAGCCCGCGATGCAGCGACAGCACTTCATACAGCTGCTTCTCTACGGTGTGTAGCGGATTCAACGATACCATCGGCTCCTGAAAAATCATCGCAATCTGGTTGCCACGAATAGCACGCAGACGCTGTTCGCGGGCACGCAGCAGATCTTCACCGTTAAACAGAATCTCTCCGCGGGGATAAACCACCGCTGCCTCATGCAGCAGTCGCATTACCGACAGCGCCGTGACGCTTTTGCCGGAACCCGACTCGCCCACCAGCGCCAGCGTTTCGCCCGCGTCGATGTGCAGTGAAACGTCATCCACGACCTGACGAAGCTGCTCGCCCTGACGAAAGGCGACCGAGAGATGATTGATGGCAAGCAGTGGCGTCGTCATTCAGGCTCCTTTGCCCGGATCAAAGGCGTCGCGCACCGCTTCGCCAATAAAAATCAACAGCGAAAGCAGGATCGCCAGGGTGAAAAAGCCCGCCAGGCCCAGCCAGGGTGCCTGCAGATTATTTTTGCCCTGCAGCAGCAACTCACCCAGCGAGGGTGAACCCAGCGGCAGACCGAAACCGAGAAAGTCGAGGGAGGTGAGCGTGGTGATCGAACCGCACAAAATAAATGGCAGAAAGGTCAGGGTAGCCACCATCGCGTTAGGCAGCATGTGACGCAGCATGATCCGGGCATCGCTGACCCCCAGCGCCTGTGCTGCGCGGATGTAGTCAAAGTTTCGGGTACGCAAAAACTCGGCCCGGACCACGCTTACCAGGCTCATCCAGCCGAATGCGACGGTGACCAGCAGCAGCCACCAGAAACCGGGCTGAATGACGCTGGAAAGGAGGATCAGCAGAAACAACGACGGCATACCAGACCAGACTTCAATCATCCGCTGCCCAATCAGATCAATTCTGCCGCCGAAATAACCCTGCACCGCGCCAACCACAATTCCGATGACGCTGGAGATAAGTGTCAGCAGCACGCCGAACAGCAGGGAGATGCGCGTGCCATAGAGCAGCCGTGCCAGTACGTCGCCACCGTTGGCGTCTGTGCCGAGCCAGTTCTGCGCCGAGGGCGGAGAGGGGAACGGCACCTCGGTGGCAAAATTGATGGTGCTGTCGCTGAAGTGAAACGGAGCCCATAAGGCCCAGCCGTTCTGTGCGATGCGCTGCCGCAGCCAGGGATCCTGATAATCCGCCGCTGTCGCCAGTACGCCGCCATAGTCGGTTTCGCTGTAGTCAAACAGCAGCGGCACCATCCAGCGCTGCTGATAATGCACCAGCAGTGGCTTGTCATTGGCGATCAGTTCGGCACAGAGTGACAGCAGAAAAATAACCAGAAAGATCCACAGCGACCAGTAGCCGCGCCGGTTATGGCGAAAGCGCTGCCAGCGCTGTTGATTGAGTGGAGAGCGCGTCATGAGCGGCTCCCGAAATCGATGCGCGGATCGACCAGCGTATAAGTCAGATCGCTGAGAATATTCATCAGCAAACCGATCAGCGTGAAAATATAGAGCGTGCCAAACATCACCGGATAGTCACGTTGCAGCGTCGCGTCATAGCCGAGCAGGCCGAGTCCGTTGAGCGAGAACATCACTTCGATCAGCACCGAACTGGTAAAAAACATGCTGATAAACGTAGCGGGGAAGCTGGCGATGACCAGCAGCATCGCATTGCGAAACACATGGTGATAAAGAATTCGGCGTTCCGGCACCCCTTTGGCGCGCGCGGTGACGACATAGAGCTTGCGGATCTCATCCAGAAAGGTGTTTTTCGTCAGCATGGTCAGTGTGGCAAAGCCGCCAATCACCGTTGCCAGTACCGGCAGGGCGATATGCCAGAAGTAATCCAGTACTTTGCCATACCAGGGCAGCGTGTCGTGCTGCGCCGAGGTGAGCCCGCGCAGCGGGAACCAGTCAAGGTAGCTGCCACCGGCAAACAGTACGATCAGCATGATGCCGAACAGAAAAGCCGGAATGGAGTAGCCAATGATAATAAACGCGCTGCTCCAGACATCAAAGGCGCTGCCGTTGCGCACCGCTTTGCGGATCCCCAGTGGGATCGACACCAGATAGATGATCAGCGTGCTCCATAATCCCAGACTGATCGAGACCGGCAGGCTCTCCTTAATCAACCCGATTACCGAGGCGCTACGAAACAGGCTGTCTCCAAAGTCAAAACGCAGGTAGTTCCACAGCATCTCGCCGTAGCGCTGCCATAGCGGTTTATCGAAGCCGTAACGCTTTTTAATCTCCGCAATCACTTCGGGATCCAGCCCGCGCGCGCCACGGTACTGATTATCAGCAGGATTAATATGACTGATGCTGGCGCGTGAACTGGCGCTCTCCGCGCCGCTGCCGGGCAGGCCAGTTGTCTGACCAAACTCAATATTTGCCAGCGCCTGGTCGACAGGTCCGCCGGGCGCGATTTGCACAATAAAGAAGTTGAGCGTGATGATCGCCCATAAGGTCGGGATAATCAGCAGCAATCTGCGCAGAAAGTATGCGGCCAACGGTCATCTCCTTAGCGTTTGCTGGCCGGCAGGCGTCCGGCTTTGTTAGTGTCGTACCACCAGTTTTCCAGCCCGGTGCTGTAGGCAGGCTTGCGGACAGGGTGAGAAAACTTATCCCAGTACGCCAGCCGCTGTTCAGCGTTGTACCACATCGGGATCATATACGCATTCCACAGCAGTACCCGATCCAGCGCCTGTGCCAGCGGCCGCAACGCGGCAGGGTCGCCCTGATGCGCGACAATCTGTTTCACAAAGTGATCGACGATAGGATCGTTGACCCGTGCGGTATTCCACGACGAGGTGATGTAGTCGGACTGCCAGAGGATCTGCAGACTGGAGGTCGGGATCGGCATCGCCCCGTAAACGGTGGCAATCATGTCATAGTCGCCTTCACGCCAGCGCCGCAGGTACTGTGAGCTGTCGATCTGCCGCAGGTTCAGCGTAATGCCAAGCCGCGCAAGGTTGTGCTGCAACGGTAATGCCCATTCGGTACTGGTGCCACCGCGCAGCAGCAGTTCGACCGTAAACGGCTGACCGGTTTTATTGTTAACCAGTCGGCGATTTTTGATCTGCCAGCCCGCCTGTTTCAGGAGCTCAAACGCGTTTAACAGACTGGCGCGATCATAGCCGCTGCCATCGGTTTTGTGTGGCAGGTAAGGCTGGCTGAACAGCGCAGGAGGCAGCTGCGCGCGCCAGGGTTCGAGCAGCGCCCGTTGCTGTGCATCCGGCACCCCGTGGGCAGCATACTCTGTATTCTGGAAATAGCTGCTGGCACGCAGCCAGGCACCGTAATAGAGCGCTTTATTCATCCACTCGAAATCGAACATTAGTGATAACGCCTGGCGCACCCGGCGATCGTGGAACAGCGGTTTTTCGTTGTTGAATGCCAGCCAGCGGGTATCGATAGCGGCTTCATTGGGCGTGGTTTCTTTTACAATGCTGCCATCGTCGAAATTGCGGCCACGATACTGGGTCGCCCATTTCTTCGCCGATGTCTCTTCACGCAGATCGTAGCCACCCGCTTTAAAGGCTTCGAACGCAACATTGTCATCCAGATAGTAGTCATAGCGCATGCGATCAAAATTAAAGCGTCCACGATTCACCGGCAGATCGGCAGCCCAGTAATCTTTTACCCGGCTGAACTCAATAAACTGGCCCAGCTTCCAGCGCGTGATGCGATAAGGCCCACTGGAAAGCGGCGGTGCGCTTAACGGCTCGTTAAACTTCTTATCGCGCCAGAACGACTCGGGGATAACCGGTAGCGTCAGTAATCCAAGCAGCAGATCTTTATCCGGTTTCTGTGCCTCCATGCGGACCGTGATATCGTCCAGCGTCCTGACGGTCACGCCACGATAGGCGACGCGGAACTGAGGCACGCCCTCGGTCATAAACTTCTGAAAGGTGAACGCTACGTCGCGGGCGGTGACTGGCGTGCCGTCATGAAACCGGGCGCGGGGATTCAGGCGGATCTCAATCCAGGTAAAATCGCTGGCGTAGCGTGCTGATTCAGCAATCAGCGGATAATAACTGCCCGGTTCATCGTCTGAGCTGGTGTAAAGCCCGTCATAAAGCGTGCCGGTGTTAATGCCCGGATTGCCGCGCGAGGCGTAACGGTTAAAGTTGTCATAAGTGCCCACTACCGCCATAGTGATGCTACCGCCTTTAGGCGCGCGGGGATCGGCGTAATCGTAATGGCTGAAGCCGGGCGGATATTTCGCTTCGCCCGCCTGGGTGAAGGCGAACGTTTGCAGGACCGTGGCCGCCAGCAGTGGGGCGCTGAACAGGCCGCACAGCAGCAGAAATCCTAAGCGAAAAAGCATGCTCTCTCCTGTTAAATATCCGGCGCGATTTGGGCCAGAGAGTCTCAGGCGTTATGACGCCGGAAATAGTCTATCAGTGTTTCTGGTCGCAGCGGACGGCTGAAGATATAACCCTGCAGATGGGTTACACCTCGATGGATCAGCCAGGCGGCCTGTTCGCCGGTTTCTACCCCTTCCGCCACACTTTTCAGATTCAGCTTCTTCGCCAGTTGCAGCACGGTGTCCAGCACCGGCGAGGTCAGGGTTTCTGTGCCGATGCGCTGGACAAAGCCACGATCGATTTTCAGGTAATCAAACGCATAACGTTCCAGATAGATCAGCGCACTGTGGCCGGTACCAAAATCATCAATAGCAATGTTGATATGCTGCTGATGCAGCCAGTCAAACAGTTCTCCGACGTTTTCATCTCGCACCATGGCGCGCTCGGTAATCTCAAACACGTAATTAAAGTGAGCCGCAGGCATGGTATCAAGCCAGCGCAGCACATCCTGCCGGAAACCGCTGTCAGCCAGATGCAACGCAGAGATGTTAAGGCTGAGGCAGGCATGACGGGGAATGGTATGACACAGTTGGTGAGCATCACGTGAAACCAGCTGAAACAGATGCCGGGTCAGAGGAATAATAAGGTTCTGCGACTCGGCATACTGAATAAACACATCGGGCGGGATCGGGCCTTCGGTCGGATGGGTCCAGCGCAGTAACGCTTCCATACCATAAGGCTGACCATCATGGGAAGTAACCAGCGGCTGATATTCAACATGAAACTCGCCGCGCTTCATGCCCCGAATCAGCTCTTTCCCCGGACGCTGATAAACAGATAACAGCAGCCAGCAGCCGCCGGAAACCAGCAGTGACAGCAGCAGGCTGCACAGCAGGATATTCTGATAATCACTGAACGCCAGAACCGAACCGAACAACACAAACTCCAGCGGATAGCCTGTCAGCGCCTGCTGATACAGCGGCGGCGGCAGACTTTTATTTTTCATCACGCCAGGCTGCCAGCTGGTTAAGGCACTCTTTTGCGCCATCAGCGCCATACCAGTAATTTCCGGATGCCCGGAGATCTGCAGCTGGTAGGGAGCCAGGCTGATATTCAGCGTCGCGAAGACACCTGACTGCTGACGGCCAGGATTTTTAATCCACAATCCCAGCGCCGGTTTATTTGGCTGAAGCGGCGTGCCTGACATGAGCTGCAGATCAATATCGCGTGAGGTATCACTATTGGGTGCGATAACATTAAGCGGCAGACTAAAACTGCCGGTGGCCGACGAGCAAAAGGCATTGCCATTGTTAACCAGCAGGATGGCGCGGAGATTACCGGCAAACGCGGCGCGCGAGGTCAGTTCACGATTAATGGTATGACAGGCAGTGTGGGTGAACGGAAGCAGAGGACTGAGGGTGCTGATGAGCAGACTGGAGAGTGTTTGCTGTAGTGCTGTTCGGCTGTTCTCCAGCAGTTGCTGGTGCTGTCGTTCGCGCTTCTGCCAGGTCTGGTGAAATGACAGGGCGGCAAACAGAAGAAAGAATACGCCACCGACCATCGCGCTACTCCATGCGATTCGGCGAGGATAGGTGGCATGGCGCCTTAGCGCCCCCGACAGTGGCATGAGGAACTTCCCCTGATCAAATTATTATTATGTTATTGCACACGACTGCTTCGGTTTAAGCGACCGAGAATATAACGAGAGTGTCCGAAATGTCTCGTTATTAATCTGAAATACAATGCTTTTATCTTATATAGCGGCTGGTGCTAAGAATAAGGCACGAAAAAAAACGCTGCGTAAGCAGCGTTTCACGTTCTCTGGCTGAGAGAAGATCGAAAGTGATAATCAGGTCGGGTTACGACTTAATACACGGCGTCCTTCACGGTAACGCTTTTTCCAGTAGTCATCATTGAGGCTGGAGATCATGACGCCACTGCTGGTGGAGGCATGAACAAAATTGTCGTTACCCAGATAAATACCCACATGACGGCCTGTTGAGCCGGCACGGAACATTACCAGATCGCCAGGACGCAGTTTACTGCGGGTAATCTCTTTACCGGTGTCCTGCTGCTCAGAGGTCGAGCGCGGTAATTCTAAGCCAAACTGATCGCGGAAGGTGCGTTGTACAAAGGCGGAACAATCGATTCCGCGTTTGGTATCGCCACCGAGGCGATAGCGCACACCTTTCCAGACGGCGTATTGTTCCATGATGCGCGACTTAACGTCGACGTTACGCACCATTTCTTCAAACTCATCCTGAGACGCCTGAAGTAAAAAACCATTGTGGTTGTTAACTTCATGATTCTCGTTATTCGCGTTTTGACTGCTATGGGTACTGCTACAAGCTGAGAGGAGTGTGGCCAGCGCCAGTGCGGGCACGATCCGCAAAATATATCTCAGTATTGGTTGAGACTTGACCATTATTCGGGTTTTCCTTCGATTTCCTTACGACAAAATTGTCGCCAGCCAGATGACAAAACAGGGAGATTAATAAGCGAAACAGCCTAAGACAAATCCTTAATTACTAAAATGTGTTAATGGACACATTTTTACGGTAAAAAATCCGAATTTTCTGCCGCTGTAGCCTCACTGCGACTGAGGTTAACTGATTACAGACGCCGTGGCGAGTGCTTTTAATCAATTTTATATAGGTTTTTTTGATGTGAAATCAAACCGTAACACCCTGACTACTTTAGCAACAATTGTGGTGAAATGATGATGAGAACAGGCAGCGAAAGGGGCGTCAATTCAGGGCATAGCTTCTGTTTTTAGCGTTTTCTTTATTGACAGAGAATATTGGTGACTGTTTAACCAGTCAGCAGGGTCATAACCTTTTCTTTTCGTCAATTTAATTAGCAGGCTAATAGTGGTGGGCTGTTTTTTATAAGCGCGGACGGTCAGGACCATGCCGATTAAATCGTCCGCGCTTAACATTTACGTCACGGGCTTATATTTCCCCGGTAATTTGCGATAAAACCAGTTTACCAGCACGTCACTGGCTGGCGTTAATAGCCACCAGCTCAGACCCACTAATATCACTGACATTGAACCGACGGCAATATCGGTAAACCAGTGTGCACCCGCCATGACGCGCGGCAGTGAAAATATCACCACAATAGCCGTGGCAATTAAGAAGCGGCTAAAACCAAAATAACGCCAGATAAAGCAGGCGAAAATAATCAGCATCATACCGTGGTCGCCAGGGAAGCTGTCTTTCGAGGCATCTTTAGCGGGAATACCGGTGAGTTCGCTGACGCGATGCACATTCTCGAAGAACAGCGTCGGACTGGAGTGCTTCACCGGCAACAGGTGGCCCAGCTGATTAAGTACTACAGCGGTAAGCAGCATAGTGATACCGATAGCCAGCATCCGCCGCCGCGCGTGTGGCGTTTCACGTCGCCAGATCGACAGATAAAGCAGGCCCATTGCCAGCAATGACACCGCATCAAATCCACGAAAATTGGTGATAGCGACGATCAGTGCGAACAGCGGATGGCTCACCATCTGATTGTTGAAGCCATAGAATATAGATTTATCGACGCCGAACCAGAAGCCATGTTCTGGCGGCAGATACCATGACAGAAATAGCATCACGCCCAGTGCATTAAGCAGCAGGATAGTAATAAGGCGAGTTACGCGCATAGTTAAACTCATTATTATTAAAAATAACCGCCGACAATACCTCTGTCAGCGTAAACGGCACTTCAACAATGCCGATTGTAGTCGATTCCAGTCAGCCTGTTGAAAATGAATGATCTCAATGCGGCTATCGGATGGCGGTGAGGGGAGTGTTTCACTCTGCAGCTCATTTGCCTGACGATTGATACGCAGAGTGCCTTCTTTCGTGCGCATCACACCTTTAATGCGATCAACCGGTGCCTGGCGTACCCATTCCAGCAGCGCACTGCTGTCAAACCGCGTATCAGCATCAAAAATCCAGCCGCAGGCGCTGTAACCCTGACCGTGGTTCAGCGCCCGACGCCAGCGCGCTTCGCCGTCCAGTCGTAACGCCGCGAGGCCGCTGGTCGGGTTAGACGGATGATGATGATGCGGCAGGGGAAGATCGCGTGGCTGATAAGGCGTATCAAGCAGGGAAAGGGGGATCTGACCAAATTCTGTCTGTATTAATGGACGCTGAGGCTGCATCTGCTGCTGCCAGTCAGCCAGGCGCTGACGGTCCTCCTCACCCCAGCAATCGCGCTTGTTGGCGATAATCATATCGGCAGCAGCGAGCTGATCGCGGAAGTTTTCATTGGCAAGGATGCGAGGATCGGACAGCTGACGGGCATCCAGCAGCGTCAGGGTCGCATTAAGTTGCAGCCACGCCTGATAAACCGGCGCACTTAACATCTGCAACACCTGACGCGGATGACCCAGGCCGGTTGGCTCAATCAGCAGCCGATCCGGTTTGCTCTTCAGCAAAATATTCAGCCCGACCTGCATCGGCAGGCCATTAACGCAACAGAGACAGCCGCCGGGGATCTCTTTCAGGGTGGCACCGCGATCGGCCAGCAGTGCACCGTCGATCCCAATCTCGCCAAACTCATTGACCAGCACCGCCCACTTCTCTTCGGGCGGTCTGGCTGCCAGCAGATGGCAGAGCAGCGTAGTTTTGCCGCTGCCCAGAAAACCGGTAATCAGATTAACGCGCGTCATGGGGCCTGCTCCTGCCTGAGAATAGCGTGGTAATGTAATACTATAACACTATCACGACTGGCAGCAGTTGAGTGGTTAGTCTGCACGGCCCATGTAGCGGCGTTCAGCAATATGAATGCGGATGCGATCACCGTTGCTGAGGTATTCCGGCACCTGGATAGAGAGGCCCGTGCTCATACCGGCCGGTTTCGTTCGGGCGCTGGCGGAAGCGCCTTTAATGCCGGGTGAGGTATCCACGATTTCCATGTCTACGGTTTGTGGCAGTTCCAGCGCCAGCACCTGACCTTCCATCGTCAGTACGTGAATGCCTGGGATGCCGCCTTCAGGGATAAACAGGAGCTCTTCTTCAATCTGCTCCTGTTTAAAGGAGTAAGGGGTGTAATCCTCATCATCCATAAAGATGTATTCGTCACCATCTATATAAGAGAAGGTCACGCTGCGGCGGCTGAGCGAAATCGCATCAATAATCTCGTCGCCCTTGAAGCGCTCTTCGACTTTTAAACCGGTGCGGACATCGGTAAAGCGCATTTTATACAGGGTGGCGGCACCGCGTGCGCTGGGGCTCTGGACATCAATATCCTTAACCAGCAGCAGTTTACCGTTGTGCGTGACGGCCATCCCTTTTTTAATTTCGTTGGCTTTTGGCATTGCTGTTCTCGCTATCTTGAGAGTGAAGTGCGCGCAACGTTACTCGCGCCGGTGAAAACTGGCAATATCGTGGATGCGAAATTTTGTGTCAGACCGCGGCTTTCATGGCAATTAGTGTGGTGGACTGCTATTGTCGCCGCGACTTTCTCTGCCGGAGCACAGCATGCAATGCCGTAGCCAGTGCGGTGCCTGTTGCACAGCACCTTCGATCTCCTCGCCGATTCCTGGCATGCCTGACGGCAAGCCCGCCAACACGCCCTGTGTTCAGCTTGATGACACACTTCGCTGCAAACTGTTTGGCTCACCACTGCGTCCAGCCGTCTGCGCAGGTCTGCAACCTGCACACAGCATGTGCGGCGATTCGCGCCATCAGGCGATGACCTATCTGCTGCAACTCGAAGCAGATACCGCGCCCTGAGGCGCTGACGCTGCTGAACTTTCTGGTCCACTCATCTCTGGTTTACAGCATCTGCGTCAGCCTGTTCACTTTTTATTCCCCTTAACCACCCCGAAATGTGCGTAACGTCAAAAATCTGTTACGCCATTTGCGCATTTTCTTGCCTCGGGAAAGTTGCTGTACCACAATCCCTGAAACGTTTCAGCGGTGACTGCGCCACCTGTTTTCAACAGCATGGCGTAAAAAAATCCCCACTGGCTGAAACGATTCAATCTCAGCAAGCGAGGAGAATTATGTTCCAGCTCGAATTGCAGGCCATCCATACCGGAGCCAGCGCCCAGAACAAAGAAGAGGCCATTCGTCAGGTTGCTGCCGCGTTAACCGCGGCTGGCAATGTGACGGAAGGCTACGTCAACGGCATGCTGGCGCGCGAACAGCAGACCTCCACCTTCCTTGGCAACGGCATCGCTATCCCGCATGGCACCACCGATACCCGCGATCTGGTGCTGAAAACCGGTGTTCAGGTGTTCCAGTTCCCGCAGGGCATTGCCTGGGGCGACGATCAGACCGCCTATGTCGCTATCGGTATTGCTGCTAAGTCAGATGAACATCTGGCGCTGCTGCGTCAGCTGACGCACGTTCTGAGCGATGACTCCATTGCCGAACAGCTTAAAACTGCCTCTGCTGAAGACCTTCGTGCGTTGCTGATGGGCGAGAAACAAGCCGCTGAATTCAGCTTCGACACTTCATTAATTACGCTCAACGTCGCCGCCAGCGATCTGATCACCCTCCAGGCGATGAACGCCGGTCGGCTGCAGTCCGCGGGCGTAGTGGATGCCAGCTACGTCGCAGACGTGGTCTCAACGACGCCGCTGAACCTGGGACAGGGCATCTGGCTCAGCGACAGCAGCCTCGGCAACCTGCGCAGTGGCGTGGCCATCAGCCGCGCTGAACATGCCTTCGAGCATCAGGGCGAACAGGCTGCGCTGCTAATCAGCGTGTCGGCAACCGATGAGCGTCCTCTGGAAGTGCTGGGTTACCTCAGCGCATTACTACAGCAGGGCAAAGCCGATCGTCTGCTGAAAGCCGATGCGGCAGGCGTCTACGCGCTGCTGACCAGCGAAGTCGATGAGCAGGCTGAGGTACTGACCGCCGAATACACCATCCGTAACGAACATGGCCTGCATGCCCGTCCGGGTACCGCACTGGTTAGCGTAATCAAGCAGTTCAACAGCGACATCACTGTGACCAACCTCGACGGCAGCGGTAAACCTGCCAATGGCCGCAGCCTGATGAAAGTGGTTGCGCTGGGCGTGAAAAAAGGCCATCGCCTGCGCTTCACCGCCAGCGGTGACGATGCACAGCAGGCGCTGAACGCGATTGAAGAAGCGATCACCAGCGGTCTGGGTGAGGGGGCATCATGAGCAGACGCGTCGCCACCATCACGCTGAATCCGGCATATGATCTGGTGGGATATACCCCTGAAATTGAACGCGGCGAAGTCAACCTGGTGAAAACCACCGGGCTGCATGCTGCGGGCAAGGGCATCAACGTTGCGAAGGTCCTGAAAGATCTGGGTATCGATGTCACCGTGGGTGGCTTCCTGGGTAAAGAGAATCAGGATGGCTTCCAGCAACTGTTCAGCGAGCTGGGCATTGCTAACCGTTTCCAGGTGGTGCCAGGCCGTACCCGTATCAACGTTAAACTCACTGAACAGACCGGCGACGTGACCGATCTGAATTTCTCCGGTTTTCAGGTCACCGCTCAGGACTGGGATCGTTTTACGAGCGACTCGCTGACCTGGCTGGGCCAGTTCGATATGGTCTGCGTCAGCGGCAGCCTGCCGGAAGGTGTCGATCACGATGCCTTTACCCGCTGGATGACCGAACTGCGCACCCACTGCCCATGCATCATCTTTGACAGCAGCCGCGAGGCGCTGGTGGCAGGCCTGAAAGCCGCACCGTGGCTGGTTAAACCTAACCGTCGTGAGCTGGAAATCTGGGCTGGTCGCAAACTGCCAACGCTGCAGGATGTGATTGGTGCGGCGCACGAACTGCGCGAGCAGGGCATCGCCCATGTGGTGATTTCGCTGGGCGCAGAAGGTGCGCTGTGGGTCAACGCCTCTGGTGAATGGATTGCTAAACCGCCGGTGTGTGAAGTCGTCAGCACCGTGGGTGCAGGTGATTCCATGGTTGGCGGCCTGATTTATGGCCTGCTGATGCGCGAATCCAGCGAACACACGCTGCGTCTTGCGACGGCCGTGGCGGCGATGGCCGTCAGCCAGAGCAATGTTGGCGTTTCCGATCGTACTCAGTTGGCCGCAATGATGGCGCGCGTCGACTTACAACCCGTTAACTGACAGCAGGAGAGCGATAATGAAAACGCTGCTGATTAAAGACCCTGTACTGGGACTGGCTTCCGCTTATATGGCGCAACAACGTCTGGCTGCTGCCGCACCTGCTGCGGGCCTGACTCTGACTGATAACCCTGCCGACGCGGAACTGGCGATCGTGCTGGGCAAAAACGTGCCGGACGATGCGGCGCTGAACGGCAAAGCGGTCTGGCTGGGCGATATCCAGCTGGCAGTTGGCGAGCCGGAAACTTTCCTGAACCGGGCGAAAGCCGAAGCCAAAACCTGGCAGGCAACCGCTGCGGTGGCCACACCGGCTGGCGTATCGGCTGCGGCACCGGCTCAGAATGGCGCGCCGAAACGCGTGGTTGCCGTTACCGCCTGTCCGACCGGCGTGGCACACACCTTTATGGCTGCCGAAGCCATTCAGGCTGAAGCGACCCGTCGCGGCTGGTGGGTGAAAGTTGAAACGCGCGGTTCCGTGGGTGCCGGTAATGCGATTACCCCGGAAGAAGTGGCAGCTGCCGATCTGGTGATCGTCGCTGCTGATATCGAAGTCGATCTGGCGAAATTTGCTGGTAAGCCAATGTACCGCACCTCAACCGGTCTGGCGCTGAAGAAAACCGCGCAGGAACTGGATAAAGCAGTAGCAGAAGCGAAGCCGTACAAAGCGGCAGCGGCCGGGCAGAGCAATAGCAGTGAAGAAGAGAAGAAAGGCGGCGCAGGGGCTTATCGTCACCTGCTGACCGGTGTTTCTTACATGCTGCCGATGGTGGTCGCGGGTGGTCTGAGCATCGCCCTGTCGTTCGCTTTTGGTATCACAGCCTTTAAAGAGCAGGGCACCCTGGCCGCTGCACTGATGCAAATCGGTGGTGGCAGCGCCTTCGCCCTGATGGTTCCGGTGCTGGCCGGCTTTATCGCCTTCTCCATCGCTGACCGTCCGGGTCTGACGCCTGGTCTGATTGGCGGTATGATCGCCACCAGCATCAATGCGGGCTTCTTAGGCGGTATCATCGCGGGCTTCATTGCAGGTTATGCGGCGAAGCTGATCAGCGGCAAAGTTAAACTGCCGCAGAGTATGGAAGCGCTGAAACCGATACTGATTATTCCGCTGTTCGCCAGCCTGATCACCGGCCTGCTGATGATCTACGTAGTGGGCAAACCGGTTGCGGGCATCATGAATGGCCTGACGCACTGGCTGGCCAACATGGGTACGGCGAATGCAGTCCTGCTGGGTGCCATTCTGGGCGGCATGATGTGTACCGATATGGGTGGGCCGGTGAACAAGGTGGCTTACGCATTTGGTGTCGGCTTACTGAGTTCGCAGACGTATGCACCGATGGCCGCCATCATGGCCGCCGGTATGGTGCCACCGCTGGCGATGGGTCTGGCTACGCTGGTTGCCCGTCGTAAATTCAACAAAGGTCAGCAGGAAGGCGGTAAAGCGGCACTGGTTCTGGGTCTCTGCTTTATCTCTGAAGGTGCGATTCCGTTCGCTGCCCGTGACCCGATGCGCGTACTGCCTTGCTGCATCGTCGGCGGCGCGGTTACCGGCGCGATCTCCATGGCGATTGGCGCAAAACTGATGGCACCGCACGGTGGACTGTTCGTCCTGCTGATCCCTGGCGCAATTACGCCGGTTATCGGTTATCTGATGGCGATTATCATCGGCACCGCGATTGCAGGTCTGAGCTATGCGGTTCTGAAACGTCCGGAAGAGCAGCTGGCGAAAGCCTGATGTGCTGAAGTGCATAATCTGCTGAAGTAAAAACAAACAGGGAGCCGGATGGCTCCCTGTTTGTTTTTACAGACGGTTCCCGAAATTAAAGCGACGGGAGCATACGACTGGAGTAAAGCATCGCGGGCCAGGGAGCCAGCTGGCTTCCTCAGACTACTCACAAATTCTTATCAGGGTGCATCTGGCAGCGATGAATTAGCTAAAACTCAGGGAACACGGTCAGAGGAGGAAAGCGTCCCGCCGCCCGGATAAAAACGCCGGGAGCGTTTTTGAACAACGCAACGCGTTGGCCCGGCAACGGGCGCACCTCAGGGATGAGGTGCGTAATCGCGCGGGCCGAGCGTGTCATGGATGACGGATTTTGCGTCTTTCCGGTCTGACCGTGTTCCCTGTGCAAGCTCAGTCTTACAGCAACCAGGCCAGACTTTGTCAAAAATCTCAGGGAGCCAGCTGGCTCCCTTTTTCTATCCCTGCTGTTCGGCTTTCAGCCAGGCAATCTCATCTTTCCAGATATCAGGATTAATAGTTTCAAGAATCAACGGGATACCATCAAACCGCGGATCTTTCATCAGCCAGCTAAACGCCGTTTTACCGATATTCCCTTCACCCAGACTGTGATGGCGGTCAACGCGACTGTCAAAGGCGCTTTTGGCATCGTTCAGGTGCATGCCGCGCAGATAGTTAAAGCCGACAATACGCTCAAACTCTGCAAAGGTCGCTTCGCAGTCCGCTTCGGTGCGCAGGTCATAACCGCCGGCAAACGCATGGCAGGTATCAATGCAGACGCCAACGCGCGACTTATCTTCGACATGCTCAATAATGGTGGCGAGATGCTCGAAGCGGAACCCCAGGTTACTGCCCTGACCCGCGGTATTTTCAATGACGGCAGTCACGTTCTGCGTCTGATTGAGCGCGATGTTGATCGACTCCGCAATCCGCTTCAGGCACGCTTCTTCATCAATCTGATGCAGATGGCTGCCGGGATGGAAGTTCAGCAGTGTCAGGCCGAGCTGGTCACAACGTTGCAGTTCATCAATAAAGGCCGCGCGGGATTTCTCCAGCGCCTCTTCGACCGGGTGACCGAGGTTAATCAGAAAACTGTCGTGCGGCAGGATTTGCTGCGAACTGAATTTGTACGTCTCGCAGGCGGCGCGAAAAGCATCAATCACCTCTGTGGAGAGCGGGGCGGCCTTCCACTGACGCTGATTTTTAGTAAAGAGGGCGAAGGCGGTGGCTTCTATTTCATGGGCGCGGATCACGGCCTGATCCACACCACCTGCCGCACTCACGTGTGCGCCAATATATTTCATGCCTTTCTCCTGGGGCTATGCACGGGTGAAACGGCATGATACCCGATGCCGCTAGCCCATGAAATGTTGCACCAGCAGATTGATGGTGCCGCCGCCCGCAATCAACCAGACAAACACCAGCGCGCCCAGCAACAGCGGTTTAACGCCCGCCTCACGCAATGCCCCGAAACGGGTGGTTAAGCCCAGCGCGGCCATCGCCATCGCCAGCAGCAGACCCGCCAGCTCATTCAGCGTGGCCACCAACGCCGCAGGCAACAGTTGCAGCGAGTTAAACAGCGCGACCGCGATAAACAGCAGGGCGAACCAGGGAAAGGTCACCGGCTGACGCGCCTGGCTCGCGTTGCGTTTGCCGCGGATTACCGCGCTCAGGCAGAGCAGGAACGGCGCCAGCATCATTACCCGCAGCATTTTGGCAATCACGGCGCTGTTCTCAGCCTCCGGGCTGATGCTGTGCCCGGCGGCCACGACCTGCGCCACTTCATGGATGGTTGAGCCGGTGAAGACCCCAAACTGCGCGGCACTCAGCCCCGGAAACAGGTGATGCGCCAGCGGCCACATCAGCGGATAGATAAAGATGGCCAGGGTGCCGAACAGCACCACGGTCGCGATAGCCACGGCAACTTTTGACGACGCGGCTTTTACCACCGGCTCGGTCGCCAGTACGGCCGCAGCCCCACAGATACTGCTGCCTGCGCCAATCAGCCAGACGGTATCGCGATCCAGCTTCAGCAGCCGGATGCCCAGCAGGCAGGTAACAAAGAAGGTGCTGCTCAGCGTCAGCGCATCAATCAGGATGCCGCTTAAACCGACCTCAGCAATCTGTTGTAAGGTAATGCGGAAGCCAAACAGGATGATCCCCAGTCGCAGCAGCTTCTGTTTAGCCAGCACCACGCCACTGTCGCAGCGCGACGCCAGCGGTGTATAGACGCTGTTGCCAACCAGAATCCCCAGCATAATCGCCAGGGTCAGTGAACCCAGCCCTGCTGCTGCAATCGCCGGTTGCTGCGCCAGCCAGCTGGCTGCCCCGGCAATCGCAGCCGTCAGCAGCAGACCAGGGAACCAGAGCGTAACGGGATGATGCGTTTTAGGGATGCTCAGTTCGGTCATGATGGTCACTCCTCGTCGTTGAGTCATGATCATGAGGGCGACTGGCTTAAAAGTGAAATTGATAATATATTTATAATTGACCAGAATAAACGATAAGGCAGTGATCATGATAGTTTCGCGTCTGCGCCGCTGGGCGACGCTGATCAAAAGAGATGTGTTCGTGCTGTGGTTTGCCTTTCGCGATCCGCGCACACCCTGGTGGAACAAGCTGGGCATGCTGGGACTGGTTGCTTATGGGGTCAGCCCGATCGATCTCATCCCGGATGTGATCCCGTTTGTTGGTCTGCTGGATGACGCGGTGATTATTCCCACGGGCATCATGATTCTGTTGCGGCTGCTGCCACAAGAGGTGCGCATCAGCAGCAGCGAACGCGCACAGTCTCAGCGTTCGCGCGGCAAAAAGATTGCAGGCTGGCTGGTCGTGGTTGGGCTGATCTGGCTGGCGTTAATTATTTACCTTGTCAGGCATTCACTGAGTTAAGAGGCGACGATGCACATTACGCTGCGGCAAATCGAAGTGTTTACCGAAGTGCTGAAAAGCGGTTCCACTACTCAGGCGTCGCAACTGCTGGCGCTGTCACAGTCGGCGGTCAGCGCGGCGCTGGCCGATCTGGAAAGTCAGCTCGGGGTGCAGTTGTTTGATCGGGTCGGCAAACGGCTGGTGCTGAATGAGCATGGGCGACTGCTCTATCCGCGTGCGGTCGGTCTGCTGGAGCAGGCGGGCGAAATTGAGCAGCTATTCAAAGAGGATAACGGCGCGATCCGCATCTTCGCCAGCAGCACTATTGGTAACTATCTGCTGCCGGGCATGATGGCGGCCTATCGTCGTGACTTTCCTGGTCTGCCGCTGGAGCTGAGCGTCGGTAACAGTCAGGATGTGATTCAGGCGGTTTCCGATTTCCGCGTGGATGTCGGCCTGATTGAAGGGCCGTGCCATATGACCGAACTGGTCAGCGAACCCTGGCTGGAAGATGAGCTAGTGGTATTTGCCGCGCCCGATGCCGCGATTCTGCAACAGTCGGTGACGCTGAAAACCCTGGCAGAAGCGCCGTGGATTCTGCGTGAACGTGGCTCCGGCACCCGGGAAATCGTCGATTATCTGCTGCTGTCACACCTGCCGAGTTTTCAGCTGGGTATGGAGCTCGGCAACTCAGAAGCGATCAAGCATGCAGTGCGGCACGGCATGGGGATCAGCTGCCTGTCGCGCCGGGTAATTGCCGATCTGCTGGAGGCGGGCACGCTGACAGAACTGACGATTCCGTTGCCGCGTCTGACCCGGACGCTCTATCGCATCCATCACCGGCAGAAGCATATTTCAAAGGCACTGACGCGCTTTTTGTCCTATTGCCGTGAGTGATTGCTAATAATTCGGGCGCGATCATGAACTTAACTTATAACAGCATGGCATCAGCTATACAGAGGCGGTCTGGCTGCTACAATCGCGCCTCATTTTTACCCAGCGTAGCGTTAACACATGCATAATGACTCAAAAACAACACAACAACCTGCATTACGACGTGCGTTAAAAGCCCGTCATCTGACGATGATCGCCATCGGCGGCTCCATCGGTACCGGCCTGTTTGTCGCTTCCGGCGCAACGATTGCTCAGGCTGGTCCTGGCGGGGCACTGCTCTCCTACATGCTGATCGGCCTGATGGTCTACTTCCTGATGACCAGTCTCGGTGAGCTGGCAGCCTTCATGCCCGTATCCGGTTCTTTCGCCACCTACGGCGCAAAATATGTCGAGGAGGGCTTTGGTTTCGCACTCGGCTGGAACTACTGGTACAACTGGGCGGTGACCATCGCGGTTGACCTGGTGGCGTCGCAGCTGGTGATGACCTACTGGTTCCCCGACACGCCGGGCTGGATCTGGAGCGCGCTGTTCCTGGGACTGATATTCCTGCTCAACTACATCTCAGTAAAAGGCTTTGGCGAGGCGGAGTACTGGTTCTCGCTGATCAAAGTGGCCACCGTCATTATCTTTATCATCGTGGGTGTGCTGATGATCACGGGCATCATGCGCGGTGCAGAGCATGCGGGCTGGCAGAACTGGCAGGTGGGCGATGCGCCGTTTGCGGGCGGCTTTGCGGCGATGATCGGCGTGGCGATGATTGTGGGATTCTCCTTCCAGGGCACCGAGCTGATCGGTATCGCGGCGGGCGAATCTGAAGACCCGGCAAAAAATATCCCGCGCGCCGTGCGGCAGATTTTCTGGCGTATCCTGCTGTTCTATGTGTTCGCCATTCTCATTATCAGTCTGATCCTGCCGTACACCGATCCGCAATTACTGCATAACGACATTGATGATATCAGCGTCAGCCCGTTCACCCTGGTGTTCCGCAACGCCGGTCTGCTCTCTGCGGCAGCAGTGATGAATGCGGTTATCCTGACGGCGGTGCTGTCAGCCGGTAACTCCGGTATGTATGCCTCAACGCGCATGCTGTATAACCTGGCCTCCGAAGGCAAGGCACCGCGCATTTTCGCGAAGCTCTCTAAGGGCGGCGTGCCGCGCAATGCCTTATGGGCGACGACCGTCGTGGCCGGGCTGTGCTTCCTGACCTCAAAATTTGGCAACCAGGAGGTTTATCTGTGGCTGCTGAACACCTCAGGCATGACCGGTTTTATCGCCTGGCTAGGTATTGCCATCAGTCACTATCGCTTCCGTCGCGGCTATGTCGCCCAGGGACGTGATCTGAACGATCTGCCATACCGTTCCGGCTTCTTCCCGCTGGGACCGATTTTTGCTTTCGTGCTCTGCCTGATCATTACGCTGGGTCAGAACTATCAGGCCTTCCTCAACGACAGCATCGACTGGTATGGCGTAGCGGCAACCTATATTGGTCTTCCGCTGTTCCTGATTATCTGGTTCGGCTACAAACTGACGCGCGGCAGCCGTTTCGTGAAGTACAGCGAGATGGAGTTCCCGGTTCATAAAGATTAGTTCTGTGCGCTTGCTCTGTTGAGTCAGGTGCCTGACACAGCGCGTTGAGGCTGCAGATGGGGCACATGCTCAGGGAGCATACGTCTTTCGCAAAGACGCAAAAACGCCATCCCTGGCAAGCTCAGCGCGGGCCATCCCTGGCCCGCGATGCTTTGCTCCAGACGTATGCTCCCATCGCTTTAAGTCCGGGAACAGCCTCAACGCGCTGTGTCTGCCGGTATCCTGCCCATAACAACACCGTTTTTTACCCTTTTTTCACGTCTCGCTTATCTTCACGAATTGATAATTATTATCACCTGCACTATTGTGGCTGCGTTTTCTGACGTGATAGCCACACAGGGTTCAAACATGACTACTGAAACTTCGCTGCTGGCGGGGGAAGAGACGCTTCACCACACCATGCAAAACTACCATCAGGTGCTGCGCCGCCGCCTGATCTGGATTGGCGTATTACTGGTGGCTATTGTCGCCTCGCTGATCCTCGACTTCACGCTGGGTCCGGCCGGACTCTCACTTGATACGCTGTGGAATACGCTGCTCAGCCCCGACAGCGTCGATGCCGGCACCCGCGTGATTGTCTGGGACATTCGTCTGCCCTATGCGCTGATGGCGCTGGTGGTAGGGCTGTCGCTGGGTCTGGCAGGTGCAGAGATGCAGACCATCCTGAATAACCCGCTGGCCAGCCCGTTTACACTCGGTGTCTCCTCGGCGGCAGCGTTTGGTGCCGCGCTGGCGATCATTCTCGGCATCGGTATTCCCGGCATTCCTGATCAGTGGTTAATCTCTGCCAATGCCTTTGTCTTTGCGCTGTTTGCCGCGCTGATGCTGGATGCCGTGACCCGCTGGACGCAGGTTTCGTCGGCGGGCGTGGTGCTGTTCGGTATTGCACTGGTCTTCACCTTTAACGCGTTAGTTTCAATGATGCAGTTCATCGCCAGTGAAGACACCCTGCAGGGTCTGGTGTTCTGGACCATGGGCAGCCTGGCGCGTGCTTCCTGGGAAAAGCTGGGTGTACTGACCGTAGCGCTGGCCATTCTGGTGCCGTTCTCAATGATGAGCAGCTGGAAGCTGACGGCGCTGCGTCTGGGTGAAGATCGCGCGGTGAGCTTTGGTATTGATGTACGTCGTCTGCGCCTGACCACCCTGCTGCGTATCAGTATTCTCTCGGCGCTGGCGGTGGCGTTTGTTGGCCCGATCGGCTTCATCGGGCTGGTCGCGCCGCATATTGCCCGCATGATGTTTGGTGAAGATCACCGCTTCTATCTGCCCGCCAGTGCGCTGGTTGGCGCGCTGGTGCTGTCGCTGGCATCAGTCGCCTCGAAAAACCTGCTCCCCGGCGTGATCATCCCTGTCGGCATCGTCACCTCACTGATTGGCGTGCCGTTCTTCCTGAGTATTATTCTGCGTCATCGGGGGACGGTATGATGGAACAGGGTCTGACGTTACGCGGCTTCAGTGCCGGTTATCCCAAACATAAAGTCATTGAAAATCTCAACGTGGCACCGCTGCCACGCGGTGAGATCACCGTGCTGCTCGGGCCGAATGGCTGTGGTAAATCGACGCTGCTGCGTGCACTGGCCGGGCTGAATAAAGGTCAGGGTGAGATGTGGCTCAACGGTGAAGATCTGATGACTCAGCCGTTTGCCCGCCGCGCGAAGAACGTGGTCTATCTGCCGCAGTCGTTGCCTGCGGGCGTGCATCTGCACGTGCTGGAGTCGATCATTGTGGCGCAGCGTGCCTCTGGTGGACTGCACAGCGCCAGCAGCGAAGCCGAAATCATGCATCTGCTTGAACAACTGGGGATAGCGCATCTCGCGATGCGTTACCTCGATCAGCTCTCCGGCGGTCAGAAGCAGCTGGTCGGGCTGGCGCAGTCCCTGATCCGTCGCCCTAAGCTGCTGCTGCTGGATGAACCGCTGAGCGCGCTCGATCTCAACTATCAGTTCCACGTGATGGATCTGGTACGCCGCGAAACAGCCCAGCGCAACATCGTGACGGTGGTGGTGGTGCATGACATCAATATCGCGCTGCGTCATGCGCAACACGCGCTGATGCTGAAGCAGGGCGCACTGGTAGCGGAAGGGCAACCGGATAAGGTGATTACGCCGACTACGCTGGCAAAAGTGTATGGCGTGAATGGCCGTATCGAACACTGCTCACGCGGCATTCCGCAGGTAATGATCGACGGGCTGACCGGACCGGCACTGGTCTGAAAGTCGGGCAGGCCTGGCCTTGAGCCAGCGTTTGCGGCAGTAGCAGTACAGGATGCAGAAAAGTTCAGGGCCGCAATTGCGGCCCTGATGTTTTACGTTAGCAGATGTTGTGCATGGAAGCGCAGATGATCTTCCACAAAGCTGGCTATAAAGAAGTAGCTATGGTCATAACCCGGCTGAATACGCAGCGTCAGCGGGAAACCGACTGCTTTAGCAATCTCTTCTAACCGCTCCGGTTGCAGCTGATCGGCCAGGAACTGATCGCTGTCGCCCTGATCGATCAGGACTGGCAGACGATGCGACACCTCTGCCATCAGCTGGCAGCTGTCATATTCCCGCCACGCCGCCTGGTCGTCGCCCAGATAGGCCTTAAACGCTTTCTGGCCCCACGGCACCTGCATAGGGTTTACAATCGGCGCAAACGCAGACGCTGAGGCAAAGCGGTTACCCAGACGCAGCGCCAGCATCAGCGCGCCGTGTCCGCCCATGGAGTGACCCATAATCGACTGACGTTCACTGACTTTGAAGTTATCCGCAATCAGGGCGGGCAGCTCGCTGCTCAGATAGTCGAACATGCGGAAATGAGTGGCCCAGGGGTGCTGAGTGGCATTGAGATAAAATCCCGCGCCCTGACCCAGATCGTAGCCCTCATCGTTGGCAACGCCTTCACCGCGCGGGCTGGTATCCGGCATAATCATTACCAGACCCAGTTCCGCCGCCACGCGCTGCGCGCCCGCTTTGGTGGTGAAGTTCTCATCGTTGCAGGTCAGCCCGGCCAGAAACCAGACCACTGGCGGCGGCGCATCACCGTGCGGTTCAGGCAGGTAGATGCTGAAGGTCATCGGGCAGTTCAGCACGGCCGACTGATGACGCCAGCGCTGCTGCCAGCCGCCAAAAATGCGGTGTTCTTCCAGTAGCTCCAGAGTGGATGCCATAACGCCTCCTGATTACTTGTTAAAGTGCACGACCGAGCGAATCGATTTTCCTTCGTGCATCAAATCAAAGGCGTCGTTGATCTCTTCCAGCGGCATGGTGTGGGTGATGAAGTCGTTCAGGGCAAACTTACCATCAAGGTAATCCTGCACAATGCCCGGCAGCTGTGAGCGGCCTTTCACGCCACCAAAGGCGGAACCGCGCCAGACGCGACCAGTTACCAGCTGGAACGGACGGGTAGAGATCTCTTCACCGGCACCGGCGACGCCGATAATCACAGACTCACCCCAGCCTTTGTGGCAGCACTCCAGCGCGGAACGCATCACGTTGACGTTACCGATACACTCAAATGAGAAGTCCACGCCGCCGTCGGTCAGCTCGACAATCACATCCTGAATCGGCTTATCGTAATCTTTCGGATTAATCAGATCGGTGGCACCCAGTTTGCGCGCCAGATCGAATTTGCTGGTGTTGAGGTCGATTGCGATGATGCGGCCAGCCTTCGCCATTTTTGCGCCGATAACCGCAGAAAGACCGATGCCGCCGAGACCGAAAATCGCGACGGTGTCGCCTTCTTTTACTTTAGCGGTGTTCATTACCGCGCCCATGCCGGTAGTCACGCCACAACCCAGCAGACAAACTTCTTCCAGCGGCGCTTCTTTACTGATTTTCGCCAGCGAGATTTCCGGGATCACGGTGTATTCAGAGAAGGTCGACGTGCCCATATAGTGGAAAATCGGTTTGCCATCTTTAAAGAAGCGCGTGGTGCCGTCCGGCATCAGGCCTTTGCCCTGAGTGGCACGGATCGCCTGGCAGAGGTTAGTTTTGCCCGACAGGCAGAACTTACATTTGCCACACTCCGGAGTGTAAAGCGGAATGACATGGTCACCTACTTCCACACTGGTCACGCCTTCGCCCACGGCTTCTACGATTCCGCCGCCTTCATGGCCGAGAATCGCCGGGAAAACGCCTTCCGGATCGGTGCCGGAGAGGGTGTAGGCGTCGGTATGACAGACGCCAGTCGCGACGATGCGCACCAGCACTTCGCCTTTCTGCGGTGGCATCAAATCCACTTCTTCGATTTTCAGCGGTTCGCCAGCGGCCCAGGCAACAGCGGCACGGGTTTTGATCATGTTCATGCAATCCCTCTTCCAGTCAGATTGTGACGCACGATGGCGTCGTGTGGTTATGGTTTAAACATAGCGTGGAACGCTTATTGCGCCGCCTGTAATGGATAGATCAACTCATCGTTGAGCGGACGATCGTCAAACTGTTCAATAATCAGATACTTCAGCGCTTCAACATTCGGAGTAAAAGCATCGCGTCGCCACATTAGCCAGGTGGCGGTATCGCGATAAGCCGCAGGTAAGGTATGCGCCTGCACCCGCGACCGATCCGCCATCTGCTTCAGCACCGAAGCCGGGATCATCGCGACACCCGCACCGCCCGCCACGCAGGCCAGCATGGCGTGATAGGACTGAATCTCCATCACATTGTCGGGCGCGGTCTGGCTGTCGCGATACCAGCTCTCCAGCTTCACCCGGTAAGAGCAGCTATTGCGGAAGGCAAACAGGGTGTCGTCCTGCACATCGCGCGCTGTGGTGATAGGCGCGTGATCCAGCCCGGTGATCAGCACCATCTCCTCACGAAAGGCGATGCAGCCATTCAGATCGTCATGGGAAACCG
This sequence comes from Pantoea alfalfae, assembly GCF_019880205.1. Taxonomy (NCBI): domain Bacteria; kingdom Pseudomonadati; phylum Pseudomonadota; class Gammaproteobacteria; order Enterobacterales; family Erwiniaceae; genus Pantoea; species Pantoea alfalfae. The sequence continues at coordinate 1,366,166 of NZ_CP082292.1, forward strand.
GGCCATCCACCAGCGCGGCGGCCAGAGTGCCTTCGCGAACCCGATCGATGATTTCGCCCGAGGTGCCGGTAATCAGCGACAGCGCCACTTTAGGGAAGCGCTGGTGATAGGCGGCGAGCAGACCAGGCAGGCGGGTCGCTGCGGTACTCTCCATTGAGCCCAGCGCAAAGTTGCCTGCCGGTTCACCAGTGCGGGTCATGCTCATCGCTTCTTCACTTAATGCCAGAATACGCTGCGCATAATTCAGGAAATTATGGCCCATCGGTGACAGGCGAATGCGCTGCTTCTCACGAATAAAGAGATCCACACCTAATTCTTCTTCCAGCTGACGCAGCCGCGTGGTGAGATTAGAGGGAACGCGATGCAGCTGTTCGGCTGCGCGCGTCAGGGAACCCGTTTCGGCAACGGAACAGAACATACGCAGCTGAACTAAATCCATATCTTCTTTTCCCGTAAACAAGTTGGTTAATATTATTCACTTTCCGTGAGTTTAATCATCCTGCATGCTGTTAGCAAGTCAGAAGAGATCGCAAGGTAGAACAACAGGAGTTCAGCAATGGCGTTACGCGTCGCGCTCAGCGCGTTTTTAACCTTATTTGTGGCGATGGGCATTGGGCGATTCGCCTTTACGCCGCAGGTGCCGCTGATGATTCAGGCGCACCAGCTGACGCTCACCAGTGCCAGCCTGGTCGCTGCGCTCAACTATCTTGGCTATCTGTGTGGCTCATTCGATGCCATGCGCGCGCACCGGCGGGTGGAGCTGCGTTTGCAGGCGGGCGTATGGGGTGCAGTGATCCTGACGCTGCTCTCTGCACTGGCAACCGGACCGTGGCTGCACGGTGCGATCCGCTTTCTGATTGGCTGGGCCAGTGGATGGGCGATGGTGCTGGTGGCGGCCTGGAGCAACGAACAACTGCATCGCCACGGCCGGGCAGGGCTGTCGGCGGCCGTGTTTGCCGGGCCGGGCTGCGGTATTTTTGTCAGCGGTCTGCTGGGGGTGGCGCTGCATACTCTACAGGTCTCTGCCGGTCTGGCCTGGGCCGCTTACGGTACGCTGGCACTGCTGCTGATTGCGCTGATTACCCGTAATCTGCCGCGTCGGGGCGAACTGCATCGCCCGGATCAGGCACCTGAGCCGCTGGTGCTGGATCGCAACCTGAAACGTCTGGTGCTGAGTTACAGTCTGGCGGGCTTTGGTTATATCCTGCCCGCCACCTTTTTATCGCAGATGGCCGCTACGCGTTTTCCTGACGGCATCTTCGCGCAGTTTGTCTGGCCGATATTTGGCGGTGCGGCGATGGTCGGCATCCTGCTGGGCATCCTGACGCGGCGCTGGGGGCATAGTCACGTCCGCCTGGCGGTAGTGCTCTGGGCTCAGGCGCTGGGCGTTTTTGCTGCGGCACTGCTGCCCGGCTTTAGTGGCCTGCTGGCCGGGGCGCTGCTGGTGGGCGGCGGCTTCCTCAGCGTGGTACAGCTGTCGCTGCTTTGCGCCCGTGAACTGGCACCCCATCATCTGCGTTACATGGCCGGCCTCCTGACCACCGGCTATGCGGTCGGACAGCTGGTTGGTCCGCTGCTCTCTTTTCTCTCAACGGCTCTGTTACATCGGCTGGAGCCTGCCCTGTGGGTGGCCGGGATCAGCCTGGTGTGGGCGGGCCTGCTGGTCTGGCGAAAAATTGAATGAAAAGCTTTCATCACCAATCTGATTGATTGCTGGATTCCCCGCAAAGAAAGTTTCACAATACGCGCCTGATTACAGGGCCTGCAGGCAAAAGCTTGCGGGCGCAACACCAGCCGGAGAAGAGTAAATGAGCACCCTAAGTCAGGAAGCTGCCCTGGTTCACGAAGCGCTGCTGGCGCGTGGACTGGAAACGCCGTTACGTGCACCGACGCGCGACATTGATGACGAAACGCGTAAGAGCCTGATTGCCGGGCACATGACCGAGATTATGCAGCTGCTGAATCTGGATCTTGAAGATGACAGCCTGATGGAAACGCCGCATCGCATCGCCAAAATGTATGTGGATGAGGTCTTTTCCGGTCTCGATTATGCCAACTTCCCGAAAATCACCGTCATTGAGAATAAAATGAAGGTCGATGAGATGGTGACCGTGCGTGATATCACCCTGACCAGCACCTGTGAACATCACTTTGTGATCATTGATGGCAAAGCCACGGTTGCCTATATTCCCAAGGAAAAGGTGATTGGCCTGTCGAAAATCAACCGCATCGTGCAGTTCTTCGCCCAGCGCCCGCAGGTGCAGGAGCGCCTGACACAGCAGGTTCTGGTGGCCTTGCAGACGCTGCTGGGCACCAACAACGTTGCTGTCTCGATTGATGCGGTACATTACTGTGTGAAAGCGCGTGGCGTCAAAGATGCGACCAGCGCCACCACCACGACCTCTCTGGGCGGCCTGTTCAAGTCCAGTCAGAATACCCGCCAGGAATTCTTGCGCGCGGTACGCCATAGTTGAGTTAACGGCGGGCGCATAATGCTGCCCGCCTCAATGGGGCAGGGTGCCGCATGCAACGCTATCACGTGCTGGATTTCATTCGAGGCTGTGCCATTCTCGGCATCCTGCTGCTCAATATTGTGGGCTTCGGCCTGCCTTCTGCTGCTTACCTGAATCCGGCCTGGCAGGGCAGTGTCAGTCTCTCCGACGTCTGGACCTGGGCACTCTCTGACGCCTTTGCTCAGCTCAAATTCCTCACCCTGTTTGCACTGCTGTTTGGCGCAGGTCTGCAAATGCAGCTGCCGCGCGGCAGTCGCTGGCTGACTGCCCGGCTTTCCATTCTGGTACTCATCGGTTTTCTGCATGGTGTCTTTCTCTGGGAAGGCGATATCCTGCTGGATTACGGCATCATCGGGCTGGTGGTCTGGCGGGTGCTGCGTGACGTCCCGTCAACCCGCAGCCTGATGAATACCGGCATTCTGCTTTATCTGGTGGGCTGCGGCGTGCTGCTGGTGTTTGGGTCGATCTCCGATCCCGAACCGACGCGATCCTGGCTGCCGGGTGCTGCCGATCTGCAATATGAGCAGTACTGGAAACTGAGCGGCGGCTGGGAAGCGATACAGAACCGGCTGGATCATCTCTCATCAGGGCTGATGGCGCTGGCGGCTCAATATGGCTGGCAGCTGGCGGGCTTAATGATGATGGGTGGCGCAATGCTGCGCAGCGGCTGGCTGACTGGAGAATTTTCCCTCCGCCACTATCGTCAGGCGGCGGCCCTGCTGCTGACAATGGGCTTCTCCATTGCGGTAGCCGGTGTAGCCGCGCAATGGCTGTTACATTGGGAATTCCGCTGGGCGGCTTTTTACCTGCAGGCCCCGCGCGATCTTGCCAGCCCGCTGATTAGCCTGGGCTATGCCGCGCTCTGTCTGGCCTACTGGCCACAAATTTCTCACTGGCATATCAGCCACGCCATCCAGTGCGTGGGCCGTATGGCGCTGACCAACTACCTGCTGCAAACGCTCATCTGCACCACGCTGTTCTATCGCTTTGGCTTCTACATGCATTTCACCCGGCTGGAACTGGTGCTGATGGTGCCTGCGATATGGCTCATCAATATCCTGTTTTCACTCATCTGGTTACATTTCTTCGCACAGGGTCCGCTGGAATGGCTGTGGCGGCGGTTTACGCTGCTCTCAGCCGGCAAATCACGCATTACCGACAACGCCAGATAATGACCGCCATCACAAAGGTTACAGAATTGTATGTAACCGTTTTCATTGATGTGACGCAATTCACGCTGCACGCCTCCCGCCCCTGACAGAATAGCGCCGGTGTATAACCCGGCGTGAAGCCCTATTTTTCCCTTCTGGAACTGCTGCATGATAACTATTCGTGATGTTGCCCGTCAGGCTGGCGTGTCAGTGGCGACCGTGTCGCGTGTTCTCAATCAGAGCAACGCCGTGACCTCTGACACCCGCGACGCCGTGTTACAGGCGGTTGAAGCGCTGGGGTATCGCCCTAACGCCAACGCCCAGGCGCTGGCGACGCAGGTCAGCGATACGATCGGGGTAGTGGTGATGGATGTCTCTGATCCCTTCTTCGGGGCGCTGGTTAAAGCAGTGGATACCGTGGCGCAGCGCGTGCACAAGCATGTGTTAATCAGCAACTCCTGGCATCAGGAAGAGAAAGAGCGTCATGCTATCGAGGTGCTGATCAGGCAGCGCTGCAGCGCCCTGGTGGTCCACGCAAAAACGCTGCCGGACGCGGAGCTGGCGGACTTTATGCAGCACGTGCCCGGCATGGTAGTGATTAACCGCATCGTCCCTGGATTCGAACACCGCAGCGTCAGTCTGGATAACGTCACGGGTGCACTGATGGCCTCAAGAACCCTGCTGCAACAGGGGCATAGCCGCATTGGCTATCTTTGCTCCAGTCATCCCATTGAGGATGTGGCGCAGCGCCGTGAAGGGTGGATGCAGGCGATGGCCGAACAGGGCATCCGGCCGCAGGAGAGCTGGATCGCCAGCGCAGAGCCAGATATGCAGGGGGGCGAAGCGGCGATGGTGGAGCTGCTGGGGCGCAATCTCAACCTTACAGCAGTGTTTGCTTATAACGACGGCATGGCGGCTGGCGCACTTACTGCGCTGAAAGACAACGGCATTCAGGTGCCACAGCATTTTTCTGTCATTGGCTTTGATGATATCCCGATTTCCCGTTATACCGATCCGCAGTTGACCACTGTGCGCTATCCCATTGTATCTATGGCAAAAATTGCCACTGAGCTGGCACTGCAGGGCGCAGCCGGACTGCTTGATGACACGGCAACGCATATCTTTATGCCAACCCTGGTGCGGCGTCATTCTGTGGCGCAGCGGCAAAATGTGGAGTCCGTCACTAATTCAGGCGATTCAGGCATGTAACCGTTTTCAATCTGTGATTGTATTCACAGTTAATTAACATTGCCCTCACTATGATGGCAGCGTCTTACCGGACTGAAACATTATGTAACGCCAGTGTAACGGCATCAGTTGTGGTCTCAGTAGCCGGTTAAAGGGTTCATACCCTCTTCATGGAAGCGTTCTGGCACAGGGAAGTCAGGTTTTAGACGGCGTCTGATGGCTTAACAGCCTCATTACGTTAACCAACGCGCCGATCTGTTTTACCAATTGCTCTTCCGCACATTTTGCGGCAGCGCTAAAAAGACCCTGCATAATAAAACCGGAGATACCATGAATAAGAAGGTTTTCACGCTTACAGCACTGGTTGCCAGCATGATGTTTGGTGCAACCGCTCACGCAGCTGACACCCGTATCGGCGTGACCATTTACAAATATGATGACAACTTCATGTCAATGGTGCGCAAAGACATCGAGAAAGAAGCGAAAACGATCGGTGGCGTACAGCTGCTGATGAATGACTCGCAGAACGACCAGTCCAAACAGAACGATCAGGTGGACGTGCTGATGGCAAAAGGCGTGAAAGCGCTGGCGATTAACCTGGTTGACCCGGCTGCCGCTGCCGTCATCGTAGACAAAGCACGTGCCAACGACGTGCCGGTTGTCTTCTTTAACAAAGAACCGAACGCTAAAGTCCTGGCCGGCTATGACAAAGCTTACTATGTGGGTACCGACTCCAAAGAGTCCGGCATCATCCAGGGTCAGCTGATTGAGAAGCACTGGAAAGCGACCCCAGCCTGGGATCTGAACAAAGATGGCACCATTCAGTTCGTCCTGCTGAAAGGCGAGCCAGGCCATCCAGATGCTGAAGCCCGTACTAAATATGTTATCGACACCCTGAACAAAGATGGTCTGAAGACGCAGCAGTTAGCGATGGATACGGCGATGTGGGACACCGCACAGGCCAAAGATAAGATGGATGCGTGGCTGTCAGGCCCGAACGCGAAGAAAATTGAAGTTGTGATTGCCAATAACGATGCGATGGCGATGGGTGCCGTTGAAGCGCTGAAAGCGCACAACATGACTTCTATCCCGGTCTTCGGCGTCGATGCCCTGCCAGAAGCGATGGCACTGGTGAAATCCGGTGCGCTGGCCGGTACTGTGCTGAACGATGCGGAAAACCAGGCGAAAGCGACGCTGGATATTGCCAACAACCTGGCGAACGGCAAAGCGGCAACCGATGGAACAAACTTCAAGATGGTCGATAAGATCGTCCGTGTTCCTTACGTTCCGGTTGATAAAGAAAATCTGTCTCAGTTCTCGAAATAAGATTGATTACGGGCGCGACAGCTGTCGCGCCTTTTTTATGTCACCACCGTTTTTTAGCCAGGTAAAATATGGCCAGTGATAACACGACCGCGCAGCGAGAATATTTGCTGGAAATGACGAATGTTTCAAAATCATTTCCCGGCGTTAAAGCGTTAGATAATGTGAATTTGAAAGTGCGGCCTCACTCTGTTCATGCATTAATGGGCGAGAACGGTGCCGGGAAATCCACCTTATTAAAATGCCTGTTTGGTATTTATAAAAAAGATACCGGCAGTATCCTGTTTCAGGGTAAAGAGATCGACTATAAAAGCTCCAAAGAAGCGCTGGAAAATGGCGTGTCGATGGTGCATCAGGAATTAAACCTGGTTCTTCAGCGTACCGTGATGGATAACATGTGGCTGGGGCGTTATCCGCGCAAAGGCTTCTTTGTCGATCAGGATAAGATGTACCAGGACACTAAGGCGATTTTTGACGAGCTGGATATCGATATCGATCCACGCGACAAAGTTGCCAATCTTTCTGTGTCACAGATGCAGATGATTGAAATTGCTAAAGCGTTCTCCTACGACGCGAAAATAGTGATTATGGATGAGCCGACTTCCTCGTTAACCGAGAAAGAGGTGAATCACCTGTTCACGATTATTCGTAAGCTGAAAGATCGCGGCTGTGGCATTGTTTATATTTCGCACAAGATGGAAGAGATTTTCCAGTTGTGTGATGAGATCACGATTCTGCGTGATGGTCAGTGGATCACCTCTCAGCCGCTGGACGGGCTGGATATGGATAAGATCATCGCCATGATGGTCGGCCGTTCACTGAACCAGCGTTTCCCTGACCGTACCAACGTGCCAGGCGAGACAATTCTTGAAGTTCGCAACCTGACGTCACTGCGTCAGCCGTCTATTCGCGATATCTCATTTGATTTGCGTAAAGGGGAGATACTCGGCATTGCCGGGCTGGTGGGCGCCAAACGTACCGATATCGTCGAAACGCTGTTTGGCATTCGCGAAAAATCGGGCGGCACCATTAAACTGCATGGCAAACCGATTAATAATCACAGCGCCAATGAAGCCATTAACCACGGTTTCGCGCTGGTGACTGAAGAGCGTCGTTCGACTGGTATTTATGCTTACCTGGATATTGGTTTTAACTCGCTTATTTCCAATATTAAAAAATATAAAAACAGTATGGGACTGCTGGATAATAAACGCATGAAGAGTGATACCCAATGGGTTATCGATTCAATGCGTGTTAAAACCCCAGGGCATCATACACAAATTGGTTCGCTTTCGGGCGGTAACCAGCAAAAAGTGATTATTGGCCGCTGGTTATTGACCCAGCCTGAAATCCTGATGCTTGATGAACCAACACGCGGTATTGATGTTGGTGCGAAATTCGAAATTTACCAGCTGATTGCTGAACTGGCGAAAAGAGAAAAGGGCATCATTATTATCTCATCCGAAATGCCGGAGCTGTTAGGCATTACCGATCGTATTCTGGTAATGAGTAATGGTCTGGTAGCAGGCATAGTTGATACCAAAACGACCACGCAGAACGAAATATTGCGTTTAGCGTCATTACACCTTTAATGAAGCAAGGGCTGTTAACATGAAAGCGACTACAAAAAAGAATGCGCTAACCTGGTTAAAAGAGGGCGGCATTTATGTCGTTCTGCTGGTATTGCTGGCTATTATTATTTTCCAGGATCCGACATTTTTAAGTTTGATGAACCTGAGTAATATTCTGACCCAATCTTCGGTGCGCATTATTATTGCACTGGGTGTGGCGGGTCTGATTGTGACCCAGGGTACTGACCTGTCAGCCGGACGTCAGGTTGGCTTAGCGGCGGTCGTTGCCGCAACGCTGTTGCAGGCGATGGATAACGCGAACAAAGTCTTCCCGACGCTGGATACCGTGCCGATTCCACTGGTTATCCTGACGGTGTGCATCATTGGCGGTGTAATTGGTCTGGTGAATGGTGTGATTATTGCTTACCTGAAGGTAACGCCATTTATCACCACGCTGGGCACCATGATTATCGTTTACGGTATCAACTCACTCTATTACGACTTTGTGGGTGCCTCACCGATTGCTGGCTTTGACGCAGGGTTCTCGAAATTTGCTCAGGGTTTCTTACGCTTTGGTGATTTTAAACTCTCGTTCATCACGTTCTACGCTGTGATTGCCATTATTTTCGTCTGGATTCTGTGGAACAAAACCCGCTTCGGCAAAAACATTTTTGCTATCGGCGGTAACCCGGAAGCGGCGAAAGTGTCAGGCGTGAACGTGCCTTTGAACCTGATCATGATTTATGCTCTGTCAGGTGTGTTCTACGCCTTTGGCGGGATGCTGGAGGCGGGTCGTATCGGTTCTGCCACCAACAACCTTGGCTTTATGTATGAGCTGGATGCGATTGCGGCCTGTGTGGTCGGCGGCGTTTCCTTCGCCGGTGGTGTGGGTAGTGTGGCGGGTGTCGTCACCGGTGTGCTGATCTTCACCGTTATCAACTACGGTCTGACCTATATCGGCGTGAACCCTTACTGGCAGTACATCATTAAGGGCGGCATCATTATCTTCGCCGTGGCGCTGGATTCCCTGAAATATTCTCGTAAGAAGTAAGTCTTATTCAACGCTAAAAAAGCGACCTTCGGGTCGCTTTTTTATTATGGGAGCGCAGGCATTGTTGCTGGAGTACGGGCATTGTCGCTGGAGTGCAGGCATTGTGGGTGGAGTGCAGGCATTGTCGCTGTGAGATCGAGTCTGCGAAGGGAACACGGTCAGATCGGAAAGACGCTAAGGCCAGTAAATGATCTGCCCGTGTCATTCCTCCGCAGAACGCTTTTTATAGGGGAGAGTGCTGGGGTCGTTGCTGTGAGATCGAGTATGCGTAGGGAACACGGTCAGATCGGAAAGTCGCAAAAGCCGTCATCCATGACATGCTCGGCCCACGCCATCCCTGGCGTGGGACGCTTTCCTCTTCTGACCGTGTTCCCTGCGCGTTGAGCTTATTCATTGTTATAAGATTCACCCTCTTCAGATTTCTCAGCAGTCTAAGTCGGCTTTCAGAGGGGAAGTAGCACTGAATTATCTACCGTAGTCATGTAATTAATCAGCTTAATGATCGCTGCATAGTAACAGATGGCGACTAAACGTATGCTCCCTGAGCCAGCATATTACCGTCAGCTCCCTGAGCCCTGCACGTTACTGCCAGACCTCGGCACAGCAATAACCAGCATAAAGAAGTCGCAGCGCGTGAGCTATTTCCGCAGTTTCTGTTCCAGCTCCAGCAGCTGCTCCGGCGTCACCGCCGGATAACTCTGCGCGTCTTCAGGAACATCGTGTACGGCAGGAATCGGCACCAGCGGGCCTAAGAAACGGGGTTCACGCTTAAGCAGGAAGAGGTCCGCCAGTGCACCCAGCCGGGCACCGACCTCACGGAAGCGCACGCTCAGCATGTTTTTCGGTGAGGGCACCGCATAGCACTGGGCCTGAATGCCCAGCTGCAGGGCGATAAACAGCGCGCGCTCACAGTGGAAGCGCTGCGTGATAATAATGAAATCATTGGTATCAAACACTTTGCGGGTGCGCACAATCGAATCCAGCGTCCGGAACCCGGCATAATCGAGCACGATATCAGCCGGATCGACACCGGCTTTGATAAGATCGCGGCGCATCGTCATCGGCTCATTATAGCTTTGCAGCGCGTTGTCACCGCTCAGCAGCAGATAATTCACTTTGCCACTGTTATAGGCATTAAGTGCGCCCTGCATACGATAGAGGTAATACTGATTGATCACGCCTGTACGATAATATTTCGCTGTCCCCAGGACCACACCTACCTGACGATGCGGCAATGAAGCGACATTTTCGTATATAAAAGGCGCAGTTTTCCAGCTGATCCAGCGATCAAGGCCGAGCGCCGTTGCCACCATCAGTAAGATGATGAAAAGCAGACCAATGAGAACGCGTTTCAGCATGCGCCTGGAGACTCGATGTCAAAATAGTGAGATGGGACAAGGCTACTTGAGCAGCCGCAGCGAAGCAAGTGACTGCCGGCTGGCTGTACGTTTTTTGAACACTGCCGGACCAGAGGCGATCCGGCAGTGGGAAGGTTAAATCGAGGTACGACGATAGTGACGATACTGCGGCAGCCAGAAGTTGTTGGCGATAGCCTGTGACAACACATCTTCAGAGGTCACCACGGCGACACCCGCCAGTTGAGCAGCTTTACCCACTTCCATCGCTATGATTTTCGACACGCCCTGGATATCTTTAATCTCAGGCAGTACCGGGCCTTCACCTTCATTCACCAGCGGAGAACAGTCAGCGAGCGCGCGGCTGGCGGTCATCAGCATGGTATCGGTAACGCGGCTGGCACCCGAAGCAATCACACCCAGACCAATGCCCGGGAAGATGTAGGAGTTGTTGCACTGCGCAATCGGATAGGTTTTACCGTTCCAGCTCACCGGCGAGAACGGGCTGCCGGTTGCGACCAGCGCGGCACCGTCAGTCCAGGCGATGATATCGGCTGGCGTCGCTTCCACGCGTGATGTCGGGTTCGACAGTGGCATCACAATAGGGCGCTTACAGTGCTTGTGCATCTCGCGGATGATCTCTTCGGTGAACAGGCCCGGCTGGCCAGAGACACCAATCAGAATATCGGGCTGCGCATTGCGCACCACGTCCAGCAGCGAGATGGAATCATTGGTGACATCCCACTGCTGCAGGTTTTCGCTCTTCTGCACCAGCTTGCTCTGGAAATCGAGCAGGTTAGGCAGCTTGTCCGTCAGCAGACCAAAGCGATCGACCATCATCACCCGGCCACGTGCTTCCTCGTCGCTCAGGCCTTCTGATTTCATCTGCGCGATGATCTGTTCAGCGATACCACAACCCGCGGAACCGGCACCCAGGAACACCACTTTCTGCTCGCACAGGCGGCTACCGGCTGCGCGGCTGGCGGCAATCAACGTACCTACCGTAACGGCTGCAGTGCCCTGAATATCGTCGTTAAAGCAGCAGACCTCATCGCGATAGCGGTTCAGCAGCGGCATGGCGTTCTTCTGGGCGAAATCTTCAAACTGCAGCAGAACTTTCGGCCAGCGGCGTTTAACGGCCTGGATAAATTCATTGACGAACTCGTCGTACTCTTCGCCGGTAATGCGCGGATGACGCCAGCCCATATAGAGCGGATCGTTCAGCAACTGCTGGTTATTGGTGCCGACATCCAGTACCACCGGCAAGGTGTAAGCCGGACTGATGCCACCACAGGCGGTATAGAGTGAAAGCTTACCAATCGGGATACCCATGCCGCCGATGCCCTGATCGCCGAGGCCCAGGATGCGCTCGCCATCGGTCACTACAATCACCTTCACATTCTGCTTGGTGGCGTTTTGCAGCATATCTTCGATGCGGTCACGGTTAGGGTAGGAGATGAACACGCCACGCGCACGACGGTAGATCTCAGAGAAGTGTTCGCAGGCTGCGCCCACAGTCGGGGTGTAGATAATCGGCATCATCTCTTCAAGATGATTATCCAGCAGGCGATAGAACAGCGTTTCGTTGGTGTCCTGGATATTACGCAGGTAGACATGCTTATCGTTATTATTTTTGAAGTCCTGGAACTGACGCCAGGCACGCTGCGCCTGCTCTTCAATCGATTCCACTGCTTCTGGCAGCAAACCGTTGAGGTTGAATTCATTACGTTCTTCGATGCTAAAGGCGCTGCCTTTATTCAGCAGGGGAAATTCCAGCAAAATCGGGCCAGCATAAGGGATATACAGCGGGCGTTTACTTTCGTAGTCGAGTTCCATGCGGTAATGCTCCGGTTGCAGTGTTGTCTGGCGTCACGCCGGAAAGGTAGCGCCAGTTTTCTCACCCGTTATAGCTCAGACTGCAGGTCAGGCAGCGGCAGGGTAACCGCTGCGGAAACATTCACGACCGTGCTGCTATCCTGCAACCTGAATTATTCAGAGTAATTTGTAATTGCGTGAATTCTGGCGCCAGATCCTATGAAATTTCCCGCAGAAGTACAGCGTTTGTTCACAAAAGCTCACAAAACTGTGGCTTCTCTGACAGCGGGTTATGCTTTGTACAGCGTTACCTGCAGCAGCTCACCGCAACCAAATGTCTCAAGCGTCGCCTGCGTGGCGGCAAACTGGCTTAACGTGGCATTTTCCACTTCGGCCAGTACCGCTTTTTTTATCTGACGAACATCGCCGCCCTGCATGTTCAGCAAGACCAGTGCCGCCTGAAGCGGCGGGAAGCTCGGGTTAAACGCGGCATTTTCGGCATAGCGACCGGCGACAATCGCGCCATCCGTGGTCAGCAGCGCAACACCCGCGTGGGACTGGCTGTAAGGCGCGTGGCTGGCATTGGCAGCGGCAACCGCAGCCTGCACCAGTTCATCGCCTTCGGCCACATAGCCGTGGTCCACCTCGTCCATCAGGAAGGTCGTAATGTCCAGATCGCGCGGGCCAAAGGCATCCGGCAGATAATCGGCCAGGGTGCTGATTGCGCGTTGTGGCAGGCTGATGCGAATGTTGGTGCCGCTGTTCAGCTCGTTCATGAACTGACGGCAGTGACCGCACGGCGTGTAGTTAACGGTGATGGTCTCAAGCTGGCGCTCGCCGCGCAGCCACGCATGGGTAATAGCGCTCTGCTCAGCATGGACGGTCTGCTGCATGGGCGTGCCGACAAATTCCATGTTAGCCCCGAAGTACCAGTTGCCGCTGACGCCGCGGGCTATCGCCCCAACGTTAAAATGCGACACGGTAGCAACGGCACAGGAGGCCGCGAGGGGCAGCAGCGCCAGCGCCAGCGCATCGGCCTCCATTTGTGTCTGTTGTTGCAGTGAGGTGACCTGGTCGGCGCTGATCACCGCATGAAAGTCAGGATCGTTCAACAGGGGAGCAAGTGCAGTTTGCAGCGTTGACGGCAATGCCTCAAAAGCAGAGAGGAAACGGGAATGCATGTGAGCCTCATTAAATTCAGCAGGGCGATGTGCCAGTCACCGGTTTATATGTGATCCACATCGCTCTGACAATGTAACATGTGTTGCATGTTTCAACTTTGCGAGATCTCTCGCAAACTTTCAGCCAAACCAGTGCATCAGCAGCGGAAAAATAAACGGTGCCAGCAGAGAGGTGATGATGCCGCAGATCACCAGCGCCAGTGAGCTGAATGCTCCTTCCTGATAGTCCAGTTCCGCGGCACGCGCCGTGCCCAGCGCATGCGATGCATTGCCAATTGCCAGTCCGCGCGCCGCTTTCGATTTTACGCCCAGCAGATTCAGCAGCGTGTGTCCGAATACCGCACCCAGTACTCCGGCAATCAGCACGCAGATGGCGCTGATGGCGGGAATGCCGTGCAGCGAACCGGAGACGGCCATCGCGATGGGCGTGGTCACGGATTTAGGTACGATGGTGGCGGCAATTTCAGGTGTGGCACCCATCCACAGGGCAATAGCGGTGCCTGAGATCATGGCGGTCAGGCTGCCGATAAAGCAGACGCCAATAATCGATTTCCAGCGGGCACGAATCTGATGCATCTGCTCATACAGCGGCAGTGCCAGCGCGACCACAGCCGGTTGCAGCAGCTGATTAAGAATCTGGCTGCCGGCGAAATAGCGCGAGTAAGGAAGCTGCAACAGCAGCAGTATCGGGATAATCATCCCCATGGCGACCAGTAGCGGATTAAGCAGCGAGATTTTCAGTCGTATCGCCAGCTTGCGCGCCAGAAAAAAGGCTGCCAGCGTCAGTGGCAGTGACCACCACATGTCACTCATCGGCTGACTCTCCGGCAGGACGGCGGCTGTGAAGCCGGTGGGCGCTGACGCCGACAATGGAGAGTACCAGGAAGGTACTGACAACACAGGAAACAACAATCGGGCCAAACTGGGCGGTGAGTATATCGGTGTAACTCATCACTCCGACGCTGATTGGCACAAACAGCAGCGCCATGTAGCGAATCAGCAGATGGCAGCCCGGTTTTACCCAGCTGACCGGCAGGATCTGCGACGCCAGCAGGCCGAACAGAATTAACATTCCCAGGATGCTGCCTGGCAGTTTAATGGGCAGCAGCGAAGCGATGCCGATGCCAGCGTATAAGCAGAGATAAATGATGATAAAGGCGCGAAGATAACGTCCGCAGACAGACAGCACGGTGAGCATGGCAGGCTCCTGTTTTCACTGAGCTTCATCATACGCATTAACCGCTTAGCGTGCTAGCGATCACATTTATGCCGCAGAGTAGCAGCAACGGGCAAAGCGTTTCAGCAGAAGGAAGCGGGGTAGTAGCGGTGAGAATGCAAAGGGGGAAAAATAACCCTTCGCGCCAGTGATACGGCGCGAAGGGTTGAGGACGGCACTTCGCTTAACCTGTTAAGCGTCGGCAGGCGATTACTTAACCGGCATACCCGGCACAGCACCGCTGTCGACGGAGAGCACGAACAGATCTTTGCCGCCCGGGCCCGCTGACAACACCATGCCTTCAGAGATACCAAAACGCATTTTACGCGGGGCGAGGTTAGCCACAATAATGGTCATTTTACCGACCAGCACGGCGGGATCAGGATAGGCGGCACGAATACCTGAGAAGATCTGACGCTTCTCACCGCCCAGGTCGAGTTGCAGACGCAGCAGCTTGTCCGAACCTTCCACCAGTTCCGCCTGCTCAATCAGCGCGACGCGCATATCCACTTTGGCGAAATCATCAATGGTAATGGTTTCACCGATCGGTGCATCGGCCAGCGGGCCCGTGGCGGGCGATGCACTGGCCGCAGCGGCATCCTCTTTCGAAGCCTCAATCAGTCCTTCGACTTTCGCCATTTCAATGCGGCTGTAGAGCGCTTTGAACGGTGCGACCTGATGATCCAGCAGCGGCTGCGCGATGGCATCCCAGCTCAGTTCACAGTTCAGGAAGCCTTCTGCGCGGGCGCTCAGTGACGGCAGTACCGGCTTCAGCCAGGTCATCAGAATGCGGAACAGGTTAATGCCCATGGAGCAGATTGCCTGCAGATCGGCATCACGGCCTTCCTGCTTCGCCACCACCCACGGAGCCTGCTCATCGACATAACGGTTCGCCAGGTCAGCCAGCGCCATGATTTCACGGATAGCACGGCTGTATTCACGACCCGCCCAGGCGTCACCAATCTTCTCTGACGCATCCACGAAGGTCTGATAGAGCGCCGGATCGGCCAGGTCTGCCGCCAGTTTGCCGTCAAAGCGTTTGGTAATGAAGCCCGCGTTACGTGACGCCAGGTTAACCACTTTGTTAACGATGTCAGCATTCACGCGCTGGACGAAATCTTCCAGATTCAGGTCGATATCGTCAATGCGTGAAGAGAGTTTCGCCGCGTAGTAGTAACGAAGGCTGTCGGCATCCAGATGCTGCAGCCAGGTGCTGGCTTTAATAAATGTGCCGCGCGACTTCGACATCTTGGCACCGTTGACGGTGACATAGCCGTGTACAAACAGGTTGTTTGGCTTGCGGAAGTGACTGCCTTCCAGCATCGCTGGCCAGAACAGGCTGTGGAAGTAGACGATATCTTTACCGATGAAGTGATACAGCTCGGTCGTCGAGTCTTTACGCCAGAATTCGTCGAAGTCGATGTCGCCACGCTTGTCGCACAGGTTCTTGAACGAGCCCATGTAACCGATAGGCGCATCCAGCCAGACGTAGAAATATTTGCCTGGCGCGTCCGGGATTTCAAAGCCGAAATAAGGCGCATCGCGGGAGATATCCCACTGCTGCAGGCCCGATTCAAACCACTCCTGCATTTTGTTCGCCACCTGATCCTGCAGCGCACCGGAGCGGGTCCAGGCCTGCAGCATGGCGCTGAAGGACGGCAGATCAAAGAAGAAGTGCTCGGAGTCGCGCAGGACTGGCGTCGCACCGGATACCACCGATTTCGGATCGATCAGCTCGGTCGGGCTGTAGGTCGCGCTGCAGACTTCACAGTTGTCGCCATACTGATCAGGTGATTTACATTTCGGGCAGGTGCCTTTCACAAAACGGTCCGGCAGGAACATCCCTTTTTCCGGATCGTAGAGCTGGGAGATGGTGCGGTTTTTAATAAAACCGTTCTCTTTCAGACGGCCGTAAATCAGCGCTGAAAGCTCACGGTTCTCGTCGCCGTGGGTCGAATGATAGTTGTCATAGCTGACATTAAAACCGGCAAAGTCGGCTTCATGCTCGCTTTTCATCTCTGCAATCATCTGCTCCGGTGCAATGCCCAACTGCTGAGCTTTCAGCATGATCGGCGTGCCGTGCGCATCATCGGCGCAGATGAAATAAACCTGATTGCCACGCATTCGCTGATAACGCACCCAAATGTCTGCCTGGATATGCTCGAGCATGTGGCCGAGATGGATTGATCCGTTCGCGTAAGGCAGTGCGCACGTTACCAGAATTTTTTTAGCGACTTGAGTCATAGTTTGCGTAGCTTTCTGTTGATTGAAAAAACGGGCTTAGATGGTAACTGAAGGCTTCACCTGCGTAAACACAAGGGATTCACCCTGCCAGTCGCCGCAGATCCACGAGCATCTGATATCATTGACAATACATCGCTGAAACACAGCGTAAGCACAGCAGAAATAAGGAGCAGGGGATGACAGTACAATCCCGGGAACCGCATACGCCAGAAGGCCTGCGCGCCATCGTGGCAGGCGTATTGAGAAGCTTTGAGCATCCGACCCTTAAGCAGAATCTCACCGCCCTGAAGGCATTGCACCATGTGGCGCAGCTGGATGGAACGCTGCATGTGGAACTGGTGATGCCGTTTGCCTGGGCCAGCGGATTCGACGACCTGAAAGAGCAGGTCAGCGCCGAACTGCTGCGCCAGACCGGCGCACGCGCCATCGACTGGCGGCTCAGCCATGATATTGCCACCCTGAAGCGGGTAAAAAACCAGCCGGGCGTTAACGGCGTCAAAAACATTATTGCGGTCAGCTCCGGCAAAGGCGGCGTGGGAAAATCCAGCACCGCCGTAAACATGGCGCTTGCGCTGGCAGCAGAAGGCGCGCGGGTCGGGATTCTGGACGCCGATATCTACGGCCCGTCTGTGCCGAACATGCTCGGCACTCAGGATCAACGGCCAACCTCGCCGGATGGCACCCATATGGCACCGATCATGGCGCACGGGCTGGCCACCAACTCCATTGGTTATCTGGTCACGGATGACAATGCGATGGTGTGGCGCGGGCCGATGGCCAGCAAAGCGCTGATGCAACTGCTCAACGAAACGCTGTGGCCGGAGCTGGATTATCTGGTGCTGGATATGCCGCCCGGCACCGGCGACATTCAGCTGACGCTGGCGCAGAACGTGCCGGTCACCGGTGCGCTGGTGGTGACGACACCGCAGGACATCGCCCTGATTGATGCCCGCAAAGGGCTGGTGATGTTTGAAAAGGTCAATGTGCCGGTGCTCGGCGTGGTGGAAAACATGAGCCTGCATATCTGCAGTCAGTGTGGCTTCCACGAGCCCATCTTTGGCACCGGCGGCGCGCAGAAACTGGTGGAGGATTACCAGACACAGCTGCTGGCCCAGCTGCCGCTGCACATTGACCTGCGCGAAGATCTTGATGAAGGTGAACCGACGGTGATTCGTCGTCCCGACAGCGAATTTACCGCGCTCTATCGCCAGCTGGCCGGACGCGTTGCGGCTCAGCTTTACTGGCAGGGCGAAGTCATCCCCGGCGACATCGCCTTCCGCGCGCTTTAAGCCCGACCCGACCCGCTGGCATAGTGTGAGGCCAGCGGGTAATGCATCAACACGTAGCCGCCGTGCTCACCTTCGCCCTGTGAAATCATTTTCCAGCCGTGTTTCAGGTAAAACGCCTGTGCCGCTTTGTTCTTCTGCAGGCACTTCAGCGCGCCGGTTGAGGTAAAGCGCGCTTCGACTGCTTCCAGTAAAGCGCTGCCCACGCCGCGTCCCTGCCAGTCAGGATCGACATAAAGACTGTGCAGGAAGTTGTCGTTCTCCAGCAGCCCGGCAAATCCGACACGCTGCCCCTCTGCTTCCGCGACCAGCACGGTTTCGCCCAGAATCACGCCATCAAAATCTTCCAGCTGCCACTCGCTGCCGTCAAGCCAGCGCCAGTTGTGTCGTCGCGCCGCCAGAAACAGCGTGCGCAGGAAAGGACGATCGGCTTCCGTAAACGGACGAATCTCCACAGGTCAGCTCCCTTATAATCCGGTCTTACAAAGCTAGCAGTGATTCGCGAAGACAGGCGAAAAGATAAAGCGGGTTAAATGTCACGAAAATCGCTGTACACTGCCTGCCGGGCCAGAGAGCATCAGGCTTTCAGCGTTTGATAGCTTTCGTTTATCAGATTGATAACGACCGCGTATTAGATGTTGGCCCGAAAATTATGTAACCTGCATCACATATTTTAACGGAGGCCACAGATGTCTATTATCAATACCAAAATCAAGCCGTTCAAAAACGCAGCATTCAAAAACGGCGAATTCATCGACGTAACCGAGAAAGACGTTGAAGGTAAATGGAGTGTGTTCTTCTTCTATCCAGCTGACTTCACCTTCGTCTGCCCGACCGAACTGGGCGACGTGGCTGACCACTACGAAGAATTCCAGAAACTGGGCGTAGATATCTACTCCGTTTCTACCGACACCCACTTTACCCACAAAGCCTGGCACGGTTCTTCAGACACCATCGCGAAAATTCAGTACGCGATGATTGGTGACCCGACTGGCGCGCTGACCCGTAACTTCGAAATCATGCGTGAAGACGAAGGTCTGGCTGACCGCGGTACGTTCATCGTTGACCCGGAAGGCGTTATCCAGGCCATCGAAATCACTGCTGAAGGCATTGGCCGTGACGCCTCTGACCTGCTGCGCAAAGTGAAAGCGGCTCAGTACGTGGCTTCTCACCCAGGTGAAGTGTGCCCGGCTAAATGGAAAGAAGGTGATGCAACTCTGGCTCCGTCTCTGGACCTGGTTGGCAAAATCTAATTCCGCTTCGCCCTTTCGACCATTCTCCAATCGGGTGCTGCGGCACCCGATTTTTTGACCAGGATATCACTATGCTCGACACAAATTTGAAGACGCAGCTCAAGGCTTACCTTGAGAAATTAACCAAACCTGTTGAGTTGATCGCCACCCTGGATGAGGGTGCAAAATCAACCGAGATTCGTGAACTGTTGGTTGATATCGCCGGCCTGTCTGACAAAGTCAGCTTCCGCGAAGAGAACGATCGTCAGGTGCGTAAGCCCTCATTTCTGATCACTAACCCAGGTTCGAACAGCGGCCCGCGTTTTGCCGGTTCCCCACTGGGTCACGAATTTACCTCACTGGTGCTGGCGCTGTTACAGACCGGTGGGCATCCGTCGAAAGAAGCACAGAGCCTGCTGGATCAGATCGCGGCGCTGGACAGTGACTTCCATTTCGAAACTTACTATTCACTCTCATGCCATAACTGCCCTGACGTCGTACAGGCGCTGAACCTTATGGCGGTGATTAATCCGCGCATCAGCCACACCGCTATCGACGGTGGCCTGTTCCAGAACGAGATTCAGGAACGTAACGTGATGGGCGTGCCAGCGGTTTACCTCAATGGTAAAGAGTTTGGTCAGGGTCGCATGAGCCTGGCGGAAATCGTCAGCAAAGTGGATACCAATGCGGATAAACGTGCGGCAGAAGAGCTGAACAAGCGTGACGCGTATGAAGTCCTGATTATCGGCAGTGGTCCGGCGGGCGCAGCGGCAGCCATCTACTCAGCACGTAAAGGCATCCGTACCGGCCTGCTGGGTGAGCGTTTTGGCGGCCAGGTGCTTGACACGGTCGATATCGAAAACTATATCTCCGTACCGAAAACCGAAGGGGCAAAACTGGCCGGTTCACTGCGCGCACACGTGGATGATTACAACGTGGACGTCATTGAAAGCCAGAGCGCCATCAAACTGATCCCGGCAGCGAAAGAGGGCGGAATGCACGCCATCGAAACCGCCTCCGGCGCAGTATTGAAATCCCGCAGCATCATCCTGGCGACCGGCGCACGCTGGCGTAACATGGGCGTGCCGGGTGAAGAAGAGTATCGCACCAAAGGCGTGACCTACTGCCCACACTGCGATGGTCCGCTGTTCAAAGGCAAACGCACAGCGGTGATCGGCGGCGGTAACTCCGGCGTGGAAGCGGCCATCGATCTGGCCGGTATCGTTGAACACGTTACGCTGCTGGAGTTTGCCGGTGAGATGCGCGCCGATCAGGTGCTGCAGGATAAGCTGCGCAGCCTGAAGAACGTTGATGTGATCCTGAACGCGCAGACCACTGAAGTGAAAGGCGACGGCACCAAAGTGACCGGCCTGCACTATATCGACCGTACGACGCAGACCACCCACGAGCTGCCGCTCTCCGGTATCTTCGTTCAGATCGGTCTGCTGCCGAACACCCCGTGGCTGGAAGGCGCGGTTGAGCGCAACAAAATGGGTGAGATCATCATCGATGGTAAATGCGAAACCAGCCTGAAGGGCGTGTTTGCTGCGGGCGACTGCACCACCGTGCCGTACAAACAGATCATCATCGCCAGTGGTGAAGGTGCTAAAGCCTCACTGAGCGCGTTTGACTATCTGATTCGTACCAAATCGGCTGAATAACATTTAGTTAACCAGACAATAGCCCTTCAGCACGCCTGCTGAGGGGCTTTTTTTTAGCCTGTTAATAGCCCGCCAGTGTCATCAGCATCATCCATATCGGCGTCGTCACCGCCGCAAATACCGTTGAAAACAGCATACTCGCCGCCGCCGGGCCGGTAATGACATTGAACTTCTGCGACATCAGATAGACGTTAACCCCGACTGCCATCGATCCCAGCAGTACCACCACTTTACTCTCCAGCGGTGGCAAATCGGTCAGCCACGCGATAGCCCATACCGTCATCGGCTGCAGCACCAGCTTCAGCAGGCAGAGGGTATAGCTCTCTTTAAGTCCTTCCCGCACCCGATAATGCGCCAGGCTCATGCCCAGCGTCACCAGCGACAGGGGCGCGGCCAGTGAAGCCAGCATCTTTAACGGTTCTGCGGCCAGCATCGGCAAAGGACGCTGCAGAAAACTCCAGGCCGTCCCGCTGAGAATGCCGATGATGAGTGGATTCTTTACTACCCCAATCAGGGTGCGCCACACGCCTTCCAGCGAGAAGCTGCCCTGTTTCGCCCATTCGACCGAAACGGTGAGTAAGGTCCAGAGGATCAGGCTGTTAAATACCAGAACCAGCGCCACCGGGGGCAGGGCTTCTGGCCCCAGCAGTACTGTGGCCACCGGGATCCCCAGCATCACGTTATTGGAAAAGATGCCGCCCAGCGCAAAAACCGACGCCGCTACGCCATCCAGATTGAACAGCCTTGTTGCCAGCAGTCGCCCCACGATAAACACCAGCAGGCAACTGCCGAAGAAGGCCAGCAACAGGCGCGCATCCACCGGCGGACTTTGCGAGAAGGTGCTCATCACCCGAAACAGCATGCAGGGCAGTGCGACGTTAAATACAAAGCGGTTCATCCCTTCGCTGATGCTGGCGGGCCATTTTCCGAGGCGCGTCAGACAGTATCCCAGCAGGATCAGGATAAACAGCGGGGCTGACAGATAAATTTGATGGCTTAAGCTTTCAAACAGCAGTGGCATAGAGAGAGTCTGGTCAGGCGATCATTAGTTACCAGACTAACAAATTACTAACTAACTGTTAACTTGAACTGTGTCTGGAATGACCGTTGCCCGGACACTAACCTAACCAGCGGCGTGCCTGTCTGTCACTGATATCCCGATAATAGACCCGGTGAATAATTTCGCCACAGCCTGTGCAGCGGGCGGAAAGATAGGTGGAGAGGTACTGTCTGCCATTGGGTGCCACGGCACCCTTGCGTTCAATATTAATCTCCTGCCATCGATGACGGTGTGGAATAAGCGCTAAAAATCGCATCATACGTCCTGAATAGTATGAAGTTCCGCTTCAGAAGTTTTTTAACTCCATGAAATAACGTGTTTTTTACGATAATGCTGCGAGCAGGTTAGTTATTATGGGGTCACCAGATTCACTGCGGGAAATATTACTCATCAGGGTAATAAACACTTCTACTTATAAAGAGGTATTCCGATAGCCCGCAGCATTAAGCCTTTTTTTGTACTGCTGAGAGTTGATCGGGATCATGTGAATTGTTTCAGTTCCGATTATTTTCCAGGCTTGCTTTAACAGTACGGCTTGCCTATGCTGCAAGCCGTAACACGACTCGGGGTGCCCTTCTTAAATGAAGGCTGAGAAATACCCGTATTACCTGATCTGGATAATGCCAGCGTAGGGAAGTCTGATGCCTGACCGCATTCGCCTTCTTGTTCGCCGGTTGGGAGCTACGATGACACATCAATCTCAACACCTTTCTGCTGCGCACTTCGCGCCCGTTCTGCACACTTTCCGCCGTCAGTCACCGCTGGTGCACTGCATGACCAATGACGTGGTCCAGAACTTCACTGCCAATGTGTTACTCGCGCTCAATGCCTCACCGGCAATGGTGATCGATGCTGACGAAGCGGCACAGTTCGGCCGCTTTGCCGATGCGTTGCTGATTAACGTGGGCACGTTAACCCGCGAGCGCCAGCAGGCGATGCAGGCTGCCGTTATCGCGGCTAATCAGGCGGGCACCCCCTGGACACTCGATCCGGTTGCCGTCGGCGCGCTGACGCTGCGCAGCGACTTCTGTCAGCAACTGCTCAGCCAGCAACCGGCGGTGATTCGGGGAAATGCGTCAGAGATTCTGGCGCTGGCACAACAGGCCGGCGGCGGGCGCGGTGTCGACACGCTGCATCAGGCGGATGCAGCACTCAATGCGGCCCAACAGCTCGCGGAAACCTGGAGCACGCTTGTGGTCGTCACCGGTGAAGTGGACTACGCCACCGACGGCCGGCGACTCCTTGCCATAACCGGTGGAAGCCCGTTAATGACGCGCGTGGTCGGAACCGGCTGCGCACTTTCTGCTGTAGTGGCGGGATTCACTGCTCTGCCAGGCGATCGGCTGATGAACGTGGCGGCGGCCTGTCAGATAATGGCCCTGTCGGGTGAAAAGGCAGCGGCGCAGGCAGCCGGACCCGGCAGCTTTGTCACGGCGTTTATTGATGCACTCTGGACGCTGGAGGTAGAGCATGAAGCGCATTAATGCTCTGACGATTGCCGGTACCGATCCCAGTGGCGGCGCGGGCATCCAGGCCGATCTGAAAACCTTCTCAGCTCTGGGTGCCTACGGCACCAGTGTGATTACCGCGCTGGTGGCACAAAACACCCAGGGCGTGCAGTCGGTTTATCGCATTGCGCCTGACTTTGTTGCCGCCCAGCTCGATTCGGTACTGGATGATGTGCGTATCGACAGCGCAAAAATCGGCATGCTGTCTGAAACGGCCATTGTGGAACAGGTTGCAGCCCGGCTGAGGCGTGCTGAGATCCCGTTTGTCGTGCTGGATACGGTCATGGTCGCGAAAAGTGGTGATGCGCTGCTTTCGCCAGACGCCGTGGCCAGCGTACGGGAGCAGTTATTACCGCAGGTGTCGCTGATCACGCCAAATCTGCCGGAAGCGGCGGCGTTGCTGGATTGCGCTATCGCCACCAATGAGGCAGAGATGCGCGAGCAGGGGCGGGCCTTGCTGGCACTCGGCTGTCAGGCCGTGCTGATGAAGGGCGGTCATCTGGCGGCGTCGGAGAGTCCGGACTGGCTGATTACTCACTCAGCGGAACAGCGATTCAGCACGCCACGCGTGCATACCCGTCATACCCATGGCACCGGCTGCACGCTGTCGGCCGCCTTAGCCGCGTTACGTCCGCGCCATACTGACTGGGCAGAGACGATTGAGGAAGCGAAAAACTGGTTGCAGCAGGCGCTGTTACAGGCGGATTCGCTGGAGGTCGGGAACGGCATCGGACCGGTGCACCATTTTCATCAGTGGTGGTGACGGCGAAGGTCCGCATCGACCTGGTAATCAGGCGGTGCGGGCAGTTTCCGTTTCAGGGCGCTTCAAACCAGGCGCTGTTACGCTCGGCAATCGGGGTGATTGAGAAGATCATCTCCTGCAGGTGACGACGCATCGCCGCTTCGGCGGCATCGGCGTCATGGCGCTTCAGCGCGGCAAAAATCTCTTCATGCTGCTCAATCAGCCTCTCCGGTGGTGAGACTTCACTCAGCGTCAGAAACCGCACCCTGTCCATAGCCGCTTTTATGTTTTCCACCGTCTCCCAGGCGAGCTTGCAGTCAATGCTTTCAGCGATCAGGCGATGAAACTCATCGTCCAGAGTGAGGAAAGCCTGGCTGTCATGCCGCTCAGCGGCCATGCGCTGCAGCTGCAGATTATGTTCCAGTGCCATCAGGGCGGGATCGTCAATCTCCACCGCTGCCCGCCGCACTACCGACACTTCCACCGCCTCACGGATAAACCGGCCATCCGCGACACGTTTAGCGGAGATTTTGCGCACGAAGGTGCCGCGCTGCGGCAATACCTGTACCAGTCCGGCTTCAGCCAGCTTTATGAACGCTTCACGCACCGGCTGGCGTGAGACGTTGAAGCGTGCTGAGACCTCTTTTTCAGAGAGCAGCGAACCTGGCTGAATTGCGCAGGTAACAATATCTTTGCGCAGATAACGGTAAATCTGCTGATTTACCGGTTCGCTGGTAGTAATGGTATAGGCGATCGACATGCAGCAATATCCATATTACGGCTGGCCGGGGCCAGCGCGATGGGAAAGTGTCAGTCTAATCAGCGCACTGCGTCTGCGCCAGCGCTTTTAGCCGCGGTTGAGACACTGATGCACTGTGGCACGCGCGCCCTGGGTGGTGAGTTGCTGATACCAGACAGTCAGTCGGGCAACCACGTCGCTATTCTGCGCCAGATCCTCGCCGAATACTTCGCGGATGGCGAGCAATGCCCGCACGCGAGACTCACCTTCTTCACTGGTGGCAACGCACTCTGCGAGCTGCGCTTCCAGCGGATCGCGGATGTCGATCGGCTGACCCTGTTCATCGACGCCGCCGACATAGCGCATCCAGCCCGCTACGCCCAGCAGCAGCAGGTCGCAGTCACTACCGCGCTGCAGGTGCCAGCGCAGGCTATCGAGCATACGCTGTGGCAGTTTCTGTGTGCCGTCAGTGGCAATCTGTCCGGTGCGATGTTTAATGGCGCGATTTTCATAACGCGCAATCAGTGAATCGGCATAGGCGTTGAGATCCACGCCCTGAGTGCGCAAAGTAGGAGCCTGCTCATCGATCATCAGTGAACGGGCGGCGGCGCGGAAATGGTGATCGGCCATGCAGTCGCTGATGTATTCATAACCGGCAAGGAAGCCGAGATAGGCCAGGAAAGAGTGGCTGCCATTCAGCATGCGCAGTTTCATCTCTTCATAGGGCAGAACGTCACTGACCAGTTCTGCGCCCGCGTTTTCCCACGCCGGACGACCATTGACGAAGTTATCTTCAATCACCCACTGGAAGAAGGGTTCCGCTTCAACCGCAACCGGGTCGCTGGAACCCAGGCGCGCGCTCAGGGCCGCAAACGCCGCATCGGTCATCGCCGGAACGATGCGATCGACCATGGTTGAGGGGAAGGTAATGTGCTGCTGAATGTACTCTGCCAGCGCCGGATCCTGCTGCCGCGCCAGTTGCACAATCACGTTGCGGGTGACATGACCATTTTCCGGCATGTTGTCACAGGACATCACGCTGAAGGCAGGTAGCCCCTGGTCACGGCGGCGGCGGATCGCGGCCAGAATCAGACCTGGCAGCGAGCGCGGCGCATCCGGATGCTGCAGGTCATGGACGATATCGGGATGATCGGGATTTAAATTGCCACTGGCGGGCTGATGACAGTAGCCTTTTTCAGTGACGGTCATGGAGACAATCGCCACTTCAGGCTGACTCATGGCGTTAATCACCGCCTCAATACCGTCACTTTTACCGTGCAGCGCCTGGGTAATAACGCCAATTACCCGGGTATGCAGGGAATCATCAGCCATCTCGGTGAGGGTATAGAGCAGATGCTGCTCACGCAGAGCCTGAATCAGCGCGCCGCTGTTGAGGTTCACTTCGCAGTATCCCCAGTCGCTACCCTGTTCAGCCAGCCTGTCGCTGCAAAGTGCCTGATGAGCGCGATGAAAAGCACCAAAACCGATATGCACCATGCGGGTTTTTAACTGGCTGCGGTCATAAGCGGGGCGCCGGACCTCAGCGGGGAGGCAATCAATCTGTAACATAGTCCGTCCTTATGGCAAACGGGGCGCAAAGCGCCCCAAAACATCGTTCTGTTAGCGGAACAACACTCAGACCGAAACCGGTTTATCCTCAGGTTTCGGACTGCGAATCACAAACAGCACCAGGAAAGCCCCCAGCGCGGCGACACAACCCGCCAGCACAAAGGCGCTATCGAATTTACCGGTATGCTGAACAATAAAGCCGGTGACGATCGGCCCGATGATGCCGGAAAGGCTCCCCACCAGATGGATAAAGCCGCTGATGCTGCCGATACGACTTTTGTGCACCACATCCTGAATAATCGCCCAGTAGATCGCGCCGGTGATGTAGAGGAAGAAAATCGACACAGACATCATAATTACCGCAGGCACCACATCTTTTATCGTACCCGCCAGCGCCACACAAATTGCGGCGGCCAGCAGTGAGACCACCAGCACAATTTTGCGGGACAACAACAGCTTGCCGGTGATGTTAAAGATCTTATCGGAGATCCACCCACCCAGTGCCAGGCCAACGAAACCGACGATCCACGGGATCATGGTGGTGATGCTCATTGATTTGATATCCAGGCCGTGCGCCTGCACAAGGTAGGCCGGGAACCAGCTCAGGAAGAAGAACAGGATGTAGTTATAGCAGAAGAAGGCAAATGCCGTGACCAGGATAATCGGCTGGCGCAGGTAGTAGCCAAACGGATGTGACGTTTCTGACAGGTCAACCTCATCATTCGGGCTGGTGGCTTTCAGGCGATCGATCAGCTGACGCTCTTTTTCGGTGACCAGTTTGCTCTTCGCCGGATTATCAGCGGCAAAGAAGAGCCAGAACGCCATCCATACCAGACCGATACAGCAGACGATCACAAAGGCCGGACGCCAGCCATAGGCCAGGGCCAGATAACCAATGATCGGGCCGGCGACTGCGCCACCTAAAGGTGACCCGGCACTGAGTAAACCCATCGCCGTGGCGGCCTGTTTCTTCGGGAACCAGCCATTAATTGCTTTGTTAGCCGAAGAGCAGATCGGGCCTTCAGCCATGCCGAACAGCACACGCAGGATCAGCAGAGACCAGAAGCCAGTGGCCAGCGCGGTCATGCCGCAGAAAATGGACCAGGCACCCACTGCCACGGCCAGTACGATTTTTGGACCATAGCGGTCAGTGGCAAGCCCGCCAAGGAAGTTAAACAGGGCATAGCCAAAGAAAAAGCTGCCGAAGATCATGCCAAACTGCTCAGCATTAATCGCCAGATCTTTCTCTACCAGCGGTACGGTCAGCGACAGGGCGACACGATCGAGGTAGTTAATCATGTAAACCAGGAACAGCAGCAAAACGAGGGTCCAGCGCAGATTCTTGAACATACAAACTCCGTGATCTGTTTTATCTTTATAGTCATGCCGGCGGGTACGCACCGGCTGAGGAGACCTGGTGTTCAGCGGATAATTAACCCATCTGAAGTATGACTTTGCAGCAGGTGCGCGGATCTTTTTCGAACAGGGTCATCGCGCGTTCAATTTCATGCAGCGGAAAGTAGTGAGTGACCAGCTTCTCTGGCTGGATTAACCCTTTTTCCATCCATTCGATCACCTGTGGGAAACGATTGCTGTTAAGACGTGAGGTAAACAGCGACAGCTCCTTACTGGTCAGGCTCTGCTGAGTAATGCTGCACGGCTCGCCGGAGAAGCCCAGCAGACCGATGCGCGCGGCGGGTGAGGCGAGGGCAGCTGCTTCAGCCAGAATGGTGGGATGGCACGCCGCGTCGATAATCAGCGTAGGCTGCACGCCCTCAAGTTGTGCCGCCAGCGGGATTTCGCTGTTATCGAACAGTTGATCGGCACCGCTCTGTTCTGCAAGTGCCAGCCTTTCCGGCAGGCGATCCACCACCATCACCTTTTTAACCTTATAGACGCCCTTCAGCACCTGAATCGCAGTAAGCCCCATCGGACCGGCGCCGTAAATCAGCGCCACATCGTCTGGCTGTGGCTTGAGAAACGCGGTGATATTGGCGGCAATAGTGAAAGGCTCAATCAGACTGGCGAGCCGATCGGGGATGCTGTCCGGCAGGGAAAAGGCATTTTTCGCCGGAGCCAGCGCAAACTCGCTGAAGCCGCCATCACGGTGCACGCCAATCACCTGCAGTGTGGTGCAGACATTGGGACGGCCTACCGAGCAGGGATAACAGCTGCCGCAGCTCACCACCGGATCCACCGCCACGCGGTCGCCCAGCCGGGCCGGATCAACACCGTCGCCCACCGCGTCAATCACGCCAAAAAACTCGTGACCAATCACTCGCGGATATTTGGCGAACGGGTTATGACCGTGCCAGATATGCACGTCCGATCCGCAGATGCTGGCATAGGCCACTTTAATACGGACTTCGCCCGCCGCGGGTTGTGGCCGTGGACGTTCAGCCACCACCAGTTCACCCGGCTGTTCAATAACAACGCTTTTCATCAGCTTCTCCTCACCAGTTCCACAGGGTGCCATCTTCAAGACGGGCAACCGGGAGATAGGCAGGTTCATAGGGATATTTCGACGCCAGTTTCTCGTTGAATTCAATGCCGAGACCGGGTTTGTCGCCTGGATGCATGTAGCCCTGGTCAAAGGTCCAGTTAGCCTCAAACAGCTCCATCATCTGTTCGGAGAAGCCCATGTACTCCTGCACACCGAAGTTCGGCACCCAGAGGTCAAAGTGCAGTGCAGCCGCCATGCAGATAGGGGAGAGATCAGAAGGACCGTGCGAGCCGGTGCGTACCTGATAGAGCGAGGCAAAATCAGCGATACGCCGCATACCGGTAATGCCGCCCGCATGCGTAATGGTGGTGCGGATGTAGTCGATCAGCTGTTCTTCAATCAGCTGCTTACAATCCCAGATGCTGTTGAACACTTCCCCCACGGCAATCGGCGTGACGGTATGCTGGCGGATCAGGCGGAAGCACTCCTGATTCTCAGCAGGCGTCGGATCTTCCATCCAGAACAGGCGATAATCTTCCACGCTCTTGCCAAAACGCGCCGCTTCGATTGGCGTCAGGCGATGATGCATGTCATGCAGCAAGTGCTCATCGAAACCAAACTTGTCACGGATGGCGGCGAACAGTTTCGGGGTGAAATCGAGGTATTTCTCGGTTGACCAGAGCTGCTCTTCGGGCCAGTTACCTTTAGTTGCAGGCTCATAGGCCAGACCTTTGCCTTTCGCCATGCCGTAGGTGGTTTTCATGCCCGGGACGCCGCACTGCGCGCGGATCGCTTTAAAGCCCAGCTCTTTGTGCTTCGCGTAGTCATCCATCACTTCATCAATGGAGTGGCCGGTGGTGTGGCAATAGACCATCACGCCGGTGCGTGATGCGCCACCCAGCAACTGATACACCGGCATATTGGCGGCTTTGCCTTTGATATCCCACAGTGCCATATCGACGGCCGAGATAGCGGACATGGTGACCGGGCCACGACGCCAGTAAGCGCCCTTGTAGAAATATTGCCAGATGTCTTCGATCTGATGCGCATCGCGGCCAATCAGCTGCGGGCAGACATGATCTTTCAGGTAGGAGGCGACCGGCAGCTCGCGGCCATTCAGCGTGGCATCACCCACGCCGGTCAGACCCTCATCGGTGGTGATTTTGAGCGTGACAAAGTTTCTGCCTGCGCAGGTTACAAATACTTCCGCCTTAACAATTTTCATCCTGGTTGCCTTTCAGTCAGCGTTCAATGACGAAAAAGTACGCGCTTTAATACTACCATACAAGTTAGTCTGGCAGAGTTGTGAAGCCAGTCACAGACTGTTTTCTGGGACGAAATGGGGTAATGAACTGGCGTATTATTTGGCGACAAAAAGGGCGGCGTGGTAGTAAAACGACGGGCGGCCAGCGTGAAAAAGGGGCTTTCGCCCTCTTAAGGTTATTGACAGCGTCTGCCCCTGCTGGCTGTAAGACCCAGCCGACGAAGGGAACACAGTCAGATCGGAAAGTCGCAAAAGCCGCCATCCCTGGCATGCTCGTCCCGCGTCGTCCCTGACGCGGGACGCTTTCCTCCTCTGCCCGTGTTCCCTACGCTTTAAGCTAATGCGTTGCTGCTAAATTCGTACAGCTGTGAGTTTGTCAGTAATCTGAAGGGGCTTTCGCCCCCTGACCCATGCTCAGGAAAGGAGTTCACACTGTGGTGGCAGGCGACAGCTCAGCGCGCCCGCCATCACCTGAATCACGAATTCGCGCCCGGAGAGCGGTTCGCCATCAAGGTTAAAGGTCATCTCGTGCGGAGAGCGAATCGTAAGCGACTCCAGCTGCGTGGTGACGATGCCGGGATTGTCATCGTCGCCGGTCAGGGAGTGCAGCAGCGTCGGCAGCAGCTCCTGCGCGGTGACAACACTGACGTCCAGTCGGCCATCATTGATCAGGGCAGAAGGGCATAACCGCTGACCGCCGCCCGCCTGACGACCATTACCAATACCGATCACCAGCGCATCACCCTGCCAGGCGAAATCGGGGCCGCTGATCTCGCAGGTATCGGGTTTCAGGGTATCCATGCGCATCAGGCCGTGAATAAAGTAGGAGACGCCACCCAGCGCCGACTTCAGCTTTTCCGGCGTTTCAGTCGTGATACGGGTGCCAAACCCGCCGGTCGCCATATTGATGAAGTAGTGGCTCTGATTTACCCTGGCCAGATCGATGGCACTAGCTTTGCCCTGAATTGCCAGTCGCAGTGCCGGTTCCATCTCTTCCGGGATGCCGACGCTGGTGGCAAAATCGTTGGCGGTACCCAGCGGCAGGATGCCCAGCACCGGGCGATGATCCGCTTCAGAAGAAGCCAGCGCTGTCGCAATTTCATTGATGGTGCCATCGCCACCACCGGCCACCACGGTCGCGGCCTGCAGCGCAATGGCCTCTTTAACGTACCTGTCGCCGTCACCTTTTTCAAACGTGACACGCACCGCAATGTCGAAGCCTTCTTCACGCAGAGTCGTAATAGCTTCGCGCAGATCATCATTACCCGCGCCTTTCCCATTCAGGATGAGCAGCGTAAGCGGTTTATTATCCATTTTGCGTTCCTTGAAGATCTACAGAGTAAGAAGGGATTTATAACACAGCTGCCAGCAGTAAATTATTGGCGAAAGAGAGAAAAAAGAAAACCCGCACGGGGGAGCCGGGCGGGTAAATGAGGTGGTTCCTGGTAAATCTGCCGTTTGTTGTTACTCGTTAGCAGCAGGCGGGACTATAAAGCAGCGCTGCGCAGGGGTCTGTGATCCTGTTCTGATTTCCTCAAAATGTTTCCGTTGGTAAACGATTATGAGGGTCCCGGGTATCTTCACCGTGATCAAAATTGCGCAGCAGCAGTGCAAAACGCAGATCCACCTCCTCGGGCACCCGCAGCCAGACGCGATGGCCATCGCCCGGCGCAACTTCAGTGGGTTCGCCGCGTGCATTCTGCAGCGCGTCCAGCTGGCAATTCAGATTCCCTTGAGGCGTCATGATCTCCACGCTGTCGTGCAGCATAAACTTATTCTTCACCGCTACTTCAGCCCATTCGCCCCGGCGTTCGCCGGTGAATTCGCCGACAAACTGCTGGCGGTCGGACACCGAAAAGCCCTGCTGATAATTCTGGTAACTGTCGTGAGTGTGGCGGCGCAGGAAACCTTCGGTGTAGCCACGATGGGCCAGGCCTTCCAGCGTTAACAGCAGTGAGGGATCAAACGGCTTACCGGCCGCGGCATCATCAATCGCCCGGCGATAAACCTGGGCAGTGCGGGCGCAGTAGTAGTAGGACTTGGTGCGTCCCTCAATCTTCAGTGAATGTACGCCCATCTCGCTGAGCCGCTCCACGTGCGCCACTGCGCGCAGATCCCGCGAGTTCATGATGTAGGTGCCGTGTTCATCTTCGAACGCACTCATCACCTCGCCGGGCTTCATCTTCTCTTCCAGCAGAAATACCTTGTCGGTGGGCTGACCGATGCCCAGCGTGGGCGTCACATCCTGTACCGGAATAGGCTCATGACTACCGACGATATTCCCCACTTCATCCTGCTGGCCTTCCGCCACTTTATACTCCCAGCGGCAGGCGTTGGTGCAGGTGCCCTGATTCGGATCGCGTTTGTTCATATAGCCCGACAGCAGACAGCGACCGGAATAGGCCATACAGAGCGCACCATGAACAAAGACTTCCAGCTCCATCTCCGGCACCTGCTGGCGGATCTCAGCGATCTCCTCCAGTGACAGCTCGCGTGACAGAATCACCCGGCTCAGCCCCATCTGCTGCCAGAATTTTACCGTGGCCCAGTTGACCGCATTGGCCTGCACCGACAGGTGAATCGGCATCGTCGGGAAAGCCTCACGTACCAGCATGATCAGGCCGGGATCGGACATGATCAGCGCGTCGGGCTGCATCGCCACCACCGGCGTTAAGTCACGAATAAAGGTTTTCAGCTTGGCGTTGTGGGGCGCAATGTTCACCACCACGTAGAATTTTTTACCCAGCGCGTGCGCTTCATTAATGCCCAGTGCGAGATTCTCGTGGGTAAATTCGTTGTTGCGCACGCGCAGGCTGTAGCGTGGCTGGCCGGCATAGACGGCATCGGCACCATAAGCAAAGGCGTAACGCATGTTCTTCAGCGTGCCGGCGGGGGAAAGCAGTTCGGGTTTCATGATGTTCTCACTGATGTCAGGTCAGTATGCCGCCTTAAGCGGCAGAAGCAGAGCCGTTAAGCCCTGCAAAAGGTGCGGAATTGTAGGCAGTGAGAAAAGGGAAGTAAATTGATCGGGATCAAACTAGATCAAATGACAGGCATCGGCTTCCCAGCGATAGCCCATGCCGTAAACGGCACGGATAAAGGGTTGCTCGCTGTCGAGATTCTCCAGCTTGCGCCGCAGATTCTTGATATGGCTGTCGATGGTGCGATCCGTGACCACGCGATAGTCATCATAGAGATGGTTGAGCAGCTGTTCGCGTGAAAAGACCTTGCCCGGCTCCAGCGACAGGGTTTTCAGCAGCCGGAACTCCGCCGGGGTAAGATCCAGCGGCTTTTCACGCCAGCTGGCGAAGAATCGGCTCTCATCAACCCGCAGTAACGAGGCGCTCTGCGGCTCCTCCGTCGACCGTTTTATCCGGCGCAGGATTGTTTTGACCCGCGCCACCACTTCACGCGGGCTGAAGGGTTTACAGATGTAGTCATCCGCGCCCAGCTCCAGCCCCAGCAGCCGATCAATCTCCTCGGTGCGGGCGGTGACCATAATAATCGGCAGCTCGGAATGGCGACGGATTTCACGGCACAGCGTTAAACCGTCGGTGCCTGGCAGCATTAAATCCAGCAGCATCAGGTCGGGTGGCGTCTGGCGCACGTAATCCAGTACCGCGTTGCCGTCGGCGATGTGATGGGTACGGTAGTTCGAAGCGTGCAGATAATCGATCATCAGCTGCGCCAGTTTCGGCTCATCTTCGACCACCAGAATCAGCGGGTCATGGTTTTCCTGGCTCATAAGCGTTTACACAGGGGGAACATAGCGCAAGTGTAGCGCGATTTTCAGTCCACCTAAATCAGAGTGCGTCGCATGAATATCGCCGCCGTGGGCGTCTGCGATATTTTTACAGATGGCCAGGCCCAGGCCCGAACCGCCGCTGGCGCGATTGCGCGAGCCTTCGGTGCGGAAAAAGCGCTCAAAAATCTGCACCTGATGTTCTCTGTCAACGCCGGGTGCGCTGTCATCAAACTCAATATGCCAGTGAGGGGCTTCATACTTCAGCGTCACTTCAACCCGGCCACCGCTGTCAGTGTAGCGCAGGCTGTTCTCCAGCAGATTCGTGAACAACTGCATCAGGCGGTCGGGATCGCCAAAGAAGGGAGCGTTGTCGGGTAAATTCAGCTTCAGCGTCAGGCCATGCGCGCGGTAGCGCTCGGCAAAGCTGCCCGCCGTTACTTCCAGCAGTTGCACCAGATCGGTCGCCTGCTTGCGGTAGGCGAGGGCACCCACGTCCGACAGCGACAGCTGATGCAGGTCTTCGACCAGCTTGGTCAGCACCACCACTTCACTCTGGAGTGAGGCGATCGCGTCTGGCGTCAGTTTGCGTACGCCATCCTGCATCGCTTCCAGTTCACCGCGCAGGATTGCCAGGGGCGTGCGCAGCTCGTGGGAGATATCGGCCATAAAGGCGCGGCGCATGCTTTCGTTTTTCTCCAGCGAACTGGCCAGCAGGTTAAAGTCACCGGCCAGCTGGCCAAGCTCATCCCGGCTGCTGACCTCAACGCGGGTGGCAAAATTACCAGCCGCCAGATGATGCGTGCCATCGACCAGCCGCTTGACCGGCGCCAGCAGGCCACGCGCCATCAGCCAGGTCGCCAGCGCCGCCAGCAGCGTTGACAGCCCCACGATAATCCAGCTGGTGCGCCGCTGCTGTTGATCAAAATTAATGTCGGTACTGCGCGTCAGCCGCTCCGGCGGCGAGCCGATGACCCAGCCGACTACTTTGCCGGTGCTGGTGGTAATGTTGCGGCGCGTCCCCTCCGGCGGCACCGGCGCACGCGGCCCGACCATCACTTTATATTGTTGATCGAGGATCCAGAACTGGGTGCGCCAGCCGTGTGGCGGCAGCTGGCTGTTGCTGTCGGGATTCTGCTCCAGTGAGCGCAGCATGGTGAAGACCAGCCGATCGTTGTGGCGTAAAAAATCCCAGTTCCCATGCTGCTCATACTGATCGGCCAGCGCATCGCTGAGCAGATTTAACCGCTGCTCATTGCCGCGCTTAATGTAGTCGACAAAGCCGTGTTCGAAACTGAGGCGAACGCCCCAGTGCATAGTGATCAGCACCAGCATGCAGGTGGCGAAAATCGCCATAAACAGTTTGGCCCCGATTCCCAGGCGCAGGTTAACACTCATTTTTTTCTCCGGCGTCGCAGATCAACGTTGGTACTCACCTGTGGCGGAACGCGCCAGAACACCAGCGCGGGCAGGATGATAATCAGCGACATGCAAAGGTAGGTATAAATAAACATCTGGTGTTCCGCTGGGCTGTTTGCCGTACTCTGCTGGGCAAACGCGCCCAGCAGCAGCCCGGCCACGGTGACGCCAATACTCATCGACAGCTGCATAATCATCGACAGCAGGCTGTTACCGCTGGAGGCCAGCTCATCGGGCAACTCCTTCAGCGTCAGGGTATTCATCGAAGAGAAGCGGATGGCGTTGACCATACCCTGCAGAAACAGCACCAGCGGCAGCAGCCAGACCCAACCCATGAGCGCCACCAGCGGGAACAACAGGACCACCAGCGCCAGCGCTACGGTCGACATCACCAGCACATTACGGTAGCCATAGAGATTGACGATGCGCACCACAATGCGCTTCATCCCCATATTCCCCAGCACCATCGGAATCATCATCAGACCGGCGTGAAACGGGCTGTAGCCCATGCCGAGCTGCAGAAAAATGGGCGTCATAAAGGGCAGCATGCCGCTGCCGATGCGGCCGGTAAAACTGCCGAGCAGGCCAATAGAGTAAACGCGATGATCAAACAACTTCAGGCTGAACAGGGCGTTATCATTTCCGCGCGCATGCATCAGGTAAAACAGCAGAGAGAAAATGCCAGTGAGGATCATGGCCCCCAGCAGCAACGGCGAACCGCCGCTGCTGCGCTGACCATCCAGCGCCAGTGTCAGGGTAGCCATACCGGCGGCCAGCAGAATAAAACCACCGAAATCAAAGCGGCGCGTCTGCATGCTGTAGTTGGGCATCAGCATCAGGGTGGCGATAGCGCCTGCGATACCGACCGGAATATTAATCAGAAAGATCCAGTGCCAGCTGGCGTACTCGACCAGCACACCGCCCAACGCCGGACCCAGCAGCGGACCAATCTGGCCAGGCAGGGTCACAAAGGTCATGGCGGACATATACTGTTCTCGCGGCACGATTTTCATCACCGTCAGGCGACCCACCGGCACCATCATGGCCCCGCCAATCCCCTGAACCACGCGCGACAGCACCAGCTGATCCAGCGTGCCGGACAGGGCGCACAGTAGCGAACCCAGGCTGAACAGCACAATCGCGCAGAAGAAGATGTTGCGCACGCCAAAGCGATCCGCCAGCCAGCCGCTGACCGGCAGCATCACGGCCACCGTCAGCACGTAATAGACGATCACCGAGTGCATGTGCAGCGGGCTGACGCCCAGGTCGTGTGCCATCGACGGGATCGCGGTATTGACGATGGTGGTATCCAGCGTCTGCATAAAGAAACCGATGGCAACAATCCACAGTTGCCAGCGGACGTTAGTGCTTTGCGTAGTCATCAATCCCCCCGATTAAGGCGTCACATTCCCCGTCTGTCGCCGCCAGACCCATTACGGCTGCTGCGCAGCGGCCAGCGGGCGTTTTCTGCGCCGCAGCTTATCCATCATTAAATAGACGACCGGCGTCGTGAAGAGCGTCAGCAGCTGACTCATCACCAGTCCGCCCGCGATGGTAATCCCCAGCGGCTGGCGCAGTTCAGCACCGTCGCCGCTGCTCAGCACCAGCGGTAGCGCGCCAAACAGCGCCGCCAGCGTGGTCATCAAAATGGGCCGGAAGCGTAACAGGCAGGCTTGGAATATCGCCTCGCGCGCGCTGAGCTGGCCGTTTCGCTCTGCCTCCAGTGCAAAGTCGACCATCATGATGGCGTTCTTTTTCACAATGCCGATGAGCAGCAGAATCCCGATCAGCGCAATCAGGCTGAAGGGCGTATCAAACAGTTCCAGTGCCAGCAGCGCGCCGACACCCGCCGAAGGCAGGGTAGAGAGGATCGTCAGCGGATGGACATAGCTCTCATAGAGGATCCCCAGCACGATATAGACCGCCGCTATCGCCGCCAGCATCAGCCAGAGCTGGCTGCTCTGCGACTGCTGAAACACCTGCGCGGTTCCGGCAAAGCTGCCGCGCACGCTGGAGGGCACGCCAATCGCGGTCATGGTGCGTTCAATTGCCTCCGATGCCTGCGACAGCGACACACCTTCCGGCAGGTTGAATGAGATGGTCGAGGCGGCAGACAGCCCTTCATGATTGACCGAGAGTGGCGCATTCGCGGGCTGCCAGTGGGCGAACCACGACAGCGGAATCGCTTTACCTTCGCTGTTTATCACGAACATCTGCGACAGGGCGCTGATATCCTGGGTGTAGCGTGGATCGACCTCCATCACCACTTTGTACTGGTTAAGCGGCTGGTAGATGGTGGAGATCTGACGCTGACCAAAGGCGTTATTCAGCAGGGCATTGGCCTGAGAGACATCGATGCCGAGCCGCGCCATGCTTTCCCGGTCATAGGTCAGCGCCATCTCGCTGCCTTTATCCTGCTGATCGGAGTTCACATCCGCCAGCTGCGGCAGGGCAGAGAACGCCTCGCGAATTTTCGGCTCCCACGTCCGCAGCGCGGCGAGATCGTCCGATAGCAGCGAATACTGATAACCGGCATTCGACTCCCGGCCACCTGCGCGCAGATCCTGCACCGCATTCAGGTAGAGGCTGGCGCCCGGCTCTTTCGCCAGCTTTGTACGCAACCGGGCGATGATCTCCACGGCACTCTCTTTGCGCTCTGACAGCGGCTTCAGTGAGATAAACATGGAGCCACTGTTGGTGCGCATGCCACCGGTAAAGCCCACCACGCTGTCTACAGCGGGATCGGCACCGACGATCTCCATAAAATCCTGCAGTTTACTGCGCATCGCCTGAAACGAAATGCTCTGGTCAGCAGAGATAAAGCCGGAGAGTCGCCCGGTATCCTGTTCCGGCATAAAGGTTTTCGGGATATGAACAAACAGCCAGCCGGTCAGGAAAATGGTGGCGAAAAACAGCAGCATGACCCAGCGTGCATGGTTCAATACCACGTTAAGCGAGCGACCATAACCCTGCTGAAGCGCCATCAGCAGCCGGCCTGCGCTGCGGCGACGGGGCTGGCTGCGCGGCCCGTGGGGCTTCAGCAGATACGCGCACATCATCGGTGTCAGGGTGATGGAGATAAACAGCGAGATGATGATAGACACCGACAGCGTAATGGCAAACTCAGAGAAGAAACGGCCAATCAGGCCGCCGATCATCAGCAGCGGCAGGAACACGGCAACCAGCGATAGGCTCATCGACAGCACGGTAAAGCCGACTTCCCGTACCCCTTTCAGCGCGGCGGCCAGCGGTTTCATGCCCGCTTCGACATGGCGGGCAATGTTCTCCAGCACTACGATTGCATCATCCACCACAAAGCCGGTGGCGATAGTGAGCGCCATCAGCGACAGGTTATTCAGGCTGAAGCCGCACAGGTACATCGCGGCAAAGGTGCCGATCAGCGAAACCGGCACGGCGACGGCGGGGATCAGCGTGGCACGCCCCGAGCGCAGGAAAACAAACACCACCAGGATCACCAGCGCCACGGCGATTAACAGAGACTGCTCCACTTCATGCAGCGAGGCGCGAATGGTGGGCGAGCGATCCTGAGCAATCTGCAGATCGATGGCGGCCGGGATCACCTCATGCAGCAGCGGCATTTCGGCACGGATCCGGTCAACCGTATCGATGACGTTGGCTTCAGGCGTTTTGCGGATCAGCAGCAGCACCGCGGGTTTACCGCGCGACATCCCGGCGTTACGCACGTCCTGCACCGAATCCTCGACGGTCGCCACATCGGACAGCTTCACCGCTGCACCGTTTTTGTAATGCACCACCAGCGGCTGATACTCACGGGCGGTCTGCAGCGCGTCATTGGTACGCAACTGCCAGCGCTGCTGCGCGTCATCCAGTGCGCCCTGCGGCCGACGCTGGTTGGCGTTCGAGATCGCGGTGCGCACCGCATCCAGCGACACGCCCTGATTAAACAGCGCCTGCGGATTGAGCGCCACACGCACCGCAGGCAACGAACTGCCGCCCACGGTGACGTCGCCCACGCCCTCGATCTGCGACAGCTTTTGTGCCAGCTGGGTCGAGGCGTAATCATAGAGCTGACCAGGATTGTAGGTATCCGAGGTCAGCGTCATGATCATAATTGGCGCATCAGAAGGGTTTACTTTGCGATAGGTGGGACGCGTCGGCATGCCTGTGGGCAGCAGGCTCTGCGCCGCATTGATCGCGGCCTGCACATCGCGCGCCGCGCCATTGATATCGCGATCAAAATCGAACACCAGAATGATGCGGGTGCTGCCCAGCGAACTGGTGGAGGTCATTTCACTGACGCCCGCGATGCGTCCCAGCGAGCGCTCCAGCGGCGTGGCCACCGACGACGCCATAATCTCCGGTGAGGCACCCGGCAGTGATGCCGAGATGACAATCACCGGGAAATCGACCTGCGGCAGCGGTGCTACCGGTAGCAGCCGGAAACCCAGCATGCCCGCCAGGGCGATGGCCAGCGTCAGCAGGGTCGTCGCGACGGGCCGGTTGATGAACAGGGCAAAGAACTTCACTCTGCGGCCTCCGTGCTGCCAAAGCGGCGACGGGTAGCGTGCGCCAGACGATCAAACAGCAGGTAGATCACCGGCGTAGTGAACAGCGTCAGCACCTGGCTCAGAATCAGCCCGCCGACCATGGCAATGCCCAGCGGATGGCGCAGCTCAGCACCGACGCCGGTGCTGAGCATCAGCGGCAGCGCGCCGAGCAGGGCGGCCAGCGTGGTCATCAGAATCGGGCGAAAGCGCAGCAGGCAGGCCTGATAGATGGCATCAACAGGCTTCATACCCTGTTCACGCTCCGCCGCCAGCGCAAAGTCGATCATCATGATGGCGTTCTTTTTCACGATGCCGATTAGCAGGATGATGCCGATAATCGCCACAATATCCAGTTCATTGCCGCTGAGCATCAGCGCCAGCAGCGCGCCAACACCCGCGGTAGGCAGCGTCGAGAGAATGGTGATCGGGTGAATAAAGCTCTCATAAAGCACGCCCAGCACGATGTACATCGCCACAATGGCCGCCACCATCAGCCAGACCGTGCTGCCGAGCGCCGCCTCAAAGGCCAGCGTGCTGCCCTGGAACTGGGTCATCAGTTCGGCAGGCATGCCAAGCTGCGCTTCTGCCTGTGAGACGGCTTTTACCGCATCTTCCAGCGAATAGCCGTCAGCCACGTTGAACGAGAAGGTCGCCGACGGGAACTGGT
Source organism: Pantoea alfalfae (assembly GCF_019880205.1). Classification (NCBI taxonomy): domain Bacteria; kingdom Pseudomonadati; phylum Pseudomonadota; class Gammaproteobacteria; order Enterobacterales; family Erwiniaceae; genus Pantoea; species Pantoea alfalfae. The sequence goes on from NZ_CP082292.1 coordinate 1,406,635, forward strand.
CGAGATGGTTAATACTCAGCGGCGTGTGGCGCTGCTCGATACGGGCAATGGCACTTAGCGGCACGCTGCCGCCGTCGCTGCTGTTCAGGCGAATAGCATCCAGACTCGCCAGCCCTGGCGTGGCGTTATTATCCTGCTCCAGCACTACACGATACTGATTCGCCTGCGTATAGATGGTTGAGATGAGCCGCTGCCCAAAGGCGTTATAGAGCGCGTTATCGACGTCCGCCATGCTGATGCCAAGCCGGCTGGCACTGTCGCGGTCCACGTTGACATAGGCTTCCAGCCCCTGATCCTGCCAGTCACTGCTGACATCGCGCAGCTGTGGCAGGGTGCTGAGCCGGGTCAGCAGGGCCGGAACCCAGGTGCTGAGCGACGATAGTGAACCCGATTGCAGCGTGAACTGATAAGGCGTGCGGCTCGCCTGGGTATCAATGGTGAGATCCTGCACCGCCTGCAGCCACAGCTGCACGCCCGGTACCTCACTGACCTGCTGTTGCAGGCGCTGCTGAATGGCAGGAATGCGGTCGTCGCGTTGATCCAGCGGTTTGAGGTTGATCTGCAGCCGCGCGCTGTTCAGCGAGGCATTGGTGCCATCTACGCCGACAAACGAGGTCATGCTCTCAACCGCCGGATCTTTCATGATAATGGAGGCAACATCGCGGGTGCGCTGCGCCATACTGGCGTAGGAGACCGACTGCGGAGCCTGGAGCGTACCCTGAATAATGCTGTTGTCCTGCTGCGGGAAGAAGCCTTTCGGGATCACCATCCACAGCAGCAACGTCAGGACCAGCATGCCCAGCGCCACCGACAGCGTCAGCCAGGGGTGATTCAGCACCCGGCTCAGGCCACGACCGTAGGTGGCGACGATACGATCAAACATCGCTTCACTGGCCCGCGAAAAGCGGTTCTGTTTGCGCAGCGACTCCGCGCTCAGCATCCTGGCGCACATCATCGGCGTCAGGGTCAGTGACACCACCGCTGAAATCAGAATCGCCACCGCCAGCGTGACGGCAAATTCACGGAACAGGCGGCCAATTACGTCGCCCATAAACAGCAGCGGAATCAGCACCGCAATCAGTGAGAAGGTGAGGGAGATAATGGTAAAGCCAATTTCCCCGGCCCCTTTCAGTGCGGCGGTCAGCGGTTTTTCCCCTTTCTCGATATAGCGTGAGATGTTCTCAATCACCACGATGGCATCATCGACCACAAAGCCGGTGGCGATGGTCAGCGCCATCAGCGTCAGGTTGTTAATGGAAAAGCCAAGGAAATACATCGCTGCAAAGGTACCGATCAGCGAAAGCGGTACGGCCACCGCCGGGATCAGCGTGGCGGGTACGTTGCGCAGAAACAGATAAATGATCATCACGACCAGCGCCATCGCCAGCATCAGCTCAAACTGTGTGTCGTTGACCGAAGCGCGAATATTGGTGGTGCGGTCGGTGAGCAGTTTAACGTCTACCGACTTTGGCAGGGCGGCGGTCAGGGCGGGCAACATGGCACGGATATTATCTGCCGTGGCGATGATATTGGCACCAGGCTGACGCTGAACGTTGAGCACAATCGCCGCATCGCGGTTGGCCCAGGCACCGAGCCAGCTGTTTTCTGCTCCCTGCTCAATGGTTGCCACATCCCCCAGTCGTACCGGCGCACCATTTTTATAGCTGATGATAAGCTGGCGATAGTCTTCCGCCGACTTCATCTGGTCATTGGCTGACAGAGTGACGGAGCGGGTCGGGCCATCCAGGCTCCCTTTAGCCGAATTGACGTTGGCATTGCTGATCGCGGTCCGCACCGTTTCGCTGGTCAGACCCAGCGCCGCCAGCGCCTGCGCATTCATCTTCACCCGCACCGCCGGACGCTGACCGCCCGACAGCGTCACCAGTCCGACGCCGCTGACCTGAGAGATTTTCTGTGCGACGCGCGTTTCCACCATGTCCTGCACCTGCGTCAGCGGCATGCTGCGGGTGGTAACGGCCAGCGTCATGATCGGCGGATCGGCAGGGTTCACTTTGCTGTAGACCGGCGGATTAGGCAGATCGTTGGGCAGCAGATTGGTAGCTGAGTTAATGGCTGCCTGCACCTCCTGTTCTGCCACATCCAGCGGCAGCGTCAGCTGGAACTGCAGTGTCACTACCGAGGCACCGCCGGAGCTTTGCGACGCCATCTGTTTCAGGCCAGACATCTGACCAAACTGACGCTCAAGCGGGGCAGTAATCGATGAGGTGACCACATCCGGGCTGGCACCCGGATAGAGCGTGACGACCTGGATGGTCGGATAGTCGACTTCGGGCAGCGCCGAGACCGGCAGGAAGCGGTAGCCCAGTATCCCGGCCAGCAAAATCGCAATCATCAACAGCGTGGTGGCAACCGGGCGCAGAATAAACTGGCGTGACGGCCCGCCACTGTGATCGGGAGGCATGACCTGCATTACTCACGCTCTCCTTTTGACGGCAGGGTCGCGCGGGTGGCGCGCGGAGCATTGCTCTGCGGCGCGACCACCTCAACTTTCGCGCCTTCGGTCAGGCGATCCAGCCCGTCTGTCACTACGCGTTCACCCGCCTCCAGACCGGCGCTGATCACCACTTTCTCACTGTCCTGCAGACCAGCAATTACGCTTTTTTTGCTGACCTTATTGTCACTGTTCACCACCCAGACAAAGTGGCCTTCGTTGCCCATCTGCAATGCGGCAGGCGGAATGACCACTGCATCCTGCAGGGTGTTGACCTTCAGCCGCACATTGACGAACTGGTTAGGGAACAGCGTATCGTCCTGATTATCAAAACGCGCTTTGATTTTGATGGTGCCGGTGGTGACATCAATCTGGTTATCCAGGCTCAGCAGTTTGCCGCTGGCGATCAGATTCTGATTACTGCGATCCCAGGCCTCAACCAATAGCGGCAGGCCGCTTTTCTGCGCCTGCAGAATGGAACTGATGCTGTTTTCTGCCAGGGTAAAAACCACATCAATCGGGTGCGTCTGGGTGATCACCACGATACCGGAGGTGTCGCCGCTGGTGACATAGTTGCCAACATCCACCTGTTTCAGCCCGACCCGGCCAGCAATCGGCGCGGTGATCCGGCTGTAGGTCAGGTTGAGCTGCGCAATGGCAACGCCGCCCTCATCCGCTTTCAGGGTGCCGAGTGTTTCACTCACCAGTGAGCGCTGAGTGTCCAGCTCCTGTTGTGACACCAGCGAGGTTTTTGCCAGCTTCTCGAAGCGCGCCAGGTCACGACGGGCATTCGCCAGCGTCGCCTGATCTTTCGCCAGCTGGCCCTGAGCCTGGGTTAACGCCACCTGATAAGGCCGCGGGTCGACTTCTGCCAGGAGATCGCCTGCGTTCACCTGCTGGCCTTCGGTGAAGTGGATCGCCAGCAGGTCGCCATTGACCCGACTGCGCACCGTGGCGGTGTTAGCGGCGGTCACCGTTCCCAGTCCGCTGAGAAATTGCGGCACGCTCTGGCGAGTGGCGGTTGCGGCCTGAACCGGTGCGAGGGGACGACGCGCGCCATCACCGCCGCCTTTACCGCCACGTGGCGCTGGCGAATCCGTCTGGCTGCTGCTCTGCGGCTGGGCATTGCGTTGCCAGGCATAGTAGCCGCCAGCGGCCACGGCGATCAGGGCCAGCACGATCAGGGTTTTTTTCATAACAGGATGTCGGGTGCTCATGATTGTTGATGCTCTCCAGCAGTGACGTAGTCCCAGGCGCAGGCATGAAAGGGGTAGCCTGCAAACGACAGAGTGTAGTCGCCTCTGACGGGCAAAAGTTGAAGGAAATAAGGATATCTGTCAGGGCGGGGTAATTATGCCTGTTCCTTCATTAATCGCAGCACAATCGTCATAAAGGCGTGAAATGACTTTGCTATGCTGAAAAACAGACCGTTTGCAGGCAAATCAGGAGCAGATAATGAGTCAGAATCAAACCCGGCAGTTGGGTGACAGTGGTATTACGGTGCCGTTACTGACGTTTGGCGGCAATGTGTTTGGCTGGACGGTGGATCAATCCACCTCCTTTTCTCTGCTGGATGCGCTGGTGGATCGAGGGCTGTGGTTTATCGACACCGCGGATGTCTATTCCCGCTGGGCGCCGGGCAATAAAGGCGGTGAATCGGAAACCATTATTGGTGAGTGGCTGAAAAAAAGCGGCAAGCGCGATCGGGTCGTGCTGGCAACCAAAGTCGGTATGGAGCTGTCCCCGGAGAAAACCGGGCTGAAGCCGCAATATATCCGTCAGGCGGTCGAAGATTCACTGCGCCGGTTGCAGACCGACTACATCGACCTCTATCAGGCGCACCGTGACGATCAGGACACGCCACTGGCAGACACGCTGAGCACCTTTGACAGTCTGATCCGCGAGGGGAAAGTGCGGGCGATTGGTGCCTCGAATTACAGCGCGGCGCGGCTTGAGGAAGCATTAAAGATCAGTGAAACGGAGGGGCTGGCGCGTTACGAAACCCTGCAACCGGAATACAACCTTTATGACCGCCAGCCCTATGAGTCGGCGCTGGAGCCGGTGGTCAGGGCGCACGGTTTAGGTGTGATCAACTACTACTCACTCGCCAGCGGTTTTCTCAGTGGTAAATACCGTGATGCAGCGGATGCCAGTAAAAGCGCGCGGGGGCAGGGCGTGGTAGACAAATACCTCAACCCGCGCGGTTTGCGGATCCTGGACGCGCTGGATGCGATCAGCGATGCGCATCAGGTGACACCGGCGCAGGTGGCGCTGGCCTGGCAGATTGCCCGGCCCGGTATTACCGCACCGATTGTCAGTGCTACCTCACTTAAACAGCTCGACGATCTGACTGGCGCCATGCAGCTGACGCTGACCCCGGCACAGATTGATCAACTGGATCAGGCCAGCCAGTAAACACAAGGGGCGATAGCGCCCCTTTTTACGCTGTATCTGTCAAAAAATACGCACCTCGCTCAGAGAATAACCAATCAGAGATCCCGATCACAAATGCGTTAATAAACGGATGTTACGGGTAATTATGCGCACGTATTTACAAAAAACAGAGGTTATCCAGCACTATCCTCTGCGCGTCATTTTCCGTAACTTACATAAGAATAAGCAAGATGAAAAACAGAAAAGCAGAGCAGCGTTTCCCGCTGCGCCGTGTGGCAACCGGCACCCTGATCCTGGCCATGTTTTCCGCGCAGGCGTTGGCCGCTGATGCTTTCAGCCCGGACTCCGAATGGATGTTTGGTGACTGGGGCGGGTACCGAACGCAGCTGCAGGACGACGGCATTAAGTTTGACGTTAACTACACCATGGAAAGCGCCGCGAATTTAGGCGGCGGAGCCGATACCAATACCACCATGCGCTACAGCGACCAGTGGACGTTCGGCACCAATTTCGATCTGCAGAAGCTGCTGGACTGGCAGGATGCCGAGTTTCAGATGACCGTCACCAGTCGTAACGGGCAGAATCTTTCCGATCAGGTCGCGGATCAACGCACCGGTATGCTCTCCTCAGTCCAGGAAGTTTATGGTCGCGGTCAGACCTGGCGTCTGACGCAGTTCTGGTTGCGCAAAGGGCTGTTCAACGATGTGGTTGATATTAAAGCCGGACGGGTAACGGTAGGTGAAGATTTCGATAATTTCGATGGCAATTTGTTCCAGAATCTGGCGCTGGGCAGCGGGCAGGCGGGTAACTGGCGTGGCGATCGCTGGTTCAACTGGCCGGTGTCGCAGTGGGGCGGCCGGGTTAAGTTCAATATCACGCCGGATGTCTTCTTCCAGGTCGGTTTCTATAATCAGAACCGTGCTAACTACGATCGCGGCGATGGCTTCCGTCTGGATACCAGCAATTCAGAAGGCAATCTGGTGCCGGTCGAACTGGGCTGGAAACCGACCTTCGGGCCGGAGAAATTACCGGGTAACTACCGCATCGGTTATTACTATTCGTCAGTGGATGGCGATGTCTATGGCAGCTGGCGCAACGGTGGTTATCAGGATCAGGCGCATTCCTACGGCGGCTATCTGTTATTGCAGCAACAGCTGACCGCGCAGGATGGCGATGTGAATCGCGGTCTGGGCGTGCGGGTTCAGGCGGTGATGAACGATCACAAGACCTCGAAGACCGATAACTACCAGTCTATCGCCTTTACCTGGACTGGACCGTTCGATGCCCGTCCGCAGGATGAGATCGGTGTGGGCGCATCGCGTATTCACGTGAACAGCGACTATACCCGCTCATTGCGTCAACAAAATCAGGCCAATGGCGAGAGCCGCTTTGACAGCCCGACTTATCTGCCGATTCAGGAAGGTTCAGAGTACAACTATGAGGTTTACTACAACGCCAAAGTGACGAACTGGATGTCACTGCGACCTAACCTGCAGTATGTGGTGGCACCAGGCGGGGTGAGCGAAGTGAAGGATGCGTTTATCGGCGGTATCAGCGCCAATATTGCATTCTGATTTACAATAAAAACGGCACCTAAACAGACGACTCCCAGACTTAAAGCGATGGGTGTATACGCCAGTAGCAAAGCATAGCGGGCCTGGGATGGCCCGCGCTGAGCCCGCCAGGGATGGCGGGTTTTGCGTCTTTGCGAAAGGCGTATGCTCCCTGAGCCTGCTCTCAGTGATCCGCAAACAAAAACAGCACCTTCAGGTGCCGTTTTTTTATTGCAGCGCAGCGTAGAGCAGAATTAACGGAACATCACTTCCGCCCAGCGGGCCAGCCCTGCGGTGACGGAGGCGAAATCATCGCCTCCCGCAATCGGCGTGTCCGGCAGCGTCTTCTGCAGCGCTGCGCGCAGCAACGGTGAGCGCGCACTGCCGCCGGTCAGATAAATCACATCGGGCTTAATCTGGCTGGTGGCCAGCGCGAGCTGCACCTGCTCCAGAATTTTCTCCAGCGGCTGACTGATGGCATCCTGCAGCTGATCCACGCCAATCTCTGTCTCTAATGCCGCGGCAATAAAGTCGAGAGAGGCGGTCTGCGCCGGGCTGGATGACAGCGCAATCTTGCTCTCTTCCGCGGCGCGCACCAGGCGATAACTGAGCTTCTGCTGCCACACTTTCAGCAGACGAGCCACAACATCACCCTGTTCCGCATCACGTACTAAATCCCGCAGCCACTTGCCGCAGGCGGGGCTATAAAAGTCGCTTTGCGCCGGAACATCATTAATCGCGATGGCGTTCCACCACGGCAGGGCAGGCAACGCGGTGCCTTTCAGGGTGTTACCGCCCAGGCCCAGTAACGGCATCAGAGTCTTAAACGTCAGCATAATATCCAGATCGTTACCGCCCACGCGGCAACCGCTGTGGCCCAGCAGGCTTTCCCGCCGGTCCGCCTTATCACGCCATTCTGGTCCCATCAGCAACATCGAGCAGTCGGTCGTACCGCCGCCGATATCCACCACCAGAACCGTCTTCTCCTGCTTCAGCGTCGCTTCGAAATCGAGCCCGGCGGCGACCGGCTCAAACTGAAACTCCACGTCGCGGAAACCGGCGCGGTGGGCGGCGCGCAGCAGAATGCCTTCCGCCTGCTGGTTAGACTCTTTGCTGCCTAAGCCCTGGAAGTTGACCGGCCGCCCGATCACCGCCTGATCGATGGGCTGATCAAGCTGGCTTTCACCCTGCTGGCGGATGTGCAGCATCATGGCGCAGACCAGATCTTCAAACAGGGCGATCTGCTGCGGCTTCAGGCCACTGGCACCGAGGAACGATTTGGGTGATTTAACGAACCAGACATCTTCGGGGTCGACCATGTAATGCTGCAGCGCGGTGAGGCCGAACTGCACGCTGTTGGGCTGGACCTCGATATCCTCTTCGCGGTTATAACGCATCGCACGCTGCAGCAGCGCCGTGGTTTCGCTGTCTGGTGTCGCCACCTGATGATGACGATAGAGCCATTCGCTGATCGACTCGCGGGTCGGCGCACAGATCATTGACGGCAGTAGGCGCTGATCATTTTCCAGCGTTAACAGACGTGGCGTGCCATTTTCGCTGACTGCAATGGCGCAGTTAGCCGTGCCGTAATCGAATCCTATGAACATTTTCGCCCCCATGCCGGAAAAAAGGGGGCGACTTTAGCGCAGCTTCAGCAGGGTGGCAAGCAGGCAGCGCGGGAATTAACGGATAGCGAAGATGCGATCTTCAGCCAGAGAACGCAACGGCTGACGCTCGGCTACGGCACTGCCCCAGACGCCATCCACATCAAGGGTCGCCAGCGTGCTGAGTACGGCGGGTACTGAAATTGGCCCGGCCAGGACCGAGATATTGCGCTGTTTTGCCTGGCCCTGAATGATGGTCAGCAGCATCTCATCCATCAGATTATTATGAACGTTAGCAACCAGTTCAGGCGCCAGCACCAGATAATCAACTACTTCGTCGCTCAGCAGATTGAAGGCATCCAGATTACGGCCAAAATGCTGCAACACGACACGACAGCCACACTGCCGCAGTTGCATTAGTGCGGCATAGAGCTGATCGCCTTTGCTGAGCACACTGGCTGCAGGGAAAGCGAAACCACAGCGGCTGTCGGAGAGACCCTCGGCAACAAAGCGCTGACAGAGTTGCTGCACACAGGCGGCATCGCTCAGAACCTGTGCATTGAGTGGCAGGATCACCGGAATGCCTTTGTTATTCAGCCTCTGCACATCGTGACGGAAAAAAGCATCCAGAATAGTGTTATCCAGCTGCCGCCGCAGCGTATCGTCAGACAGGTTATTGCGCAGCAACGTTTCATCCACCAGCAGCCCGTCAGCCGTTAACAGCTGAACCTCAAGCAGCCAGATAAAGGCTGCCTGCGGTGTTTTGGGCGGCGCAACGGCCCAGGCAGGCAGTTCGATCTGCAGCGCATCAATCATTGCTGCATCCATGCCCTGATGATTACCTGGCAGCGGTAACCGATGCTGTTCATAGATGACCAGCCGTCCGCGCCCGCTGCGTTTGGCGTTGTAACAGGCGATATCCGCCTGCGAAAGCACGTCGCCGCTCTGGCAGTTATCCGCTGAAATCTGCGTAACGCCCGCGCTGGCACCCACATGATAAAGGCGGCCCAGCCACTGAAACCGGTAATGATTGACCGCGGCGACGATGCGCTGCACCACGTCATGCGCCTGAGCGACTTCGCAATCTGGCATCAGCAGCGCAAACTCGTCACCGCCCAGCCGGGCCAGGAAATCGCTGCTTCGCAGATGTTGCTGCATTAAATCAGAGAGCTCACGCAATAACGCATCGCCTGCGGCGTGTCCGGCGCTGTCATTGACCGCTTTAAACTTATCCAGGTCGATAAACACCAGCACATGCTGATGCTGATGTTCAGCGGCATCAAACAGCAGACGTTTAAGCTGAAGCTCGAAACTGGCACGATTCGGCAGGCGGGTCAGGGTGTCATGCAGCGCGCTATAGCTCAGCCGCTTCATCAGTTTGCGGGATTCGCTGACATCCTGAATAACCATGACGGCACCCTGTTCCAGGCCCGCTTCGGAGCGCAGCGGTGTGATGCTGTAGTGAATATCGATATGGCCGCCTTCGGGCGTATGCAGCACCAGATCTTCCGCGAGCCCAGGGGTGATTTTTTCCGCCGGCAGCTGGCATAACAGCAGATTTTCGACTTCCGGGCCGTTACGCCCCTGAGTGATATGCAGCAGTTCACTCAGCGGCTGACCGGCTGCCTGTTCCTGCGAGAGGCCACTCATCTTTTCTGCTACCGGGTTCATAAAGGCGACGCGCATCTCTTTATCGGTGCTGATCACCGCTTCGCCGATGGAATCCAGGGTGATCGCCATGCGCTCTTTCTCCTGAAACAGTGCTTCATTCAGGTTGCGGAGTGGCGTGATGTCCTGGCAGATACCCAGCATGCGCTCAATGCGCCCCTCTTTGCTCAGTTGCCGGTTAGCCTGGGTACGTACCCAGCGCTGTCCTTCAGCATTGACTACGCGATACTCCATGTGGAACGCGCTGCGCAGTTCAATTGCCTGCTGTACCGTCATCGCGGCATATTCCCGATCGGCGGTGTGCAGCAGATGGATCCAGAGGTCATAGCTGGGCGACTCATGCGGCGCAAGGCCAAACAGGGCGTACATGCGCTTATCCCACAACATCTCGCCGGTCAGCAGGTTCCACTCCCACACGCCGATGCCGCCCGCCTCGTTGGCCAGCGTAATACGCTCCATCAGCCGGCGGTTCACCTGCTCACTCTGCTTCAGCTCTGAGATATCGATAATCTGCGCAATAAAGTAGAGCGGGGCATGACTGCTGTCGCGCACCAGCGAGACCGTCAGCCGCGCCCAGACAATTTCGCCATCCTTACGGAAATAGCGCTTTTCGAAGGTATAAGTATCAATCTCGCCTTCCAGCAGCCGGCTCACATGCTGCAAATCGAGTGAGAGATCGTCGGGATGGGTAATCTGCTGAAAGGTCAGACGCTTCAGCTCTTCTGCCGGATAACCCAGAGTCTGACACAGAGATCGATTCACCTGCAGCCAGTTGCCCTCAGGTGCGACGAGCGCCATACCGATGGCGGAGTACTCCATAGCATGCCGGAAGCGGGTTTCGCTGTCAGTAATATGAAGTTTTTCACGCCGGGACGCATCCATCACCAGCGACATAATATGGCTGGGGATTAACACCAGCAGAAATGGCAGCCAGCTGGAGACCGGGCCAAGGGCGCTGTTGTTATTGACCACGTTGACCAAATCAAAAGCCAGCAGCATTGAGATAAAACTGGCGTTCAGGAAGAACAGGACAAACGCCTGCAGCTTGGGCAGGCGAACTGCACACCAGAACAGGATTACCACAATAAAGGTAAAGGGCCACGGCAGGAAACGCAGTGCCAGATAACTGGCCCCGAGGGTAAGCAGCAGCGTCAGCAGCGATTCGGCCAGGCGCAGATCGCTGAACTGCGCGCGCCGCAGCGGCCAGGGCAGCAGAAGCAGCATCGGGCCTAACACCAGCATGCCGATGATCTCGGAGATTACCCAGGTATAGAAGAAGGGAAACGAGGCATGACCGCTGACCTGTAGCGTCCAGATCGCGAGCAGGCCGCCAAGTACCGGCGTCACGATGCCGACTGACAACACCATCCTGGCCCAGTCGTTGAGCGAATTCAGCGGCGCGCGCCGATTTAGCAGGGCGCGCAGCAGCATGCCACCTATGCCGGCCTGAATAAGATTAAGCAGCGCGAATTTAATATTAGAGAGAGCAGGTCCGATGATGATGGCATTAGCCCCCGCGGTGCCCAGCACACAAGCGGTCAACAGCAGCGGCAACTGTCGTGACGGGCAGCGGAAAACCACGACGGTCATTAAGGTGGTCGGGAACCAGAGCGGGGAAATCTTCCCACTGACAACAATCAGTTCAAGACAGAACAGGGTCAGGACAAACACCACGCAGCCAAGCACCAGGGCCGAGAGCCAGCGGTTTGGCATGTTATTTTGCGGGGACAGGATCTCTATCGTCATGCGGACTTCCGGCAGGGTGCAGGGCTCCGCAACGGCGAATCAGGCACCAGTCATTCTCTGACTGCATGCTAGCACATTCGGCAAAGAAAAAAGGGGTGAAATCAATATTGCCCGTTATTCGGCGAATTGACGGGCACGGTATAATTGATTGCCAGCGTGTTGATTACTGGCGGAAAAGATCGGCGCGGGTATAGGGTTTTTCCAGGCCCGCGAGGCTGGCAGAGAAGCGCTCCAGAAACTGCTGCGTCGTCGCGACGCGACCGTGACCCATCAATACAAACGGCACTAACAGCGCGGCACCCACCTGCGGCCAGCTGAAGCCTTTTAATGAGGTACGGCGCTGCGAAATCAGAAACGCGGTGCTCAGCGTAAAGCCCAGCAGCAGACCGGTAGCGACCTCACTTTTAGAGTGGGCGTGGATCACCAGGCGGGAGAAACCGACCATCAGGGGGATCAGGTAACCGACGCCTATCGCCGTAATGCGCCACAGGGCTTTCCAGCGCCCGGAAATCAGCCATAACATGACCGGCCACAGCGTGGCGGACATGGCGCTGTGACCGCTGAAACCAGTGAAATTAAAGCGGGCGCTGCCAATGCCAAATCCCAGAAACAGGATTTTCGAGAGGCTGACAGTCAGCCCAGCCAGGCCAAAGGCCACAATCCAGTAAAAGACCGTAAGACGATTGTCACTCTTCCACGGCAAAATCAGCGCAATAATCACCGCTGTCGGAATCAACAGCATGCTGTCGCCAAAATAGGTCAAAGTCTTCCAGTGCATACCACTCCTGATGCATCATTCGGTCGGAACGTTTGCGACACGCGTCGTCAGAACAGCGTGCCGCACAGGCCATTTTATTTATAGTATGGTGTGACGTTAGTTTATCGGTGAAATGAGTGGCGTCCAAAGGAGAAAGTCTGAAAAGTCGCCGACGCCATTTTTGTGGCATCAAAAGGCCGAAATCCCTATACTTAGCGCGAACACACCCTCTCCATTTCGGCCCGTCCACTGCCCGCGTAATGTGTGACCAGTGGCAGGCTCCAGTTATCAGGTCTCAAAAAAGTATGACTGACAAGTCTCATCAGTGCGTGATTGTAGGCATTGCCGGCGCTTCCGCATCCGGTAAAAGTTTAATTGCCAGCACGCTCTATCGTGAAATCCGTGATCAGGTAGGTGACGAGCACATCGGGGTTATCCCGGAAGATGCTTATTACAAAGATCAAAGTCACCTCACCATGGAAGAGAGGGTTAAAACCAATTATGACCATCCGAGTGCGATGGATCATGATTTGCTGTTGCAGCATCTGCAGGCGGTGAAAGCCGGTCAGGATATTGAGCTGCCGGTTTACAGCTATGTTGAACACACCCGCACCCAGCAAACGCAACACCTGAAGGCCAAAAAGGTCATTATCCTTGAAGGTATTCTGCTGTTAACCGATGCCCGTCTGCGCCAGGAACTCAACTTCTCTATCTTCGTGGACACACCGCTCGACATCTGTCTGATGCGCCGCATGAAACGTGACGTCAATGAGCGTGGCCGTTCAATGGATTCGGTAATGAGTCAGTATCAGAAGACCGTGCGTCCGATGTTCCTGCAGTTTATCGAGCCATCAAAACAGTACGCCGATATTATTGTGCCGCGCGGCGGAAAAAACCGTATCGCCATCGATATCCTCAAGGCGAAAATCAACCAGTTTTTTGAATAACGCACGTCCGTCCGGACGTGGTGCAGACCGGCGGCAGCCACGCATGCCGGTTTGCTACACTTATGTCATGGAGTTACCGCAATGAGATTATGCGATCGCGATATCGAAGCCTGGCTGGACAATGGAAAACTGGCCATTGAGCCGCGCCCGCCGGTCGAGCGCATTAATGGTGCCACGGTCGATGTGCGTCTGGGTAACCAGTTCCGTACCTTCAGCGGTCATACCGCGGCCTTTATCGATCTGAGCGGCCCGAAACAGGAAGTGAGCGCGGCACTGGACCGGGTAATGAGCGATGAGATCGTGCTGCCTGATGGCGAAGCCTTTTTCCTTCATCCGGGTGAACTGGCGCTGGCGGTGACGCTGGAGTCCGTGACGCTGCCCGACGATCTGGTCGGCTGGCTGGATGGCCGCTCTTCGCTGGCGCGTCTTGGACTGATGGTTCATGTGACGGCTCACCGCATTGATCCAGGCTGGCAGGGCCGTATCGTGCTGGAGTTCTACAATTCAGGTAAACTGCCGCTGGCGCTGCGTCCCGGTATGTTAATTGGCGCGCTAAGTTTTGAACCGCTTTCAGGCCCGGCTGCGCGTCCCTACAACCGACGTGAAGATGCGAAATATCGCGGTCAGCAGGGCGCTGATGCCAGCCGTATCGATAAAGACTGATTTGAGGATGTAATGAAAAGAGTGATAACCACGCTGGCCATCCTGTTAGTGGTGGTCGTAACGGGAATGAGCGCGCTGGTGCTGCTGGTCAATCCCAACGACTTTCGTGCCTATATGGTGCAACAGGTCGAACAACGCAGTGGTTATCGCCTTGAAGTCAGCAGCGATCTGCGCTGGCACGTCTGGCCTCAGCTCAGTATCCTGGCAGGCCGGATGAGTCTCACCGCGCCGGGTGCCAGCCAGCCGCTGGTTTCGGCAGAAAACATGCGGCTTGATGTCGATCTCTGGCCACTCTTATCCCATCAGCTCAGCGTCAGTCAGGTACTGCTGAAAAATGCGATCGTGCGGGTCACGCCAGAGAGCAGTGCGCAGCGTGCTAAAAATGCGCCGCAGGGGCCGCGCGATGCGGAGCCAGCCGCGGCGTCCAGCGGCTGGTCATTTGATATTGCTAAGCTGCAGGTAGCCGACAGTCTGCTTATCTGGCAGCAGCCGGGCGGCGACGAATATAATTTTCGCGACCTCAATATTAATATGGAACAGGACGCGAATAAGCTGGCGACCCTGTCGCTGAGCACCAGTCTGATGCGCAATCAGCGCAACGCGACCCTGAATCTCAAAGGTCAGCTTGATGCCGCACAATATCCCCATCGTCTCAGCGGCCAGTTGCAGCAGCTTGATTACACCCTCTCCGGTGCCGATATTCCGGTTCAGGGAATCAAAGGCTCTCTGAGCCTGCAGGGCGAATGGAATGGTGACCGCCAGCAGTTCTCCTTCAGCAATCTGCAGCTCACCGCCAACGACAGTACACTGACCGGGCAGGGCAACGGACAGATTACTCCGCCACAGCAGCTGGCGCTGGATCTGAAAGCCAGCACGCTGAATCTTGATAATTTGCTCACCAGCACGCCGGTCTCTGAAACATCTGGCGTGCAGCATGCCACTGTGGCTCGTTCCCCGGTGATTGCTGCCCCACGGGAGCGCAGCAATGCCGACTCTCCGCTGAATGACCTGAACCTGGCGCTGAAATTACAGGCGGATAGTGTGATATGGCGCGGCCTCTCCCTGACCGGACTGGCGGTAAACGCCAGCAACCAGCAGGGACTGATGACACTGAACACGCTTAGCGGCAAACTGGGCAATGGCAGTTTCTCGGTTCCCGGCAGCATCGATATTCGTCAGCCGGAAACGCAGGCCAGCCTGAAACCGCAACTCCGGTTGATTGCCATTCAGCCACTGCTTAAAGCGTTTGACCTGCCGGAAAGCCTGCAGGGAAATCTGAGCCTTGATGGCGAGCTGTGGGGCAATACGCTGACGGTTGAGGCGGCAAAACGACGCTGGCAGGGCAGGGCGACCATCAGCGCCAGTAACCTGAAGCTGGCACAGCTTAATCTGCAGCAGATGGTGCAGCGTGCCGTGGCACGGGTCAGTGATAAAGTCAGCAGTCAGGAAGCCGCCGATGAAGGCATTGAGTCGATCAGTGGTCAGGTCGCGCTGAATAAAGGCGTTCTCAGCTTCAGCGATATCAATGGCAATGGTCAGAATCTGGGCCTGCAGGGCGCGGGTAAAGTCGACATGGTGCAGCAACAGTTGGACCTCACCCTGGGGCTGAAAATCAGCGGCTGGCATGGCGACGAGGCGCTGGTGAAGACGCTCTCCAGTCAGCCGGTTCCGCTGCGTATGTATGGTGACTGGAACAGCCTGCAATATTCTCTGCCGGTGGATGCCGTGCTGCGTGACCGTCTTCAGAGTGAAGCGAAGTCACGACTGAATCAGTGGATCGATCGTCAGAAAGAGGGCGAGAACAAAGAGAACCTGAAGAAAATCATGCGCCCATAGCGGGCGCATGCTGTCAAACCGGGTGAATGCTTACACCTCGTAATCGCTATCGGGCTGCAGCAGAATGTCGACTTTCTGAACCCGATGATTTTCCACCTGCAGGGTTCGCAGCAGATAATCCCCCAGCTGCAACACTTCCCCTTCCTGAGGGATATGTTGCAGCTTATCCATCAGTAATCCTGCCAGCGTATGATAATCACGCTGCTCGTCCAGCGGCAATTTCACATAGAGCGCCAGGTCTTCCAGCGGCATGTGGCCGTTGGCAATCCAGTGTCCCTCTCCCTGAATCTGAATATCGTAGCGGGCATCAATCTCTCCCGCCTCATTCGGCAGATTGCCCGCGATGGTTTCCATCACATCACTCAGGGTCACCACGCCCTCCACTGAACCAAACTCATCCACCACAAAAGCAAAGTGAGTATGGGCCTGCCGGAACTGTTCCAGCGCCTGCAGCAGCGTCAGACGTTCAGGAAAGACCAGCGGCTGCCGAATCAGGGCGCGCAGATCGAGTGAATTATGGTGCAGCGACTGGTGCAGCAAATCGATGACATGCACCACGCCCAGCGGTTCGCTGGAATTGTCCGTTATCAGAATGCGTGTGTGCTGGTTGCGGTCGAGGCGTGACATGATCTCTGTCGGGTCATCACTGAGATCGATATGTTCGACATCATGGCGTGAGGTCATGATGCTGTTAACGTGGCGCTGACCCATGCCCAGCACCCGGGCAATCATCACCCGCTCCTGGCGGTTGAACAGCATGCTGGCGTCGCTGTCAGCAATCAGCGACGAGGTTTTTGCATCCAGTTCCGCCGGTTCCGCTGCACCGCGCAGCATCCGTAACACCGCTTCCGCCGTGCGCTGGCGCAACGGGCGACCCGCCGACAGCACACGCCGACGGTTAAAGTGGGCCAGCTGGTTGAGTGCCTCAATGATTACCGAGAAGCCGATAGCCGCGTAGAGATAGCCTTTGGGAATGACAAAGCCAAAGCCCTCCGCCACCAGGCTGAAGCCAATCATCAGCAGGAAGCTTAAGCAGAGGATGACAATCGTAGGATGGTTATTCACAAAGCGGGTCAGCGGCTTGCTGGCGAGCAGCATCAGCAGAATGGCGATGGTGACCGCAATCATCATGACCGGTAATTCATTCACCATGCCGACGGCGGTAATTACCGCATCCAGCGAAAAGATGGCATCCAGCACCACAATTTGCGCCACCACCGGCCAGAATTTAGCGCCGCCTTTTTGTTGACCAGCATCGTCATCATGGCCTTCAAGGCGCGCGTTCAGCTCTGTTGTGGCTTTAAATAACAGGAAAATCCCGCCGGACAACAGCAGTAAGTCGCGCGCACTAAAGGGGTGACCGGCCAGCGTAACCCAGGGTTCTTTCAGCGTAACCAGCCAGGAAAGCGAAGCCAGCAGCAATAAGCGGCACACTAATGCCAGCAGCAGTCCGATTACGCGCGCGCGGTCGCGAAGGGGGCCGGGAAGCTTCTCAACCAGGATGGCAATGAAGATCAGATTGTCGATGCCTAAAACCAGTTCCAGAACGATTAGCGTTACTAATCCCGCCCAAAGCGAGGGATCTGCAATTACCTCCAGCATGTGTTGTTCACCTGAATGTCTTAAATTGGGTTTTCTCTGATGATAGTGGAGTGCGAAGCCGCGTACAAATGGCAGGGCAGGGAGGGATAACCAGCACAGCGCGATATATCGTGCAAAATATGAACATAACAGTGTGACGCTTTGATTAAATTCACAGGGTGTAGAGAAGACTATTCTGAGTCATTTTGTCACGGGAAAGTGATATTCACCTGCCGGGCTTATGAGATTTATCTCACCGGGAGTATGGCATTAATCCGAATTGTACAGAAAGGATTGCACTGCCTGTCAGGCATCAATACTAATTGCTGGTAGTCTTTTTCCTAAAATAGTCCAGGGATGGCGGGACCTGCTTGTAAACAAGCCAGTAATAACTAGTATAGCAACAAGTTAGCAAACCCTGTCCCAGAGTCGTAATTTGCGTGCCTATTCGACATTAATCGAAATGTGACGAATGAGTTATTCGCTAAAAAACGTCTGTATGATGCGCTGCGGTAACGTAAACGCATTACGGGGAGCAATATGAATGATGACAGCGATATTGGCAGCGACAGCCAAGGGCGGTAGCGTGCCTGAATCGCGTTTTTCGTTGATAAAATGAGCAGTGCTGGCGGTGCGTAAAGTCAGAGTAATCTGTTGGTATTCATCACAATATTATTGGTGTCATGGTTAAGATCACTGGCGTAAACGCCGCAGGAGCTCCCCTTAGAAACGGCTCAGTCTGGAAAGGTTTCATCGCTTAACGATTAAACAGGCGATAGCCGTTGCGGGTTTAAGGAAATAAAATAAAGAGTTAAATATGCGCGATACTGAATTTACGTTTAAAAGTCTTATTACCAAATTAATGCTGGCATGTTCAGATTTAATTTGTTTCAACGCAGCGTTATTTGTGGCGATGATGCTAATTAATGCTCAGTCAGGTTCGCCGCTGGCAGATATTTCTGAAAAAGAAATGAATTTAAAAATTGCCACACACATTTGCCTGTCGGTAATTTGTATTGGCTGGTTCTGGGTAAGGCTGCGTCACTACACTTACCGCAAACCTTTCTGGTTCGAATTAAAAGAAGTTTTTCGTACCATTCTTATATTTTCTGTTATCGACCTGTCGATTACCGCGCTGTCACAGTGGCAGATGTCGCGTTTCGTCTGGTTACTGACCTGGATTCTGGCGCTGATTTTAATTCCGACCTGTCGCGCGCTGGCTAAGCGTCTGCTGAATAAAAATGGCTTGTGGAAAAAACAGACCATTATTATCGGCAGCAGCAAAAATGCGCACGAAGCCTGGCAGGCGCTGCAAAGTGAAGAGGTCATGGGATTTGACGTCATCGCCTTCTATGACGTTGACGGAACCTGTCCTCAGGAGATCATGAACGGCGTACCGGTTCTGCGCGACGAGCAAGAGCTGTGGAGCCTGACTAACAGCGAAACCCAGTTTATCGTGGCAGTAGAATATGAGCAGAGTCAGTATCGCGATGTGTGGCTGAAATCGCTGGCGATGCACAACTGTCGTTCAGTTTCTGTCATCCCGACGCTACGCGGTGTACCGCTTTACGGTACTGATATGGCCTATATCTTCAGCCACGAAGTGATGATCCTGCGGGTTCAGAATAACCTGGCAAAACGCACTTCGCGTTTCCTGAAGCGAGCCTTTGATATCGTCGGTGCACTGTCGATTATTCTGATGCTGATGCCGGCACTGCTGGTCCTGGGCTTCCTGGTTGGCCGTGATGGCGGACCACCGATTTATGGTCACGAACGTGTCGGCATGAATGGCCGTAAATTCAAATGTCTGAAATTCCGTTCAATGGTGATTAATTCAAAAGAAGTGCTGGAAGAAGTGCTTCGTACTGATCCGATTGCGCGTGCGGAATGGGATAAAGATTTCAAACTCAAAAATGATCCACGTATTACTAAAGTGGGCCACTTCATCCGTAAAACAAGCCTCGATGAGTTGCCTCAGCTCTGGAACGTGGTGCGCGGTGATATGAGTCTGGTCGGGCCTCGTCCGGTCATTGAAGATGAACTCTGTCGTTATGCTGGTGATGTTGATTATTACCTGATGGCTAAACCAGGCATGACGGGATTGTGGCAGGTCAGCGGTCGTAATGATGTTGACTATGAAACCCGCGTCTATTTCGACTCGTGGTACGTGAAAAACTGGTCACTGTGGAATGACATCGCCATTCTGTTTAAAACAGTGGGCGTGGTGTTGAAACGCGACGGTGCCTATTAATCGTGAGTCGGAATGAGCGTGCTCACGCGCGCTCCGAGGTGTTATGCCGTTGTCAGGCGTGTCGTTAATAGCGGCCATCATCAGGGATATCGCAGTGCATCTATAGTCCGCTATGATGCAAGGCGTTTCGGGTACACCCTGGTTGATGGCCACTACTTATAACAAGTGGAGCAAGGATAATGAACGACAGGTTCAGAGCTTAAGGCTTAAGTCAGCCAGGATTTACTTTTTGTTGGACGCTTACACAGCGGCGGTTTCGCCTCTATCAATAAATAACTGATAGCGAAGATCTAAATGATTACAATCAAAATGAAATTGATACCCTTGCTGGTATCCGCCACATTCCTTGTCGGGTGTACTGTCGAACCCGGTTCTCGTCTTTCTACATCAGGAAAAGATGTTATTGAGCAACAGGATAGCAACTTTGACATCGATAAATATGTCAACGTCTTCCCGTTAACGCCTTCACTGGTTGAGAAAATGCGTCCTAAGCCTCTGGTGGCTCAGGCGAACCCTTCACTGCAGAACGAAATTCAGAACTATGAATACCGTATCGGTGTGGGCGATGTCCTGACCGTGACGGTCTGGGATCACCCGGAACTGACGACACCTGCGGGCCAGTACCGTAGCGCCAGCGACACCGGCAACTGGGTACATTCTGACGGCACTATCTTCTATCCCTACATTGGCCGTGTGCGTGTAGCGGGCCGTACTGTTGGCGAAGTGCGTAACGAAGTAGCACGCCGCCTGGCACAGTACATTGAAAGCCCACAGGTTGATGTGAGCATCGCCTCGTTCAAATCACAGAAAACCTATGTCACCGGTTCGGTCACGACTTCAGGTCAGCAGCCGATCACTAACGTGCCATTGACGATTCTGGACGCGATTAACGCTGCTGGCGGCCTGGCCCCTGATGCTGACTGGCGTAACGTCGTGCTGACGCACAACGGTCGTGAACAGCGCGTCTCTCTGCAGGCACTGATGCAGAATGGCGACCTGAGCCAGAACCACCTCCTCTATCCGGGCGATATCCTTTACGTTCCGCGTAACGATGATCTGAAAATCTTCGTGATGGGTGAAGTGAAGCAGCAGGCGACCCTGAAAATGGACCGTAGCGGCATGACGCTGGCGGAAGCACTGGGCAACGCGGCCGGGATGGATCAAACCACCTCTGACGCCACCGGCGTCTTCGTTATCCGTCCACTGCGCGGCACCGATCGCAATAAGATTGCCAACATCTATCAGTTGAACACCAAAGATGCGGCATCCATGGTGATGGGAACCGAATTCCAGCTTCAGCCATATGACATCGTGTATGTCACCTCAACGCCGCTGACGCGCTGGAACCGTGTGATCTCGCAATTACTGCCAACCATTGCGGGTATCAACGATGTGAGCGAGAGCGCACTGCGTATCCGCAACTGGTCGAACTAAGGTCTGACCATGATTACGTCCGTGTTAGTCGTTTGCGTTGGCAACATCTGCCGCTCTCCGACCGGAGAGCGCCTGTTTAAACGTGCGCTGCCCGATTTAGATGTTCGCTCTGCCGGCCTGGGGGCGCTTGTCGGCCACCCGGCCGACAAAATGGCATCCTCTGTTGCCGAAGCGCAGGGTCTGTCGCTGGAAGGCCATCAGGCACAACAGTTAACAGCCGAAATGTGCCGCAACACTGACCTGATTCTGGTCATGGAGAAGCGACATATTGAACAGGTGAATCGCATCGACCCCGCCGCACGTGGCAAAACCATGTTGCTTGGGCACTGGCTCAATCAGAAAGAAATTGCGGATCCGTACCGAAAAAGCCGTGAGGCCTTTGAAGAGATTTACGGATTACTGGAAAACGCTACCCAGAAATGGGTCAACGTATTAAGCCGATAGTTGGGATTATCCATGAATATAAAAAATAAGGTCAGAACCGCGCCGGGCGAGGAGTCGAATGGATGGGATCTGGCACATCTTGTGGGACAGCTCATTGACCATCGCTGGATCATTGTTGCCGTTACTGCATTTTTCATGCTGGCGGGAACACTCTACACACTGTTTGCGACACCGATTTATAGCGCTGATGCATTAGTTCAGGTTGAGCAGAAGAATGCCAGCACCGTTCTGAACGAGATTGACAGCATTCTGCCACCGACACCTGCCTCTGATACGGAAATCGAGATTCTGGAATCCCGTATGGTCATCGGCAAAACCGTTGACGATCTGGGTCTGGATACCGTGGTTGAGCAGAACTACTTACCGGTCATCGGCAAGGGTCTGTCGCGCCTGATGGGCAACAAACCCGCCAGTATCGCGATTTCGCGTCTGGAAATCCCACGCACTATCGACAAACGTAACGTTGAACTGGAAGTGACCGGTCCGGATAGCTACACCGTCTCTAAAGATGGCGATGAGCTGTTCAAAGGTAAAGTCGGCCAGCTGGAGTCGCACGGCGACATCAGCATGCTGGTAAGCGAGATTCATGCCGATGAAGGCACCAGCTTCACCGTGACCAAGCTGAATGACCTGCAGGCGATCCGTTCTGTGCTCTCTAACCTGACCGTGGCAGACAAAGGTAAAGATACCGGCGTACTGGGTCTGGAGTATCTGGGTGAAGATCCGGAGCAGATCAGCAAAGTGCTGAACCAGATTGTGAACAACTATCTGTTACAGAACGTTGAACGCAAGTCAGAGCAGGCCGAGAAAAGCCTGGAGTTCTTACGCACGCAGCTGCCTGCCGTTCGCAGCAAGCTGGATGAAGCAGAGAACAAGCTGAATACCTTCCGTCGTCAGAACGAATCTGTTGACCTGTCACTGGAAGCGAAATCTGCCCTGGACTCCTCTGTCAGCGTGCAGAGTCAGTTGAACGAACTGACCTTCCGTGAAGCAGAAGTCTCCCAGCTGTTCACCAAAGATCACCCGACTTACCGCGCGCTGCTGGAAAAACGCAAAACGCTGGAAGGTGAGCAGGCTCAGCTGAACAAGAAAATTTCTGGCATGCCACAGACTCAGCAGGAAATCCTGCGTCTGACCCGTGACGTTCAGTCTGGTCAGGAGATCTACATGCAGTTGCTGAACCGTCAGCAGGAGCTGGGCATTAGCAAGGCGAGCACCGTGGGTGATGTCCGCATCATTGACAGCGCGCAGACCGCTAACTCACCGGTTGCACCGAAGAAGCTGCTGATCATTGCTGCGAGCCTGATTCTGGGTCTGTTCGTATCAGTAGGTCTGGTTCTGCTCAAAGCACTGCTGCATCACGGCATTGAGAATCCGGATCAGCTGGAAGAGCTGGGTATGAATGTCTATGCCAGCGTTCCACTGTCTGACTGGCAGCGTAAGAAGGATACCGAAGCACTGGCGCGCCGTGGCAGTAAGGTGAAAACCGATCCGCACGAAACGCTGCTGGCATTGGGTAATCCGACTGACCTCTCCATTGAAGCGATTCGTAGTCTGCGTACCAGCCTGCACTTCGCCATGATGGAAGCGAAAAACAACATCCTGATGATCACCGGTGCCAGCCCGGGTATCGGTAAAACCTTTATCTGTGCCAACCTGGCGACTCTGGTCGCGAAAGCAGGTCAGCGTGTTCTGTTTATCGATGGCGACATGCGTCGTGGTTATACCCACGAACTGCTGGGCGCGGATAACAAATCTGGCCTGTCAAACGTGCTGTCTGGCAAAACTGAGTTCAGTCCGGCGCTGATTCAGCAGGGCGTGTACGGTTTCGACTTCCTGCCACGTGGTCAGGTTCCGCCAAACCCGTCTGAGCTGCTGATGCATCGTCGCATGGGTGAGCTGCTGGAATGGGCGAGCAAGAACTACGACCTGGTGTTAATCGATACGCCACCCATCCTGGCCGTCACCGATGCCTCCATTATCGGTAAGCTGGCCGGCACCTCACTGATGGTGGCGCGTTTCGAAGCCAACACCACCAAAGAAGTGGACGTCAGCTTCAAGCGCTTTGCCCAGAACGGTATTGAGATTAAAGGTGTGATCCTCAACGCCGTGGTGCGTAAAGCTGCTAATTCATATGGCCATGGTTATGACTACTATGCCTATGACTACAGCAAGCCCGAAAAAAGCTGATCATTGAGTAATAAACAGGGGGCGGTCTGACCGCCCCTTTTTATCGTCCCTTTGAATGACGACACGCATCAATTTACACAGGTTATTCTGTCCAAACCCACGAAAGCGATACCTCTATAAATCGCATGGCGAGCGTCACTCAACAGAATTCATCACCAGCATGGCATCGCCTGCACGCAACTTGTGACCGTGCTATCAGACCCGGAAAAGCAAGCCGGGAAGGCGAAGCGTGATTATTGCTGGCATGAGAACTTGTGGAATTAAGGAATCACACCATGGCTCCATATTGGTATGTATCAGGCTTTTTACTGCTGCTTTCGCTGTTTGAAATATTGCTAAAAAAAGACGAACGCACCTCCCATATTCTGACTTATCTGCTCTGCATCGCGACCGTGACGCTGATTGTGTTCGGCGGTATCCGCGGACTTGGCACCGGCATGGATGATTATCAGTACCGCAGCTTCTTTGAAGATTTCGTCCGGCGCATCGAGGTCAACGGCTTCTTCAATACCGTAGCATTTTTCCGCTATGAACCGCTGATCTTTGCCATTGCTTGGCTGACCAGCCTGGTTTCCCATAATGCCAGCGCCTTTCTGTTTGTCTTCTCGATCCTCGCGGTGGGGACGAACGCCATCTTCTTTAAAAAGATGTCACCTTATCCGGTGCTGGCACTGGCGCTCTATTCGGCCCATATCTTTATTAACAAAGATGTTAACCAGATCCGTTTTGGTCTGAGCTCGGCCTTTTTCCTGGGAGTAATCTGGACGCTTTATCTGAAGCGTTACTGGCTGGCGTTTGGCTTCTTTGTTCTCTCATTTATCAGCCACAATACTGCGGTCATGGTGGTCACGCTGATCCCCTTCCTGTTCCTGCGTGAACGTCGCTGGTTCCCGATTGCGATTATTGTGTTGAGTATTCCGGCTTCGAAAGTGGGTGGGATGGGCTTCGTTACAGCCATTGCCGGCCATCTGGGGGGATTAGGGGAGAGGGCCGCTGGCTACAACAATGACAACGCAGCGACAGCCAGTACCGGCAGTGTTTTCTCGGTTTCGAACCTGAAAAACGTGGCGCTGGTCTTTATTTTTGTCTACTTCATGCTGTCGAACCGCCTGAAGCGTGACAATTATGATGTCTGGCGACTGAATTACCTGCTGATTATTACCTTCGCAATCGGGGGGGGTATCAGGATCTTTTTCTACAACTACTCATCGGGCGCTCGTCTCTCAAACTACCTGCTGCAGGTAGAGCCAATAGTGCTGACGCTGTTGATCTACCAGTCTAAGAGAGCCTGGAAGCCCGCGATGTTTGCGATGTTTGTCTTCTTCCAGATGTACTACCTCTACTACAACACCATCTCGCTTAAACAGGCGGTTGTGGGGTATGAAGTGGCGCGTGAATTCAAGTTAGTTCACTAAGACGAGAGCTGAAAATGATTCGATTCCTCCCCCTGTTAGTGATTGCTGCGCCGTTAATGGTGCAGGCAGCCGATGCTCCGGCTGCGGTTGTTATCGCAGCCTATGGCGACTCGACGACCGCCGGTGTGACCTCTTCTGGCGGACGTAATGTCATCAGCAAAGAGAATGAAATGACTTATCTGCAGCAGATGCTGCAGGAAAAATATGGCCCGGACATCCGTATTGAGAATCATGGTTCGCCAGGCGCACAGGTTTCAGAACTGATTAACGCGAAAGAGAGCTGGGAACAGCGTATGGCGCAATCCGATGCCAGCATCATTCTCATCAACTATGGCATCAATGATGCGCGCGTCTTTTCAGGTAAAAACCACTCTCATGGCGCAGAAAGCCCGCAGGATTTTAACCGTATCCTGACGGGCCTGGTGAAAACGGCGAAAGCGCATGGCAAACAGGTGGTGCTGCAGCAGCCTAATCCGCTGTGTGGCCGTGCAGAGCAATGGAATGTCTGGCCTTATGTCTATCAGATAAATGCGGTGGCCCGCGAACAGCAGGTCCCGGTAGTAAGACAGTATGAACTGATTAAGCAGCAGAAAACGTGGAACAGTCAGATGTCTCCTGACTGTATTCACCCGACGAAAGATCTTTATCTGTTAAAAGCGCAGCAGACGTTCGCGCTGCTGAGCCACGATTTTGATGCCGTTTTTAAATCGACTCACTAATTAAGTTATTTAAAAACAGAAGGAGCAGGGCGGTATGTACGTACTCATGATGGTGCTGTCATTAGTCATGGCACTGATGGTATTACGGTTATTTTCATTCCATCGCGGCGTTTATAACGGCAGCGGTATTAAAAGTATCTCGGGATTGCGTGCGCTGCTGGCCAGCATCGTCGCCTTTTCACACTTTGCGCATTACGTCTATTCACTCGACCATGAGTGGATCTTTGATAAAGACTATTTTGCATGGGTGTCGCAGGGAAACTTTTTTGCCAACTCCGGTAAATTCGGTGTCGCCCTGTTTTTCATGATCTCAGCTTTTCTGTTCTATCGCTGGCTGGACAACGACAAGCTGACCACCGCTGAACTGACACGCAAATTGCTGAAGTCACGCGTGCGGCGCATTGTGCCGATGTTCTGGTTCTCTGCACTGCTGATCGTGGTCATTGGCTGGTTCAGTGGGGATGTGGTGGCGAGCGGCGCAATGCTGGTGGACGGTCTGCGCTGGTTCCTGTTTATCGGCAATTACCATATCGGTTCAATTCCGACGGCTAATATCAACGCGGGTGTCGAGTGGACGTTGCGACTGGAATGGCTGCTCTATCTGTCAATTCCGTTCATCTACCTGCTGAATCGTGCCACCGGTGGCCGCTTTAAGATGCTGCTGATCATGGGATCGATTGGCGGAATTCTGGCCGTCGCTATCGCGCTGCGTCTCTGGGGCACCGCCTATACCGATCCCCGTCCGGTGCTGGGCTTTGCAACCGGGTATCTGGCATGGCATTACCGAGACCGCTTTATGGCTTTCCGCTCTTCAGGTCTGGCGACGGCAATGGCCATTGCTCTGGCCGTTATCGCGCTGTTCTTTACCAGTAGTACGTTCTACTACCTGATTTTCCTCTGCCTGCTGGCCGTGGTGTTTTTCATTATCAGCAGCGGCAATTCGCTGTTCGGCCTGCTGGAAAGTAAAACCCTGATGTCGGTCGGTGAGGTCAGCTACAGCCTCTATCTGATCCACGGCATCGTGCTCTATTTTATCAAGATGATTCCAGAATCATTGATTCAGCATAACTTTGTCTTCTACACCTTGCTTTCCACGCTGTTCTTTGTGGCCTCCTTCTATGTCGCCAGACTGACCTATCTCTGCGTTGAGAAGCCCTTTATCACCAGCAGTCAGAAGAAAAAAGAGGCGGCCAACGCTTCGGCAACAATTTAGGACATCACCGGTTACCCTGCCACGTCCAAACGTTATATATTTGAATTGTAAATGTTTTTAATGAGGTGCTGGCAATGAAGGACATTCGCTTCTCTATCGTGATCCCCGCTTACAATGCGTCAGAATCGATTGTAACTACGCTGGATTGCGTTAAGGCGCAGACGTATCGCAATTTTGAAGTCATCATCGTGGATGATAAATCGGCGGATGCCGCCGCGCTGGCGGAGGTGGTTCGCAGCGAACGCTACCAGGATCTCGACATCAATCTTGTGCTCTCTGAGGTTAAGCTCAACGGAGCCGGTGCGCGTAATAAAGGTATAGAGCTGGCGACCGGTGATTATGTCAGCTTCCTTGACGCCGATGATGAGTGGGCCGCGGACAAACTGCAGCAGGTGAGCGAAAAAATTGCGCAGCTGGAAGCCCAGGGCAAAAAGAACGTCGTCATTTTCAGCCAGGTGAATATCTACCAGGATGGGACCTTCCTGAAAGTGATGCCGATGCAGCCACCGGGTAAAAATGAAACCGTTGCGGAATATCTGTTCGGCTGTTACGGCTTTATCCAGACCAGCACGATTGTGCTGAAGCGCGAAGACGCGACGAAGATTCAGTTCGATACCCGCTACATCCGTCATCAGGATTATGATTTCTGCATTCGTGCCGACCGCATGGGCTATGACTTTGTCATGATCGCCGCACCGCTGGCGAACTACCACCTGGTCACGAAATTTGGCTCGAAACACAAAGGCGAATCGGTGAACTACTCGATGTTCTGGCTTGATAGCATGAAGCCGCATCTTACCCCGCGTGATATCCACACCTACAAAGCCTTTAAGCTGCCGCTGCGCTACAAAATGGATGGCAAGTCGCTGATGGCGAGCCTGAGCTTTGCGCGTTACTTCTTCCTCACCAATAAAGACAACCGTGCTTATTTTATGAACCGGGTTAAAGACAAGGTCAAAGCACGTTTCGGCGGTGAGAAAGCACACTCCTGACGCACGCCGCGCCTCGTTCTGCTCCTGACGCCAGGAGCACCTCTCTTTTCGTTTAATTCAGGGTTGAAGATGAATACTTCTGTTGGAACCGTTGGCATTGTCATGCCTATGTATAATGCACGTCAGACGGTATTACGCGCTGTGCAATCGGTTATCAATCAGCGCTATACTGACTGGCACCTCTATCTGGTCAATGATAAGTCCACCGATGACTCGCTGGAATTTGTGCGCGAGCATTGTCAGGACCCGCGCATTACTATTCTGGATAACGCCGTCAACATGGGTGCAGCAGAGACCCGCAACGTCGGGCTGCGCGCGGCGACTGAAGAGATTATCGCGTTTCTCGACAGCGACGATGAGTGGCACGCCGATAAACTGACCCAGCAGGTTGCGGCCATCGCGGCGGGTGATGATTTTGTGATTACCGAATATCACTATAAAACCCGCAAAGCTGAGCACGACATCACCTACAGCAAACCTTACCTGCAGCAGGAAAACTTTGTGAAGAAGCAGTATCGCGTCTGTTTCTCTTCTGTCTGTTTCCGCCGTCCACCGCAGGGTCTGTTCTTCCAGCGAAAAGGACACGAAGATTTCCTGTTTTTGTATGAATTATTCACCCGCTATAAGCAGGCACGCGTAATTCAGACGATTCTGGTCAACTATTACGAGTTAGGCGATTCCCTTTCGCGTAATAAGAACAAAGCGGCCCAGTGGCACCTTGAACTATTAAGAATTATCTATAAAAACAATCCGTTAAAAATCTATTACTATTACGCCTGGTATATGGTGAATGGTGTGCTATTTACCCTTAAGCATCGTTAAGCCTGTCGGCAGGATTGTCTTTAAAATTTGAGGTGGATAGCGTTTCATGAAAAAAATTGTCCTGGTGATCAAAGATGCTTATTCGTATGCGGGCACCGAGAACATCTGTAACTTTATGTCAGAGTGTCTTGGCGAAACGCATGACGTCACCATCTACTCGCTGGAAGGTAGCGGTAAAACCTTTTATCCGTTTGAGCATGTCAGAGAAATCGTCAGCTTCGAAGGGCAGAGCAACCCGATTAAAAGCGCGGTAGCGCGAATTAACGAAGAGGGTTTCGATACCGTCTTCCTGATCAGCATGGGTCGCCTGAGCGTGATGTTCGCCTTCTGGAATCTGCTGGCCATGAAGAAGAAGCGAGGCAAAGCCTACGCCTGCGAACATATCGCCATTAACTCCTTCAGCAAACCGATTAAGTTCCTCAAGTTTCTGCTGCTGCGCTACTACGATCGCGTGATTGTTCTGACCGAAAAAGATCATCAGGTGTTCAGCCGCTGGCGCATTCCCAGCAAGCCAATCCCCAACCCGGTGGTATACAAAGGCTATCAGCGTCAGACCCGTCATCGCCAGGCGCTGGCGGTGGGCCGTCTGGATAATCAGAAGGGCTTTGATCTGCTGCTGGATATCTGGCGCGACTTCTCCCGCACTCATGCCGACTGGACGCTGGTGATTGCTGGTGACGGCGAACTGCGTCAGCAACTGCATGACCAGGCGGCCGTGCTGGGCATTACCGACAGCGTGAAGTTTGTCGGCAAGGTCAGCAATATCAATGACTATTATCGCGACAGCGACATGGCGCTGATGACGTCGCGCTATGAAGGTTTGCCACTGGTGCTGCTGGAAGCGAAATCCTGGTCACTGCCGGTCGTCGCGTATGACTGCCCGACCGGGCCGCAGGAGATCATCAACCACGGTGAAGATGGATTCCTGGTCCCGATGAATGACAAAGCCACGTTTCTGGCCCGAATGGAGCAGCTTGCCACCGATGACGCGCTGTTCTATGCCATGAGCAAAAAAACCAGACAAACCGCGCTGAAATTTGACGGTAACCAGATTAAGCAAAGCTGGCTGTCATTGGTTTAACAGAAGCTGGAAAAGCTCACTTGCGACGTGCCTCAGGGACACCGCCATGGCCAATGGCCTTATTGACTACGGGAATTGATGCATGAAAAGAAGAGAAGTTTTACAGACCGCCGCCTCCGCTCTGGTGGGGGCTCTCTCCGTGAGCACCTTTTCCAGCTACGCTGCAAAAAGTAACGGCATTGCCCTGAAGCCGGTTGATGCGGCTGCTATCCCTAAAGGCGACGTGCCTATCCTGACGCCAGAGAATGTCTACGCCATGCCACCACAGTTCTGGCAGGGCTTTGAGGGCAAACTCTGGATTGGTAAAGCGGGTGTGGATGCCAGCAAACCGGGTAACCAGATTCCGGTCTTCCTGCGCGATGCCAGCGGTAAAGTGTCTGAGATTGCTCAGCCTATCGCGCTGAACAAGGGCAATTTTACCCAGTTTATTCAGGACAACGCTGCACTGATTGCCGATCCTTCTCATTCGATGACGGTCGAGGACAACAACGGTCAGACCCTGTTTAATATCGCCGATGTCAGCCGTCCGGGCGCCGCTGATTTCAGTCAGCGTCTGGCGCAGCCGGCGGGTTATCAGCTGATTGGCGAGATCGCGTCTGTCGCGGAGTTACGCAAAACCCGTCCGCTGTTTGAAGGGGCCAAGGTTAAGCTCAAAAGCTGGCATGAAGGACGGGAAGTCGGCGGCGGTGAGTTTGTCGGTAGCTTCCAGTCCACTCAGAATGATGGCGGCGTAAACATTGCCGGTGAGGGCTTCTCATGGCGTCGTGTGGTAGACGATTTCAACCGTCTGACGCTGTTTGATTTCGGTGCGATTGCCGATGGCCAGACCGATACAGCCCCTGCCATTATGGCAATGTTCAATTGGTCACAGCAGGCTAACCAGCAGATCTGCGTCCAGTTCCCGGCCGGGACCTTTATGGTTTCCGCCTGTAATCTGGGCGAGAAGAATCTCAATCTATTCCGCATCTCAGGGGCGATGGTTAACTTCGGCTACTTCCCGGCGACCACGATTGTCTCTGATGGTAAGTCAGATTTTGTTTTTGAGATGAATGCCCGTCGGGTCGAGCTTTCTAACCTGATTTTTAACGGTAATAGCGATAAAAACCCGAATCAGCAGGGCTTTTTCCATAACACGTGTCATGGCGGACAATTTTTCCGTGGGGCCTGCCTGCGCTTTACCGCAGTAGGCGGCACGGCCATCAGTCTGCAGGATACGCTCGATTGCAAAATCGATCAGTGGTACGCCTCACGCTGCAGCGGTGATGTGATCAAAGCAGGCTGGTCTGGTCAGAAGCAGGGCAACTGGGATCACAGTACCGCAATCGAGCTGTCAAACTTCAATGCGCAGCACTGTCGCGGCGGCAAGGTTCTTAACCTGGCGCGCTGCGCCCAGTCGATTATTCACAATGGCTGGATTGAGCACTGTGATAATCCAGGCGATATCTCCAACGGCCAGTGGATTATCGATGCATTAAGCCTGGAAGATTGTAAGAATCCGCTTATCGCCCATAACAGCCGCCTGAATATGCGTCAGACCAGCCTGCAGTCGGGCAGCTGGATAGATAACTCCATGCAGGGCGATCGTCTGCTCAGTATCTGGGAAATGGGCTCGACCCGTGTGGAGTCTTACGGCGTCGCGCTGGATGGCAGCCTGAATTATAACTACATCACCTCGCGCTGGCGTTTAGAGAACAATACGAACCAGGAGACCTGGTTTGACCTTGGCAGCCTCTACTCACCGACGGTGGGTGATTCGTGGGAGATCGAAATCTTCGGTCAGTCGCAGTTCAGTAATGGCAGTGGCGATAAGCCGCTGATGAACCTGATTGGCGACAAGACCACCGGCGGCCGCGCAGTGATCCACGTGCAGCGCAAGAAAGACCTGTCGGAAGCGAGCTGGTCGGCCGAAGGCAGCAGCCCGATTGTGGATGTGCGCTACGTGGCTGAGCATGACACCGATATCCGTATCTTCGTCAAACTGGCGGGCTGGACGCCGTCGGCGGCCGTGCTGGTGAAAACCACCGGTAAAGATCGTTTTGTGACCGGTCGCTGTGCGCGGGTCAATGCAAAGATGGAGAAGGGCAATCCGCCATCGGGTGACGCGGCCAAACGCGCGCCGCAGCGTTTCAGCCTGCACAACGGCAAAGCGGGCGTGGGTGCCAACGAGCAGGGCGATCTGCTGATGGCTTCCCGTCCGCTCTCCGCCGGGCAGGTCGATACCAGTAAGCCGGAAGGCTTTGTTTCCGTGGTGATCAACGGTAAACAGGTTGCGTTGCCTTACTTCGCGATTAAGTCATAACCCCTTGTATCAGGGCCGCCAGAATGGAGGCGGCCGGTTTAACAGGAGCAGTACCTTTGGGTGCGTTATCCCGTAAAGCATGACTTTAAACAGCGTTCATTTTGCCCATTTCGGATCTGGGCGGCTTACAGAATTAAAAAAATTTATTCGGAGTTGTTATGAAAATTTTATTGGTGGGTAACCATACGTGTGGGAATCGCGGGGATGGCGCGATTCTTCGTGGACTAATCGATTCAATGAAGTCTGCACGCAGTGATTTAGACATTGATGTTATTAGCCGTTATCCAACCAGCTCCGGTTATCTGCTCCAGCAGGATATTCAACAGGATGCGCTGTATCTGCACAACAGCAAATCAGGTAAAGGTCTGGTCGGTTCGTTTAAGCGTAAAGTGGCGAATCGTCTGATGCCCGATATCATGATGGCGCATCTGGGCAAGGGCGGGATCTTTAAGTCGTTCTCTGTGCCGCCTCACCTGAAGGCCTTTACCGAAAGCCTGGGAAAATATGATGCGATTATTCAGGTTGGCGGATCCTTCTTCGTCGATCTCTATGGCGTGACCCAGTTTGACCATGCGCTCTGTGCGCTGATGGCGAAAAAACCGATCTATCTGATCGGCCACTCAGTGGGACCTTTCCAGAACCCGCGCGTCAATGCGCTGGCAAATTTTGTTTTTGATCGGGTCGACAGCCTGGTGCTGCGTGAATCGGTCAGCCTTGATCTGATGAAACGCGATGGCGTGACCAGCTCTAAAGTGGCATCGGGTGTGGATACCGCTTTCCTGGTGCGTGCGCGTGAAGTCGAAAACCCGAGCCATAACCTGCTTTACTGGCAGGGCATTATCGATGGCCGTAAAACCATCGCGATTACCGTGCGTGAACTGGCGCCGTTTGATAAACGTCTGGGTGTCACACAGAAAGAGTATGAAGCGGCGTTTGGCCGGGTGATTAATGCCATGATTGCTGAAGGCTATCAGGTTGTGGCGTTCTCCACCTGTACCGGCATCGACAGCTATGCCAAAGATGACCGCATGGTGGCACTGACGCTGCGTGACCACGTGGCGCAGCCGGAACATTACCATGTCATCATGGACGAGTTTAATGACCTGGAGCTGGGCATTCTGCTGAGTCACTGCCATCTGACCATCGGTACCCGCCTGCACTCGGCGATTATCTCCATGAACTTTGGCACCCCGGCTGTGGCAATCAACTATGAGCACAAGTCGATGGGTGTAATGAACCAGTTGGGTCTGCCGCAGATGGCAACCGATGTGAAAAGCCTGATGGACGGCTCGCTGATCGACAAGGTGAAAACGGTTCTTGCCGATTACGACAACATTAAGCTTAAGGTCAATACGGCCGTTGCGAATGAAAGGGAAATTGGCAACCGGATCACTGAAGAGATTCTCAAAGTATTAGGGTAATGTGATGAAACTGACTTTTTTCACCATGCGTTTCCCGGTTGCCTCTGAGACATTCGTTCTAAATCAGGTGACCCATTTTATTGATGCCGGTTACGAGGTGGAGATTATTTCAGTCTTTCCCGGCGATTTAGTGAACCGGCATGCGGCGTTTGATGAGTATGGTCTGGCGGCGAAGACGCACTATCTGCTGCCGGAAGAGAAAGTCTCGATTGTTGATAAGCTGAACCAGCGTATCAAACTGGTGCTGCCAAAAGTAACGAAGCCGTCGCTGCTGCGTTCGCTGAATGTACGCCGTTATGGCGCGCAGTCCAGCAAACTGCTGCTGCCGTCGATTGTAGCGAATGCTAAGCAGACCTTTACCGCAGATGTGTTTCTGGTGCATTTCGGCTATGCCGGCGCACTGGCAAACAAACTGCGTGAACTGGGCGTGCTTAAGGGTAAACAGGCGACCGTGTTTCATGGCGCTGATATTTCCCGCCGTCACATTCTGGAAGAGCACAAACTCGACTACGTGAATCTGTTCCGCCAGAGTGAGCTGATGCTGCCCATCAGCCATCTGTGGGAGAACAAGCTGATTGAGATGGGGTGCCCGCCGGATAAAATTCACGTGACGCGTATGGGCATTGAGCCGGAGAAGTTTAACTTCCAGCCGCGCCAGGCGTTCCATACGCCGCTCCGTATCGTTTCGGTGGCGCGTCTGACCGAGAAAAAAGGCCTGGATGTGGCGGTGAAAGCCAGCGCCATCCTGAAGCAGCGTGGCGGTCAGTTTCAGTACACCATTATCGGCAACGGCGATCAGGATGAGATGATGCGTGATTTCATCGCCCGTGAGGAGATGGAAGATTGTGTCAGCATGCCGGGCTTTAAGCCGCAGGAGGAGATCCGTCGTGCGCTAAGCGAGGCTGACATCTTCCTGCTGCCGTCCAAAACCGCCGCAGATGGCGATATGGAGGGTATTCCGGTCGCACTGATGGAAGCGATGGCGGTTGGCCTGCCTGTGGTCTCTACCTTCCACAGCGGCATTCCGGAGCTGATTGAGAACAACGTTTCTGGCTGGCTGGTGGAAGAGGACGACCCCGAGGCGCTGGCGGAAACGCTGCTGAAGTTGTCTCAGGGCGAAGTCGATGTGGCGCCCGTGGTCGCGGCCGCCCGTCACAAAGTTGAGACTGAATTTAATCAGCATATCGCCTACGGCGAACTGGCACAGATTCTGGAGCGACTGGTGTGAGTGGATTTAAGTCACAGGCGATTTGGCTGTTCGGCAGTACCTGCTTTTCTGCGGTGCTGCAGGTTGCACAGCTGAGCTTTCTCGCCCGCAAACTGGAAACCCACGAGCTGGGCCTGTTAGCCATCATCAACGCCATCCTGGCGGTGGCGGGTGTGTTGCAGGATATGGGGATGAGCAGTTATCTGGTGCATCGCCAGAACATTACCCGTCGTGAGCAGAGCACCATCTACTGGGTGAACGTCTCGCTCAGCCTGTGTACCGGGTTAATCATGTTGCTGATCGCCTTCCCGGTCTCCTGGTTCTATCACCTGCCGGAGCTGACCGGGCTGATCATGCTGACCAGCCTGAACTTCCTGGTGCTGGGGCACCTGTCGCAATATCAGGCGCACTACATCAAAACCAAGCGGATGGTCTCGCTGGCGAAGATTGAGATGGGCACCAAACTGTTTGCCTTCCTCTGTGTCGTGGCGATGCTGGAGTTCACCTCGCTGACGGTGGCGGCGGCAATTCTGGGTCTGTTCATCAACGCCTTTACGCGCATCCTTTGCATGATTGCACTGGGTGAGAAGTCGTGGCGTCCGACCTGGGAGTTCGACAAAGCGACCTTCTTCGGCGCGATTCGCTACGGCAGCTATCAGCTCGGTTCGCAGACCATTAACCAGTTACGTACCCAGGCGGATGCGCTGGTGGTCGGTAAAGTCATGGGTGCTGAGATGCTGGGCGTTTACTCGCTGGCGAAAGAGCTGGTGCTGCAACCGCTGAAGCTTGTCACGCCGGTGATTAATCGTCTGGCACTGCCGCGCTTTGCTGAGAAACAGCACGATGCCGAGCAGCTGAAAAAGCTGTTCCTGAAAGGTACGCTGGGGATCATGCTGTTCAGCAGCGCCATGTATCTGGCCATTGGTATCTTCTCGCCGGTTATTGTGCGTGTGCTCTATGGCGCATCACATGAGCAGGTCTATCACCTGATCCCGCTGATGCTGCTGTTTGGTATGCTGCGGCCGATGGGGGGGCTGACCGGGGCAATTTCCCAGGCCAACGGACGGACCAACGTTGAGTTCTACTGGAACATCGTGGCGAGCATTGTGGTCCTGGCGGTACTGGCGACCACCTTTATCTGGCCAAACGTGCTCTACGTCGCGCTGACGCTCTCCATCTCGCAGATTCTGATCTCGGCACTGGCGCATCCATTCTTTATCAAGCCGGTGATTGGCATTCGGTTTATTCCTTATGCCCGGCAGTGGGTGGCCGTGTCGGTGGTATTTGTTGGCGTGATGCTGCTGGTAAATCACTTTAATCTGTTTGTGATGCCAGAGTGGTTTGAAGGCTGGCTCTGATTACAAAGCGTTATATCAACGGGCGGCCTCAGGGTCGCCCGTTTTCATTTATGGCTGGCCTCAGCCATGCAGCGAATAGTGCGCCGGATCACAGTGGCAATATTCGATTACTGATTGTCTTTGTTCAGTTTATGGTGTCGCTGGCAATGGGAAAAATGCCGAATTTCCAAGTTATGACAGAGAGTTACTGTCCGCTTTTCAGATAAAGATTATACTTGCTCTTCCGGCCGATCCTGCATAATCGACCCACATCTTCATTTTATTAAACGGAATAAATATGACCAAGCTTAAAGCAGTAATCCCGGTTGCGGGCCTCGGTATGCATATGCTCCCTGCGACTAAAGCCATTCCGAAAGAGATGCTGCCTGTCGTCGACAAACCGATGATCCAGTACATCATTGACGAGTGTGTTGCCGCAGGTATTAAAGAGATTGTGCTGGTCACGCATGCATCGAAAAATGCCGTAGAAAACCACTTCGACACCACCTATGAGCTGGAAGCGCTGCTTGAAGCGCGCGTGAAGCGTCAGCTGCTGAGCGAAGTGCAGTCTATCTGCCCGCCAGGCGTCACCATCATGAACGTGCGCCAGGCGCAGCCACTGGGTCTGGGTCACTCCATTCTCTGTGCCCGTCCGATGATCGGTGATAACCCGTTCGTGGTGGTGCTGCCGGACGTCCTGCTGGATGACTCCACCGCTGACCACATGCGTTATAACCTCGCAGCGATGGTTGCCCGTTTTGAAGAGACCGGCCACAGCCAGGTCCTGGCGCAACATATGCCCGCGTCCAATCTCACTGAGTACTCGGTAATCACCACTGCAGAGCCGATTGATCATCCTGGCGACATCAGCACCATTACCGATTTCGTTGAGAAGCCTGAAGATACCACCGGACTGAACTCTGACCTGGCCGCGGTTGGCCGCTATGTCCTTTCTGCTGATATCTGGGCAGAACTGGAACGCACGGAGCCAGGCGCCTGGGGCCGTATCCAGCTGACCGATGCGATCGCCAGCCTGAGTAAGCACAAAACGGTTGATGTCTCTCTGCTGACCGGTCACAGTTTCGACTGCGGTCGTAAACTGGGTTACATGCAGGCGTTCGTCTCTTACGGACTGCGCAACAACGCGCAGGGTCGCGATTTCCGCGAAGCTATCCAGACGATTCTCGCAAAACAAAAGTAATTAAATCGCCGCGTCATGCGCGGCAGATTGAAAGGAGCTCACATGGCAATTTTAGTAACGGGTGGAGCAGGCTATATCGGCTCCCATACGGTACTGGCGCTGTTGCAGCGCGGTGATGATGTTGTGGTTCTGGATAACCTCTGCAACGCCTCACGCGAAGCCATTAACCGCGTGGAGAAACTGGCGGGTAAGAAAGCGACCTTCGTCGAGGGCGATATCCGTGACCGCGCCTGTCTGCGTGACCTGTTTGCATCCAACAGCATTTCAGCCGTAATCCACTTCGCTGCGCTTAAAGCAGTCGGTGAATCTACGCGTATGCCGCTGGAGTACTACGAGAACAACGTCGCGGGCACAGTGGTACTGCTGGAAGAGATGCGTAATGCCGGCGTCTGGAACTTTATCTTCAGCTCATCAGCGACCGTCTATGGCGCAGATGCACCGGTTCCTTACGTTGAGACTACGCCAATTGGCGGCACCACCAGTCCGTACGGTACCTCAAAGCTGATGACCGAATTCGTCATGCGCGACTTCGCTAAAGCAGAACCGAAGTTCAAAGCGATTGCCCTGCGTTACTTCAACCCGGTTGGCGCGCACGAGTCTGGCGAAATCGGTGAAGACCCGACCGGCATCCCGAATAACCTGCTGCCCTACATCGCGCAGGTCGCGATTGGTCGTCTGGAGAAGCTGGGCGTGTTTGGTGGCGATTACGATACGCCAGACGGAACCTGCCTGCGTGACTACATCCACGTGGTTGACCTGGCGGAAGGGCACCTGAAAGCGCTGGATCACCTGAGCAAAGTGGAAGGCTACACCGCCTTCAACCTGGGCGGCGGCAAAGGCTTCTCCGTGCTGGAGATGATTAAGGCATTCGAGAAGGCGTCCGGTAAAGCGATCCCGTTTGAGATCAAGCCACGCCGTGACGGTGACCTGCCTGCGTTCTGGGCCGATGCATCACTGGCGAACAGCGAGCTCGACTGGCGCGTGACGCGCGGAATCGATGAGATGATGCGCGATACGTGGAACTGGCAGAGTAAGAACCCGGATGGGTTCAGGTAGTTGAAAAAGGCGAACTCCGGTTCGCCTTTCTTATATTTGATTTGAAATATCTTATCAGACCTTTCTCATAATTCTGATTGCATCATCCTGAGGCATCAGCAACCATCCCCTACGCCAGAAAAGTGCTCATTAGTTGAACTAACACCTGCGGCATAAACGCATTTTATTCGTAATAGCTATACCTCAGTGATAGAATTTACGATTGTTGAATGATAAACCCACTTAAACAATTTCATTAATAAAGTGATATCAATCAACTGAATGCTGAACATCTGGCGGATTCTTGTTGTCAGCATACTCATTCGGTCAAAGATAATCAGCATCGTGGGAGCTGTAACCCAGGGGCGGTAGCGTGCTCTTAAAACGCCTATGATTGTCTGCTTTTTATTCGGGCGCCCATGCCTCAGATAGCTTGTCAGGAATAAACACGTTATGAAGATACTTATCACTGGTGGTGCAGGTTTTATCGGTTCAGCGGTTGTGCGTCATGTTATCAACAATACAAATGATGAAGTCATAAACGTTGATAAACTTACCTATGCAGGCAATCTTGAATCATTGAAAGAGGTGAGCGGCAATCCTCGCTACACTTTTAAGCAGATCGATATCTGCGATGGTCAGGCTATCACTGAAGCGTTAAATGAATTTCAGCCTGATGCTATCATGCATCTGGCCGCTGAAAGTCATGTAGACCGCTCGATCACCGGTCCGGCTGAGTTTGTTCAGACTAACGTGGTAGGCACCTATGCTCTGTTAGAGGCGAGCCGCCAGTACTGGAGCGCATTGCCTGAAGAACGTAAAGCGGCATTTCGTTTCCACCATATTTCTACTGACGAAGTGTATGGTGATCTACCGCATCCGGATGAGATGGACGGCGATTTACCGCTGTTTACCGAAGAGACCCCTTATGCCCCGAGCAGTCCCTACTCCTCAACAAAAGCAGCCAGCGATCATCTGGTTCGCGCCTGGGGCCGCACCTATAAATTGCCGGTTATTGTAACCAACTGCTCAAACAACTACGGTCCTTATCATTTCCCGGAAAAACTCATTCCACTGATCATCAGCAATGCGCTGGAAGGTAAACCACTGCCAATCTATGGCAAGGGCGACCAGATACGTGACTGGCTCTATGTTGAAGATCACGCGCGCGCGCTCTATACCGTGGTTAAAAATGCAGAGACGGGCACTACCTATAACATCGGTGGTCATAACGAAAAGAAAAATATCGATGTTGTGTTGAAAGTCTGCGAACTGCTGGATCAGCTGCGTCCCAAAGCAACCTCGTACAGCGATCAAATCACCTATGTTCAGGACCGTCCGGGACATGATCGCCGCTACGCGATTGATGCCGCTAAGATTGAGAAAGATCTTGGCTGGAAACCGGAAGAGACCTTTGAAACGGGTCTGAAGAAAACCGTTGAATGGTACCTCAATAATTCTCAGTGGGTTGAGCATGTGAAGAGCGGTGCCTATCAGAACTGGATCGAACAGAACTACGAGAAGCGTAGCTAATGGATATTTTGCTGTTTGGTAAAAACGGACAGGTCGGCTGGGAATTGCAGCGTGCGCTTGCGCCGTTAGGCAATTTAATCGTGGTCGATCGTCATTCCCGTGACTACTGCGGTGATTTTGAAAATCCTGAAGGCGTTGCTGAAACGGTTCGCAAAATTAAGCCAGCGGTTATCGTTAATGCCACCGCTTACACTGCGGTGGATAAAGCGGAATCAGAGCAGAATAAAGCTCAGCTGATTAACGCTACTTCTATTGAAGCTTTGGCTGCAGTCGCCGAAGAGACAGGGGCATGGTTAATCCATTACTCTACCGACTATGTTTTTGACGGCTCTGGTAATCAACCATGGCGCGAAGACGATGCTACTGCGCCGCTTAACACCTACGGTCAGACCAAGCTGGAAGGAGAGCAGGCTATTGTCAGCAATATGACGAAATACCTGATTTTTCGCACCAGTTGGGTCTATGCCGCGAAGGGTAACAACTTTGCCAAAACAATGCTGAAACTGGCAAAAGACCGGGAATCCCTGTCAGTAATAAACGATCAGTTTGGTGCACCTACCGGCGCTGAGCTTATTGCTGACTGCACGGCTCATGCAATCAGAGTGGCTCTGGAAAATAGCAATGTCGCAGGCCTGTATCACCTCATTGCAGCAGGTGAGACGACCTGGCATGCCTATGCCACTAAAGTCATAGAGTTTGCGAAAGCACAGGGTGTCGAACTGCAGGTGCAGACGATCAATGCTGTGCCAACCAGTGCATTCCCTACACCGGCTAAACGTCCTGCAAACTCAAGACTCAATACAGACAAATTTCAGCAGACCTTTGGTCTGAACCTGCCCGACTGGACGGTCGGCGTTGAACGTATGCTGCTCGAAACGCTTATTTAATCGAAACAGGCCGCAATAGCGGCCTGACCATTTAAGGTGAAATTGTGAAA
Organism: Pantoea alfalfae; assembly: GCF_019880205.1. Classification (NCBI taxonomy): domain Bacteria; kingdom Pseudomonadati; phylum Pseudomonadota; class Gammaproteobacteria; order Enterobacterales; family Erwiniaceae; genus Pantoea; species Pantoea alfalfae. The sequence continues at coordinate 1,447,367 of NZ_CP082292.1, forward strand.
AAGAATAAAGGCATTATTCTCGCTGGTGGCTCAGAACACGCCTCTATCCGGTAACGATGGCAGTCAGCAAGCAGTTGCTGCCGGTTTACGACAAGCCAATGATTTACTATCCGCTCAGTACGCTAATGCTGGCAGGAATCAACGATATCCTGATCATTAGTACACCGCAGGACACACCGCGCTTTGAGAGCCTGTTAGGTGATGGTTCCCAATGGGGCATCTCAATTCAGTATAAAGTACAACCAAGCCCGGATGGCCTGGCGCAGGCGTTTATCATTGGTGAAGAGTTTATAGGTGACGACTCAGTCGCGCTCATCCTTGGCGACAATATTTTCTATGGTCACGACCTCTACAAGCAACTTGAAGCCGCATCGATGAAAGATGATGGGGCAACCGTATTTGCTTATCATGTTACCGATCCTGAGCGTTATGGCGTTGTGGAATTCGACAGCGAAGGCAAAGCAATTTCATTGGTAGAAAAACCTGAACATCCACGCAGCAACTATGCGGTGACCGGTCTTTATTTCTATGACAACAGTGTTGTAGAAATGGCTAAAAATCTTGCGCCATCACCACGTGGTGAACTTGAAATTACCGACATCAACCGTATTTACATGGAGCAGGGTAAACTTTCTGTTTCCATTATGGGACGTGGACATGCGTGGCTTGATACCGGAACGCACCAGAGCCTGATGGAAGCGAACAATTTTATCCAGACGATTGAATCACGTCAGGGTTTAAAAGTTGCCTGCCCGGAAGAGATCGCATTCAGAATGGGTTTCATTAATAAAGAGCAATTGCAGGAACTCGCTAAGCCATATCTTAAAAATGAATACGGCAAATATCTGATGGCTTTGGTTGAAGGACGTTTATAATGAAGATTATTGATACTAAAATTCCTGATGTAAAAATCATTGAGCCAAAAGTGTTTGGTGATGAGCGTGGTTTTTTCCTGGAAAGCTTCAATCAGTCAATTTTTGATAATGCCGTTGGTCGACATGTCGACTTTGTTCAGGACAATCACTCAATGTCCAAAAAAGGCGTGTTGAGAGGCCTTCATTACCAACTTGCCCCTCATGCCCAGGGTAAACTTGTGCGCTGCGTTGAAGGGGAAGTATTTGATGTAGCTGTAGATATCAGACGTTCATCAGAAACATTTGGACAATGGGTCGGCGTACATTTAAGCGCTGAAAACAACCGTCAGCTCTGGATTCCAGAAGGCTTTGCTCATGGTTTCATCACACTTTCGGATCGTGTACAGTTTATTTATAAAACCACAAATTATTATGCGCCACAGTCAGAAAGAAGCATTTTGTGGAATGATCCGCAGATAAATATTGAATGGCCTGAAGTTGAAGAAATGACTTTGTCTGGCAAAGATAAAGATGGCGTATTGCTCAATAACGCAGAAACTTTCAATTGAGATGGATAAAAAACGCGTACCGCAGTCCTTTTATGCTCTTACAATGGCAGTCAATATATAAGACAGCAAATTGATTCAATTATAAATCAGACTGAAACCGAATGGACGGTATTTGTTTCGGATGATGGATCAACTGACGGAACTCTTGATATATTGAAATATTATCAGGAGAAGTTAGGCCGTGAGCGTTTTGTCATAATCGATGGTCCAGGCAAAGGATTTGCCTGGAATTTTATATCGTTGCTGGAAAAATGTGGTGATGCTTTTGATTATTATGCATTCAGCGATCAAGATGATGAATGGATGCCAGACAAATTATCAAGGAGCATATCAGTTTTATCTGGTTATAAACATAATGTTCCTTCAGTTTATTGTGGACGAACTTCATTGGTCGATGAGAATGGTCATCATTTGGGTGAGTCTCCCCTATTCAGTAAGCCGCCATCGTTCAAAAATGCCCTTATCCAAAGTATAGCTGGCGGCAATACGATGATCTTAAATCGGGCAGGTAGAAATATTATTAATAAAACCCCCATAGATGTAAGAATTATATCTCACGATTGGTGGATATATATAGTTATTACAGCAATAGGTGGTAATATTTTCTACGATCCGAAACCATCAATTAATTATCGGCAACATACTAATAATATTGTTGGCTCGAATCTAGGCTGGCTGGCCAGATTTAAACGCATTTCGGGTCTTATGGACGGGCATTTTAAGATGTGGATAGATTCCAATATCTACGCTTTGAATAAAGCAGACGTAAATATCACCCCGGAGAATAGATTTATTCTTGAAAGCTTTAATGAGGCCAGGAATAGTAATTTATTTAAAAGACTGTATTTATTCAGAAAGTTAGGCATGTACCGTCAGACTTTATTAGGTACGTTAGGTCTATATGTTGCCATTGTCCTGAAGAAATTATAATCGATAGATAAATTTATTCGTAAAAAGGTGAAATTTTGCAGCAGAATACTAAACACGATACTTCGCTGTGGTCGTTATGCAAGAATACCTATATTAATAGACATATTATTTTCGAAATGACCAAGCGCGATGTGATAAGCAGATATAAAGGCTCAGTAATGGGCATTTTCTGGTCTTTCATAAACCCTGTTTTTATGTTGGCTGTTTATACGCTTGTTTTTTCCGAAGTATTTAATGCTCGCTGGGGAAACGCTGCCGCAAATGAGTCAAAAGCACAGTTTGCTATTATTCTTTTCGCGGGACTTATTGTGCATGGGATATTTGGTGAAGTGTTGACTAAATCACCCACATTAATACTTAATAATGCTAATTATGTCAAAAAAGTGGTTTTCCCACTTGATTCTTTTCCGGTAATAGCATTGTTGTCCGCTTGCTTTCAGGCGTTAATCAATATTTTTGTGCTATTACTTGCATTTACTTTTGCGAATGGTTATATCCACTGGACTGTGGTGCTGCTTCCTGTTGTATTTATTCCCGTATTGATTTTAGTACTGGCTTTGAGTTTTTTGATTTCTTCGCTGGGCGTATTTATTCGGGATCTAGGACAGTTTATAACGTTGTTAATTACGGTAATACTTTTCCTTTCCCCTGTGTTTTATCCACTGTCTTCTGTACCTCAGAAATATCAGGTCATCATATTATCTAATCCATTGACATTCATAATTGAGCAAACTCGGGAAGTTGTTATCTGGGGTAGAATGCCAGATTTTAACGGATTGCTAATATATGGTTGTGTTTCAACAGTAATATTATGGCTAAGCTACTTCTGGTTCCAGAAAACACGTAAGGGATTTGCTGATGTTATCTAAAGACAATGCATTAGAAATAATCGATGTTAGCAAATGCTATCAGGTCTTCGATAGTCCTGTCAGAAGACTTAAGCAATTTATCGTACCTAATATTGAACGTAAACTAGGCAAAGTACCTCGTGTATACCATGAAGAATTTTGGGCACTTCAGGATATAAGTTTTAATTTACCTAAAGGCGAAACGCTGGGTGTGGTCGGACGGAATGGCTCTGGTAAATCAACCTTATTGCAGATTATTGCAGGTACATTATCCCCTACCCAGGGATCAGTCAATATTCAAGGTCGCGTTGCTGCCTTACTTGAACTAGGTGCTGGTTTTAATGGTGACTTTACCGGACGTGAAAATGTTTATCTGAACGGCGCGCTTTTAGGTCTGACTAAAGAAGAGATCGATAGTAAGTTAGATGATATCTTGTCTTTTGCCGATATTGGTCACTTTATTAATAATCCGGTGAAGACTTATTCAAGCGGAATGATGGTTCGTCTTGCATTTGCTGTACAGGCGCAAATAGATCCTGAGATATTAATCGTTGATGAGGCATTAGCTGTTGGAGATGCTAAATTTCAGGCAAAATGTTTTGCCAGATTGAAACAACTTAAAAATGATGGTACATCCATTCTTTTTGTATCCCATGCTACTGAACAGATTATTACGCATTGTGATAAAGCTATACTACTTAATGATGGTTCGATTGTAGGCAACGGTGCCCCAAAAGATATTGTTAATAAATATCTGGATCTACTCTTTGGAAAGTCATCCTCAGCAAATGCGAAGCGAATTAAAGAGGATAACCATCTTAAATCAGCTAGTAAAATTGAAAAAGACCAGACTGAAAGGTTTAACGTAAGTCAGGAGATTGAGCCTGTCGTTACTCTAGAAGAAAACGGATTCGAAAATCGCAATAACTATAATCCTAATGAATTTCGCTGGGGCGACAGAGCTGCCGAGATTCAGGACTTTTCACTTGTTCAGGGTGAGAATCTTTATCCCTTCAGCGTATCGGGCAATGGAAATATCAAGCTTAAGTTTCTTATTAAGTTCAACTCAACTATTTTCAGGCCTATTTTTGGTTTTGCTGTAAAAACTAAAGATGGGGTAACAATTTATAACACTAATACCAATATATTAGAAGCGCCTTTCATTGAAGCTGGAGAGGAAGGAAAGTCATATACCGTTAATACTGAAATGCCAATGCGTCTTTTCCAGGGTGACTATTTTATTTCGATTGGCCTTGCCAGTTATGATACATCAGGAGAGGTAGTTCCGCACGATCGGAGATATGATTCAATTCATATTACAGTAGAACCTACCCCAGAGTTTTTAGGTCTGGTAAATTTAGAGGCTTCGATTAACTGTGAATAAAGAAAAACTTTCAACAGTATTGTTATCATCTGATTTCGTTTATGACTCTGAAATCAATATCTGGGCCGAAAAAGATCAGCAGGAATTCAATTATAATGACGGCGATTATCATGAAAACTATATTCTGGACGTTGTCACAAAGTCTCAGGACTGTTCCGTACTTTCGCAGGAACTTGCTGGATATATAAAAGACTGGCCTTCACAGTATCATTTAACTTCAAAAAGATCTAACTTACTGAGGCCATTTGGGAAAAAGTTCAAAGGCAAACGTGTTCTGGAGATTGGATGTGGTTGTGGTGCGATAACGCGTTTCATAGCTGAAGCTGGCGCAGAAGTTATTGCCATAGAAGGTAGTAAAAGAAGAGCATCTATAACACGCAACCGTTGCAAGGATCTATCAAATGTTACTGTAATCAATTGTCCTAGCGATAAAATTCCGGATATAGGTGAATTTGATTACGTATTATTGATTGGCGTTCTCGAATATGCCCAGTGTTTCCTGGGCCATGAAGGACAATTATCACTTTTGTCGTTCTGCAAGAAAAGATTGAAATCCGATGGTTCTTTATTTGTAGCAATCGAAAACCAACTCGGCATGAAATATTTAGCTGGAGCCAAGGAAGATCATTTGGGAATACCAATGGTAGGTATTAATAATGCTTACCATAATAATGGTGTACGCACCTTTGGTAGAGTTGAACTTATCCAAATGATGAAAAAAGTAGGATTCAGCAATATTGAGGAATTTCTTCCTTTTCCTGACTACAAACTGCCAACTTTAGTTATTACTCCATATGGTCATCAAGAGCGCAGTTCAATAATTTATCCTTTGGTGAGTGAAGTACATCATAAAGATGCACAGGCACCAGATTCGTATACATTCTCATTAGAAGAGTCAACAAAAACAATCTGGAATAATAAGCTTGCTTCAGATTTGTCAAATTCATTTCTTATGATTGCTTCGGCATCAGAGTTAAGTCACGAAAGCGATAATACGTTGGCTTGGTATTATTCTGATGCCAGAATTAATGACAGCCAAAAGAAAATTAAGTTTCTTGAGGTTAATGGTAATTATAAGATTGAAAGTTACAAAATATCAGGTGAATTTATTAATGAAGAGCCATTCTATCAAGGCGAAAGTCTGTGGCTAAGCTTGGTAAATATTATTAATAAACATGGGTGGCAATTAAGCAGCGTGACTGAATGGGCAAGGCTGTGGATCAGTAAAGCACTCGTCACTGGAAAGGATGCGGATTCCTGGAAATGGAACACTGAGCTTCCACCAGAATACCTGGACGCAACTCCATTTAATATTATTAAAACTGAGCAAGGCTACGAGATTTTCGATTTAGAACTAAGCTCTGATAAGCCATTAATGCTTTCCTATCTGGTTTTCAGAGGCGTATTCAACTCTCTATTGCGAGTAACCTCCATTGCTCCTACAAAAGAGCTATCAGATTCTAATATATTTACCACTACTAAAATTATAGTAACAGAAATCTTCCCAGAACTGACTGAAGAGCATTTTAACGAATACTTAAAACAAGAGGTTGCTCTAGTTTCGCAAGTAGTAAACGTTGACACTAACGATCTTTTTGAACGCTATAAAAATTCGTTTTTCGTTGTTCGTGACTTCTTAAATGATTATAAAAGTGAACTTGCCAGAGTTTATCATACAAATCAGGATCTCTCCTCAACTGTGACCAATGTTGAAAATCAAATTAAAGATGTTGAAAAGCAGATCAAGGAGAAAGGTGAGGAGATATTTGGTAAAAATACTTTATTAGATATTAAAGAGAAAGAGTTGATCGATGCGCAAGAATCCTGTTCGAGGTTGCAGGAGCAAATCGACGACCTTCTTAGCGTTGCCGCTGAACAAAAATTCAGAGAAGAAAAACTTACGGAAGAGGTTAAAGTCAAAACGGATAAATTACAGAAAATTACTTCATCAAGAGCATGGAAATTAGCTTCATTTTTCAGTCGGTCTGCTAAATCGCTGAATAAATACTAAACTGGCAATCTGAAATCAGATAAGGGTATTGACGTTGAAAATCTATCGTTTTGCAAAAAAGATGTTATCTTCCGGAGATCGCGATCTTTTGAAATATCGTATTAAACTGGTCTCCAGGCTTTATAAAGAAGAGGGAGTTAAAGCTGTCTATAGCAGATTACAGTCAGCCTATAAGAATAATAACCCTGGCATTTATGCTCATAATCCTGCTTCAACAGATACCTTTAATGAAACATCTATCAATGATAGGTCTTCGCTGATTGAGGCTTGGCTAAAAACTGATTTTAAAAAAGCTTCACTGAAAGTTAACGAACAAAGTCATTATGTACCTAAGGCGCTCGATAGTCTTGAAGGCGTTGATTTACCGGTAAAAGTCATCGCCTACTATCTCCCGCAATTTCATCCATTTAAAGAGAATAATGAGTGGTGGGGTGAAGGTTTCACTGAATGGACAAACGTGACTAAAGCAAGGCCGCAATATCTTGGGCATCAACAGCCACGCTTACCCGGCGAACTCGGTTTTTATGATTTACGTTTACCTCAGGTCATGCGCCAGCAAATTGATCTAGCAAAACAGTATGGGGTCAATGGTTTTTGCTTCCACCATTACTGGTTTGGTGGCAAACGTCTGATGGAAACGCCTGTACAAAATTTCCTTAAAGATAAATCGCTCGATATTGATTTTTGTTTATGCTGGGCTAATGAGAACTGGACGCGTCGCTGGGACGGTCTGGAAAATGATGTTTTGATTTCTCAAAAGCATTCTCCAGAAGATGATATTGCCTTTTTAGATGACATCATGCCTGCACTTAAGGATGAGCGCTATATCAGAGTAGATGGTAAGCCACTGCTTATTCTTTATCGTGCAAGTTCACTTCCAGATGCTAAAGAGACGGGTAAACGCTGGCGTGAGCATGCCATTAAAAATGGATTACCAGGTCTTTACCTTGTTGTCGTTAATGCATTCGATGTTTCAAGTCCGCAGCCTTATGACTTTGACGCTATTGTTGAGTTCCCACCGCATCAGATTGGTGCTAAAGATATTACTGACAGTATTACGCCGTTAAATAAAAACTTTACAGGGCGGGTTTATGATTATGAAGAGCTGGCGTTGAGAGCAGGTAAAATTGATAACGACAATTTTACCTGTTTCAAAGCAGTCATGCCATCATGGGATAATGAAGCCCGAAAACCTACTCAGGGTTTCTCTTTCTATAATGCAAAACCTGAGCTCTATGCTAAATGGCTTGATAGCGCAATTAAAACGACAATGAATCGCAGACCTGAAGAGCGTCTTGTCTTTGTCAATGCCTGGAACGAATGGGCTGAAGGTGCGCATCTTGAGCCGGACCGTCACAATGGCTATGCCTATTTACATGCTACAGCTAATATTCTTCGTAATTCACTTTTGAAATATGATTGTGATAACCAGCTTATTTCAGATATGAATCAAGAATTTAAACCCAGATTTAAGTCTGCAGTTATTTTACATGCCTATTATGAAGACCTGGCTTGCGAATTAGTCGAAAAATATATCGCTCAATATCAGGATAAGCTTGACCTAATCATTACTATGCGCAGCGATGTTAAACTGAGCACGCTTGAGAAAATAAAAGCTTCCTTTAAAAATGTTTTCTTTGTGATGGTAGATAATAGGGGGAGAGATATTCGGCCTTTCATTAAGGCGCTCAAAGTTGCTGATGGCTTTGGTTATAAATATATCTGTAAGGTTCATACTAAAAAGTCACCGCATCGTGTTGATGGTCAACAATGGCGTGAAAGCCTTTTCGCGGATCTTCTTGGAGCACGCGAACATGTTGCAAAAATCATCAACTATTTTGAGCTACATGAAGATGTCGGAATAATTGCACCGAGAAATTCAATCACGGATCTTTCAATTCCTGAAATAAATCTGGGTAACAGATACTGGCTTGAAAAACTCTTTGCACGGATGGATTCTCCCGAATTGTTCAAGACATTCAAAACCAGTTTCCCGGCTGGTTCCATGTTCTGGTTTAGAAAAGATGCCCTCGATCCATTGGCCAGCAACTTGCTAGACGAAGAAGAGTTCGAACTTGAGGCGGGTCAACTGGACGGCACTCTTGCTCACAGTGTCGAAAGGGTCACTGGAGCAGTAGCTAATTCACAAGGTTTTAAAGTAGTCGATATCACATCACTTTAACTCTCAGTCAGGTATCAATGCTCACAAAGGTTGATGCCAGGTTATCGATTGTGTTTATTAAATTCATGTGTATTTCAGTCTGGGAAGCATTATTTAGCAAAACAACCTATCTGGTTGATTTTTATTAACATAATTTAATGGTGCTACCGCACCATTCATTACCTTTAATCCGCTATCCTGAGTTAACATAGTGATCACTTACGAAGTGGTGTTACGGGTAACACCATGCGAGACCACAGACAGGAGTATGTAATGTCCAAGCAACAGATCGGCGTTGTAGGTATGGCAGTGATGGGCCGCAATCTGGCTCTTAACATTGAGAGCCGCGGTTACACTGTTTCAATCTTCAACCGTTCACGCGAAAAGACTGATGAAGTCATCGCCGAGAACCAGGGCAAGAAGCTTGCTCCTTTTTACACCGTTGAAGAGTTTGTTGAATCGCTGGAAAAACCTCGTCGTATCCTGCTGATGGTTCAGGCGGGTGAAGCGACTGACAAGACTATCGCCTCACTGACTCCACACCTGGATAAAGGCGACATCCTGATTGATGGCGGTAACACCTTCTACAAAGACACCATCCGTCGTAACAAAGAACTGTCTGACCAGGGCTTCAACTTCATCGGTACCGGCGTTTCCGGCGGTGAAGAGGGCGCACTGAAAGGTCCATCCATCATGCCTGGTGGCCAGAAAGAAGCCTACGAGCTGGTTGCGCCGATTCTGGATAAGATCGCGGCGCGTGCGGAAGATGGCGAAGCCTGTGTGGCCTATATCGGTCCGGACGGCGCGGGCCACTACGTGAAGATGGTTCACAACGGCATCGAATATGGCGACATGCAGCTGATCGCAGAAGCCTATGCGCTGCTGAAAGGCGCACTGGGCCTGAACAACGAAGAGCTGGCTGAGACCTTCACCGACTGGAACAACGGCGAGCTGAGCAGCTACCTGATTGACATCACCAAAGATATCTTCACCAAGAAAGACGAAGACGGTAAATACCTGGTTGATGTGATTCTGGATGAAGCAGCAAACAAAGGCACCGGTAAATGGACCAGCCAGAGTTCACTGGATCTCGGTGAGCCTCTGTCACTGATCACCGAGTCTGTCTTTGCCCGTTATCTCTCCTCGCTGAAAACGCAGCGTGTTGCGGCCTCTAAAGTACTGAGCGGTCCACAGGCAAAAGCCTTCACTGGCGACAAAGCGGAGTTCATCGAGAAAGTTCGTCGCGCGCTGTACCTCGGTAAAATCGTCTCTTATGCGCAGGGCTTCTCACAGCTGCGTGCCGCGTCAGAAGAGAACAACTGGGATCTGCACTACGGGGAAATCGCGAAGATCTTCCGCGCTGGCTGCATCATCCGTGCCCAGTTCCTGCAGAAGATCACTGATGCTTATGAAGCCGATGCAGGCATCGCTAACCTGTTGCTGGCTCCGTACTTCAAAGATATCGCGGATCAGTATCAGCAGGCGCTGCGTGATGTCGTTTCTTATGCGATTCAGAACGGTATCCCGACGCCAACCTTCTCTGCGGCGATCGCTTACTATGACAGCTATCGTTCAGAAGTGCTGCCTGCTAACCTGATTCAGGCGCAGCGTGACTACTTTGGTGCGCATACCTACAAGCGCATTGATAAAGACGGTGTGTTCCACACCGAGTGGTTAGACTAATCACTAAAAAGGGCTTCCCTCGGGAAGCCCTTTTTTTATCCTACCAGCAAATCCCCGCTCCGAATCTCTCGCTCACCCGCCAGCCGCACCACCAGCATGCCCGCTGTCGCAAACCTTACCCAGTGCCTTGCATAGAGAATACCGCCATACTCTGCGACCAGCGGCGTAATATGGTCGGTCAGCGGATCAACAATCTCAGCCACCACTTCTCCCGGACGAATCAGTGCGCCCAGCGGTTTGCGATGCAAAATCAACCCTGAAACCGGCGAATGAATATATTCACAGCCCGCTAACGGCGTTGGCGGATTTTTCAGGGAAGGGGAGGCCGCCGACGATCCTTCGCTGTGACGTTCTTTAATCACGCTCGCCTCTCCCGGTGCTTCAGCAACGTCAGGTACGTTCAAACCAATCGGCCCGTCATTGATTGCTACCACATCATCGCCGCCCGCGCTCGCCGGGACCAGTTCATCGCCACCAATGACGGGCGCGGCCACCTCTACGGAAATTGAAGGTTCGCTGTAGCCGATATAGCCGCGTTCCTGCAGCGCTGAAATAATCGCCTCCGCGTCTTTCTCGGCCTGTTCAGGCGAAACATCACGCATGCCTCGCAACTCCAGTGTCACTGGCAGCAGTCCGCGTGGCATCGGGTAATCCTTACCAAATCGCTCTGCCAGCGTCAGCCAGGGTTCGCAGCAGGCTTCATCAAACGGCTCTCCACCGGAGATCTGCGCCAGCAGCTGTACTTCACTGCCTAACCAGCGCGCCAGCGGCTCAATGTCCGGCCAGGCGTGCGGTGTCGTGTAGAGGTGCGGCACGGCTTCCCAGTCACAGTGCAGGTCAATCATCAGATCGGCCTGACTGGCCATCCGCATCAGCGTAAAGCGCTGCGCATCCAGCTCGGTTTTTGGCACGGTATCGCGATAGTGGCGATCAATTGCCTCGCGGATCAGACTCTTATTCTGCGTTTCACTCTGGGTCAGACTTTCAGCCAGCCCGGCCGCCAGGGTTGCGCCCAGTGACGGGAAACGGCGGTTGAAGTCCTGGCCAGAGAGCGTATGGAATCGGCCCAGATGGGTGCCATGCCAGTGCTGTCCCAGCGCCAGTGGATTGGCAACTGGCACCAGTGTAAAGGCGGCTTTAAGTTGACCGGCGGACTCCAGCGCCTGTAGTCGCTGCTTTAAAAACCACGCCACCGCCATACCGGGCAGTTCGTCGCCATGCAGGGCAGCCTGGATATAAACCTGACGCTGGTAATCTTCACCGAAATGGAAACTGATGATTTCACGCTGGGTGCCTAAAGAGGCGCTTAACAGTGGATGATGTTGTTGATGCATACCGTGTTAATGTCCTTTAATCGGCAAAGGACGACAGCGCGCCGTCCCGAAAAAGTTAGAGTATAGTGCCGGATCGCGGTGAGGACGAAAAAGGATGACCGCGAGGTTACTGCTGGATAGAGATATCCGTGGCGAAGTAGCGCTTCTGAATCTGGTCAAAGGTGCCGTTCTTTTTGATTTCGGCAAAGGCATTATCCAGTGCGGTTTTCAGTTCGGTATCGCCTTTGCGCAGGCCAATAGCCGTGCCGGGGCCGATAATCGGATCCTGAATAATCGGTCCAGCCAGTTCAAAATCTTTGCCCTGCGGATGCTTCAGGAAGCCGATGGCCGCCTGTGCCGCATCGGTGAATACCGCATCCAGTCGGCCTGAAACCAGATCGCTTTCAACCTGTGCCTGATCGCCATAAGGCACTACGGTCACACCGTGAGGCTGCCATTTTGCCAGCGCATAGCGCTCCTGAACCGTTCCCTGTTCTACGCCGACCGTTTTTCCTTTCAGGGATTCAACGGTGGGCAGGATGCCAGCGCCTTTACGGGCAATCAGCTGGGTGTGGGTGTCATAGAGTGGAACAGTGAAATCGATCTGCTTCAGGCGCTCTTCGGTAATGCCCATGTCAGACAGAATGGCATCAAATTTACGCGCTTTAAGGGCCGGGATCATGCCGTCAAACTGGCTTTCAACCCAGACACATTTTGCCTGCATCTGAGTACAGAGCGCATTGCCCAGATCAATATCAAAGCCGACCAGCTTGCCCTGTGGCGTTTTCGATTCGAAGGGCGGATAGGTCGGATCGACCGCGAAACGCACCTGTTCGATTTTTGCCTGCGCGCTAAAAGCGCAGCCTGCCATAACCGCCACAGCCAGCGTCTGACGCAGGCGTTGAGTGAAAATGTTCATGATTTTGCTCTTATTCTGTCGTGATGAGTGATTATGCAGAGTATCGCCGGGCTGCCGGGATGGCAATTACTGCGTAATCGCCACCACGTCAGCCGCGCATAACGCGCGATAATCTTCGGTATTCAGGATCACTGAGCGTTCCAGCAGACCGGCGTTAAACGCGATCGCCGGATAACGTTCAAACAGCGCGGGGTCCACAATCAGCCTGAGGTCAGGATGAAAGCTGAACGGTGGTATCGCCCCGAATACGCAGCCGGTCAGCAGAGCGGTCTCCGCCGGGCTGGCGAGTGAAGCGCGTCGACCGCCTACTGCTGCCGCGACTTTGCCCAGATCGGCCTGCCGGTCGGCCGGTAATACCGCCAGCACATGCTGCTTAATGCCATTGCCTTTCACATGACAGACCAGCGCTTTCGCGCCCTGACCGATTTCGGTGCCGCGTATCGCCGCAACCGCTTCACATTTGCCGGTCGCCTCATGTTCCATCAGGCGATAACGCGCCTGGTGTTGCTCGAGCAGAGCGATTAACTTTTCATGGGTGGTCACGGTGCTCTCCTGCGGTCAGTTGCAGCATCAGTGTCTGCAGCATATGCGGCTGACGTGGCAATATGCCGGTTTTCAGACCCAGCGGTTTAAGCGCCCGGTTGAGGGTGCTCAGCGTGGTATTGTCCCTGTCCTGTTCAATATCTGACAATGTGCGGCGGCTAATCCCGGCCAGCGCGGCATAACGTTCCTGAGAGAATCCCAGCACGTTTTTGCGAAGCTGCATCAGGAGCTCGCCCTGTGACAGTTTCTCTTCAGGAAACTGTTGAGTAAGGTTCAGCAGCATCGCTTCGCGTTCCAAAGGTGACAGCGTTTTTTTCATAGTTGCCAGCCTTTAATACGCTGATCAAGATAATCGTACGCAAGTAAGGCGGCGCTTTCACGGCCCTGGAGGGGATGCTAAATATTGAGTTGGGCGGCATCATACCAGCGGCCCTTAATAAATAGCTGGAGTGTGCGCATGGCAACACCTGTTGAGCAATATGATGCTCAACAATAGCGTTTAATTTTTGAGAAGGATTCTGCTCAGAATCCGCCTGTAAAACGAAATTCTGAGCAGCATATTGCACAATTACTTATGGCGGTTGCGCAGGTTGTTAATCACCGCGCTGAAGTCGAGATTCTGATCCTGTAACAACACCATCAGGTGATAGACAAGGTCTGAAGCTTCATTGGTCAGTTCATCCCGATCGTTGACGGTCGCCGCCAGCGCGGTCTCAACGCCTTCTTCACCCACTTTCTGCGCGATGCGCTTCGTGCCGCTGGCGTAGAGCCGTGCAGTGTAAGAGCTTTCAGGGTCAGCCGTTTTGCGCGACGCCAGCAGCTCTTCCAGCTGATAGAGGAAGGTCCATTCAGGCACAGCCGGAGAGAAGCAGCTGGTGGTGCCGAGATGGCAGGTCGGGCCAATCGGGTTCGCCAGTACCAGCAGTGTGTCGTTGTCGCAGTCAGGCGTGATGCTTACCACCTGCAGAAAGTTGCCGGAGGTCTCGCCTTTGGTCCACAAGCGGTTTTTGGTGCGGGAGAAAAAGGTGACATTGCCTTCTGCCAGGGTTTTTTCCAGCGCTGCCGGGTTCATGTAGCCATGCATCAGCACTTCGCCTGAGACGTTGTGCTGAACGATGACCGGCATCATGCCCTGTGTTTTATCCCAGTCGAGAAGGGCCTGTTGTTGTTGAGTTAGCACGCGCGAATCTCCACTCCGTTGTCGATCAGAAAGCTCTTCAGCTCACCAATATCAATAATCTGCTTATGGAATACCGAGGCGGCTAAAGCACCATCGACATTCGCCTCGGTAAACGCCTCCAGGAAGTGCTGCATGGTGCCTGCGCCGCCAGAGGCGATCAGGGGCACGTTGCAGACTTCACGCATTTTCTTCAGCTGCACCAGGTCATAGCCGTTACGCACGCCATCCTGATTCATCATGTTCAGCACGATCTCGCCTGCGCCCAGTTTCTGCACTTCCTGCACCCACTCCAGCGTTTCCCACTGCGTCACGCGGGTGCGTGCTTCGTCACCGGTATACTGATTCACCTGATACTTGCCGCTGGCCTCGTCAAACCAGGTATCGATGCCGACCACGATACACTGCACGCCAAACCGGTCTGCGAGGCGGGTGATGAGCGTGGGATCGGCAAGCGCCGGGGAGTTAATCGAGATCTTATCCGCACCAAACTCCAGAATACGTGCCGCGTCTTCAGGGGTTTTGATGCCGCCCGCGACGCAGAATGGAATATCGATCACTTCCGCAACGCGTGATACCCAGCTTTTGTCGACGACGCGGCCATCAGATGAGGCGGTGATGTCATAGAAGACCAGTTCGTCTGCTCCTTCAGCAGCGTAGCGCTGCGCCAGCGGCACAATGTCGCCAATGATTTCGTGATTGCGAAACTGTACGCCTTTGACCACCTGACCGTCACGTACGTCCAGACAGGGAATTATCCGTTTTGCCAGCATGCGATCGCCTCCGAAACTGTGAATTTATTTTCCAGCAGCGCACGTCCGACAATCACGCCCTGAACGCCGCTGCCGCGCAGGGCGGCGATATCATTGAGGTCGCCAATGCCACCCGAGGACTGGAAAGCGATCGTCGGGAAGCGCGCCGTGACTTCCTGATAGAGCGCAACATTGGAACCGCTCAGGGTGCCGTCGCGGGAAATATCGGTGCACAGCACATGCTTCAGGCCCACCTGCTGAAAGTCGGTAACCACCTCTTCCAGGGTAACACCCGCCGCTTCCTGCCAGCCACTGATCGCCACTTCTTTGCGGTTACTGGCGTCAATGCGCACATCTAACGCCAGCACAATCGCCTCTGCGCCAAACTCCGCGAACCACCGTTTGACCTCTTCAGGCTCTTTCACAGCAGTGGAACCGACCACCACACGACTCGCACCCGCTTCCAGCAGCGCGTGCACATCGTCACGGCTGCGAATGCCGCCGCCCACCTGCACCGTCACATCAACGCCGTCCAGCAGGGATTTCAGCAGCGTAATCTGGCGTTTCGCCGGATCTTTCGCGCCGGTTAAATCCACCAGATGCAGCACAGTCGCGCCCTGGCTTACGTAATCCTTCAGACGTGGCAGCGGCTCACTGCCGTAATCACGCTGCTGACCATAATCGCCCTGATGCAGACGAACCACTTTGCCGTCAATTAAATCTAACGCGGGGATAATCATTACATCTCCAGGAAGTTTTTCAGCAACTGCGCGCCCGCTTTGCCCGAGCGTTCCGGATGGAACTGGACGCCGAAGAAGTTATCTTTCTGCACCGCGGCGGTGAACGCTTCACCGTAGTGACACTGGGCGATGGTGCTGGCGTTGACCGGCATGGCATAGCTGTGGACGAAGTAGAAATAGGATCCTTCATCAATGCCGCGGAACAGATGATTGCCCGCCTGCGCGGTAATCTGGTTCCAGCCCATGTGCGGCAGCGGCAGGCCGTGGGTGTCCATGAGTGACACCGGCTCATCGATAATGCCCAGCGTCGGCACGCCGCCGTTTTCATCGCTGCCGCGTCCCAGCAGCTGCATACCCAGACAGATCCCCAGCACCGGCTGGGTACAGGCTTTTACCAGATCGATCAGGTCACGCTCTTCCAGTTGCTTCATTGCCGCCTGCGCGGTGCCTACGCCTGGCAGAAACAGTTTGTCGGCGCGCAGCACCACATCGGAATCGCGGCTCACTTCCGGGGTATAGCCCAGACGTTCAATTGCCCATTTCACCGACGAGAGATTGGCGCAACCGGTATCCATGATCACCACGTTCATCACAGCACTCCCTTCGAACTCGGCAGGGTATTACCCTCAACGCGGATCGCCTGGCGCAGCGTACGACCAAAGGCTTTAAACAGGCTCTCGACGCGATGATGGTCATTCTTGCCTTTGGTTTTCAGATGCAGGGTGCTCATCATGGCGTAAGAGAGCGAGCTGAAGAAGTGCTCGACCATCTCAGTGCTGAGGTCGCCCACGCGTTGATAGTTGAACTCTGCTTTGAACTCGATGTGCGGACGGCCGGAGATATCCAGCGCGCAGCGCGCCAGGCATTCATCCATCGGCAGCACAAAGCCGAAACGGCCAATGCCACGCTTGTCGCCCAGCGCCTTCAGCAGCGCTTCGCCCAGTGCCAGACCGGTATCTTCCACCGTGTGGTGATCGTCAATATAGAGATCGCCTTTCACTTCAATGTTCATGCGGAAGCCGCCGTGCACCGCAATCTGGTCCAGCATGTGGTCGAAGAAACCCACGCCGGTATTAATCTTGCTGCCGCCTTCGCGATCCAGCCAGAGTTCGACCCGAACCTGCGTCTCTTTCGTGTTGCGCTGCACCAGCGCATGGCGGTCACGCTGGGTCAGACGCTGCTGAATGGTCTGCCAGTTCTCGCCGTCAGCGCCGTAGCGGATAGGCTGAATGCCCATGTTCTCCGCCAGCTGCACGTCGGTCAGACGATCGCCAATCACATAACTGTTGGCGGTATCCAGCGCGCCTTCTGCCAGCCAGGCTTCTACCATTTTCGTTTTCGGCTTGCGGCAGTCGCAGTGATCGTCCGGCATGTGCGGGCAGATCAGCACATCGTCAAACGCGATGCCCTGCGAGGTCAGGACCTGCATCATCAGATTGTGCGGCCCATCAAAATCCGCCTGCGGGAAACTGGCGGTGCCAAGACCATCCTGGTTGGTAATCATCACCAGGCGATAACCGGCGGCCTGCAGCGCCAGCAGCGCCGGGATAACGTCTGGCTCAAATGCCAGTTTATCCATACGGTCGACCTGATAATCCTCAAGCGGCTCAGAGATTAACGTCCCGTCGCGGTCAATAAAAAGGGTCTTCTGACTCATGCTTGCTCCAGAGAAAAGGCTTGCAGCGCGGCGATCGCTCGTTCGCACTCTTCACGCGTGCCGATGGAGATGCGCAGGCATCCCGACAGGCCCGGATTTTTGTTCTGATCACGCAGGATAATGCCCTGATCCCATAAGGTTTTGAAGACTTTTGGGGAATCGGTAAAGCGCGCCAGCACATAGTTGGTTTCGCTGGGAAAAACCTGCTCAACGCAGGCCAGCTGCGCCAGTTCAGCCAGCAGCCAGCTGCGATTGTCGTTCAGCTGGACCACATGCTCACGCATCAGCGCAATGCCTTGCTCGCTCAGTGCCTGACCCGCCACGTCCGCTACCGGCGTCGCCAGCGGGTAGGGCGCAATCACCTTCATCAGCAGGTCGATCACCGGCTTATTCGCCAGCGCAAACCCACAACGCAGGCCCGCCAGCGCAAAGGCTTTTGAAAGGGTACGCAGAATGACCAGATGCGGATAATCCTTCAGCCAGCCGGTCAGCGTCGCCTGCCGGCAGAATTCAATATAGGCTTCATCGGCTACCACCAGCGCTTTACCGGCGGTCATCGCCAGTAACTGGCGGATGTCGTCCTGATTAATCAGGTTGCCGGTCGGGTTGTTCGGGCTGCAAAGGTAAACGACTTTGACGCCATCAAGCTGTTCCGCGATAGCGGGCAGGTTGAGCTGCCAGTCGCTAAGCGCCGGAACGGTGCGATATTCAATGCCGATGGTTTCGGCGCTGACGCTGTACATGCCATAGGTCGGCGGACAGAACAGAATCGCATCCTGTCCCGGCTCACAAAAGGCGCGCATGATTAGTTCGATGGCTTCATCCGCGCCACGGCTGACCAGCACCTGCTCCGGCGTTAAACCTGCGTAAGCCGCATAGCGCTCAATAACCAGCTTTGGCTGACATTCGGGATAGCGGTTCAGCGTCTGTTGCGACAGCTCAAACGGCACCGGCAGCGGGAATTCGTTGGCATTGAGCCAGACATCACCGTTGCCACCCAGACGACGCGCCGACATATAAGGCGTCAGAGCGCGCACATTGGCGCGCGCCAGCTGCTCAATATCCTGACTCATGCTTGCTCCTTCAGTGCGGCAACGCGCAGGGTGACGGCATTCTTGTGGGCATCCAGCTGCTCAGCGGCGGCCAGGGTTTCAATCGTGGCGGCCAGATTCAGGAAGCCCTGCGGCGTCAGCTCCTGCACCGTCATGCGTTTCTGGAAGTCGGCCAGGCCCAGGCTGGAACAGGTCGACGTATAACCGTAGGTCGGTAACACGTGATTCGTGCCCGAGGCATAATCGCCCGCGGACTCCGGCGACCAGTCGCCTAAGAAGACTGAACCGGCGCTGGTGATCGACTCCACCAGATCGCGCGGCTGACGGGTCTGCAGAATCAGGTGCTCAGGGCCGTAGAGATTGGAAATCTCAACGCATTGCTCAAGGTCGCGCGCCACGATCAGGCGGCTGCTCTCCAGCGCCTGACGCGCCGTGGCCGCACGCGGCAACTGTGCCAGCTGCTGCTCAACCGCGACCGCGACCGCCTCGGCCAGCTTTAATGAAGGCGTCAGCAGAATAACCTGCGAGTCGGGCCCATGCTCTGCCTGTGAGAGTAAATCAGACGCGACAAACGCGGGCGTGGCGCCTTCATCGGCAATCACCAGCACTTCTGACGGCCCGGCAGGCATATCAATCGCCGCGCCATCGAGTCGCTGACTTACCTGACGTTTCGCTTCGGTCACCCAGGCGTTGCCCGGGCCAAAAATCTTGTCCACGCGCGGCACGGTTTCAGTGCCGAAGGCCAGCGCGGCGATAGCCTGCGCGCCGCCCACCTGGAACACCTCTTCTACGCCGCACAGCTGCGCGGCATAGAGGATCTCATCGGCAATCGGCGGCGGTGAACAGAGCACCACGCGGCCACAACCGGCGATACGGGCCGGAGTCGCCAGCATCAGCACGGTGGAGAAGAGTGGGGCGGAACCACCAGGAATATAAAGTCCGACCGATTTCACCGGGCGGGTGATCTGCTGGCAGCGCACGCCGGGCTGGGTTTCCACATCCACTGGCGGCAAAATCTGCGCGTTGTGGAAGGTTTCGATATTGCCCACCGCGACGGCCATCGCCTGCTTCAGCTCGGCACTCAGTTGGGCGCTGGCGTCTGCGATTTGCTGCGGCGTCACACGCAGATTTTCAACCTGCGCCTTGTCGAAGCGGGCGCTGAACTCGCGCAGCGCGTCATCACCGTTCAGCTTTACCTGCTCCAGCACGTTACGCACTGTCAGCGTGACGTTTTCAGAGGCGGCGATGGCAGGACGCAACAGCAGCGCCTGCTGCTGTTCGGAGGTGCACTGCTGCCACTCAATCGGGGTAGAAAAGGCCATGGCTTACTCCATCATCTTCTCAATAGGCAGCACCAGAATTGAACTGGCACCCAACGCTTTCAGTTTTTCCATGGTTTCCCAGAACAGGGTTTCGCTGCTGACCATATGCATTGCCACGCGGCTGACATCGCCTGCCAGCGGCAGAACTGTCGGACGCTCCGCGCCAGGCAGCAGGCTGATTACTTCTTCCAGCCGCTCACTCGGCGCGTGCAGCATGATGTACTTCGATTCACGCGCTTTAATCACGCCCTGAATACGGGTCATCATCTTGTCGATCAGCTCCTGCTTGGCGGCTGGCATCTCGCCGTCGCGCTGGATCAGGACGGCTTTTGAGCGATAGATGACTTCCACTTCACGCAGGCCATTCGCTTCCAGCGTGGCACCGGTGGAGACCAGATCGCAGATGGCATCCGCCAGACCGGCGCGGGTCGCCACTTCAACAGAGCCATTCAGCATACAGGTTTTAAAGCTGACGCCTTTTTTGTCGAGGTACTGTTTGAGCAGGTGCGGATAAGAGGTAGCGATGCGGGATTTATCGAGGCATTCCGGGCCGGTGTACTCGGCGTCAGTCGCCATCGCCAGTGACAGACGGCAACCGCCGAAATCCAGGCGACGCAGCGTAAAATAGCGCGGGTCTTCGCCCTGGGCACGGCGCGAGAGTAATTCCTCTTCCAGCACGTTTTCACCGATGATGCCGAGATCGACCACACCGTCCATCACCAGGCCAGGGATATCGTCATCGCGCACGCGCAGGATGTCGATCGGCATGTTCTCCGCAAACGCAATCAGGCGCTGTTGCTGAAGGTTGATTTTAACGCCGCAGCGCGCCAGCAGTTCGCGTGAATCATCACTTAAACGGCCAGATTTCTGCATAGCTATGCGTAAACGGGTGTTATCTAACATGGTTCCTGTCCTCTTAATCCTGTCCTGAAAGTGTGGTTGCGCCAGCCCATAAAAAAACCCCCGGAAGACGATCTTCCGGGGGTTCTCTTGCGTTCACACCACTGGAAGATCTTGAAAGTCTTCCAGCACCAATCGCCTGAAAGACTAGTCAGGATGATGGTGGTGATGATGGTTGAACTGAACGCGTGTCATAATAATCTCGTCGATGAATGAGTATTCATTTGTGGGGTTTAACCTAGCGAAGATGGCAGCACTTGGCAACACTTTTTTAAACAGGCGCTTCGGAAAGCGCTGAAACAGGTTGTTCTTGTTTGCAATCCGGGGGCAAACTACGGTGAAGTCAGGGTTGATGTTTCACGTCAGGAGTCAAAATGAAGAAGGTCGCGATTGTGGGACTGGGCTGGCTGGGTATGCCGCTGGCCACGGCGTTAACGGCGCGAGGCTGGCAGGTCACCGGCAGCAAAACCACGCCAGACGGAGTTGAAGCCGCACGCCGCTGCGGCATTGAGGCGTTCCAGCTGGAACTGACGCCGGAACTGCTGTGTGATGCTGCCGATATCGAGCCGCTCTTTAACGTCGATGCATTGATTGTCACGTTACCTGCCAGCCGTACAGCGGAAGGCGGTGAAGCTTATCTGCAGGCGGTGCAGAATGTGGTCGATACCGCGCTGGTGTATAAAGTGCCGCGCATCATCTTTACCAGCTCAACGTCAGTCTATGGTGGCAGCTCTGGCATTAAACGGGAAAACAGCCCGCTGACCGCCGAAACGGTAGCCGGTAAAACCCTGGTTAAGCTGGAGAGCTGGCTGCACGATCTGCCAGGAACCAGCGTGGATATTGTGCGTTTGTCCGGTCTGGTCGGGCCAAAGCGTCATCCGGGACGCTTCCTCGCCGGTAAGCAGGATGTGGCAAATGGCTCGCAGGGCGTCAATCTGGTGCATCTGGATGACGTGGTTGAGGCGATTACGCTGCTGCTGCAGTCGCCAAAAGGGGGCCGGGTTTATAACCTTAGTGCGCCGAAACATCCGACGCGCGACACCTTCTATCCCGCCGTTACGCGCCAGCTTGGTCTGCAGCCGCCGCAGTTCGCGCCAGAGGCCGTAAAAGACAGCGGCAAGCTGATTGATGGGTCACGCATCTGTAGTGAACTCGGGTTTGAGTACCGCTATGACGACCCGGTGAAGATGCCGCTGGAGTGATACGCGGCTGGCGCTGTTGCGGGGGCTGAGTGCTCCCGCTCTGATATGTGAGGAGTCTGCTCTTCCTATAGTTACAACATACCAAAGCATTTTAAACAACAGAGCAGAATGTGCCCTGCTGCAGGACCTGTTTTCATCAGGCCAGGCAGCCAGGTCTGGCCCTCAGCCTCACACCCCCAGCCGATCCCTCAACGCATACCACACCGCCCCCATCGCCGTCAGCGGCACCTTAAACCGCCGCCCGCCGGGAAACGGCAGGTGAGGCAGACGAGCAAAGGCGTCGAACCGCTCCGCATCGCCGCGTAACACTTCGCTAATCAGCTTGCCGGAGAGATGGGTACTGGTGACGCCATGGCCGCTGTCGCCCTGCATAAAATAGACATTCTTCTCCATCCGGCCAAACTGCGGCATACGCGACAGCGTTAGCAGGAAATTGCCGCTCCAGCTGAAGTCCAGCTTCACGTTCTGCAATTGCGGGAAAGTACGGCGCAGCTTGGGCCGGATCAGCGCTTCAATATCGGCTGGTTCCCGCGCGCCGTAGACCACGCCGCCGCCATAGAGCAGCCGGTTGTCGGCGGTCAGACGGAAGTAATCCAGCAGATAGTTACAATCCTCCACACAGTAATTGTTCGGCATCAGCGACAGTGCCTGGTCGGGTGTCAGCGGTTCGGTTGCCACAATCTGCGAGCCGCATGGCATGCTTTTCCTGCTCAGGCGTGGCTCCAGCTGGGGTGACAGATAGGCATTACCGGCGAAGATCACAAATGTCGCACTGACTTCGCCCTGAGCGGTCTTCACCCGGTTAGGTGTGCCATAAACCACATCTGTCGCCGCGGACTGCTCATAAATGCGTCCACCATGTCGACGAATGGCTTCCGCTTCTCCCAGCGCCAGATTCAGCGGATGCAGATGGCCGCCACGTCGATCCAGTAGCCCGCCGACATAACGTTCGGTGGCAACTTCGCGGCGAATACCCCGTTCGTCCAGCAACTCCAGATCGTAATTGCCGTACTGCTGCCATAGCGTTTTCTGTTTTTGCAGATGTGCCATCTGACGTGCATTCAGCGCTGCAAAAATGCCGCCGGGCCGGTAGTCACAGTCAATTGCATACCGCTTAATGCGATCGCGGATAATCTCAGCGCCTTCAAACATCATGCTGCCCAGCATGCGGGCGCTCTCTTTACCGTAGCGCTGCTCAATCACATCCACGTCGCGGCTGTAGGAGTTCACCACCTGACCGCCGTTTCGCCCGCTGGCACCGAAGCCGACCCGCGCCGCTTCCAGCACGACCACGTCATAGCCGACCTCGGTCAGATGCAGCGCCGCTGAAAGACCGGTGAAACCGCCACCAATTATGCAGACGTCACACTGAATGCTCTCCTGCAGGGTCGGCCAGGGCGCATGCGGATTGGCGGTCGCTGCGTAATAACTCTCCACATAATTCATAACAACCTCCGGGAAGCGCCTAAAAGTTGGCTGGCGTGTGGGCACTGACAATGCGGCAGGGGATTTCAGCCCTGTTGGTGAAGCTGTGCGGTAAACCGGTGTCAATCACATAGCTCTCGCCAGCGGAGAGATGAAACTGCTGTCCGTTGATGATCAGCGTAATTTCGCCTTCCAGCAGCGTACCGGTCTCTTCGCCTGGATGACGGAGCTTCTCGCCAGTGCTGGCACCGGGTTGATAGGTTTCCAGCAGCATGCCCAGCGTGCGCTGCGCACGGCCATTGTCGATCAGCTTCAGCGACACACCCTGGCTGCCAATCTCCAGCAGATCGCTGGGTCGGACAATCACTTTCGGCTCCGCATCCGGTTTGGGGTCGGAGAAGAATTCCGACAGCGACAGCCCATAGACCTTTAGCAGCTTCTGCAGGGTGCTGACCGCCGGGCTGACCTTATCCTGCTCAATGGTGCTGATAGCGCTGTGGGTCAGTCCGGCCAGTTCAGCAACGCGACGTTGCGACAATCCCATCGTCTGCCGGATCTGCGCCAGCCGTCGTCCCGGTGCCAGCGTGGCATCACTCATCTGCTTTTCCCCTGTGGTAACGACTCGCGGCCTGAATAAAGCCGCTGAACAGCGCCTGCGATCCCGCCGTGTTTTCCGGTTGCCATTCGGGATGCCACTGTACCGCCAGGGCGAAGGGATGATGACGCAGGCTCACCGCCTCAATCAGGCCATCCGGCGCGCGTGCCTCAACGCGCAGCTGCGGCCCCGGTTCGCGCACGCCCTGATGATGCAGTGAATTGACCGCAAGCGGCATATTGCTGTCCAGCAGCGTTGCCAGCAGGCCATCCGGTTCGATAGTGATGGTATGCGCTGGCGCATACTGGTCATCAAATGGCAGTGTCTCATCTTCATGATGACGCTGAAATTTTGCCTGCTCACTGAGATTCCGCCACAGCGCGCCACCATTGGCCACCACCAGCTCCTGCAGTCCACGGCAGATGCCAAACATCGGCATTTTGTGGCTGGTGGCCCAGGTGATCAGCTGAAAGGCGAGACGGTCGCGGCCCGGATCGGCATGCGGCTCTTCACCGGCTTCGCCATAATGCCAGGGTTCGATGTTGCTGGGACTGCCGGTGAGGAGCAGGCCATCCAGCACAGCCATAGCGTTTTCTGATAGATGAGGCGCATTAGTAAGACTTTGGGGCAGGGCGAGAGGCACGCCACCCGCCAGGACGACCGCATCAATATACTTGTTATGCACCGTCTGAGTCGGATGGCCGCCCAGATCCTTCTGGCACATCACTACGCCAATCAACGGCTTGTCAAAAATAATGCCCATCTTACGTCCTCGCATTACTGGTCGAAATATCTACCGAAAGGGCACGTCTGGCGGTTAAGTGTGCAATATTTTTTCAATCTAGCAATGTGCTGTTTGTTCTTCAAACAGATTTGTTACATTTGCACACTTTTTATGTTGGCGCTATGTTAGTGGTGTGGCTGTTATTTTGAGCATTACGCAAACCTAATAGGGGCGGGTGAGATCATGACTAACCTGGTAGAAGTGGAAGACTTCACGCTTCACAGTGAAGAGAAACGAACCAGCGCGTTCCAGCTTGAGGTGAAAACCTGGCTGGAGCGCCATCCTGAAACGCAGTATGTCGACATCCTGTTAAATGATTTAAATGGTGTGTTCCGCGGTAAGCGTATTCCGGTCTCTGCGCTACCTAAGCTGGAAAAAGGATGTTATTTCCCCGCCTCAGTGTTTGCCATGGATATCCTCGGCAACACGGTGGAAGAAGCGGGACTCGGCCAGTCTCTTGGTGAACCCGATAATCTCTGTCTGCCCGTTAGCGGCACGTTAGTTCCCTCCGCCTCTGACCCTCAACACATTGCACAGCTGCTGTTAACCATGTGCAACCAAGATGGCACTCCCTTTGACGTTGAACCCCGAAATGTCCTCAACCGACTGTGGCAACAGTTGCGCAACCGAGGTCTGTTTCCGGTGGTAGCGGTAGAGCTGGAGTTCTATCTGGTGGACAAAAAGCGCGATGCTGAAGGCTTTATCCAGCCGCCCTGTTCGCCTGGCAGCGATGAACGCAATATGCAGAGCCAGGTCTACTCGGTCGATAATCTCGATCATTTCGCTGATGTCCTGCGCGATATTGACGATTTGGCCCGTCAGCAGGGCATACCGGCCGATGGCGCGCTGGCGGAAGCCTCGCCCGGACAGTTTGAGATCAACCTGCATCATACCCGTGACGTGCTGCGCGCCTGCGACCATGCGGTGCAGCTGAAGCGCCTGATTCGTCAGGTGGCAGAAAACCACGGTATGACCGCGACGTTTATGGCGAAGCCCTATGAGGAGTACGCGGGCAGCGGCATGCATGTGCATATCAGCATGCTGGATGCCGCCGATCACAACGCCTTTGCCTGCGATGACGGCAGCGATTCTCCGCTGATGAAACGGGCGCTGGCCGGGATGATCGATCTGATGCCCGCCTCAATGGCGCTGCTGGCACCCAATGTGAATGCCTATCGCCGCTTTGTCCCTGAAGCCTATGTGCCGTTACAGGCTTCGTGGGGTCATAACAACCGTACCGTTGCGCTGCGCGTGCCGTGCGGCGATATCGACAACCACCGTATTGAGTATCGGGTGGCAGGCGCTGATGCTAATCCCTATCTGGTCGTCTCGGCTATCCTGGCCGGGATGCTGCATGGGCTGGATAAGCAGCTGCCATTGCCGCATCCGGTCACCGGCAACGGACACCATGCCGAGGGGCTGGCACTGCCGATCCGGCAGAGTGATGCGCTGTATGAGTTTGACAGCAGCTATCCGCTGCAGAAGTTACTGGGCGAACGCTTTGCCAGTGTCTGGCACAGCTGCAAGCATCATGAACTGATGCAGTTTGAACGACTGATTACGTCTACGGAAATAGACTGGATGCTGAAAAACGCCTGATGAGCTTTTCAGCGTTACTCTGTCGCGCTTTTTTTTGCATAAGGTGCCCCGACGGCTTGTAATACTGCCACGGGTTAGGGCAGAATACGCGGCCTGCAAAATCAGATGATAACCGACGCTTAACGCGCCGGTTATTTTTTTGCATCCAGTTTTAACAGAGCGTTTTTGCTGACTTAACCGAGGCCGGGCACGCACCCGGATAGATAAACACTGAAAACACGCGTAAGCGTGAGATTGAGGATTACAAAGATGGGGATGTTTTTCACTCTGCCAGCCAACGCTGGTACGCGTTTTCGTGATGACTACGGCGCCGCGTCAACCGCTAACCTTACTCCCTGTCGCTTAATGCGCAGTTGCCCTGTGACCCAGCCCAGCCAGGTTGTCGCACAGGGGGGACTGAAGCATGTCGCTTAATACCTCCGCCGCACCGCAGCGTGCGCAACTCAAAAAGACGCTTACGTTACTTCCGGTCGTCATGATGGGCTTAGCCTACATGCAGCCTATGACCCTGTTCGATACCTTTGGCATCGTTTCCGGTCTGACCGATGGTCACGTCGCCACCGCTTATGCTTTCGCACTGATTGCGATTCTGTTCACTGCCGTGAGTTACGGTAAGCTGGTACGCCGCTTCCCCTCTGCGGGCTCCGCTTATACCTACGCTCAGAAGGCGATCAGTCCGCACGTCGGCTTTATGGTCGGCTGGTCATCACTGCTGGACTACCTGTTCATGCCGATGATCAACATCCTGCTGGCTAAAAACTATTTCGAATCGCTGGTGCCGGGCATCCCGTCGTGGATCTTCGTGGTGTTGCTGGTCGGCTTTATGACGCTATCTAACCTCAAGGGCATCAAAACCGTCGCCAACTTCAATAGTGTCATTGTGGTGCTGCAGGTCATTGTCATGGTCGGGATCACCGGCATGGTGATCTACGGTGTGGCAAGCGGCGTCGGTTCCGGTACCCTGGTGAGCAGCCGTCCGTTCTGGTCTGAGAATGCGCACGTGGTGCCGATGATTACCGGTGCGACCATACTCTGCTTCTCGTTCCTCGGCTTTGATGGCATCAGTTCGCTGTCGGAAGAGACCAAAGATGCAGAACGCACCATTCCACGCGCTATTTTCCTGACGGCGCTGATTGGCGGTGTGATCTTTATCGCGGCATCTTACTTCCTGCAGCTCTACTTCCCGGACATCACCCGTTTCCAGGATCCGGACTCCTCACAGCCTGAGATTATGCTGTTCGTAGCCGGTAAAGCGCTGCAGGTCGGTATCCTGATCTTCTCGGTGGTCACGGTACTGGCATCCGGTATGGCGGCGCACGCAGGCGTATCGCGTCTGATGTATGTGATGGGCCGTGATGGTGTATTCCCGGAGCGTTTCTTCGGTTACATCCATCCAAAATGGCGTACCCCGTCGCTCAACGTGCTGCTGGTCGGTGCGATTGCGCTGATGGCGATTAACTTTGACCTGGTCACCGCGACCGCGCTGATTAACTTCGGTGCGCTGGTGGCGTTTACCTTCGTGAACCTGTCGGTGATCGCACAGTTCTGGATCCGTGAGAAGCGTAACCGCACGCTGAAAGATCACGTTCAGTATCTGCTGCTGCCGCTGCTCGGCGCGATAACGGTCGGTGCGTTGTGGGTGAATCTGGAAGAGAGCTCTATGGTTCTGGGCCTGATCTGGGCCGCCATCGGGATTATCTACCTGGCATTCGTGACCCGCAGCTTCCGTAATCCGGTGCCGCAGTTCAGCGAAGAAGTTTAATCGTGCTCACGTTGCCGCCTTCCGGGCTTTATCGGGAAGGCGGCAACTGTTAACCGGCCAGCACCAGTTCCAGGTTGCCCGCACTTAACAGATCCCGCCCCGCATCACTCAGTTTGTTGTCCGTCACCACCTGATCAAACCTCTCCAGCGGTAACGCCAGAAACGTCGCTATTCTGTTGTACTTCGAACTGTCACTCAGTAAAACCCGTTTGCTGCTTACTTCGCTTACTGCCTGCTTCACCATCACTTTATCTTCATCCGGTGTAAACAAGCCACGTGGTCCCCAGCAGGAGGCGGAGATAAAGGCGATATCAATCGCCAGATTGCGCAGGCTGCGTGCTGCCGAGTCGCCGACGCAGGAGCGGTTCTCCCGGCATACGGTGCCGCCCGTGTGGATCACCCGGCACTGACTCGCCTCCATCAGCAGATTCGCCACCATGAAATCATTGGTCACCACCAGTAAATCATCACGATCAACCACTTCCTGTGCCAGTGCTAACGTCGTGGTCCCGGCATCCAGATAGATGCAGCTGTTACGGGGAATGTGACGGGCAGCAGTGCGGCCAATAGCGCGCTTTTCATCGTTGTACAGGGTGCTTTTCGTCAGATGTGACGGTTCAGCTGCCAGTCGATCGGCAGAACGCACGCCGCCGGAAACCGACAGCACAGCACCTTGTTCCTCCAGTTTTTGCACATCCCGGCGGATGGTCATGTGTGACACGCCAAGCCGCTCAGTTAACTCAGCAATGCTCACCACGCCACGATCGGCCACCAGTGCCAGAATCTGTTGATGACGTTCAACCGGAATCATATCTGCTCCCTGACAATTACCATTTTTTCACATTATAAAGTATCTCCCAGTCAACCAGAACAAAAAATAACAGCTGATACAGGGCGGAGAACGGGAGTTACCGGGCTGATACAAGGCGCAGACAGTAAAATGCGTGATGTTAAAAATTGTTCACGTTCACATGATGGATGTTTTTTTGTGAGGAGTGGCACATTTTTACCGACCGGAAGCTGGCAGGATTAACAGTAACAAACAAATAATCACTTAATTTAACAGTGGAGGCGTAACGTGCCAGCTGAAAACATCTGCGTTATCGGGTTAGGTTCCATGGGTATGGGTGCGGCAAAGTCCTGTCTGCGCGCCGGACTCAACACCTGGGGGGTCGATTTGAATTCTGCAGCCCTGGAGAGCTTACGTCAGGCCGGCGCACGTGATGCGCAGACTTCCGCCTCTGCCTTTGCAGACCAGCTCGATGCCGTTTTGCTGCTGGTGGTCAATGCAAAGCAGGTTAACGCCATCCTGTTCGGTGAAGAGGGCCTGGCCGCAAAACTGCGTCCGGGCACGGTGGTGATGGTCTCATCCACACTCTCAGCGCAGGATGCACAGCTGATTGAACAGCGGCTGGCTGAACATCAGTTGCTGATGCTGGATGCCCCGGTGTCGGGCGGCGCGGCCAAAGCGGCCAGCGGTGAAATGACGGTGATGGCATCCGGCAGTGATGCAGTCTTTGCACAACTGCAGCCGGTGCTGGATGCGGTCGCCGCCAAAGTCTATCGCGTGGGCAAGGAAATTGGCCTCGGGTCAACCGTCAAAATTATCCATCAGCTGCTGGCGGGCGTTCACATCGCGGTGGGTGCAGAAGCGATGGCGCTGGCGGCGCGAGCCGGTATTCCGCTGGAAACCATGTATGAAGTGGTCACCAATGCTGCGGGTAACTCGTGGATGTTCGAGAACCGTATGAAGCATGTGGTAGACGGCGACTACAGCCCGAAATCAGCCGTCGATATCTTTGTGAAAGATCTCAACCTGGTGGCCGATACCGCGAAGTCACTGCACTTCCCGCTGCCGCTGGCCTCGACCGCCCTCAACATGTTTACCGAAGCCAGCAACGCCGGTTATGGCCGGGAAGATGACAGTGCGGTGATTAAGATCTTCAGCGGCATCACGCTGCCGCAGGCAGGGGAGAGCAGCTGATGCGTCTTGGTGTCATAGCGGACGATTTTACCGGCGCAACGGATATCGCCAGTTTTCTGGTGCAGAACGGCCTGACGACCATTCAGTTCAACGGCATTCCCGCCAGCGAAGAGATGACAGAGGCGCAGGCGATTGTGATCAGCCTGAAAAGCCGTTCCTGCCCGGCAGATCAGGCGGTTTCGCAGTCGCTGGCCGCGCTGGCGTGGCTGCAAAAGCAGGGCTGCGAGCGCTTCTACTTCAAATATTGCTCCACTTTCGACAGTACCGCACAGGGCAATATCGGTCCGGTGACCGATGCGCTGCTGAATGCGCTTGGTGAGACGCAGACGGTCATCTGCCCGGCGTTGCCGGTGAACGGGCGCACCGTCTATCAGGGCTATCTGTTTGTCGGCGATCAACTGCTGTCCGATTCCGGCATGCGGCACCATCCGGTTACACCGATGCAGGACAGCAACCTGATGCGTCTGATGACCTCGCAGGCAACCGGCAAAGCCGGGCTAATCGCCGCAGCACAGATCGATCAGGGCGCGGAGTCAGTACGTCAGGCGCTGGACCAGCTGGCGGAGCAGGGCATCAGCTACGTCGTTACTGACACCCTGCATCAGGGGCATCTGTTGACCCTGGGTGAAGCACTCAGTGACAGGCGGCTGGTGACCGGCGGTTCCGGGCTGGCTATCGGTCTGGCACGACAGTGGACGACGGCCGGGACGGATGCAGAGGCGGAGCGGGCAGGCCGTCCGCACGGCGATCGCGCTGTAGTGCTCTCCGGTTCCTGTTCGCAGATGACCAATCGTCAGGTTGCCGCGTACCGCCAGCTGGCACCGGCCTGCGAAGTAGAGATTGAGCATTGTCTGGAAGATGCAGAAGGGTATGCCCGGCAGCTGTGCGACTGGGTGGAAGCCAACAGCCATCAGACGATGGCCCCGCTGCTTTTTGCCACCGCTGACGCGCAGCAACTGCAGGTGATTCAGCAGCGCTATGGTGCGCAGCGCAGCAGCGAAGCCGTTGAGCAGCTGTTCGCCGCCGTCACCCGTGAGCTGAAACAGCGTGGCTGGCAACGTTTTATTGTGGCGGGAGGGGAAACCTCCGGCGTGGTGGCGCAGAGCCTGGGCGTAACTGCCTTTCACATCGGCCCGACCATCTCGCCCGGCGTGCCCTGGGTGCGCGACATTCATCAGCCGCTCTCCCTGGCTCTGAAATCGGGCAATTTTGGCGACGAAGATTTCTTCCGCCGCGCGCAAACGGAGTTTACCGATGTCTGAATCTTTACTTTTAGCGGAGCAGCAGGCGCGTGGCGAAATGGTACGTCTCGGTGCCTCGTTCTTTCAGCGCGGCTATGCCACCGGCTCAGCGGGCAACCTCTCAATGTTGCTGGCGGATGGCAATCTGCTGGCGACCCCTACCGGCTCCTGCCTCGGGGAATTACAGGGTAACCGGCTGTCGAAAGTGACGCCGGAGGGGGAATGGCTCTCCGGCGATAAACCCTCCAAAGAGATTGCGTTTCACCGCGCGCTCTACCTGAATAACCCCGACTGCCGCGCAGTGGTGCATTTGCATAGCCACTACCTGACGGCGCTCTCCTGTTTACAGGGGCTGGATACGGACAACTGCATCCGTCCGTTTACCCCCTATGTGGTAATGCGCGTCGGTGATGTGCCTGTTGTGCCTTACTACAAGCCGGGCGATGGGCGTCTGGCCGAAGATCTGGCGGCGCTGGCGCCGCGCTACCGCGCCTTCCTGCTGGCGAATCACGGCCCGGTGGTGGTGGGGAAATCCTTACAGGAAGCGGCAGACAACACCGAAGAGCTGGAAGAGACTGCTCGTCTGATCTTTACCCTGGGCGACCGCCCGATCCGTTATCTCAGCGATGCCGAAGTGGCAGAACTCAGGAGCCGATAATGCCGAAGTTTGCTGCTAACCTCTCGACGCAGTTTACAGAATATCCCTTTGCTGAACGCTTTGCTGCAGCGGCGAAAGCCGGTTTCACGGCGGTCGAATTTCTGTTTCCTTATGACTATCCCGCCACGCAGATAAAACAGTGGCTCGATATAAACCTGCTGCAACTGGTGCTGTTCAATACCGCGCCGGGCAATGTCGCCGCGGGTGAGTGGGGTGTTTCCGCCATCCCCGGACGGGAAGCGGAAGCAAAGGCGGATATCGACCGCGCCCTGAGTTATGCGCTGGCGCTGAACTGCCCGCAGGTTCACATCATGGCGGCGACGGTGCCGCCCGGTGCCGATCGTCAGCGTTACGTTGAGACCTTTATCAGCAACATGCGCTATGCGGCTGAGCGCTTTGCGCCGCACGGCATCAACCTGCTGATAGAAGCGCTTAACCCTGTAACCAAGCCCAACTATCTCTACGCCAGTCAGTATCAGACGCTGGAGATGGTTGAACAGATCGACCGGCCGAACGTGTTCACTCAGCTCGACCTGTTTCATGCACAGCGGGTAGACGGCAACCTCAGCCATCTGATTCGACACTATGCGGGACGTTATCGACACGTACAGATTGCGTCAGCGCCGGATCGCCATGAGCCGGATGAGGGGGAAGTTAACTATCCCTGGCTCTTCTCACTACTGGATGAGGTTGGCTATTCCGGCTGGGTCGGCTGCGAATATATCCCGCGTGGTGACACCAACGCGGGCCTGGGCTGGTTTGCTCCCTGGAAATTAAAAGCCTGATTTAACGTGCTCTTAAACCGGTGTTTCAGCACCGGTTGGGTCAGGCTCGCCCTTTATCTGGCCCTGCACCTGCTGACCCTGTACGCCGATAACCCAAAAAATATAACAATTTCTGAGGTTTACTATGTCCACCGCACTGCTGTTAGCCATAGCGACCGCCAGCATCGTGATCCTGCTGCTGCTGGTCATCAAAGCCAAAGTTCATCCGTTTGTCGCCCTGCTGATTGTCAGCCTGCTGGTGGCTATCGCGACCGGCATTCCGGCTGAGAAAATCATGGAGACGATTATCACCGGAATGGGCGGGTTGCTCGGTCATATCACCATCATCATCGTGCTGGGTGCTATGCTCGGGGCAATTATTGAAGCCTCAGGGGGCGCTGAATCGCTGGCGCAACGCTTCAGTAAAACGCTGGGTCTGAAGCGGACCGTCGCCGCTTTAACCATGGCGGCTTTTATCCTGGGTATTCCGGTGTTTTTCGAAGTGGGCTTTATCATCGTCATCCCGCTGATTTATGGCTTCACTAAGGTAGCGCGTGTCTCACCGCTGAAGTTTGGCCTGCCGATGGCGGGCGTCATGCTGACGGTGCACGTGGCGCTGCCAACCCATCCGGGGGCCGCGGCCGCCGCCGGGATCCTGCACACGGACATGGGCTGGCTGATGATGCTGGGTATCGCGATTTCCGTGCCGGTCGGGATCATTGGCTACTACGTGGCGAAAGTGATGAACCGTCGCCATTATCATCTGTCGGTCGAGGTGCTGGAGCAGTTGCAGATGGCGAAGCCAGAGGGGCAGGAAAAGAAGCATGAACCTGCCCCACCGGGCGCGCTGACCATCAGCGGTCTGATTGTGGTCCCGATTGTATTGATCGTGCTGGGAACGCTGTCCCACACCCTGCTGGCTGAAGGCAGTCTGCTGCGTAACGTCATGACTGTGATTGGCACGCCGCCGATTGCCCTGCTGATTGCCTTAGGACTGGCGGCCTGGCTGCTGGGCGTCCGTCGTGGCTGGAGCAAAGACAAGCTGGAAGATCTGACC
The DNA here is from genome assembly GCF_019880205.1 of Pantoea alfalfae. Lineage (NCBI taxonomy): Bacteria > Pseudomonadati > Pseudomonadota > Gammaproteobacteria > Enterobacterales > Erwiniaceae > Pantoea > Pantoea alfalfae. The sequence continues at coordinate 1,481,253 of NZ_CP082292.1, forward strand.
GGCCGGGCAATTCCCACCTCCGCCAGTGTGATTCTGGTGGCCGGTGCGGGTGGGGCATTTGGCAAAGTCCTGGTGGAATCAGGGGTCGGCAAAGCGCTGGCGGTGACGCTGGAAACGCTGCATCTGCCGCTGGTGCCTGCTGCGTTTATCCTGTCACTGGCGCTGAGGGCGTCACAGGGTTCCGCCACGGTAGCCATTCTGACCACCAGCGGACTGCTGACGCAGGCGGTAACCGGCGTGACGGATATGCAACGGGTACTGGTTACCCTGGCAGCCTGTTTTGGCGGCCTGGGGCTTTCACATGTCAATGATGCGGGCTTCTGGGTGGTCACCCGTTATCTCGGACTTTCCGTGGCCGACGGTTTACGCACCTGGACAGTGCTGACGACGATAATGGGATTAAGCGGTTTTGTGCTGACCTGGCTGGCGTGGACGGTGCTCTGATTGAGCAAGACAGGAAAGCCTGACCCGGCAGGGGATGCCGGGTCAGGCTTTCTCATGGGTTCAGGAAACCAGCTCCTGCGCATAAAGATAGAGCGCTTTGAGCTGCCCAACCTTTTCTGCATCAGCTTCATGCAGATTAGCCAGTCCTTCCAGTTCCTGCATAAACGCCTGCACCCGATCACCGTTCAGTACGTCACGGCGATGCTCCAGCCAGCGCTGTTGCTCGGCATCATCCAGCGTGCCGGGGAAATTACGCGCCCGATAGCGGAACAGCAGTTTCGCCACCCGCGCACTCTCAAAGCTCAGGTCAAGCGCAGGCAGATTGGCCGGCGCGGTCTGACGAATAATGTTCATCCCGGCGCGATCGGCATCGCTGAAGAATCCATCGTAGAGCTGCGTGTCCACATCCTCTGACGGTGTAAACGGCTCGGCTTCGGCAAACAGCGTAACCAGTTTTTCCCGCACGTCAGGCTGCTGACGCAACAGCGCCAGATTCGTCAGACAGTGCTGACGATCAATACCAAGACGGGCCGCATCTTCCGGACGCAGCGTACTGGCAGGTGCCAGCACCGGACACTTGTTGATATGCACCAGTTTAACCGGTACCGCAGGCAGATCGCCGAGGTCGTTTTTCGGCGTGTAAAGACGTTCACGCAGCGTGTCAGCATCCAGTTGCAGCAGCGGTGACATATCGCCTGCCAGATCCACCACGATCAGCGCATTCCGGTTATCGGGATGCCAGGCCAGCGGCACGATCCAGCTGGTGTTGCCGCGCGCGGCGCCGAACATGCCAGAGACATGGACCAGCGGTTTCATCTGCGGGATGTCGATCAGGTTCATCAGCTTGTTTTTGTTGCGATGGGTAAACAAAAACTCAAACAGTTTCGGCTGCTTCTCTTTTACCAGCTTTGCCATCGCCAGCGTGGCGTAAACATCGGACATTGCATCGTGCGCATTTTCATGGGCCACGCCGTTGGCTTTGGTCAGATGCTCCAGCCGGAAGCTGGGAAAGCCTTCTTCATTTTCCGGCCAGTTGATCCCGTCAGGCCGCAGCGCATAGCAGGCACGCATCACGTCGAGCAGGTCCCAGCGTGAGTTGCCGTTTTGCCAGGCCCAGCCATAAGGGTCATAAAAGTTGCGATAGAAGATATTACGCGTCACTTCATCATCGAAACGTACGTTGTTGTAGCCCACCACGCAGGTTTGTTCGGTGGTGAACAGCTTATGAATGCGTTCGGCAAACTCTGCTTCGATGACGCCGCGGCTCATCGCTATCTGCGGGGTGATGCCGGTAATCATTACCGCTTCGGGCTGTGGCAGATAGTCATCAGGCGGACGGCAGTAGAACACTTCAGGCTCGCCGACCGGATTAAACTCACTGTCGGTGCGCAGGCCGGCAAACTGGGCGGGCCGGTCACGAGAGGGGCTGGTACCGAAGGTCTCATAATCGTGAAACAGAAAAGTGGGCTGTACGCGGTCGTTATTCAAATTTCATATCCGTTCATTGCGTTTACTGGCGTAGAGAACAGAAAGCGTAAAGACCGCTCTCTGTCCGCTCTGAATTTTTGCGCCACAGAGGAGGGTAATCGTTGCGTCTGGTGCGCGCTGACTGTGCGTTCTGCCACAGAGCTATTATAGCGGATCAGGGGATCGTCTGACGCTCTCCCATATGGTAAACCATATTCCGGTACGTCTGAAGTTAAGGGTTCAGTCGGCCTGATGCTTCTCTTCAACCGTCAGACCTCTGCAATCACTGCAGCAGGCGTGCGAGCCTGTATCAGCGGACGCCATTTGGAATCCGCTACGCATTTTCGCAGCCTATGTATGCCGCTCTCAGCGCAGCGTATGAAATGACGCCTGCGCTTCCTCTGTTCTGCCCTGGCGGGCGAACCGCGTTACTTCGTCAGACGCGCACCCGCCTGGCGCCCGGTTCATACTTTTTTTCAATTTATTCAAACCTTCACAACGCTTTTGCCGTACAACGTGCGGCTGTTTCCGTTTCGTTTTTAGAAATTTTCTCTCCCGTGCAATTAAGGATGAAGTGTTGAAAAGGCGTCTGTTGTTCACCGTTACCGCTACTGTTTTTTGGGCCTCGCTGGCACAGGCTGATGCGATTCCCTTTCCTGTGACGCCTCCGGCGATTGATGCGGCTTCCTGGGTATTGATGGATGCCACTACCGGGCAGGTGCTGACCGCGGGCAATCCCGATGAACGCCGCAATCCCGCCAGCCTGACCAAACTGATGACCGGCTACGTGGTCGATCGCGCTATCGACCAGAAGAAAATCAGCCGGGACGACATGGTCACAGTTGGAAAAGATGCCTGGGGTGCAGGGAATCCGGTGTTTAAAGGGTCCTCCCTGATGTTCCTGAAGCCAGGTGATAAGCTGAGCGTCCGGGATTTAAGCCGCGGCGTGATCATCGACTCCGGCAATGACGCCTGCGTTGCGCTGGCGGATTACGTGGCGGGCAGCGAAGCGAACTTCGTCGGTATGATGAATCATTATGTTGAGAAGCTCGGCCTGCAGAATACGCATTTTGAAACGGTTCATGGTCTGGATGCGCCAGGTCAGTACTCCAGCGCGCTGGATATGGCGAAGCTGTCACGCGCCATCATCGATGGCGAGCCTGATTTTTATGCCATGTACAGTGAAAAGACCCTGACCTGGAATGGCATTACCCAGAACAACCGTAATGGTCTGCTATGGGATAATAATCTCCACGTTGATGGGCTGAAAACCGGTCACACTGAAACCGCGGGCTTTAATATCATCGCGTCAAATGTGGTGGGCAAACATCGCCTGATCGCTGTCGTCATGGGGGGGAAAAGTTCGAAAGGCCGGGAAGAGCAGGCGCGTAAACTGCTGGTCTGGGGCCAGAACACCTTCGATACCGTTCAGCTGTTCCATGCGGGTAAGAAGATTGGCAGCGAAAATGTCTGGTACGGCAATCCGCATCAGGTAGAGGTGGGAACGGCAGAAGATGTTTATCTGTCGCTGCCGCGCAGTGAAGTGCAGAACGTGAAGGCGAAATACGTCATCGATCGTAAAGATCTGGAAGCACCGCTGAAAGCCAATGAAGTGATCGGCGAGATTCAGGTGATGGATAAAGATCAGCAGATTGCTCACTATCCGCTGGTGGCACTGAGTGCGGTCGAGCCAGCAGGCGTGATTACTCGCCTGACGGACTATCTTAAACAGAAGTTCTGATTGTCGCCGGGCAGTACAGAAACGGGTAGCCTGCGGGCTGCCCGTTTTCACATTTATACCCTGAGCCTGTTACCGATACCTGATAAAGGTTAAAAAGCCGTATTAAGTTGTTCATGACTTCCGGTCAGGTATGTGAGGCGGATGTTGATAATTGTAAGCGAACGTCAAAACTGTTTTGAAATATCCGGCCCGCGCTAAGTCCAGGCCGCGTTCAGGGTTAAGATAGCCCCATCATGTTCCCGTAACCGGAAAGTCACTTTGCGTCCTGACAAGCCCATCTCGAAACTGGAGTTCTGGTTTTATCGCCATTACCGATACGTCCACGGCGTGCGCATTGCCATCGCCTTTTTGCTCTGCTTTATTTTTGTCCGGGCAACCGGTATTCCGGAAGGCACCTGGCCGCTGATCACGCTGGTGGTGGTGATGGGGCCGATTTCCACCTGGGGAAATGTCTTTCCACGCGCCCTGCAGCGCATCTGCGGCACGGTGGCGGGCTCGATTTCCGGGCTGATTGCCCTGAAGCTGGAGCTTATTTCCATGCCGGTGATGCTGGCCTGGTGCGGCATCATCATGGTGATCAGCGGCTACCTGACGCTGGGCAAACATCCCTACATGGCGCTGCTGATCGGGATTACGCTGAGCGTGGTGGTGGGTGCGCCAACCGGCGATTTCACCGTGGCACTGTGGCGCGGTGGTGATGTCATTCTGGGATCGCTGATGGCGCTGCTGTTTACCGCTATCTGGGCGCAGCGCGCCTACACACACTGGCGCATTCAGCTCTCCGACACGCTGGCGGGCATGGCAAAAATCTATCACGCCGGCTTCTCGCCTAACCTGGTTGAAAAGCCGCGTCTCAATAAGCCGCTGGGCAAATTGCTGACCAGCGTGATCAAAATGCGGGCGCTGCTGGAGCCGTCGAGCAAAGAGACGCGCATTCCGAAGTCGGTGCTTGAAGCGATTCAGACCATAAACCGTAATATGGTTTACACCATTGAGATGCAGATTAATGCCTGGTGGGCCTCGCGTGAGAGCCACCTGATTATGCTTAACGCGCCTGCACTCCGCCGCACGCAGCAGATGACCGAGAATACGCTACGGGCGCTGTCGGTGATGGCGATTGAGGGTGAAACAGAAGAGGTGATTGCCAACAGCCATGAGCTGACCGAAATCAGTGGCGAACTGCGCAGACTGATCGCCGAAGCGGGCAGCGACGGGCTGGAAGAGACGCCAATCTACGGCTACGTCTGGCTGACGCTGGAACTGGCGAAACAGCTGGAGCGGATGACCGATCTGATGCGGATGGCGCTGCGCAAATAATCACCTCAGACAAGGACTTAATGTGAAACCGGGTTTCTTTGCGCTAAGATAAGAGCCAGTCTGAATTTAGCTGTGAAAATTGCTTACCTGGCGGGCTAGCCGCTAAGCTGATCGTTTTGACTCTCTCCCTGCGTCAGCAGGCTTAAAGAAAGGTGCCATCATGGAAAATGCCAAGCAGTCATTTCAGGACGTACTGGAGTTCGTGCGTATGTTCCGCCGCAAAAACAAACTGCAGCGTGAAATTGTCGATAATGAGAAGAAAATCCGCGATAACCAGAAGCGCGTACTGCTGCTCGACAACCTGAGCGAATATATCAAACCCGGCATGAGCGTTGAGGCCATTCAGGAAATCATCGCCAGCATGCGTGTGGATTATGAAGACCGCGTGGATGAGTACATCATCAAAAACGCCGACCTGTCTAAAGAGCGTCGCGAGCTGTCGAAAAAAATCAAAGCGATGGGCGTGGGCGAACACCCGAAAGCCTAAGAACAGAGCGCTTATGCGTTCTGTGTTCCCTGTGAACCCGCATTCACTCCGGTGGTGCGGGTTTTTTATTATCTGTCTCAGCGCAGAATTATTTACCCGCCAGCCTGCGGGCAATCTCCTGTAGCTGACGAGAGAGCGCCACTACATCGACCCGCTTATCCGCGGGCGGGGCGGTGGTCTCACGAATTACCAGCGTGGTTTTCAGCGCGTTGGCTGGTGCCTCTTCACCCTGAAGCCGCGCCAGCATCCGCTCAACGCTCTGTGCGCCAAGATAGTGTAAATCCTGCCGCACCGTGGTCAGCGGCGGCTGATACCACGCGCTCTCGGCGGTATCGTCATAACCAATCACGGAGATCCCGGCAGGAATAGCGACGCCATACTGATGCAGCGCCCGCATTGCACCCAGCGCCATCTGATCGTTGGCGACCAGCAGCGCCTGCGGCAGGTCATCGGGCAACTGCGTCAGCAGCGCCTGATAACCCGACTGCGCGCTCCAGTCACCACGCAGCGCGCAATGCGGCGTTAGCTGATGATCGGCCAGCGCCTGACGCCATGCGTTTTCGCGCTGACGGGCTGACACCGAGCGCAGCGGCCCGCTTAACAGGCCAATCTGACGATGCCCCAGCGCCACCAGATGTTCAACGGCGGCACGTGCGCCGGACTCATTGGGATACTGACACTGCGCCACCGCCGCCTGCGGTTCGACATCCAGAAACAGCACCGGCTTGCCGCCGCACAGCAGCTGGATCTGCTGCGCTTCATCGGCATCCAGCGGCAGGTTAATCAGCAGCCCATCGACCCGCTGAGCCAGCAGTTCATTCACGGTGGCGGCCGCATCGTGGCCGCTGTCCATCGCAATCACCAGATGATAACCCGCCCGCGCAGCACGCTGCTGAATCGCCGAGGCGATCTGCGCCGGTGCCATCAGGGCCAGGTCGCTGGTCGCGAGACCTAACGTGCGCGTCGCCTTGCCCGCCAGCTGCTGCGCCACCCGATTAGGCACATAATTGAGCTGCTGCATCGCCGCCTCAACCCTTTCCCGCGTGCGGGCTGACACCTGTTCAGAACGATTTAAAACACGTGAAACGGTTTGATATGAGACGCCGGCCAGTTGAGCGACATCATCAAGGGTCACGGAGCGGGAAGTCATTGAACTCTCCAATAGATGAAGCGACGAGTGTAACAAATTTTCATGCTGTGCTGCTGCCGGCCACCTGTTCACCACCATGCCAGCGGGGGAAAATGGCGGTACCCGACCCGCGGACGTTGCCGGTTGTTAACGCTGCTGCAGATAGACCTGCAGGTTCACATCCACCGCGTTCAGCAGCGGCGTGGCAAGCCCGTTTCGTTTCGCCCGCAGCAGCAGGTCACCGATGATCTGATCGGCTTCAATATCATAACCTTGAGTGAGATCGCGGTACATTGAGGAGGTCATCGGGGTCGCGGGATTGTTTAACAGCTCAAAAATGCGGGCCGTCACCGCCGGGCGCGGCTGATAGCCTTCGGCAGTAATGACAGACAGAATCTCCGTAAAGATCCCCTGTAGCAGCGCTTCGCCGCCGCGCGAGGTGAGGATCTGCCGGGTATCGCCGCGTGCCAGGCAGCAGACCGCGCCGAGCGTGCTGAGCAGCAGCCACTTCTCCCACAGCTCATCCATGATGTTATCGCTGAACAGGGTATCAACCTGACAGTCGCGCAGCGCGGCATCAACCCGTTGCAGCCGTTCATCATTATTGCCGTCCAGCGCGCCGTAAAAGATCTGATGCAGCGGTGTCATCTGGATGATTTCGCCCTGTTCGCCCAGCGTAGCGTTGATCTTGCACAGGCCGCCAATCACCTTATCTTCGCCGAAGCGCTGTTGCAGCGTCGCGATGTGCCGCATTCCGTTAAGAATCGGCATAATCAGCGTGTCCGGGCCGACCGCAGGTGCAATGTCCTCCATCACCTGTTCAAGGGCAAAGCTCTTCACCGTCACAATAATCAGATCATAGTGGCCCGTCAGGGTGCTGACCTGCGTCAGCTGCGGCTGTAACGTTTCGGTACCCTGCGGCGTCTGCAGCACCAGCCCGTTGTTTTGCAGCTGCTGATAACGGCGTTCACGCACCAGAAAAGTCACGTCCTGACCTGCCTGAGCCAGTCGTGCACCAAAGTATCCACCGGTCGCGCCGGCGCCTGCCATCAGAATCCGCATTCCACTCTCCCTTTGCTGAAAACCTTTACCTTAGAACGCCGCGAGCGTGCTTACCAGCGTTAGCCTCCGGCGTAGCGTTTCGGGGTGCGTGAAAAAACAGGCAGGGAAAGCATGAGCAGTGAGGCGAGAATGCAGAAAAATCAGATTTTCCCGGTCAGCAGGGCGAATTAGCGTGCGGCGTTAAAGCCGGGTGACGCCCAGCTCGGCAGCCTGCTGTTCCCACGCCAGCACGTCCTGATAATCGTCTCGCTGCACCGGGCTGAATCCACTGATGAGATTGTCGTCGCAGACGCTGCGAAAGGCGGGATCGTTTACCAGCTGATGCAGCGCTGTACGCAACGTCTCCAGCCGGGCGGCTGACGTTGAGGCGGCCGTAATCAGCGGCAATCCGGGTGCGGCGGGTGTCTCACCGATGATATGCAGGCCGCGCAGTTCATCCGGCGCATAGCGCGCCAGCAGCGCCCAACTCACACAGTCGATAGCAGCGATATCTGCCTGCGAATCACGCAGCGCTGCCAGCGACTGACGGTGTCCGCCGCTCAGCAGCAGCTGTGAAAAGGTCACGCCCTGACGCGCCGCCACAAACCGCAGCGCGTTATAGCCGGATTGCGAGTCCGGGCTGTTAGCCACGGCCCGCTGACCGTTGAAATCGGCCAGCGTCGCCTGTTTATCCCGCGCCACCAGCCAGCTGCGATAATCGCGCCCGCTGCAGCCCGCAGCCTGATAGTGAAAGGTGCCGACCAACTGAACCGCCGGTAACTGGCTGACCAGCGGATAGCCGCAGGTCTGACTCAGCAGCAACCGGTCATCCCGCCAGTGGACCAGCAGATCGTCAGGCCAGACCGGCTGTGCCTCTGTGTCATGCTGCGCCAGCAGCGTAACCACAGCCTGCATCAATGCCCGCGTGGCAGGCGGATGGAGCGCATACATGGGCAAAGCGAGCAGATTATTCATGGGTTTTCTCCCCTGAGCGGCCCGGATGGGCATTGACCCCGACCGGTCTGGCCCAGAACTGACGCAGCCAGACCCGGTAGCCCGCCACCCGAAAACCGTGGTTGCGCTGATAGTATTGCTCGCGGTCGCGCAGATAGAGCGGGCGCAGGCCATACCACGGAACGCCAGGCAGATCGTGATGCACTGAATGGTAGTTCAGATTCAGAAACAGTATGCGCCAGGGCCAGGCCGCTTCATTATTCACCGAACGTGCCAGCGGGTCTTCCGCTGCACGATGTTCATAAAAGGATCGTATTTTGGTCAGCGCCAGCGCCGGATAACTTACCGCCAGCAGATACCACAGCGGCGAAAACCCGAGCTCCGCCATCCAGTAAAACAGCAGAGCCAGCAGCGCGCCATGCAGCAGCCACATGCCCGTCGCAGAGCGATCGCCACGTCGCAACGCCTGCCACATCCCGCCAACGGTCGACGCGATATCCAGTAGCGGGCCGAGCAGCAACCGTCCCGGAAACGTGTTTCGCAGATGAATCAGCCGCTGCTGCCAGCGCGGCAACTGCGCCCAGCGTGCAGCGGAGAAATAGTAGGTTTCCGGGTCCTCATCTGGCTCGGTCAGGGTGTGATTGCGATGATGGGCCAGATGAGAGTCGCGATACAGACCATAGGGATACCAGACCGCCAGCGGCAGGGTGCCGAACAGCTGGTTCATTCTCGGCCAGCGCGTGGGATGGCCATGGATCAGCTCGTGCTGCAGTGACATATACCAGGTGGTAAAGACGATCAGCAGCAGGGTAGCGGGCAGTCGTCCCAGCGTCTGCCAGTTAAGCATCACCGGGAACCAGCCGCCGTAAATCACGCCCATCAGCAGCCAGGTCGGCAGTTCGCTGCGCCAGAGCCAGCTGCGCGCGCGTTGTTTCAGCCAGGCGCGCTGCTGTAAAGAGAGATAGCCGTTGTGCATCATTCACCTGACAGCGGAAGCAAGAGTCTGGAGAGTGAAAGAAAGGACGAACAAAGACAAAGTGGATAATCTGCTTAGCTATGTCGAAATTCCTGAATATGGCGCTTAAAGATATTCACTATCAGTCGCCGCGTGGAGGGCGTAACCTTTCCTTATCAAAAATCGCCTATAGCCCACAGGCGCTTACCGCCTGTCAGGAGAAATACAGATGAAAAATATCGGCTTCTTATCCTTTGGTCACTGGACGCCTTCGTCGCAGTCCGCCACCCGCACCGCGCAGGATGTGTTACTGCAATCGATCGACTTAGCGGTCGCTGCTGAGGAGCTGGGCGCAGATGGCGCTTACTTCCGTGTCCACCATTTTGCCCGTCAGCTCAGCTCGCCGTTTCCGCTGCTGGCTGCCGTGGCAGCGCGGACCCGCAAAATTGAGATCGGTACCGGTGTTATTGACATGCGTTACGAAAACCCGCTTTACATGGTGGAAGATGCCAGCGCGGCAGACCTCATCTCCAACGGGCGTCTGCAGCTGGGCCTGAGCCGCGGTTCACCTGAGCAGGTGATCGATGGCTGGCGCTACTTTGGTTTTGAACCGAAAGCGGGTGAAAGCGATGCGGATATGGGCCGTCGTCACACCGAAGAGTTCCTGGACGTGCTGCGCGGCGAAGGCTTTGCAAAGCCGAATCCACAGCCAATGTTCCCGAACCCGCCGGGCCTGCTGCGACCAGAGCCGCTTTCGGAAGGGCTGCGTGATCGCATCTGGTGGGGCTCCGGTTCCAATGCCACCGCAGAATGGGCAGCAAAAATGGGCATGAACCTGCAAAGTTCAACCCTGAAAGATGATGAAACCGGCGAGCCATTCCACATTCAGCAGGCGAAACAGATCCGCGCCTACCGCGAGGCCTGGAAAGCGGCGGGGCATCAGCATGCGCCACGCGTTTCCGTCAGTCGCAGCATCTTTGCGCTGGTGAATGATATGGACCGCGCCTACTTTGGCCGCAGCGGTAACGCTCAGGATTCCGTTGGTTTCCTGGATGAGAAAACCCGTGCCATCTTTGGCCGCAGCTACGCCGCAGAGCCTGAAGTACTGATTAAGCAGCTGGCGCAGGATGAGGCGATTGCTGAAGCGGATACGCTGCTGTTGACCGTGCCTAACCAGCTTGGTGTCGCCTACAACGCCCATGTGATTGAGGCAATTCTGAAGTATGTTGCCCCGGAACTCGGCTGGCGTTAAGTCACTACCCGAGCGCCCGCGCAAGCGGGCGCTCAGTTGTTTCTCCATAAACCTGTATTACCTGTCATTCACCTCTGCGATCGTTAACGTTTTTTAATCATTTTCTCTTTTCGTCTTTCTGCCGCTCTTGTCTGGCGTGTGTTCCGTCCATTCCATCAACTACACCGGTTTAGCCAGCGACCGCGGCTAAATCTGGTCAGGCCGTTGTTCTGCCAGCATTGAATAAGACGGTTGTGCAACCGGTTGTGTCGGAATAGTCTGATGCAGGTCGGTGCCGCTTCGTTGATGATTCCGGGTAGTAACATCCGTTGCGACATTGCTGGAAGCTGTTGAAATAAACCTTATTCAAAGGGATAAGCTATCAATCTTATAGGATGAGACAGGTGTGAGTTCCTGAAGATCCTCTATAGAGTAGCGATGAAAATACAAAAAGAGGTGTGACCATGAGCAATTCCATTGATGAAGATGCAAAAGATGCAAAGCCTATTGTTGAAGCCGATCGCGAAGCGCCTGAAAGCAAATGCCCTTTTCATGCAGGCAAGCCAGCGCAGCCAAATCAGGCGCCGGGTGGCGGAACAACTAACCGTGACTGGTGGCCTAACCAGCTCCGCGTTGACCTGCTGAACCAGCACTCATCCCGTTCGAATCCGCTTGATGCATCCTTCGACTACCGTAAAGAATTTGCCAGATTAGATTACTCTGCGCTGAAAGCTGACATTAAAGGGCTGCTCACCGAGTCACAGGCCTGGTGGCCCGCTGACTGGGGCAGCTATATCGGCCTGTTTATTCGCATGGCCTGGCACAGCGCCGGAACCTATCGCTCCGTAGACGGACGCGGTGGTTCAGGCCGTGGTCAGCAACGTTTCGCCCCCTTAAACTCCTGGCCGGACAACGTCAGTCTGGATAAAGCGCGCCGCCTGCTGTGGCCGATTAAACAGAAATATGGCCAGAAAATCTCCTGGGCTGACCTCTACATCCTGGCGGGTAACGTTGCGCTGGAAAACTCCGGCTTCCGTACCTTCGGCTTTGGTGCCGGACGCGAAGATGTCTGGGAACCGGATATGGATGTGAACTGGGGCGAAGAAGCCGCCTGGCTGGAACACCGTCACCCGGAATCCCTGGCACAGTCGCCTCTGGGTGCCACCGAAATGGGTCTGATCTACGTCAACCCGGAAGGTCCGGAACACAGCGGCGATCCTGCCTCTGCGGCCCCGGCGATTCGCGCCACCTTTGGCAACATGGGCATGAACGACGAAGAGATCGTGGCACTGATTGCCGGTGGCCATACCCTGGGTAAAACCCACGGTGCCGCACCGGCCAGCCACGTGGGCGTCGATCCGGAAACCGCACCGATTGAAGCGCAGGGTCTGGGCTGGGTCAACAGCCACGGTACGGGCGTCGGCGCAGATGCGATTACCTCTGGCCTGGAAGTGATCTGGTCGCAGACACCGACCCAGTGGAGCAACTACTTCTTCGAGAACCTGTTCAAATATGAGTGGGTTCAGACGCGCAGCCCCGCGGGAGCCATCCAGTTTGTAGCGGCTGATGCGCCAGATATCATCCCGGATGCGTTTGATTCTACTAAGAAACACAAACCGACCATGCTGGTCACTGACCTGACGCTGCGTTTTGACCCGGAGTTTGAAAAAATTTCGCGTCGTTTCCACAACGATCCGCAGGCGTTCAACGAAGCCTTTGCCCGTGCGTGGTTTAAGCTGACCCACCGTGATATGGGGCCAAAAGCGCGCTACATCGGACCTGAAGTGCCACAGGAAGATCTGATCTGGCAGGATCCGCTGCCTGCACCGGTTTATCACCCAACTGTGGCCGATATCGCCCAGCTGAAAGAGAAGATTGCCGCATCCGGCCTCAGCGTCAGCGAGCTGGTTTCCGTTGCCTGGGCTTCGGCATCGACGTTCCGTGGTGGCGACAAGCGCGGTGGTGCCAACGGTGCCCGACTGGCGTTGCTGCCGCAGCGTGAGTGGGACGTCAATGCCGTCGCAGCACGTGTTCTGCCTGCGCTGGAAGCGATTCAGCGCGAAGCCCACAAGGCTTCACTGGCGGATGTCATCGTTCTGGCGGGTGTGGTTGGTGTTGAGCAGGCGGCGAAAGCGGCTGGCGTCTCGATCGACGTGCCCTTTACCCCGGGCCGTGTCGATGCGCGTCAGGATCAGACCGACATCGAGTCATTCGATCTGCTTAAACCGCGTGCGGATGGTTTCCGTAACTTCGGCACCGGCTTCGGCAAAACCACCACCGAAAGCCTGCTGATCGACAAGGCACAGCAGCTGACCCTGACCGTGCCAGAGTTGACGGTGCTGGTGGGCGGGATGCGTGCGCTTGGCACTAACTTCGATGGCAGCCAGCACGGTATCTTCACGCACCATGTAGGATCGCTGAATACAGACTTCTTCGTGAATCTGCTGGATATGCGTACCGAGTGGAAAGCGACTGATGGCAGCAATGAGAAATTCATCGGACGCGATCGCGTCAGTGGTGAAACCCGTTTCACCGCTACCCGCGCCGATCTGGTGTTTGGTTCCAACGCGGTGTTACGCGCCTCGGCAGAAGTCTATGCCAGCAGCGATGCCCGTGAAAAATTCGTCAAAGATTTTGTCGCCGCCTGGACAAAAGTGATGAATCTGGATCGGTTTGATATCTGATTGCTGTTGACGTTGTAAAAACCAGAAACCCGCTGATGTCAGCGGGTTTTTTTTGCGTGTCTGAAAGCCTCAGGGGAGTAAAGGCATGTTCAGAAAATCTGTTCCTGTCGGGTATTAAAGCTCAATTACCTCTTCAGCGATGACGCTTAAAACATAAATGTTATTGCTTAATTGGCATTTCGGATGCGCTCTGTCACCAGATAAAGTCATTTTATTATTCTGACTGACGGACTGGCTATGATGATCAGATTCTCTTTTTTATGGCCCCTTTTTACGCTCGATTTCATCTTACATTTCAGCAGAGCACTCACTTTCACGTTCTTTCCCATCTACCTTTCACAGACACTGCAGTTTAATCCGCTGATGACAGGCTATGCGCTGGGAGGCAGTCTGGTGATAGCGACGGTGGCGGGTGTCTGGTGTGGCGTGTTAATTGATCGCTTCACCCCTCTGCGGTCCCTTTTTCTGGCGATTCTCCTCTCGGTTGTTGTCTATGACTTATTAACACACGTCCAACACTTCATTCAGGTTTTTATTTTATTGATCATGATTGAGGTCGCTTTTACCACCATGCACCTCGCAGTAAAATCGCTTCTGTCAGGCTTGTTGCCTGCTGACCAACGAGGTGCTGCCTTTTCGGTTACCTATACCCTGATTAATATCGCTTTTTGCAGTGCGCCGATTCTCGGTATTCTCGCCAGTCACTATGCCGTACATGCGCCGATGTGGTTGTCCGCAGGATTAAGTTTTATTTCACTCTGCATACTCAGCCTGTACTACCGACGTTACGATGCTCATCTGCAGGTAAACTCTCCCGTTAACGGGCCGAAAACCAGCCTGAAGCAGACGTTCAGCGTATTAATCAGCGATTATCGGTTGCAGCTTTTTACCCTTGGGGGGTTGTTCAGCGCGCTGGTCTATGGCCGTTTTGCGACGTATTTATCGCAGTATCTGGGATATGTGGTCAGCGAGTCAGAAGCACTGAGGTTGATTACGTTGATTGTCAGTATCAACGCAGCAACGGTCATTCTGTTGCAGTACGTTATTGGCAAAAGGATCACCCAGAAAAATAGGGTGCTCAGTGTGATGGCCGGAACCGGATTACTGGTGATGGGATTATATTTCTACCATGTCTCTGAACTGACCCTGTTCTGGATTATCGCCACCATACTCTTCTCGTTAGGCGAGGTCATTCTTGTTCCGTCGGAGTTTCTTTTTATCGATTCTATTGCCCGTGATGATATGAAAGGGGCCTACTTCGGTGTGCAGAATATTGCGATGTCAGGCGGCGGAGCCAACGCTATTCTTTTCGGCTACCTGCTCAACAGCCATCTTATCCCGCCATCCGCCATCTTCTATTTACTGATTCTGTTTGCCCTGCTGGGATGTGCTTTATACCTTATTGGCATTCGCCAGAAAAACAGGGTGGTGCCAGCCAGAGAGTCCTGAGCGCTGCCCGGACGGGATAAGAGAAGTGAAATAATACCCAACAAAAAACCCGCTCAGGTTTCCCTGAGCGGGTTTACGAATCTGGCTCATCTGACCGGGCACGTCTTTGCCAGTAACTGACTACTCATCACGCTAAACCTGAATGATATCTCTGTCAGGACCGCCCTGATGACCACTAATAGTTGCGGGTTTCACAAATCTGGTTGCTCTGTCTGGTGAAACTCCCACTCTGTTTTGCTGGACCAAATGACACGCTACATGGTGCCCTGGCGACGCTTCACGTAATTCCGGTACTGCCTCGCGGCACTGCGTTTCCGCCAGCGGGCAGCGTGACGAGAAGCGGCAGCCGGATGGCGGGTGTGACGGATCCGGAATCTCCCCCTTAATCACCGCGATGGGTTCATGTTGTGGGTCGAGCGTCGGTACGGCGGCCAGTAGCGCCTGCGTGTAAGGATGCAGCGGCTGACTGAACAGGGTGTCGCGGCTGGCGGTCTCCACCAGTTGCCCGAGATACATTACCGCCACGTCATCGCAAAGATGTTCCACCACGCCGAGGTCATGCGAAATAAACAGGAAGGTGACGCCGAGGTCATCGCGCAGATCGGAAAACAGGTTGATGATCTGTGCCTGAATGGAGACATCCAGCGCTGAAATGGGCTCATCGGCGATAATAAAGTCCGGATTGAGAATCAGTGCCCGGGCAATGCCAATGCGCTGGCGTTGTCCCCCCGAGAATTCATGCGGGAAACGCGGATAATGCTGCGGAGCCAGCCCGCAAATCTTCATTACCGCGATTACCCTGTCGTACAACTCCGCTCGGGTGCAGAGTTTGTGTGCCAGTAACGCCTCACCAATCGCATCGCCGATACGCATACGCGGATTGAGAGAGCTGTAGGGATCCTGAAACACCAGCTGGATTTTGGGACGCAGCGCCTGCATTTCCCGCGCCGTCAGCGTCGACAGGTCCTGTCCCCGATACTTAATCGTGCCAGCGGTTTTATCATATAAGCCCAGCAGTGTGCGGCCTACGGTGGTTTTGCCGCTACCGGATTCGCCCACCAGACCGAAGATGGTGCCCGGACGGATGCGAAAGCTGACACCGTCAACGGCACGAAGCTGCCCGGTTTCCTGACCAAACAGGCCGTCGCGTATCGGGAAGTGCTTCTTCAGCGCGTCCACTTCAATGATGTATTCAGAACTCATGCGAAAGATTCCACTTTTTCACTGTGAAAACAGGCGGCCTGCCGCGTTGTACCCACCAGCGGCGGTATGCCTGTCCGGCAAATTTCGCTGGCGCGTTCGCAGCGGTCAAAAAAAGCGCAGAATGCGGGCAGCGCGGCAAGGTCCGGCACCTGGCCGGGGATGGAGTAGAGCCGACGTCGCCGCTCGCCGGGAACCGGTCGGGAGGCGATCAAGCCCTGGGTATAGGGATGCAGCGGATTACGCAGTACCTCTGCGGTGGGGCCGTATTCAACAACCCGCCCGGCATACATCACGACTACCTGCTCCGCCATCCGGGCAATGACGCCCAAATCGTGGGTGATCAGCATCAGCGCCATCTGGCTGGCACGGGCCTGATCGCGCAGCAGACGCAGAATCTGGGCCTGAACGGTGACGTCCAGCGCCGTGGTTGGCTCGTCGGCAATCAGCAGTTTCGGCTGGCAGCTGAGTGCCATCGCAATCATGATGCGTTGTAGCATGCCGCCGGAAAGCTGGTGCGGGTAGCTGGTCATCAGACTCTCCGCGCGCGCCAGTCCGACGCGGCTAATCAGCGCGATCGCCTGCTGCCAGGCGGCTTTAGGTGATTCCCCCCGATGGCGAATCAATGGCTCACACAGCTGCTCGCCAATGGTCAGCACCGGATTCAGGGCGCTCATCGGTTCCTGAAAAATCATCGCCAGCTGGTTGCCTCGCAGGTCGGCCATCCTGGCGGGATTGAGTGTAAGCAGATCCTGCCCCTGGAAGCGGATGGCTCCGCCGTCAATACGCGCGGCCTGAGGCGGCAACAGTCCCATCAACGACATGGCGGTAACGCTTTTGCCACAGCCGGATTCGCCGACAATACCCAGGGTCTGTCCGGCATGAATAGTAAAGGAGACCTCCTGCACGGCCTGCACACGCCCCTGTTCGACGGCAAAGGAGACGGATAACTGTTCGAAGGTGATCAGTGGCTGGCTCATTTCTGGCTCCGTTTCATGCGGGGATCGAGCGCATCACGCAAGCCGTCGCCCAGTACGTTAATGGCAACCACGGTGATAAAGATGGCGATGCCTGGTGGCATCCACAGCCACGGGCGACGTTGAAAGTCGATCAGGCTATTGGCGGCATCCATCATATTGCCCCAGGAGGGGGTCGGCGGGACGACGCCAAGACCGAGATAGCTCAGCGCCGACTCGCTCAGAATGGCGTTCGCCACAGCCATCGTCGCCATGACCACCAGAATCGGGATGGTATTGGGCAGCAGATGACCAAACAGGCGGCGACGTGATGACAGGCCCAGTACCTGCGTTGCCAGCATAAAATCACGCTCGCGCAGCGAAAGGATTTGCCCGCGCACCAGCCGCGCCAGTTTAGGCCACTCCAGCAGGCTCAGCATGATGACCACCATATAGATGCGCGCATCCGCTGAGAAATCGAGTTCCGACAGCATGGCGCCGGCGACAATCAGCAGCGGCAGGCTGGGAATGGTCATGACCAGATCGGCCAGACGCATAATCAGCTTGTCGGTCAGGCCACCCGCGTAGCCCGACACGGCACCGAGCAGATAACCCAGCGCCACCGACAGCAACATCGTCAGCAGGCCAATGGTCAGCGAAATGCGCCCGGCAAGGAGCAAACGGGTGTAGACGTCCCGCCCCAGAAAATCGGTTCCCAGCCAGTGCTGTGCCCCTGGCGGTTTATTGATCATCAGGGCATCCGTGGCGTCATCCTGCCACGGCGACCAGATCGGCCCCAGCACGCACCAGATCGCCATGACAATCAGTAAAACCAGGCACACCATCGCCAGCGGATTGCGCCGTAATGCCTGCCACGCCTGACGCCACGGTGAGGGCGTGGCCTGGGCAAGCGCCGGGATCACCGCTTTGCGCAGGCGGCGTTGCGTAGAAAAAAGTGAACTGATCATCATGAACTCACCCGAATACGCGGGTCAGCCCACGCGTAAAGCACGTCGGCCAGCAGATTGCCGAGGATAGTTAATACCGCCAGGAACAGCGTGAAACCCATCAGCACCGGATAGTCACGGGCAGCGAGCGAATCGATGTGGATATGTCCTGCACCCGGCCAGTTGAAGACTTTTTCGGTGATGAGAGCACCCGAGAACAGGCCCGGCAGCTCAAAGCCGAGCAGGGTAATGATCGGCAGCAGCGCATTGCGCAATGCATGTTTCATGATCACCGTGCGTTCGCGTAAACCTTTTGCCCGGGCAGTGCGGATGAAATCCATTTTGATGACGTCGAGCATGCTGGCGCGAAAATAGCGCGTCAGGCTGCCCGCCTGCAACATTACCAGTGCCAGCACTGGCAGCATCAGGTGGGCCGCCACCTGGACAATATAGGCCCAGCCGCTGTCATCACTGCCGGTGTTGGTCATGCCGCCGACCGGCAACCAGTGCAGATCTACCGCAAACCATTTGATTAACAGCAGGCAGAGAAAAAAGGTTGGAAAAGACATTGCGGCAAACACCAGCACGCTGACCAGATGATCGAACCACGAGTTGGGTTTGATTGCCGACGCGATACCGGCGGCCAGGCCAATTCCCCAGTAAAATACCAGTGCGACACTGGCGAGCAGGAAGGAATTCCAGACGTATTGATTGAGCAACTGAGTGACAGGAATCTGGTATTGCAGTGAGAAACCCAAATCACCCCGCACCAGCTGGCCGAGCCAGTGCAGATAGCGGGTGAGCAGCGGCTGATCAAGGCCGTAAATCGCCTTCAGCTCAGCCGCGCGCGCGGCGGTCAGCGTCACGTTGCCATCAATAAAGTCACCGGGTGTCTTTGCAAACAACATAAAGATGATAAAAGAGGCAAACAGCAGCATGGGCAGGGTGTTCAGCAGCCGCCTCAGGATAAAATTTCTCATGGTCTTCTCATATCAGCCGTCAGGAAGTCCCGACGGCTGAACAGTGGGCAAGGTTACTTAACGATTTTGACGTCCGGCAGACTGCCGGTCAGGCCGTTATAGATATCCGGTTTAAAGCCGGTCACGCGGGCGCTGCTGGCGGAGAGGATCTGGCGATAGCCGAGCAGGATCACCGGTGGGTCATCTGCCAGCACTTTGTACAGCTGGTGATAAATCGGTTTGCGCTGTGCCACATCCAGCACGGCATTGCCTTCATTAATCAGCTTATCCACCTGAGGATTGTTATAGCCGGACTCCTTAGCCTCGGTGCTGTAGTAATCCCATACCCCGTCATGCGGATCGTTTAACGTGCTGGTACTAAAGGACGCCAGGTCGTAATTGCCCGCTTTGCGCTGCGCCATCAGCGCATTGAAGTCCACCACCTGAGGTTTCAGCAGCACACCAATTTGCTGCCAGTCCTCTTTGGCGATCGGGATAAGCGCGTCGTTCAGCACTTTTTTGCTCGCCAGTAAGGTCAGTTCAAGACGTTTGCCGTCCTTTACGCGAATACCATCGGCTCCGGGTTTCCAGCCCGCCTCATCAAGCAATTTTTTCGCCTGTGCCGGATCGTATTTGTAGGGATTCACGCCATCCGGGTTATATGCCCAGGAGATAGGCGCGATAGGTTCGACAGCAACCTTGCCATACCCCTGGTACACCACATCGATTAGCTTCTGACGATCCAGCCCGTAAATCAGCGCCTGACGCACTTTCGCATCCTGCAACGCCGGGCGGCGAACGTTGAACTCGACTTTGCTGTAATCACTGGACCCGTAGAGGTTGATATTGGCAAAGCCGAGCAGTTTCAGCTGTTCAATATCATCCGGTCGTGAAGTGAAGGCGTCGTAATCCGTTTCACCGGTCTGGAACAACTGGAAATTGGTTGAGGGGTTAGTGACGCGATAAATAAAACGAGGCGTTGGCGGTGTGCCACGATAAAAGTGGCTATTGGCATGAAAACGAATTTCCTGCCCGGGGATGTATTTGTCATAGACATAGGGGCCATTGCCCAGCGGTTTGCCATGCAGGGTGCGCAGATAGTCAAGATTGCCACGCTGATAGCCTTTGCCGTAATAAGCTTCCGACAGCACCGGCCCGCCAATTTTTGCCAGTGTGGTTGCGCCAGGTTGTGTGGTGGTGATCTGGAGCGTGAGGGGATCGATCACTTTCAGGCCACTGACGCTGTCGGCTTTACCTGTTTTATATTCCGCGCCCCCGGCAATATTCGCGAGCGTGATGTCGGTGTCGCCATCATATTTCGGGTCGTACAGGACGGTAAGGGTAAAGGCGACGTCTTTGGCGGTGAGTGGGGAGCCGTCGCTGAACGTCAGATTGGGGCGCAGCTTAATGGTATAGACTTTGTTATCCGGGCTTACCGTCCAGCTTTCCGCCAGACCCGGCACCAGATTGCCGTGGCTGTCCCAGTCAATCAGGCGTGAAAAAATGACGTTGGTGACATTTTCATCCCAGCCGTTGACAAAAAAGTAAGGGTTAAAAATTCCCTGAGGTTCAGAAATGCCCGCCACCACCGTATCTTTGCGCAATTTCGCCGCTGCCGGAATCTGGCTGGAATCGGTGGCCGGGGTGATACCTTCTTTAAGGGCATCGTCGGCAAACGTCATAGAGCTGAAGGCTGCCAGGCTGCTGAAGAGTGCTATTTTAAGTCTGAACTGCATGCTTTGTTTGTTTATTAAACTGACCAAAAGAGATCCCTCAAAAATATAATGACAATGTTCATTTACAAAAACTGAAAATTAATCGTCCCCTGATCCGGTGTCTAACAATCAAACGCTATAACAAATAACGAAATGTCCTTATGTTATTTATGGATAAGCTTGGGAATAATTGTCTTTATTATAAGAATGCGACTCAGATCAACGTTACGGCACATTAAAAAGATCGGTTACGAATCCGGACGTCTGCGCTATTTTTAACGCGTTAAGACGGAATGCCGCGGTAAGGACATTTGCCGCTGACTGTCATTGTGGATTTCATTCGGGCCCAACGTGTGAGACATGCGGCAGTGCTGTCCAGCCCAACTCCGGCGCAATCAGCGTCGCAAAATCGCTGATAATCTGGCTGTACTCCGCATAATGCAATTCATAAGGCAGTTCAATTCTCAGCTCATTCACCAGACGTAAGACGGGATCGTGAAACAGCCGTTCGAGAATCTGCTCCGCACTGCCCACGATATCCTGAGAGAACAGGGTGCGTCGGGAGCCCTGGGGTGCCAGAGTGCGCGAGTGGCGGCTGGCGGCAAACTGCTGATAATGTCTGCGGGTGGTGGCATCCGCACTGTCGGTGGGAATGATGATGCGTCCCAGGGCGATGCGCGCCGCACGCCGACCGACAGCCGCGAGATTTTCACGATACAGCTGGATTTGTGTCCGCTGTGCCTGGTAAAAATCATCCGTTTCTTCACCGGAGGTGAGATTGCCCGCGAGCAGATTAAACCCGTGGCTGCCTGCCCAGCGCGCCGAGCGAAGTGATCCTCCGCCGTACCACAATCTGTCGACCAGACCGGCTGCAAAGGGCTGAACACGCGGGCGTTGCGTATTGCCGGGTGAGATAATGACCGTATTGTCATCACCGAAGAAGCGGCCACTCAGGTTATCGCGCAGAGTCAGGACGCGCTGGTAAGAAAAATCCTGCTGCTGCCAGGCATCACCCCAGACAGAATGACCGATTAACTCAAGATGATTAGGCGCGCCTGCGCTCAGGCCGACATTCAACCGTCCTCTGGCGAGAATATCCACTGTCGCCAGGTCTTCAGCCAGACGAAATGGACTCTCATAACCCATCTGAATTACGGCGCTGCCCAGTTCTATCTGGCGGGTACGTTGCGTGGCGGCCGCGAGAAAGGTGCTGGCTGACGATACGCCATGTTCCAGATGTCGCTGGCGTACCCAGGCACCATTAAAACCCAGCTGTTCACCGCGTTCGAACAGCTGTAACGTCTGTTCAAGCCCCTGAAGCGGAGCGTCATCAGGATAATTCCCCGGTGTCAGAAACGAGATATGCGAGATAGCCGGTTGCGTCATTCTGTTTTACTCATACCGGGGCTTAAGGCGTCAGCGTGACGACATGCTGGCGAGTGTCCGGATGGCTGGCGATCAGACCCTGTTGCTGATACCAGTCGGCTATATGCCCGATATGGGTTATTGCGGCGTCATCGACCGGCGTAACAGGAACGGTGTTGACCTTGCCCAGCAGTGCCGCCAGTGTGCTTCCCTGCTGCCCCATCTGTGAAGCCCAGATCTTACCTGCCTCAAGCGGATGGACTTTGGCCCAGTGGTTCTCTTGCTGCAATACGTCATAAACCCAGTTAAGCACTTCAGGGTGCGCCTTATAAAACGCCTCGCTGACGAAATAACCTGCTGCATTTTCCGAACCAATCTGCTGACCCGTACTCAGCTGGCGGGCGTCATAACTCTGCCTGGCCAGAGAGAGGAAGGGATCCCAGGTCGCCCAGGCATCGACATGTCCCCCTACAAATGCCGTACCGGTGTCGGAAGGGCTGAGATAAACTTTGGCCACCTCCTGCTCCGGAATTCCGGCACGATCCAGCGCGCGTGAGAGCAGATACTCGCCGGTCCCGCCTTTGTTCACCGCCACCTTTTTGCCGCGCAGATCCTGCAATGAATGGATATCGCTGCTATTGCGCACCACAATCCCTTCACCTTCAGCGGGCATGGCCTGATAAGCGAAGAAACGCAACGGCAAACCCGCAGCGATGGCGGTAACAAACGCTGTGGAGCTGCCGGTGGTCATGTCAATTGAACCGGCATTTAACGCTTCATAAGCCGGGGCGGCAGCCGCAAAAGGGCCCGACCAGACGACGTTCACCTGATGCGCGGCCAGCGCTTTTTCCAGCGTTCCTTTCTCTTTAGCCAGTGCTAAGTCCGTGGGGCCACGCAGAAAACCAATGCGCAGCGTGAGCGGTTCAGTCGCCATGGCCATCCCGGCACACAGTATCAGTGCAGCAACAGCGGTACGGGGTATCCAGCGGGTCATATCTGTCTCCTGGCGTTCAGGGATAAAGCCATCGGGATGAACCCCACGGCAAAAAGATCGTCAGCCTGCTGCTGCTGTTCGGCTAACAGAGCGTCATTGGCAGGGGTGATCCCCCAGGGACGCCCGCGTATTGTTTCCAGCCACTCATCGGGCAGGGTGGTTGGGTTGAGCTTGTCGGCAAGGATCTGCGCGGCGGCTACCGGATGCTGCTCAATCCAGGCATCATTTACGCGCAACTGTTTCACGATCCAGGCTGCGACTTCGGGGTAACGTTGCTGCCACGCGGCACGCGTCCAGAACAGTGAACGGTTAATGATTTCATCGCCGACGGTGGAGCGCGCAACGACATCCTTTATCTGTAACGCGCGAGTCAGCCAGGGATCGATTGCCAGCCAGCCATCAATGTCGCCATTGCGTAACGCAGTCATGGCATCCTGCCCCTGCAGGTCCAGCAGGGTGACATCGGTGCGGCGCAGGTTTTGTTTTTGCAGCAGACGCGCCAGAAAATGATCGGTGAAAGAACCGGGCATGCCCGTCAGTCGTTTACCACGCAGCGAGGAGATAGTGTTGCTTTGCAATGTCAGCAACGCGCAGTTGTTATTACGTGGCGGCGAGCTGGCGAGATAAGCGACGTCCAGCCCGGTGGCCTGCGCACTTATCGGCGGGGTTGACCCGGTGCCAACCACATCGACCTGTTCATCAGCCAGCCACTCGCCGCTGCGTGCGCCCAGGGTATAGTCGAACCATTCCAGCTGCCAGCCCCGGTCTCTGGCGGCAGGTTCGATGACTCCGCGATGGCGCAGAATAAACAGCGAGAGATTACTGGGATGGCTTCCCAGACGGATTTTCATTGTGCTGGATCTCCACTTCCGACCGGACGATCCCATAGATTTCCCCAGGTAAAGGTATTCTTTGCCGCGTCATCCGGCGGGGTGAGTGACAGTCGTGGCATCACCAGTTCGCTAAAGCGATAGGCTTCCTCCAGCAAGGGGAAACCGGACAGGATAAACACCTCAACCCCCGCCTGCTGATAGGCTCGCAGGGTCCGTTCGACCGTTTCCGGACTGCCGACGATAGCGGTGCCAGGTCCGGGACGCACCAGGCCTATGCCTGCCCACAGTCCAGGGTAGATCTCCAGCTCGCGCGGATCGGCGGGTTTCTGGTCATTGTGCAGTGCACTCATACGGGACTGACCTACGGAGTCTGAACCGCGGGCCAGGTGCTGCCGGGCGGCAATGGCGCTGTCGTCCATCGAGGCATAAAGCGCGTCTACCGCCTGTCACGCAAGTTCATCGGTTTCGCGCACGATCACATAAAGACGAATGCCGTAGCGTAACTGGCGATGGTATTTATCGGCTCTGGCTTTCACCCGGGCGATTTTCTCTGCGGCCTGCGGCGGTGTTTCCCCCCAGGAGAGATAGGTGTCGATGTGCTTTGCCGCGACTTCCTGTGCCGCTTCAGAGGAGCCACCAAACCACAGCGGTGGCGGGGGATATCCGCCGTTGCTCAATGCCAGCCTGGCGTTCTCAATATCCAGGTGTTCCCCTTTGAAGCTGACATTTTCTTCATTAAGCAGGGGACGTAATACCTGCAAAAATTCGTCACTGAGATCATATCGGGCATCGTGATCCAGATGCATGCCGTAAGCGCCCAGCGTATTTTTATCACCGCTGACCACGTTGAGCAGCACCCGGCCTTTCGAAAACTGGTTAAACGTCACGGCCATTTTGGCAAGCAGGGTGGGTGAGATCAGACCCGGCTGGATTGCAATCAGGAACTTCATGCGTTCGGTATAGGGAATAAGTGCCGCCCCCAGAATCCAGGGATCATGTGCACCGGTCGCCAGCAGCGCGCCGGTAAAACCCAGATGATCTACCGCTCGAGCGACCTGCTGGAAATAGGCGTAGTTGACCTGCCGGCTGCCGGAGGCGGTCCAGGGTTGATGACCGTCTGGCGCGGTCAGATACCAGTAAATTTCCACGGTGGTTCTCAAAGTAATACAAACAGGAACCAAAGGAATAACAAAGGGTTATTGCGAGGGGAAATACTAATTATGGCAAAGTTTATCTATATCCAGGCTTAAGGTTATTTATCAAGCCGGGTCAGGAAGGTTGTTAAAATAAACGCGACCCTGCTGGGCCGTTATTTATCCGTTACTAACAGTGATTCGCTTTCACGTCATATTTTGACGCTTTAAGGCGTCAAATAACGCATCAACAGGTGGATATCATTGGCAGGAGATAGTGATGGCGCTTTTTTTGTCAGGCTATGTGGTCCGGGGTTGGTATGAGTTACCCGCTTGCCCATTTCAGGCTGGCATCATCACAATCAGAGTTTATTAAACAGAAACAGGCTTCGCCTGATAAGGGAATGATGACGCGTCGCGGATTGTTTTCCCTGCGCGTTATTCTCTGTGGCGTTGTCTGTCATTGAATATTTGTTGTGGAACATTTGAACGAACATCAGAAAAGCAAAAAGCCCGCTCAGTTTCCTGAGCAGGCTTCTCGAATTTGGCTCCTCTGACTGGACTCGAACCAGTGACATACGGATTAACAGTCCGCCGTTCTACCGACTGAACTACAGAGGAATCGTTTGAACGGGGCGCATAGTAACGGCCACGCCGGATCATGTCAAAGCTCTTTTTCATAAATTCGTGCGACTGCTGAAATAGTCGCCACAATGGCGATTTACGCTATAGAAGAAGGGTCTGCACTACGGCTTCACGCGGCAAAAAGCGGCACGTAAATCTGAGGTGTTTATGAGGTGTTCTGACGCGGTAAAGCGCTTGTCAGAAGGCATTGTACGTGATTTAACCGGATAGTTTTTTATGGCCGTCACAAAGTTCCGATTCTGACTTTGTCAGCAACAAATATGAAACGTAGATTCCATTTCAACCCTGAACTGAATATCCGGAGTTGAAATGAACAAAGTCAGAATCGGCATGATTGGCAGCGGCTATATCGGGCGCTGCCACGCCATTGCCTATGCCCAGGCCCCCACTGTATTCGCGCTGAAAGGCGAAATCGTGCGGGAGATGCTGGCCGAAGTGAATCCTGAGCTGGCGGCGCGTCAGGCGGCGACCTTTGGTTTTGCGCGCTCCACCGGCGACTGGCGCGCGTTGGTCAGCGATCCGGCGATTGATGTGGTAGATATCTGCGCGCCTAACTTCCTGCACAAAGAGATGGCGCTGGAGGCGATACGCCACGGCAAGCACGTCTATTCAGAAAAGCCGCTGTCGCTGAGCGTGGCGGATGCGCAGGAGATGGTGGCGGCCGCCGAAGCGGCAGGGGTGAAAACCCTCGTCGGCTTCAACTATATGAAAAACCCGACCAGCCAGCTGGCAAAAGAGATCATTGCCAGAGGCGAGATTGGTGACGTGGTGCATTTCTACGGCACCCATAACGAAGATTATCTCGCCAGACCGGAAACGCCGCTCGACTGGCACTGCCAGAAAGCGCTGGCAGGGCTCGGCGCGCTGGGCGATCTGGCGGCGCACATCGTGAATATGGCGCACTACCTGGTCGGGGATATTACCGAGGTCAGCGGCGACATGATGACGGTCATCACCTCACGGCCCGACCCGAAAGAACCTGCGCGACTGTTACCGGTAGAAAACGAAGATCAGGCCAGCGCGCTGCTGCGCTTCCGCAATGGCGCACACGGCGTGATTGAAACCTCACGCATTGCCTGTGGCGCAAAAATGGGCCTGACCTATATTGTCACCGGCACCAAAGGCACGCTCCGTTACACCCAGGAGCGCATGGCGGAACTGGAGCTTTATCTGCATGACGAACCTGCCGGGCGACAGGGATTTAAAACCATCCTGACCGGACCGGCCCATCCTGACTACGCGAACTTCTGCGTTTCAGCCGGACACGGCATCGGGTTTAACGATCAGAAAACGGTGGAGATCCGCGACCTGATCAACGGTATCGCGGCGGGCGATCGCATGTGGCCCGATTTTGCCGAGGGATTACAGGTGCAGAGAGTGCTGGAAGCGATTGCCCTCTCCGCAGAGCAGCGCCGCTGGGTCGAGGTGTAAGGCAGAATCTGAGAAAGAGAAGATATAGCGAGTGGCAGACTACGGAGTTGAGTGAACAGGCGCGAAGGGCGGGAGTGTCCCGCCCGTATCCAATCAGATCAGGCCGCTTTTTTCCCACCACAGTTTATCCAGCGCATAGAAGCGGTCGCGCTGGCTCTCGGGCTGGCTCAGGTCGCGCTTCCAGGGCTTCGCAAGAATGTAGTGCAGGTTCTTCACCTCATCCCCCTGCCACAGACCGCTGTGCTGGAATGGCAGCGTTTTTAACGCATTGTAGATATACGAGAGCGGTTTCCAGCGATCGACAAAGACTTCATTCAGCAGATCCTGCTCGGAGAAGGGATAAGCGCTGAGATCGTCAATCGCCGCAATCCGTTTTTCCAGTACATCGAACATCGCACTGTCGGGCTTAAGCACCAGAAAACCGCCGTTCAGGTAGTAGTCAACGCTGTCCGGAGCCTGCTCACCGCGTGCCTGCCAGGTGTAGTGGCACTGCTCGGGCTGCCATTCTGGCGGATAAGAGGCAATCTGGTTCGGATTACAGCGGCAGGCGTGACAGGCGGCCAGCGGGTTATCGCCCAGATCCAGGGTAAACAGCTCATCCATGTTCTGCAGTACCAGCATATCGGCATCCAGGAACACCACACGCTCATAATCGGTGAGCTGCCAGGCGCGCAGCTTGGTCCAGACTTCGCCGAACTGCGCCGAGGCGTAATGCTGATCGAGATCGTCGCGCGGATAGAGTGGTTCAACCGGTTTAATCACACAGCCCTCATCCTGCAGACTCTGACAGTCAGCGTCTGAAATGGCTGGCGTGGTCATCACCACCAGTGGCCACTGGCTCTGGCTCTCCTGCAGCGAACGGTGCAGCGCTTTGACGCCCACCAGATAGTCGGGTTGTGTTAACAGCGTTACCCAGGCAAACATAGCTTTCCTCAATCAGTCAAAAAGTGGCGTGATGTAGTCGTTCCCCAGTCGGCCCTGCGGGTCGAGCTGGCTGCGCAGGGTGCGGAAGGCGTCCCACTGCGGATAGATCTCACGCCAGTTGTAGCGTTCTTCGTCGTAATACTTGCCCCAGTGCGGGCGTCCGCCCTCTTCGGCGAGCAGTTTTTCCACTTCGGTCAGGAAGTGCAGCCCTTCCTGGGACAGCGAGCCATCGTCGGCGTAATAGACCACAAAGCCGAAAAAGCAGGTCGGCTGGCCAGCAGCCGGGCTGAGCCAGGCTGAGGACGCGCCGGTGCAGCGCAGGATAATCGGGTAGTGCATATGCGGACGGTTCTCCGCATACCACGCCTTAATCCGGCGGATGATGGCCGGGGTTTTTGCCAGCGGCACGCCGATTTCCACATTGATCTGGGGGACCGCGATGCCGCGGCAGAACAGCTGATAAATGTCACCGGTAACATCGGTGAAGTCGCGAAAACGGGTGACGGTACGGAATTGTTTTCCGCCTTTGCCCTGAATCTGCGTGTCGCGGTGCATATGCGCCAGCGTCTGGTCGATGGTGTCGTTGAGGCTGTCATCAACGTCACCCTCATGCTCGACCACCTGGCGACCCTGCGCTTCATAGCGCTGACGCTCTTCATCGCTCGCCTCATGGGCGTTCCAGACGTGCATCAGGTTGTCGTCAACAAACCACCAGGCCTTGCTCAGCGGATAGTCGTTGTTCCACTGCAGCAGATCCTCTTCCAGCGTATCGGCAGAGACAGCATTTTTGTGGCAGGTAAAGATCTTAAACGGCTGGGTGCGCAGGGTAACGGCAGTGACAATGCCCAGCGCCCCCAGCGAGACCTGCGCCGCCGGAAAGTCAGCGTCGCCGCGGACAAATTCCCGCACGCTGCCATCGGCCAGCACCATCCGTATGGCCAGCGCTTCATCGGCAATGGAACTCTGCTGCAAACCCTGACCGTGCGTACCGGTCGCCATCGCGCCTGCCAGCGTCTGAATCGCAATCACACCCGGCGATGACGCCAGCATCCGGTTCATGTCGGTCAGGCTGCGATAAACCTGCTCAAGCGGGGTGGCACCACCAAAGGTCACGCTCTGCTCATCACTGGCGAGCTGACCGCTCAGTGCGCTGAGATCGAGCAGTACATCGTTATCGGCGACATGCAGCATCCGGCCGGGCGACAGCTTGCTGCCGATCACCCGGATTTTGCCGTGTGATTCGCTGATCAGTTTCTGTAGTTCTGCTTCGCTGGCGGGACGCTGAACCTGATGATGAGTGCCAATTTGCGCATTCTGCGCCCAGTTCCACAGCGCATCATCATTGGGTTCAACATGGGTCTGGCGAAGCGGATAGAGGCGTGCGTCTCTGCTCACAACAGCATTCCTTATAATCGCATTTTAATGACAAGTTTAACTAAGCGTAGACTATTGCTAAGCGGAGCCGGGGCGGCGGACATTTATTTGCGGACATAGCGTAACGTTGCAGTGACAGCGAGCTGACGATTGCGGCGGATACTCTCGGCTTCGCTGTTGTCAGGACTGAACAGGGCGTTGAAGGTGTAGCGGTTTGAGACGTGATGCACGCAGATACTGCTGATCAGGCGATGGACATCGATGGTCTGCACATCACCAGTAAATACCCCCTGTTGCTGACCGCGCGCCAGGATGTCATCCAGCAGATCCAGTGCGCTGCGGTTCAGCGCTTTAATCTGCGGCGACTGGGTGATGTAGCGACCGCGCAGCAGGTTTTCACTGCAGACCAGCCGGATAAAATCGGGATGCTCGACGTGATAGTCAAAACTGGCTTCCACCAGTCGGGTCATGGCCAGTTCCGGCGCCATCGCCGCCAGATTCAGGCCGGTTTCATGCTGACGTATCTGCTGATAAACCTGCTCAAGTACGGCGATATAAAGCTGTTCTTTACTGCCAAAGTGATAGACCACCATCCGTTTCGTGGTTTGCGCATGCTCAGCAATCTGCTCCAGCCTGGCACCCTGCATACCAAATTCAGCGAAGGTTTTCAGTGCGCCTGCAATAATGCGTTTCTTCAGCCCTTCAGGGTCATTTTTACGTTTTGTGAGTTCTGACATGGTGCTCAATAAGGTGATTCTGACCGGGGAATGTTAGCACAGTGTTGAGAGGCTGCGCGCAACCACGGGCGCGGCAAATGCGGCAACCTGGCACACTCCGGACGATTGCAGGTATAATCCCGGGCATTATTTCACAGGTTCAGAGACGACAATGACAAAACTCACCTTGCAAGAGCAGATGCTGAAAGCGGGATTAGTATCCAGCAAGAAGATGGACAAGGTTCAGCGGACCGCCAAGAAATCCCGGGTTCAGGCGCGCGAAGCCAGAGCAGCAGTGGAAGATAACAAAAAAGCGCAGCTTGAGCGGGATAAGCAGCTGAACGAGCAGCAGAAGCTGGCTGTGCTGTCGAAAGAGTATAAAGCGCAGGTCAAGCAGCTGATCGAAATGAACAAAATTGCCGTGGAGAGGGGCAATATCAGCTTCAACTTCACCGACAATAATCTGATCAAAAAGATTATGGTGGATAAGCCGACGCAGGCTCAGCTGATCAATGGCCGTCTCGCCATTGCCCGCCTGGCGGCTGACGCGAATGGTGAAAGCCAGTACGCCATCATCCCGGCCAGCGTGGCGGATAAAATTGCCCAGCGTGATGCCAGCGCCATCGTCTTAAACAGCGCATTAAGCGAAGAAGCTCAGGACGAAGATGATCCTTATGCTGATTTCAAAGTGCCAGATGATCTGATGTGGTAATGGCGCGTTGATGCAGTCAGAAGGGGCTGGCGGCAGAGAGCTGCACTGTCTCGCCGCTGACAGGATGCAAAAACGTTAATCCACTGGCGTGCAACATCAGCCTCTCTGCCTGCTCAGCACCCGGCAGTAACAACCCGCCGTAAAGATCACAGCCCAGAATCGGATGCCCCAGATGCTGACAGTGAATGCGCAGCTGGTGGGTGCGTCCGGTTTCTGGTGTCAGCTCAACCCGCGTAACCGGCAACGCCTTTCCCTCTTTACCCTGATAATCAATGCGTTCGATGACCCGATAGCGTGAGCGCGCCGGCTTGCCCTGAATAGCGCATATCACCATGCGGGGAAACAGCGCCGGATCTTTGGCTATTGCGGCATCAATCACACCTTCATCATCGGCAAGGTGTCCGCACAGCAGTGCCTGATAGGTTTTGCTCACCGTGCGCTGGCTGAACTGCTGACAGAGGGCGGCATTAATCGCTTTGGTTCGTGCCACCACCATCAGCCCGGAGGTGCCAAAATCGAGCCGATGAACCAGCGTGCAGCCGGGAAAACGCGTTACCAGCCGATGATGCACGGAGTCGAGATTTTGCAGATTTTTGCCTGACAGGCTCAGCAGCCCGCTGGGTTTGTTGATCACCAGCAGATGATCGTCCTGAAACAGGAGAGTAATCTCATCAAAGCAGGGTGGGGCGATAAACGTATCGATAATGGCAGACATCGGGCAACCGGCAGCAGAATGGCAGGGGATCATAACCGATTGCCGGTTCACTGACGACGCCGGACTTCACCCTTATTCTTCCGTAACCGTTTCGCCACTTTGTGTGGGAAGCGAATGGCTGGCCTGATGCGTGCCGAATCCACCATGGGCAGCAAAAACTGAGCAAACCGTTGCGGCTAACAACGTGAGAAGAACAGAGAGTTTCATAGGTGCATCCGTCGCTGATAAGGCCAGCCAGTCTGGCAGGATGGACGGCAGAGACAAACAGAACAATCCGGAAAAAAACATTAAGTGTATTCTATCAGAAGGTTGCGAGATTCTTAGTGATTTATTCGGGCAGGTCCTGCTTTTACGACTACAGTCTCTGGTGAGGTTGTCATCAATTCGTACTAATGGAGGATTTTCTGTGTTAATTCAAATCGACGAGAAAGGCCACGTCATTATTGGCGAAGCGGCACTAAGCCTTGCCCTGGGTGAGAAAGAAATCAGTATCGCATCACTCTTTACTCAGTTGGGTTTTATGGCGAAATCTGAAAGCAACCCCGATCGGCTGACGC
Source organism: Pantoea alfalfae (assembly GCF_019880205.1). Lineage (NCBI taxonomy): Bacteria > Pseudomonadati > Pseudomonadota > Gammaproteobacteria > Enterobacterales > Erwiniaceae > Pantoea > Pantoea alfalfae. The sequence goes on from NZ_CP082292.1 coordinate 1,513,328, forward strand.
AAATCTCCGAAGCCAGGCGCTGGCTGAGTAGTTTTAAGTCACCGTCGGTTGCCCAACAGCAGGTGCCGTACCTGCAGACCCTTGCAGCCCTGAACGAAGAACTGAAGCAGCATTAACTGAACTGACGCCAGTGGACGTAGTCCGGCTCCGGCCGGAAAACGACGAAGCGGACGACCTCATCGGTTGCGCGAAGCGTATACCGGCCGGAGAAACTGTCATGGACGATACTTCTCCTGCCACCGCGATTTGATACCCATCTTTAAGAAGGCTTTCCTGAAGCCACAACCCTGCCGGCCCTGAAACAATAACTGACCCGGACGAATACGCTCCCGCGCCGGCTTTTTTCTGTGATTACTGTGATGCCTTGTCTGTGGCCAATTCATACTTCAGCCAGCCTCATTAAATCAGGCTGGCTGTATTAGCATGACGCTTAAGTCAAAGCGGCGCTGTGTATCAGAAGCTTTCCCAGCTGGATTCGGCTGATGCTTTAACCGGCATCGCGGGCACTAAACGCGGCGCCAGGGCATGTGCAGTCCGGCTGGGGGCACTTTGCCCGTCTGATAAGCGGAATACCGCCACCGTTTTTTCCAGCTCGTCTGCCTGCGCTTCCAGGGAACTGGCTGCGGCAGAAGACTCTTCAACCAGCGCGGCGTTCTGCTGCGTGGTGGTATCCATTTCGGACATTGCTGTCGCAATCTGGGAAATACCGCGATTCTGCTCGTCGGATGCGGCAGCAATCTCGCCCATGATGTCTTTGACCTGGCTGACCGAGCGGACGATATCATCCATCGTGCTTCCGGCGCGTTCCACAAACTCCGAACCATCATGAACCCGGTCAAGTGACTCGCGAATCAGCGTTTCAATCTCTTTGGCAGCCAGCGAACTGCGCTGGGCCAGATTTCTGACTTCACCGGCCACCACCGCAAACCCACGACCCTGTTCACCGGCGCGAGCCGCTTCAACCGCGGCATTTAATGCCAGTATATTGGTCTGGAAGGAGATGCTGTTGATGACGTGAATGATTTCACCAATTTTGCCTGAACTCTGGCTGATGTTGTTCATGGTGACGATAACATCACGGATAATCTCGCCACCGCGTCCGGCATTCACCGACGCATCTGTCGCCAGCTGGCTCGCATGGTGAGCATTTTCCGCATTCTGTTTCACCGTGGATGAGAGCTCTTCCATACTGGCCGCCGTCTGAACCACTGCCGCAGACTGTTGTTCGGTGCGGGATGACAGATCGGTATTACCTGCTGCAATCTCTGCCGAGGCACGCGCTACGCTGCTGACGCCATCGCGCACATTGGTAATGATGTTCTGCAGGCTGAGGTTCATCGCATCGACGGCCTGCATCAGTTGGCCCAGCTCATCACCCCGGGTGGTGTTCAGTGAGGTCGTTAAATCACCGCTGGCAATACGCTGCGCTGCATTCAGGGTCTCTTTCAATGGCAGCGTAATGTTGCGTGTAATCCGCCAGGCAATCAGCAGGCTCAGGACGACACAAATCAGCGCAGCAAAGGCGATGCGCCACTCTGCCTGTTTGATAAATTCAGCAGACAGCCGGGACTGGAAGGCAAAAGTATCAGAAACTGCCGCATTGAGCCGCTCTGCAGCTGTGGTCAGGTCCGCAGATTCGCTTTTTTCTTTCTCTGAAGCATCAACATAACGCGTCAATGCCTGACGTTGCTGCGTAAGGATAGTGATGACATTTTGCGTGACGGCATTGATCGCTGGCTGATTAAAACTGTCCAGTCGTTCACTCAGCGTATTGATGGCGGTGTACTCCTCAATAACCGCATCTCTGCTGGCCGCTGTTGGCTTATCAAGAAACGCTTTTTCGATATTTGCGGCATCAAACAGCGCAGCGGCCAGTTTCATGACCGGCAGCGCGGCGTCGGGTGCCATAGCCATATCAAGTAATTCAGACTGATGAGCAAGACTGATTAGCATGTCCGGTTTAATGGCAGCAAAGGCGACAGATGTTACCTCCGCAGATGCCACGAACTTCTGGCGCTGATTTTGATAATCATTAAGTAACTGGCCCATCAGCGTAATTTTTTGCTGACCTTCATCATCCCACTTAAATCCACTCAGTCGTTGATAAAGGGTATCCAGCTCCTTCAGTGCCTGAACGTTCTTCGCGGCAAATTCAGGATTTTTGGTGTACTGGTAAAGCGTGCGATTAAGACGTGCTTTGCTTAACGTATTCACCATTTCCACGGTTGTCGTGCGGCGTGCAGAGTTGTCTTTAATACTGCGGAAACAGTCAAAAGCGATAAAGGTTATGGCGAGAGACGCCGCGATGACGACGATAAAACCGACGCCAAGTTTTTTCCCGATTTTAATACTGGAAATGCGTTGAGCAAGGCCCATGAGGTTCACCTTTATTGAGGTTCAAAAGCAGACGAAAGAAATTCAAATAATTCAATCCTGATCTTTTTATCGTCAGCTTCTGATAATCCTTTAAAGGTATTTATCATTTATTCAGTAATCTTATTAATTAGAGCTCCATTGTTTTACGATGTAATTATTTTCATGCTAACTGATGGGTTTTTGTTTAAGTTAATGATTAATATAATTAATTTAGGTTGATAGTTTTCATTCAAGGGTGTTTGCACTAACTCAATCATTATTTATTGATCTTGATCAATTAAATGACTGTTAAAAATTCGCCTGAAAAGATTTCAGCGATTTTAAAAATAAACTTATCAATAAAATGACGCTTTCAGAGGTTCTGCGGCCGCTAACAAACTACTACGGAAACTATTACTCTTTCACCAGCGCCTGCAGACCTGCCCCCTGTTCTTGCCCTGCAACATCTCATTTCCTGATCAAAAAGCGGAGAAACCTCTTCATTGCCATATTCCGGTTAAATAATCCCGGTTTTAGCATTTGTGATCGCCGTCGGTCTTCACTGAGAATGACAACAGAACGTGACGAGGATGATAAAAGCACTGAAGCCCGCAGCTTCGCTGGCTTCCGGTGCGGACAACAGATCGCGATAACTTTTCCCTCTGGGGGGAACATTTTAATTATCAGGAGAAAGGTTCCAGTGAAATATATAAAAGGAATGACCCTTTTTGCCCTCGCGCTCAGTGCGCACGCCAGTTTTGCAGCCGAACCGTCAGTGCCTGCTGAAAGCAGCTTACATGTCAAAGCCGATCCGGCGCTGAAAAGCCTGATACCCGCGGATATCCTTAAGCGTGGCTATATTGTGGCGGGTACTAACCCGAATACGCCGCCCACCACCTTCTATAAAGAAGACAACAAAACGCTGGCGGGTCGTGAAATCGACATCATGAATGCGGTCGGTGAGCGTCTGGGCATCACCGTTCAGTGGCGCGACACCGGCGGCTTCGACAATATTATTCCTGGCCTGAAGACCGCACGTTACGACGTGGCGCTGTCAAACATCAATGCCACGCCGACCCGCCTGAAACAGATCGACTTTGTCGGTTACTACAATGCCAGCCTGCTGGGCATTATTTCCCGCAAAGACGCTGATATCGCTCCCTTTAAATCCCTCAGCGATGTGTGTGGCAAAGAGGTGGGCGCTGGCTCCGGTACGACTCAGGTGACGCGGCTGGAAGAGGCCAGCAAAGCCTGTGAAGCCGCCGGTAAGCAACCGATCAAGGTAGCGATATTCCCGGATCGTCCGGCGGGCGTGCAGGCTGTAGTCAGCGGTCGCGTTCCCTTGTTCCTCGGCCCTTACGAGGGGCTCCTGTGGCAGACCAAAGTGATCAAACCGCTGACCATGAGCGGTGAAATCACCGTGAATGATGCACCGGTCTCGGTCGCGTTCCCGAAAGACTCGCCGCTGGAGCCAGCCGTGCAGGCAGCACTGAATTCGTTAATCAAAGATGGCAGCTACCGGAAAATCCTCGATAACTGGGGAATCGGTTTTGGTGCCGTGACCGAAGCCCGACGCAATGAAGAGATCTTTAAATGAGAGAAACACCGGACCACACCGACGACCTGAAAATCGTCGGTAAACGCTACTACGGACGCTGGCTGAGTGCGCTGGTGGTGCTGTTATGCGTGGTGGCGATGGCGCATTCGATGATTAACAATCCGCGCTTTGAATGGCAGGTGATTGCAGAGAACTTCACTGCGCCCTCTATTCTGCAGGGTGTGTTAATGACGCTGCAACTCACGGCCATCTCGGTGGTGCTGGGATTCGCTTTTGGCACGGTGCTGGCGCTGATGCGCCTCTCTTCTAACCCGGTGCTGGTGGCGGTGAGCTGGGCTTACACCTGGTTTTTCCGTGGTGTGCCGATGCTGGTGCAGCTGTTTCTCTGGTACAACATCGCCGCGCTCTATCCCCGCATCGCGCTGTCGATCCCGGGATTAGGCGAACTCTGGAGCGCGCAGTCTAATGCGCTGGTGAGTCCATTTAGTGCGGCGGTGATCGCGCTGGTGATGCATCAGTCTGCCTATGCTGCAGAAATTGTACGCGCTGGTATCCAGAGCGTGGGCAATGGACAGATTGAAGCGGCCCGCGCCCTGGGATATCGCCCGGCGCAGATTTTCCGTCACACCGTTTTACCGCAGGCGATGCGCGCCATTATGCCGCCAGCGGGCAATGAGATTATCGGCCAGCTGAAAACCACCGCAGTGGTGTCGGTGATCTCTCTGCAGGATGTGCTGTTTTCGGCGCAGATTATCTATCAGCGCACCTATGAAGTGATCCCGCTGCTGCTGGTCGCAACCTTATGGTATCTGCTGATGACCTCCGTGCTCTCTGTCGGCCAGTACTATGTCGAGCGCTACTTTGGTCGCGGTGTGACGCGGCGAGAAAAGCGCAGCCTGCTGTCATCGTTACCGCGCTTTTCGCTGCCGAAAACGCAAAGGAGCGTGAGCAATGGCTGAAGCAATCGCGCTACGCAAAGTCACCAAGCGCTTCTCCGGCGTCACCATTCTCGACGAGGTTAATCTCGATATTCCTGCCGGATCGGTGACCGTAATTCTGGGGCCATCGGGTTCCGGTAAATCCACGCTGCTGCGCTGTATTAATCATCTTGAAAAACTGGATGGCGGCACGATCCGCATCGGCGGCCAGATGGTGGGATACCGGCAAAAAGGCCAGGCGCTGCACGAACTCAGCAGCAGTGCCATTGCCCGCCAGCGGGCGGAAATTGGCATGGTGTTTCAGCAGTTCAACCTGTTTCCGCACCGCACCGTGCTGCAGAACATTACGGATGCACCGATGCGGGTAAAAAAGCAGAGCCGTCATCAGGCCACGACCAAAGCGCTGGCGCTGCTGAAGCAGGTGGGGCTGTCTGGCCGCGAAGATGAGTGGCCGCAGAACCTCTCTGGTGGTCAGCAGCAGCGTGTGGCCATTGCCCGCGCGCTGGCGATGGATCCCGGCGTCATGCTGTTTGATGAACCGACCTCGGCACTTGACCCGGAGCTGGTAGGGGAAGTGCTGCAGGTGATTAAGCAACTGGCGCACTCCGGTATCACCATGGTGGTGGTCACGCATGAGATTGGCTTTGCCCGCGAAGTTGCCGACAACATCGTATTTATGGAGAGCGGCAGAATTGTCGCAGCGGGTCCGACGCAGCAGGTCCTCGACGATCCGGACAACGGACGTGTCAGAAACTTTATTGCAACGGTGCTTTGAGCACCGTTTCTTTTTTGGTAATCAGGAATCAGCATGACCCAGAAACCGGTAATGCACAGCGCCCACTGGGGCGCTTTTCACGTCCAGCACAGGGACGATCAACTGCTGATTGAGCCGTTCCACCGCGATCCCGATCCCAGCCCGCTATTGCAAAACTTCCGTCATGCACTCAATCATCCGGCGCGTGTCGCGCAGCCGATGATACGGCGTGGCTGGCTGGAAAACGGGCCAGGCCCGGATCAGCGTCGTGGTGCTGATGAGTATGTCGCGGTCAGCTGGGAAGAGGCCAGTCAGCGGGTGGCGCAGGAACTCAAGCGGGTTGGTGAAGCATACGGCCCGGAAGGCATCTTTGGCGGATCGTACGGCTGGTCAAGCGCAGGCCGTTTTCATCATGCGCAAAGCCAGGTGCACCGATTTCTGAACACCACGCTGGGCGGTTATGTCCGTTCGGTCAACAGCTACAGTTCCGGCGCGGCATCTGTCCTGCTGCCACACATTGTCGGTGACATGAACGAGATCGCCCGACGCGGCGTGAGCTGGGAGGAGATCGCCGCGCACAGCGAGGTGGTGCTGGCGTTTGGCGGCCTGGCGCTGAAAAATGCGCAGGTGGCCAGCGGCGGCCTGAGCGAACACACCGAGCGCGGTTTTATGCAGCGAGCGGCACAGCGCGGTACCCGGTTTATCTCAGTGAGCCCGCTGAAAAGCGATCTGCCTGAAGAGGCGCAGGGCGAGTGGCTGGCGCTGCGGCCCGGCACGGATGCGGCGTTTATGCTGGGTCTGCTGGCGGTGCTGATTGCGGAAGCGTTAACCGACGAGGCGTTTCTGGCGCGCTACTGTGTCGGCTGGCCGCAGATGGTCGCTTACATTCGCGGTGAAGAGGATGGCGTAGTCCGTGACGCGCACTGGGCGGCCGCGATCTGCGGCGTCAGCAGTGACATCATCAGCCAGTTTGCACGGCAGTTGCACGGTAAGCGCGTACTGGTGACCGTGGCTCATGCTTTGCAGCGTGCCGAGCATGGCGAACAGCCAGTGTGGCTCGGCCTGGTGCTGGCGGCGGCGCTCGGACAGCCAGGGCTGCCCGGCGGTGGATATACGTATGCACTGGGCGCGCTGGGCCATTATGGCAAGCATCATAATCTGGTCAGCTTTCCGGCCCTGCCGCAGGGTAAAAATGGCATTGACCGCTTTATTCCGGTGGCGCGTATCGCCGACATGCTGCTCAATCCCGGCACAAAGTTTGACTATAATGGCCGCCAGCTGACCTATCCCCATATTCGTCTGGCTTACTGGGCGGGAGGCAATCCGTTTCACCATCATCAGGATCTGGCGCGGCTGCGTCAGGCTTTCTGCCAGCTGGATACGCTGATCGTGCATGAAAGCGCCTGGACCGCCACGGCGCGTCATGCGGATATTGTCCTGCCTGCCACCATGACGCTGGAACGTGAGGATATCGGCGGTTCGCCGACCGATCGCCATTTAATCGCCATGCAGCCGGTGGCTGCGCCTTACGCCGAAGCCCGGGATGATTATACGATTTTTCGTGACCTGGCCCGGCGGCTGGGCAGGGAAGTGGCATTCAGCGAAGGTCGTGATGCGCGTGGCTGGTTGCAGCATCTTTACGGCCAGCTGCAGGAAAAACTGGCCGCTCATCAGGTGCAGACACCCGATTTCAGTCAGTTCTGGCAGGAGGGCGTGCTGGAGCTGCCGCAGTTAAAGGATGGTGGGCGGATGATCAATGCGTTTCGCGCCGACCCCGACGCCGCGCCACTGCCGACGCCAGGCGGAAAAATTGAGATTTTCTCCGCTACTATCGCCAGCTTTGGCTATGAAAATTGTCCCGGCCATCCGGTATGGCGTGAACCGCAGCAAAAACCCAGCGCTGACTATCCGTTCTGGCTGATTGCCAATCAGCCCGCGACGCGTCTGCACAGCCAGCTCGATTTTGGTGATTACAGCCAGCGCAGCAAGCGGGACGGACGCGAAGTCTGTAGCCTGAACCGGGACGATGCGGCAGCACAGGCGATCGCGGATGGCGACATCATCGAACTCTTTAACGCGCGCGGCCATGTGCTCGCCAGCGCGCGTCTCACGGATACCATCATGCCTGGCGTAGTTCAGCTGCCAACCGGTGCCTGGTACGATCCGGTCGAGCCCACTGCCGCCCGTCCGTTATGCCGCCACGGTAATCCCAATGTGCTGACCATGGATATCGGCACGTCGTCGCTGACGCAGGGCTGCAGCGGCCAGATTACGGTAGTGCAGGTGCGGAAATTTGCCGGTGAGGTTACGCCGGTTCAGGCTTTCGTTCCCCCGCGCTAAGCCACTATCGGGTCAGCGCCCCGGTCAGCCTCTGCAACTCTGCCGTGGAATGCAGCGCAGTGGCAGCAAGCAGTTCTGGCGACGCGTCACCCAGCGCCTGACGAAGCTTACTGCTGACATTCACGCCCTCCGCCAGCGATTGCTGGCGCGTACGGCGCTGATGCAGCGTTGTGCCATCCGCGAGCGTCAGCGTGACGACGTGAAAGCGCAGCGCGGGATTGATCGCATCGGGCGGCGCACTCTCATCCGGTGTCCGTCGCACACGGGCGGCCAGCGGCATAACCTGATGATTGAGATCGCCTTCCGCAAAATCCTGCAGGCGCAAATCGCCATAAATCAGCATGGCGGCAATCACATATTCCAGGCTGAAGCGCGCTTCAATACCGTTAACCGGCACCCGTATCGAGGCGGCGATGTCACCGCCTGGCGGGAAGCCGACGGTGATATCAACAATCTGGCTCAGCAGCGCATCCAGCGGTTTACCCGCAGCCAGCCACTGCTGGCGCAGGCTGCGGGCCGCTTCTGCCGCACTGTGAGTGCCGGCGCAGGTCGGGAAGGGTTTGAATTCCAGTCCCGGCGTGCTGATCCGCCACGGGCTGCCCCAGTTTTCCAGCACTTTCTCCGGCTGAGCCTGGTCCGCGCTGCTGGCGGCAACAAAGGCTTCAATGACCCCTTGCTGGCGGCCATCGATTCCGGCCAGGGTCAGCTGAGCCGCTGTCACGGCCCGTTCGGCGGCAAAGCCTGCGTGCAGCGGTTTTACCGCCGAACCAAACTGAGCGCGTAAACCGCTGGCCTGGGTCGCCGCAATACCCAGCAGGGTGGCCGTGGCATCACTCTTCATCCCCAGCAGACGCGCCAGCGCCCCTGCCGCCGCAAGGGTCCCCAGCGTCGCCGTGTTGTGATAGCCCAGAGCGTAATGTTGCTGGCTGACCGCCAGCCCCAGACGACCGGCCATCTCTACCCCCGTGACGTAAGCATCCAGAAACGGCACCAGGCTTCTGGGCTGAACCCGTTGCCAGGCGAAAAGTGCAGGCAGGATCACGACGCTGGGATGACCGCGAAAATCGGCATGAAAGTCGTCGTAGTCCAGCGCATGTCCCGCATAGCCCAGCAGCAGCGCCTGTGAACGCACGCTGCCGTCGCTGTAAAGGGTGCGCAGAGCCGGTAAACCGCTATCCGGTACGGTGCCCTGCAGCACCGGCCAGCTCACCGCCAGAAAATCCCGGATGCCTTCGCGCGCATGCTCACGTGCCGGAGCATCCGGCTGGCTGTACAGGATCGCATCAGCCAGCGCGGCAGTCAGGCTCATTATGGCTGCTCCGGAGAAAGAAGTGCCGCCCGTGCCAGGCCGGCCAGATAGTGCGCCGTTGGCAGCAGCACCTCATCATTGATGCGAAAAGCAGGGTGGTGCAGCGCATAGGGTTCACCGGTGCCCACCATCATAAAGGCACCGGGCAACTGTTGCTGATAGAAGGCAAAATCTTCACCAATCGGACTCGCCTCGACCACGCGTGCTTCCAGTCCGCTGTTCTCAGCCTGCTGCAAAGCAAAGTCCGCCCAGTGCGCATTATTTACTACCGAGGGTGGCCCGGCGTGCCAGGTAAAGCTCACCTGCGCATCAAAGGCTGACGCGATGCCCGCCACAATTGCCCGGAAGCGCTGCTCAAGACGCTGGCGGGTGGATGATGAAAACGAGCGCACCGTGCCCTCCAGCCAGGCGCTGTCCGGAATGACGTTCCAGGTGCTGCCGCTGTGGATCTGGGTGACAGAGACCACCGCGTTATCGGCGGACGGGGCATTGCGGCTGATCAGCGTCTGCGCCGCCGAGACAATCTGTGCCGCGATGACAATCGGATCGTTGCCCTGATCGGGTCTGGCGGCATGGCTGCCGATACCGGTAATCGCAATTTCAAAACGGTCGACGGCGGCAGTGAGCGGCCCGGCTCTGGAACCGATGACGCCAGCAGGCAGTGAAGGATCGTTGTGAATACCGAAAATCGCCAGCGCGTCAGTTAATGCGCCGCTGGCCATCACCTCGGGCGCGCCCTGGCCGGTCTCCTCTGCCGCCTGAAACAGAATCCGCACCCGGCCCGGCAGGTTCGCTTCCTGCTGCTTTAACAGGATCGCCGCGCCCATTGCCGCGGCGCTGTGAAAATCATGACCGCAGGCGTGCATCACGCCCGGACGCTGCGAGCGATAGCTGACGCCAGACTGCTCTTCAATCGGCAGCGCGTCGATATCGGCCCGCAGTACAATCAGCGGCCCCGCTGACGCCCCAATCTCCGCCACCAGGCCGGTTTTCAGCGGCAGATCGAGAATACGGATCTGATGCTGTTCCAGCTGCTCGCGCAGTCGGTGCGTAGTCTCAAACTCCTGATTCGACAGCTCCGGGAACTGATGCAGTTCGTGACGGAAGGCGATCAGCGGTTCGCCTAATGTCGAGGGGATAGTGATGCTCATTGTGGGTTTCCTTGTGCTGCTGTCTGGCGGCTCAGCCAGGCATCGTGTGCCACCGGGTCCAGTACTTTCTTCATATAGAGGGTGATATGACCCTTGCCGAGGTCGCGGGTATGCATTGGCTGGAAGCCGCGCTTCAGGTACATCGCCTGCAGCCAGGGGTGACGGGTGGCCGTTCCCAGCGAGACCGCAGGAGCACGCAGCTGACCGATCAGAATCGCCTGTTCGACCCTTTCCAGCACCTGACGACCAAACTGCTGGCCGGGATAGTCAGGGTGCGCGCCGAACCAGCCAATATGCGGCAGACCAAACGGGCCGGGCAGCGGCCCCCAGGGATAGCGGACGGTCACTGACGAGACCATCTTCTCGTCAGCATAGAGCGCATACACCCCGTGGCTCTGCAGATGGCGCAGAGCCATAGCGCGGTCTGCGGTAGCGGCATCAAACTTAATGCCCAGCGCTTTCACCGGCGCATAGGCCGCATGCATCAGCGCCAGATAAACATCTGTTTCATCTTCTCTGACCTGACGAAAATCGAGTTGCATATTCTTTCCCGGAACACTGCCTGATAAGCAGTTAATTAATTCAGCCAGAGGGGCAGGTTAACAGTAAAAAGCCGGGTCGCTATATGTGAAAAATAACTATCCTCATGCAGATTTGTGAATAAAGAATGGCCGGTTTTCAATTGCTTAAATTGCTGGTTGTCGTAGTATTTAAAAAAGAAATAACGCTGCTCTTTCGTTAATAAATAAATGTAATTAAAGCCTTTTTGGCCTAATTCTTATAATCAGGATGCCGCTGTGTTAGCGATTACTTCTCCGCGAGCCTATGCACATGAGGCGGGCCTGCGTGCACGCGTCGGTGAGTTTATTAAACCCTACGCCAGCCATATCCGGATATTGACCTCGCCGCACGCGTGGCAGGCGGTTAATCCGGAATTAAGCCAGAGTCTTGAGGCATCGGGCATTCACTGGCAGCTGGATTATTTAGCGGGTGAATGTACTGAAGAGGCGATTGCCCGCGTAGAACAGCAAACCGAACAGCAGGGCGCAGAGTTACTGCTGGCGATTGGCGGTGGACGGGTGCTGGATGCCGCCAAAGCCGCCGCCAGCCAGTTACCGGCACTTACGCTGGTTAACTTTGCTACTCAGGCAGCGACCTGTGCCGCCTGGTCACCGATTGCCATCATCTATAACGAAGCGGGCGGGCATCTGCGCAGCCAGCCTCTGGGCAAAATGCCGGAACTGTTGCTGGTAGACAGTGAGGTCATTGCCCGGAGCGACGTGCGCTTTCTGAAAGCGGGCATTGTGGATGCGCTGGCAAAATATTACGAATTCCACCCTTACCAGCGGCATAACCCCAACGATCTGGCGCTGGATTTAAAGGTGATGACCGCGCGGCAGGCGGCAGATGTGTTTCAGCAATATGGTGAGGCCGCGATAGCCGCCTGCCAGCAGCAGCGGGTCACAACCGAACTGGTCAAAGTCATTGATGCCAGTATCGTGCTGGCTGGGCTGGCGAACAGCGTGCGCGACGTGCTGCCGACGCCGGGGCTGGCGCATGCCATCCATAATCGTCTGACCCACCAGCCGGAACTCCATCACTGGCTGCACGGCGAAAAAGTGGGCTTCAGTCTGCTGGTGCAGTCGCTGATTGAGCATGGCGGGGAGCCGGATGCAGAACTGCTGGCGCTGCTGCGCTATTACGGCATGCCACTAAAGCTTCCCGCGTTGCCGGGCAATCGTGACACCGCGCTGCGTCACATCGCACAGCAGATTACATTTCCCAAAGCCTGCGCAGAACGCCTGCCGTTTACCGTCTCTGCCAGCACGCTGGAACAGGCCCTGCTGGCGACCGACACCCTTCTTTAAGCGCGCTGCGGCTCGCTTTTTCATCTTTCAGACCAGGAATCGTTTATGAACTCTGCAACTTCACCACGTCGCCTGCGGCTCGGCCTGTTTGTTCAACCTGTGGGTCAGCACGTCAGTGGCTGGCGTCTGACCGAACAACTGGGCGATCCCACCGATATTGACTGGCTGATCGCCCTGGCAAAAAAAGCCGAAGCGGGTAAGTTCGACCTCTTTTTTGTGGGTGATGCCCTGGCAACCAGCATGTATCGTCTGCCGTCCACCATGGCCCGTCTTGAACCTCTGACGATGCTGGCGGCGCTGGCAGTCAATACCCGGCGCATTGGCCTTGCCGCGACCGCCTCCACCACCTTCAGCGATCCCTTTACGCTGGCGCGCAGCTTCTCATCGCTGGATCACATCAGCCGTGGCCGTGCCGCGTGGAACGTCGTGACCTCGTTTTCCACAGACGTTGCGCGTAACTTCAGCCGCAGCGATATGCCCGATCATGCTTCACGCTACGCCCGTGCGCGTGAGTTCCTCGAGGTGGCCTGTAAACTGTGGGCGGGCTGGGAAGAGGGTGCCGTGCAGCCGGATAAAGCAACCGGAAACTATTTTGTTGATGAGAAGATCCAGCCGATTAATCATCAGGGCGAACATTTTCAGGTGCAGGGTCCACTGAATATCACCCGTTCGCCGCAGGGCCGTCCGGTGATTATCGAAGCGGGTTCATCGGCGGATGGTCAGAAGCTGGCGGCGGAGACGGCGGAAGTGATCTTTACCGCCTCTGCCAGTCTGGAGGAAGCGCAATCCTTCTATCGCGCGCAGAAGGCGCAGGTGGTGGCTGCCGGACGTAACCCGGATCAGGTGGTGATCATGCCTGGCGTCATGCCGATTATCGGCCGCACGCGCGAAGACGCTAAGGCGCTGTGGAAAGAGCTGAATACGCTGGTGGATATTGAGAATGGGCTGCGTCAGCTCTCACTGCGGTTCAGCATGGATCTCAGTCAGTATCCGCTGGATGGCCCGGTGCCGGAGGTGCCGCTGGGCGAAGGGAACCAGAGCCGCGTTAAGCTGATGACCGATATGGCAAAACGCGAAAACCTGACGCTGCGCGAACTGGCCGCCGTCGCCGCCGGTTCACGCGGGCACCGCGTGATTGTCGGTACGGCTGAAGATATCGCCGATGATTTCCAGCTGTGGCTGGAGCAGGGCGGTGCGGATGGCTTCAACATCATGCCCGCCATCATGCCGGAACAGCTCGATCTGTTTGTGGAACTGGTGATTCCGGAACTGCGCCGTCGCGGGCTGTTTCGTGAGGAGTATGAGTTTGCCACGCTGCGTGAAAATCTGGGGCTGGACGTGATCTAAGAGCCTGGTTCACTCTCATCGCGTGGAATGTTGTCGCCTGTACCGCACGGAGTCTGCCAGAAGATGACGTGCGGTTAGTTTAACCAGCACGAAATCTTTATCGTGCCTCACGCTTTACTAAAACCATTTTGCAAATCACTGCCTGCCCGATATAACAGACATTCACTCTACTGACCGCGAGCTCACTGAATGTCAGACTACAGATTCTATTCCAGAGGCAAACACACCGTTGCATTGAAAAGATCAGACGTAAACCGGGCTTCAGATCTGACAGAGCAGGGGTATAAAAAAGAGTTTGAGGAAGTGCGTGCATCAGATGAAACAGAGGCGCTGGCACGCTTCGCGGATATCCGCAGGAACCAGCGTATCGACCAGCACAACTTTCTGGCGGGCGCAGCGACCATGCCGCTGATTGGTGTGTTAACCGCGGTGGTTGCTTTTGTTTTCTGGCGTAATAAATCGATAAAATAAGCCAGCTACAATTCAGACATATTCACGTATGACTCTTTTCATTAACCCTTTTAAAAGGATAGTCAGCTGCACAGGAGTCACCGCCCTCGTTGCTGAAAAACAAAAAAGCCCGCGATATTCATCGCGGGCTTTTTGATATCTCTGGCAGGCCATTCAGAACTGATACGAAACGCTGACGTTCACATTACGTGGCTCAGCGTATACGTAACTGTTCATATAGCTGTAATACTCGCGGTCGAAGAGGTTATCGACGTTGGCCTGCACCGCGACCTGCTTATTCACCTGATAGCGGGCAAACAACGACGCCAGGGGATAACTGCCCTGATAAACCCGTACGCTGTCGCCGCTGGCATTAGTGACATCTTTAAATACCCGGTTCTGCCAGTTGATGCCGCCGCCGACAGTCAGGTCGGGGATTGCGGCCAGTTGATAACGGGTAAAAAGCTTAAATGAGGTTTGTGGCTGATAGCTGTTAAAGCGGCCACTCTGGTCACGTGCCACATAGCGGGTTGCGCCAAAGGTAAGTTGCAGATTATCAGTCAGCGCACCATTCAGTTCGAACTCAGCACCTTTACTCACAGCACCTTTGGCTGCAACATAGGCCTGCTCACTGCCGCTCAGGTAGACACCATCAAGCGCCTGACCGACGTTATCCTGCTCAATGCGGAAAATCGCCACGCTGGCCGTCAGCAGTCCGTCGTTCCAGGCCGATTTCAGACCGGTTTCGTAGTTTTTTCCGGTGACAGGCGAGAGATAACTGCCATGAGTATCACGATAGGTCTGCGGCAGGAAAATGGCGGTGTAACTGCCATAGGCGGACCAGGTGTCATCGATGTCATAGACCAGCCCGGCGTAAGGCGTGGTGTTGTTTTTGGTCATCTCTCCGCTGCTGCCGCTCGTGCTCCACTGGGTATAGCGTGCGCCAACGATCAGTGACAGCGGATCGGCCAGCGAAAGACGTGCAGCACTGTACACCGATTTCTGACGAACCGTGTCATCATCGTTGAGATACCAGCCCTGCCACTCAGGCTCCGCGACGTTACCGCTCCAGTGATTATTGAAAATACCCATATCAGCAGTGGCGATCTCACGAGCCTCTGCATCGCTGAAACCATCCTGACTGTAAGCGGCATTATGCTGCCGACTGTAGTTCGCACCCGCCATTAACAGGTGCTGACGGCCCAGTAAGTCAAACGGGCCGCTGGCGAAACCATCAATGGAATCCATTTTACGCTTGCCGCGATCCATGCTGCCGTAGCCGGTGGTGCCTTCACCGCTCTCTTGGTCGGGATTGCCCATCACATAGAGAAGCTTATCGCTGAAGGTGTTTTCGGCGTGCGTGCCGTTGACATGAATATTCCAGCCGTTGTCAAAGTTATGCTCGATGTCCGCAAAGACTTTGCGCGAGTTAGTGTTGTAACGTGTCCAGTTGGCTGACGAATTCAGGCTGCGATCGTAATGTGTGGTGGCGTTGTTGCTGTAAAACATCGGCAGGCCACCCCAGGTCGGATTGCCGGTATTGTTATCTTCATAGTCGTAACCCAGTGACAGCGTGGTCTTCTCAGAGAGATCGGCATCCATCACACCGTAGATAAACTTTTGGGTTTTCTGATAGCGGTCCAGCCAGCTCTGCTGATCGGTATAGCCGGTTACCACGCGGCCACGCAGGCTGCCGTCGCCGTTCAGCGGAGAGGAGAGATCCGCCACATACCGCTGTTTATTCCAGCTGCCATAGCTGGCGCTCAGCGTACCGGTGGCGGTTTTGCTGTCGGCATGTTTACGCACCATGTTGATAGAGGCTGACGGGCTGCCCGCGCCGGTCATCAGCCCGGTTGCCCCACGCACGATCTCAATGCGGTCATAGATGGCAGTGTCAGACGCCGCATCGCCGTAATTCCAGTTATCGTTGACCGACGTCGGAATGCCATCGAAGGTGAAGTTACTGACCTTAAAGCCGCGTGAATAGTACTCGGAGCGTTCACTGTCGATCAGATTGGTGGAGATACCGGTGGCATTGGTCAGCACATCGCTAACGGATTGCAGATCCTGATCCTGCATCCGCTGCTGCGTCACCACGCTAAGGGATTGCGGCACATCGCGTGGTGTCAGCATTAGTTTAGTGCCCGCGCGGGTGGTCTGGACTGCGTAATTCTGCTTATCACTTTCACTGTTATCGGCGGGGGCCGCGCTGACTACCATATCCTGCGATGTTTCCGCAGCCGCCAGAGCGGGGTTGAGAAGGGCATGCACCGTCAGTGCCAGTAATGAAACGCTGAAAACGTTTTTGAAATCTGATTCCCTGCCACTACGAGCCATAAATTTTCCATTAAATGTTGGTATTGCGTTAAGTCATTACGCTTTGATCGTTATATTTCTCAGCCCATCACAGAAAGAGAGAAGCTGAATTAGTTGTGAGAATGCCAATGATAATCATTTGCTTTATAAATTCCCTTTGAGATTCAATTGAAGATGTAACATTATATTAATTTCAAATAAATCAGATAAATAAGCGCGATAAAAGCCTCATACTTGCTGGCGTTTACATTATTCTGGTGCTGAAAAAGGGCGAATTGACCCTAATAAAAAACGGAAGTTGAAGGTTTATGTCGTGAGAACGCACTGGAGCGCTACAGGAATCTGAGCCGTAGTTTGCTTAGCGACTGTTAATGAGTATGATTCGCATTCTTTATTCTGGCCGATCAGAATGGCCCGGCACCCTTTATTCCCTGATGGAGTTCTGCATGAAATCGTTAAGCCCGCGCAAAGCCGCTGTTGCCATGGCTGCCGCCGCTGCCATTAGCCTGACAGCGTGTCAGGCACCTGCTAAAAAAGTTGATGCGCCTGCTGCAGAAGCCTCTAAACCAGTCGACAGCGCGGTAACTCAGCGCGCCCTGGGGGATGGTCTGTATGAAATGGCTTATTCTCCTGCAGCAAAAGCGTTATTTGTTGCCAGTGCGCAGGCGTTTAAGGATGTGAACGGCGGCATGATCTACCGTCTTGATCCCGCCACACTAACTACTCAGGGTGAAACACATACCGACATGAAAAATTTCGGCACCGCTATCGATGAAGCGGGTGAGGTCTTCTACACCACCAACTCGCTGGATGGCGCAATCTCCAGAGTGGATGCGAAGAGTGGCAAAGTGCTGCAGCGTCTGGTCTTCCCGGGCAAAATCAGTAAAGAGGGCTATCCGGCAGGTGCACGTGAAGTGTTATGGCATGGCAACGAACTCTATGTGGGCCGCGTGGCTGAACCAGGCTATATCTCGGTAGTCGACACCAAAACCTTTACGCTTAAAACCGAAATTAAGAATGCCGGTAAATGGGTGACGGGTATCATCTACTCACCGCTGACTGATCGCATCTATGCTGCTAATGGCTCGGGTGAAATTCTGGTGATTAATCCGCGCAGCCATAAAATCGAGAAGCGCTGGACGCCAGGCGATGGCAAAGCATATCTGTTCCTGAACATGGCAGAAGATCCTGAAACCGGTCGCCTGTTCGTGACCGACGATTCCAAAGGCAAAGCCACGCTGATCTTTGATGAGCGCACCGGCAAGGTAATCAAACGCATTGAAGGTGATGCGATGGGCATTAAGTTCAACGCTAAGCGCAATGAGCTTTACATCAGCCAGCGCGAATCGAAGAGAGTACTGCAACTGGATGCCACCACCTATGCGGTGAAAAACAGCTGGTCGTTCGAAAAAAATCCCAACAGCCTGCTGATAGGTCCGGATAACAATACCCTGTTTGTCACCCTTAAAGCGGAATTTAACAAAGATTCCTCCACTAAAGGCACTGACGAGATTGCTCGTATCGTGTTGCCATAAGCACGCGCCAGGCGTTACCTCTTAGCGTTTAGCCGCTAACCTTCTTAAAGCCCACTCAGTGAAGCCTGAGTGGGCTTTCGTCTGACCGCCATGAGATCACCACAACCCGCAGCAAATCAGATACAGCTCGCGAATGTGTGCAGATCTTGTGCGGTTTTCACTGACATAACTGAATACTTCTCTCGCATTTCATTTAAGACCCATGATTTTGACATGCCGCGACATCACACTCGGTTATCGCTTTACACCTATATAGCATCTGACCTATATTGATAAGGAGATCTCGTGTGGATGATTAAAACGACAGAGCGGTTTGATCGCTGGTTTACGTTGCTTAATGACAGCGATCGCGCCTGCGTGCTGGCTGCATTGATGGTGCTGCGGGAAAAGGGGCCGGGATTAAGCCGACCCTATGCGGATACGATTAAAGGTTCCGCTTATATCAACATGAAAGAGTTACGTATCCAGAGCCGCGGCGACCCAATAAGGGCTTTCTATGCTTTTGACCCGAACCGCACGGCAATTGTGCTGTGTGCCGGTAATAAGGCGGGCAATGAAAAGCGATTTTATCGGGAGATGCTTCCGGTTGCCGATCGGGAATTCACACACTGGCTAAAAAGCTTTAACCATAAGGAGTAACGTGATGGGCAGAACGCTGGAACAGCTTATTGCGGATGAAAAACCGGAAGTCGTTGCCGACGCACAGGCTATGGCGACCGAAATCCTGCTCAACATTCACCTTGCCGAGCTGCGTGAGAAAGTGCAGAAAACGCAAGTGGAAATGGCGCAGGCGCTGGGCATCACACAGCCGACCGTGGCGGGCATGGAAAAGCCGGGGCGTGACCTGAAGCTTTCCACGCTCAAACGCTACGTCGATGCGGCAGGGGGGAAACTGCGGCTGGTGGTGGAACTGCCGGATGGTTCCCACTACGGGTTCGTGGTGTAAGCCTCTGGCGTGAAAACCACGTCGCCGTGATTAAAAACATCAATGCAAAAAGCCCGCTCAGGTTTCCCTGAGCGGGCTTTTCTAATTCTGGCTCCTCTGACTGGACTCGAACCAGTGACATACGGATTAACAGTCCGCCGTTCTACCGACTGAACTACAGAGGAATCGCTTGAACGGGGCGAATATTAACGGCGCTGATCCCGCTTGTCAAAGCCCTGTTTACTGAATTGCGTTCAGATGCTCGTAAAAGCAGCGGATTGGCGGTTTTTACGTAAATCTGCTGGCTTTTCAAACTGCCAACAGGATCTCACTTTGCGGGCATTTCTCGGCAGATGTTAGAGGCATGTCAAAGTTTTGTTGTTTGCCGATGTTAAAACAACCGTTTCAGTGCTTTTATGATAAAAATTTCAAAACGAAACTATATGGAACAAATAAACTGCTTATCATCACGGTCGTGATTATCATCCGGAAATGAAACGGCATTTTTACACTAACTGTTTGCAGATCAAGTGATTGTGAAAAGGAGTGGTCGATCACAAAAATAGCCATAACCTGAAGTCTTACCTCAAATTTCCCGAAACAGACGCCAGACAGGCTGGGTGAATGTAAAAGATATTTTTCATTCGCGGCTTCAGCCCCTGAGCAAGTTAACAAATAAGAAGGGTCCCTATGAACATTAAAAAAACGATTGTCGCCTCACTGTTAGCCTGCATGTTACCTGCCGCGGTTATGGCAAAAGATGTCTCGGTGGGCGTCTCAATGGCGCTGTTTGATGACAACTTCCTGACGATTCTGCGTACGTCAATGCAGAAGGAGATGCAGAAGGATGGCGTTAAAGGCCAGGTTGAGGATGCAAAAGGTGACGTTTCACAGCAGCTTCAGCAGGTTCAGAACTTTATCGGTCAGGGTGTGGATGCCCTGATCGTCAACCCGGTCGACACCAATGCGGTGAAACCGATTATGGATCAGGCGAGCAAAGCGGGTATCCCGTTGATCTTTGTCAACCGCCGTCCACAGGCGGAACTGACCGGCAAAATGGCCTATGTGGGTTCCGATTCAGAACTGGCCGGGCGCTTACAGATGGAAGCGCTGGCTAAAGCGATGAACGGCAAAGGCAATGTCGCCATCCTGATGGGTGATTTGGCGAACGAAGCGACCCGCGACCGTACCAAAGGTGTGGAAGAAGTTGCCGCTAAATTCCCTGGTATCAAAATCGTTCAGAAACAGACCGCCAAATTTACCCGAAACGACGCGGTGGATGTGGTCAGTAACTGGATGACGGCGGGTGATGAAATCAATGCCATCGCGTCGAACAACGATGAAATGGCGATCGGTGCGCTGCAGGCGCTGGGTAAAAACCCGGACAAAATCCTGATCGCTGGCGTCGATGGCACTCCCGATGCGCTGCAGATGCTGAAGCAGGGCAAAATGGTCGCCACGGTATTCCAGGATGCGCAGGGCCAGGGGGAAGGCGCGGTACAGACAGCAATCAAGCTGGTGAAAGGCGAAAAAGTCCAGAAAGTCATCAACATCCCTTACCAGCTGATTACCAAAGAAAACATGGAACAGTTTACCAAGCGTAACCTGAAATAATCGTTCCCGACCCAGCTGTACGGAGGTGATGTATGAACGCGTTTGCGCTTGAAGCCGAAGGCATCAGCAAGTTCTTCCCCGGTGTCAAAGCCCTCGACAACGTATCGTTGCGGGTGCGTCCGGGAACGGTACATGCCTTGATGGGCGAAAATGGCGCGGGCAAATCCACTTTAATGAAGTGCCTTATCGGGATGTATCGTCCCGATAAGGGCACCATCAAAATTAAAGGGGAGCCGGTGCAGTTTCAGGACACCATGGACGCGTTGCGTTCCGGCATTTCAATGATCCACCAGGAACTCAATCTGGTGCCTTACATGACCGTCGCCGAGAATATCTGGCTTGGCCGCGAACCGATGAAGTTTGGCTTTGTCGATCATGCCAGACTTAATCAGAAGACGCAGGAACTGCTCAACCGCCTCAACATCCGCCTGAAAGCCGATCGGATGGTTGGCGAGCTGAGCATTGCGTCGCAGCAGATGGTCGAGATTGCCAAAGCGGTCTCCTGGGATTCAGACATCGTCATTATGGATGAACCGACCTCCGCGCTCACGGAAACCGAAGTCGCGCATCTGTTTACCATCATTCGCGATCTGCGGGAGCAGGGCAAAGCAATCATCTACATCAGCCACAAGATGGATGAGATCTTTAACATCACCGATGAGGTCAGTATCTTCCGCGACGGCAGCTGGATCGCCAGCGATCAGACGGCTAAATACACCCGTCAGTCGCTGATCACACAGATGGTAGGGCGCGAGCTGACGCAGTTGTTCCCGAAATTCAACAGCGCCATTGGCGAAGAGGTGCTGACGGTGCGTAACCTCACCTGCAAAGATCGTTTCACCGACGTCAGTTTCAGCGTGCGCCGGGGTGAAATCCTCGGCGTCGCCGGGCTGGTGGGGGCCGGTCGCAGTGAAGTGATGGAAAGCCTGTTCGGCATGGAGAGTTTCGACAGCGGTGAGATCCTGATTGATGGCGTGCCGGTGACGATCGACTCGCCCTCAACCGCGATTGAAAAGGGCATGGCGTTCCTGACCGAGGACCGTAAAAAGTCCGGGCTGTTTCTGGTGCTGTCGGTGATGGAGAACATGAGCATCGTCAACATGCCGGAGTACAGCGGCAAAAGCGGTTTTGTCAGCCATGTGAAGATGGCGCAGGACTGCATGGACCAGATCCGTCGGCTCAATATCAAAACGCCGACCATGGATCAAATCATCAATAACCTCAGCGGCGGTAATCAGCAGAAGGTTCTTATTGCCCGCTGGTTGCTGGCGCAACCGAAGATTCTGATTCTGGA
Source organism: Pantoea alfalfae (assembly GCF_019880205.1). NCBI lineage: Bacteria > Pseudomonadati > Pseudomonadota > Gammaproteobacteria > Enterobacterales > Erwiniaceae > Pantoea > Pantoea alfalfae. The sequence continues at coordinate 1,535,082 of NZ_CP082292.1, forward strand.
CGAACCGACGCGCGGCATTGACGTCGGTGCAAAAGCGGAGATTTACCGCTTAATCAGTGAACTCGCCAACCGTGGCGTGGCTATCATCATGGTCTCCTCTGAACTGCCGGAAATCCTTGGCATGAGCGACCGGGTGATGGTGATGCACGGCGGGCGTATAACCGGCATCCTCGATAAAGAAGAAGCCGATCAGGAAACCATTCTGTCGTTGGCATCCGAGTGAGGCGCGAGACCACTATGAGCAATATGAAAGCTACTGCTACCCCGGCAGCCCCGCAGCAACCCTCTTTTTTTGCCAGCCTGCGCCATAAACTGCCGAAAGATACCGGCATTTTTGTGGTGATGGTGGGGATTGCGTTGATTTTTGAAATGTTCGGCTGGTACGTGCGTGACCAGTCTTTCCTGCTCAACACCAACCGTCTGATCCTGATTGTCCTGCAGGTGGCGATTATCGGGATTATCGCCGTTGGCGTGACCCAGGTCATCATCACCACCGGTATCGATCTCTCGTCCGGTTCCGTCATCGCCCTGGCGGCGGTGGTAGCGGCCAGTCTGGCGCAGACCTCTGACAGCCTGTCGCCGATGTATCCGTCGCTGGTCAATATGCCTGCGGTGATCCCTATCGCGGCCGGTATCGGTGTGGGTCTGCTGGCGGGTGCGGTCAATGGTGTACTGATTACCCGCACCGGCATTCCGCCCTTCATTGCCACGCTGGGCATGATGGTGTCGGCACGTGGTCTGGCGCAGTATTACACCCAGGGTAATCCGATCAGCTTCCTGTCTGACGGCTTTACCTCAATCGGTCAGGGTGCCATGCCGGTCGTGATTTTCCTGGTGGTGGCACTGCTGTTCCATATCGCCCTGAAACATACCCGTTACGGTAAATATGTTTACGCCATCGGCGGCAACATGACCTCGGCGAAAGTCTCCGGTATCAACGTTAATAAGTATCTGATCATCGTCTACACCATTGCCGGTGCGCTCTCTGGCCTGGCGGGTGTGGTACTGGCGGCGCGTGTCAGCAGCGGCCAGTCGAGCATGGGAATGTCCTACGAGCTGGATGCGATTGCCGCAGCTGTTATCGGCGGCAGCAGCCTGATGGGTGGTGTAGGTCGTATCACCGGCACATTAATCGGCGCGGTTATCCTCGGTCTGATCAAAAGCGGCTTCACCTTCGTGGGTGTTGACGCCTACATTCAGGACATTATTAAAGGGATAATCATCGTGGCCGCGGTTTCTATCGACATGCACCGTAACCGCAAAAAACGTTAATCAACAGGCGTTGCCTTCTTCCGTAACGGGAGAGGGCAACGGTTGCTTTTAGCCTCAGTGATTCGCCAGAGATAAGACTTCCTGCTGATACCGGTTACATTCTTATGGTGTTCGTTAATGCTTTCCTGTAAGCCCGGCAAGCTTTAATCAGGTGCAATGCGTTTCCACTGCACTTAAACTGTACAGCCCGCCATCACTTTTCTGCACGTCTGACTCGCAGCGTCTGCACTGCCACAGTGCGCCCACCCCTCTCCTTCATTGCAATTACACATTCCTGATCCTTATTAACCCTTAAGAGGTAATCAGAAACGCTTATTTTCCGGGCCGTTAGGAAAAATCTGGCCGACGGGTGAGGTGTACAATTTAAACCTGGCCTGCATCTTGCAAAATCTCTGTTATCAGGGCGATAGGATCAGACCTATTTCGCTATTCGGGGTAAGTGACGGAGGCAAGATGAATTTAAGACGACTGAAGTACTTTGTGAAAATCGTCGATATCGGCAGTCTGACGCAGGCAGCCGAAGTGCTGCACATCGCACAGCCTGCACTCAGTCAGCAGGTGGCAACGCTGGAGAATGAGCTGGATCAGCAACTGCTGATCCGCACCAAGCGCGGCGTCACGCCAACGGAAGCCGGAAAGATTCTCTATGGCCATGCGCGTACTATTCTGCGCCAGTGCGAGCAGGCCCAGACGGCGGTGATCAATGCTGGTCAGGTGCTGAGCGGCCAGGTGTCGATTGGACTGGCACCGGGCACGGCAGCCTCTTCACTGACCATGCCGCTGCTGCAGACCGTCCGCGATCAGTTTCCTGAAATCCTGGTCTACCTGCACGAAAACAGCGGCAGCGTACTGAATGAGAAGGTGATGAACGGTCAACTGGATATGGCAGTGCTGTACGATCGCGCACCGACTGCCGGAATCAACAGCGTGCCGCTGATGAAAGAAGATCTCTTCCTGGTCGGTGCATCCGATTACCCAGGTGCCAGCGTCGATCTGGCCGATGTGTCGCAGATGAGCCTGTTTTTACCACGCGACTACAGCGCAGTGCGCAAACGGGTTGATGAGGCATTTTCACTGCGTCGCCTGAGTGCGCGCATCATTGGTGAGATCGAATCGATTTCAACCCTGACCGCAGCGATTTCCAGCGGCATGGGCGTCACCGTATTACCTGAATCCGCTGCCCGGGCGCTGGTGGGTTCGACGGATGCCTGGATGTCACGCATCAACAGCCCGTCACTGAGTCTGCCTTTGTCGCTGAACATCTCCGCCCGGTTGCCGCTATCGCCTTCTGCACAGGCCGTGAAAAATATCCTGCTGTCACTGCTGAATAAGCCGCTGAATGAGGAGCGGGAGTTGATGTTAGTGGGGTAGGGGCGCTTGCAGCGGGCTGAGGTTAAGCTTTGCAGCGCGTTCACCTGAGAAGGTGACGCCCGCCAGGCGTATGGGAGTTTCAGGTTGCCCGAGCAGGCGGACGCGTCAAGGGGCGGACGCCCGCCCCTTAACAATCCCGGCGTCCGGCAGCCTGCGCGCCCCGCTTCGCGGGGTACCTTCGTCACGCCCTGCGGCCAGCGGACCGTCCTTTCGCCGACGTCCTGTCGGCTCATCTTCGCCTCCGGTTGTTCCTCAGCGCTCCGGATGCCTCTCCAAAACCCCCGCCTGTAAAATTTTTGTTTTTCCTGAATGAGGAGTTGTCTGCTCGCATGAGAGCCAAAGACCATCATTGAAACTAACCGCAGTTAAGTACTTAACGTTGAGAGAAGAGATAACAGCTACCGTGTTGAGTTCCGAGCCTGTAGCTGAAAGTTATGATTAACACCCCCTAAGCGTCAGCAGCAAGCTGCTGCCGCCAAGGCCCCTGAAATCACGCCCTTTACGTCGCAGGCGCCGTAAAGCCTGCTCACCGGGGTTAAAAGGGGTTACATAAACTTCTTCATTGCTGAAAGCGGGGCTTGACTAATCAGGGAAGGGGATGGACTGGCAGTCTTTATGGGTCATCAACCGGCTACGCCGGGCGTACGGCGCCGTTTACCATCGGAGTTATATACCACGTCATCTGGCGCCTACATGACGCCAGGGCGTCATTCAGAAGGCCGGCTGCGCACTGCTCGCCCGCCGTAATTGCTTTAAACCGGAATTACGATGAAACATAACGTCCGCTGTGTGCCAAAAGCGGACGTCTTTTCGTGTGGCTTAAGGGGATCTGAATGGGGATCTCAGAGTATTTATTGATTCAATTGCGCAATATGCGTCTAGATATTTAGCATGAATTTTTTGTAAAACTATGGCTTTCAACATCAGCCATCTACCGTTCTGCTGTAGACAATATGAATTCCAAAAAATGCCAGCCTGTTTGCCGCTTAGGTTAAAGGCTGGCATGAGTTATTCTCCGGCGGGAAGATTCCGACGTGGCGAGACCCGGAACGCCTGCCCGACATTCCATACGCTTTCCTTTTTCCCAACAGCCAGAGCAAATAATATTCCGCCAACTATGGAGAATAGCCCCAATACGCCCCACGCCAGCGTCATGTCCATTCCACCACCCAGATGTTTGAGATAACCTGCGACAAGCGGCCCGCCAAATTGTCCGATAAAATTACTACACGCGCCGACAAAGGCTACGGCAGGCACTGCTTTCTTCGTAGGCAGGATCTCCGTTAGCCTCACATAAACCAGCGGAACAAGCATTTTCATAGTCAGACCGACAAACATAAACAGGACAATTTGCAACCAGTAATATGACAGTGGTACAAAAGCAGCCGCCGATAGCGCAATGCCGCACAGCACTGTTGGGATGGCCGCGTGCAGACGTCGCTCCTGGTTGTACTTATCTGAGCGTCTGGTTATGTACCAAATACCTATCATGGTCATAAGGAAAGGCATGCCGCTAATAAGACCGATCATAAATTCACTTAACGTGCCATACCCTTTGAGCGCAGTCGGCAGCCACAACGTGAATCCGTAAGCGAGCATGCTGTGCAATGAGTAGCCGATAAGCATCAGCCAGAGCGCAGGGATTCTCAGAATGGTCCACCACGGGTCAGATTTCTCTTTCACATAGTTCGACTGTTCGGCAGCCAATTCTTTCTGGATGTGATTGCGGTCATCGGCACTGAGCCAGCTTGCAGCCTGAATGCTTTTTGGAACCAGATAAAACCAGATGATGCAAAACAGCCACGCCGGAGCGCCTTCAATGACCATCATCAAGCGCCAGTCGTGATGGGCCAGAATCCAGCCGGAAATCGGGCCTGCCAGAAATGCGCCAGCTCCAAGGCTCAGGTTCCAGATACCAAAAGCACGGCCGCGTTCTGGTTTCATGAACCACTGCGCTAAAAACATAGCCGTAGCCGCCTGAATGGGCCCTTCTGCCAGGCCCAGAAAGAAGCGAATAGCAATGAGTTCGCTGAAGTTACGCGTCAGGCCGGTCAACATGGCACAGGCGCCAAACAGAAACAGGCTGATGCCGATGATCCTTCTTGAACCAAAGCGGAGCGCCAGCCATCCCGCAGTAAACTGCGTAGCCACATAGCCCCATGCAAATGCGCCACCAAGCCAGCCAGCTTCAACCGGGCTTAGCCCCATTTCAGCAGTAATATGCGGCAGCGCCATACCGATATTGACGCGGTCAAAGAAAGATATGGTATACATTATAAAGACGGCGGGTAATATTATCGTCCAGCGCTTTTTCCCGATAATATTATTACCGCTGAGAGCATTTTCACTCATGATAACTTCCTCATTTGGTGCATATGTAGGGGAGGAATTGCTGATTTAAGCTCCTTTTAAATGTCAGCTAGCTTAAATTTTAATTTTTATTTTGATGCTGATACGACATGGTTAGTCAGTCGACCTATAGACTCTATTTCCACCTCGATAATATCGCCTTCATTAAGAAAACGCTGTGGATTACGAGATCGACCAACGCCTCCTGGTGATCCCGTCAGAATGACATCCCCAGGTGAAAGTTGAGTGAATGTACTCATATAGCTGATGATTTTATTTATCTTATGAACCATATTTTCAGTGTTGTCCTGCTGAACGATCTCGCCATTTAGCCAGGTTTTAAGCTTTAGCTTTTGTGGATCGTTCACATCATCACTGGTGACCAGCCAGGGGCCAAATCCGCCGGTCTTACTCCAGTTTTTACCTGCGGTGAACCAGGTATGTTGCCAGTCGCGAACAGAACCATCCATGTAGCAGGAATAGCCGGCAATATAGTCCGCTGCTTCTGCTTCAGAAATATTCAGACCTGACTTCCCGATGATAATGACCAGTTCACCTTCGTAATCAAGTTGGTCGCTCTGGGCTGGCTTAACGATTTCTCCAAGATGGGCAGTCTGTGAATCTGAAAAACGAATGAATATTGTCGGTGCGTCCGATGTAATACTGAATTCCGTGCGCTTATCCTGATAATTCATTCCTACGCAAAGTATTTTTCCTGGATTTTCAATTGGCGGTAAGAAAGTGATTTCAGATAGCTGATAATCAATTTCAGCATTGATATACTTATCTGCTTCTGACACTCCCTTCTCCCGGATAAAACCTTTCAGATCAGGAGTGTCAATATCTGTCCTACTTCTCAGGTCTATAATTCCTTCAGCATTAAGTATGCCGTAACTTTTATATCCATCTGGAGTCAGATAACTTAAAAGTTTCATAGGTGATTTCCGCTATGCCACCGGCACAATACCGGGGGCATAATAAGCAACTAAGGAAGCCGATAAATCCGGCTGAAGTTATTCAGCCAGAGCACGCATTTCTTTAATGAGATCAGATTTGCCTTCAAAACCTATGCCCGGCAGCTCAGGCATGATGATATGGCCATCTTCCACTCTTACTGAGTCGGGGAAGCCGCCATATGGCTGAAACAGGTCCGGATAACTTTCGTTGCCGCCCAGACCTAGACCTGCAGCAATATTCAATGACATCTGGTGCCCGCCGTGAGGCACACAGCGTGAAGGTGACCAGCCGAACTGTTCCAGCACGTCCAGCGTGCGAAGATACTCAACAAGTCCATAAGAGAGCGCGCAATCAAACTGCAGGTAGTCACGGTCCGGACGCATGCCGCCATAACGCAGAAGATTTCGCGCATCCTGATGTGAAAAAAGGTTTTCACCTGTTGCCATTGAGCCGGGATAAAACTCTGACAGCGCGGCTTGAAGAGAGTAATCAAGGGGATCGCCAACCTCTTCGTACCAGAAGAGTGGGTACTCGCGCAGCATTTTTGCGTATGCAATGCCCGTTTCAAGATCGAAGCGGCCATTAGCATCAACTGCGAGGCGGGCCTCGCTACCAATTTCGTCAAGAACGGCCTCAATACGGCGGCGATCTTCTTCAAGAGATGCCCCACCAATCTTCATTTTTACGACGTTATAACCACGGTTCAGATAACCGCGCATTTCCTGACGCAGAGCGCTCAGGTCTTTTCCCGGATAATAATAACCGCCAGCCGCGTAGACGAATACTCGAGGATTTGCTTCAACGCCTTTCATTTCTGCAAGCAGGCGAAACAGCGGTTTATTTGCGATTTTTGCCGTGGCATCCCAGATGGCCATATCCAGTGTTCCCACGGCAACTGAGCGTTCACCGTGACCACCTGGTTTTTCATTGCTCATCATCACATCCCAGATTTTGTGCGGATCCAGGTTGTCACCTCTGGTATTCAGCAGACTTTCGGGTTCGGCCTGCAGAATACGATCGCGAAAGCGTTCACGTATAAGGCCGCCCTGACCATAACGACCGTTAGAGTTAAATCCGTATCCCACAACGCGTCTCCCATCAACTTCAACGTCGGTCACAACGGCTACCAGGCTAGCCGTCATTTTACTGAAATCGATGTAAGCGTTACGGATGGGGGAAGCAATCGGTTTGGTTATTTCTACAACGTCAAGGATACGCATGTTCTCTCCGGATGTTTTCAGTCAGACTCAATTTGATATTTGCCTGCGAAGTATTTGTCTAATGCCATATATTTATAGACATAATGCATTTTCGTAGTGCCTTAGGACCTTTAGTCCTCTCTGAAACCCATCCTAAGCATTTAACACATGCTGTTCTAATGCCAAAGAGGAAGGCTGTAATGCAAAATCGGCATCACTTAGAGTTAACATGGCTTGAAGACTGTGTTGCGCTTGCACAGTCTCTTAATTTTTCACGTGCAGCAGCTTCTCGATATGTGACGCAGCCTGCATTCAGCAGAAGAATTATTTCGCTTGAAGAGTGGTTGGGAACGCCATTGTTTGAAAGAAACCGACGCGGGGTAAGTTTGACGAGGGCGGGGGAAATATTCGTTACGCAAATACCGGATCTTATTCGCGCGCTATATACCCTGAGAAGTGAAGCCATCGAAGCTGCAGGAGAAACCAGACCAGACGTTGTTTTTTCCGCAACGCACTCTCTCTCGTTCTCATTTTTTCCTGCGCTTATGCGCAACAACGAGAAAATTGCGCGCTTCGGCTCATTTCGTCTTCTTTCTGATACGCTCAGCGCGTGTGAGCGTATGATTGAAAAAGGTGACGCGCAATTTTTGCTCTGCTATTTCCACCCTCACATGCACATTAACCTGGATCAGTCCAAATACCTCAGCGTCAGGCTTGGTCAGGAAACATTACTGCCTTATTCCCGGTGTGACACCGCGACCCGTCTACCTATCTGGCAGGCTAAAGCGGGAAGAAAATTCCCGTTTCTTTCGTTTTCCGCTGAGTCCGGACTTGGCAGAATCCTTTCAAATACTTCGCAAGTTAATCGTGCCAGACGTGGGATGGATATCGCCTTCACAGCCGATCTTGCTGCCACGCTTCTGGCTATGGTCAAAGCAGGAGACGGCATTGCATGGCTGCCAGAGACGCTAGCTTCAGCGGATGTTGAAACTGGCGAAATTGCCGTTGCTGCCGGTAAAGACAGTGGGCTATGGGTGCCTATTGATATTCGGCTTTTCCGCCCAGCGGCAAGAATGTCTCGCGCAGTGGAAGAACTATGGGGAATTTTTGTGGACGGTCAAATCTAGCCAGGGAGGGGCATCCCTCAATATGCAGTGCAATGAATATCATTTTTTCTACTTCAGCTACAAATGTCCGCTTCACGCTAAGTACCAGAAACTGACCTTTAACAGCCTAGAAAGGATTTAGTCTGATTTGTTGCCTATGTCATAACGCACGAATTACTTATTAATCTCTCTTTAGCTGACGAAAATTTTGATATAAGCTTTTATCTAGTTCGCTAGATAATCAACAGCTATATAATAGGTTGGCATATGAAAATGCAGTCACGACAGGAAATTGGAACACAGCTTTCTTTTGCGCTGTATGGTGCAGCAAGCCGAATGAACCGGTTACACAAGCCGTTCTTGGACCCGCTGGGACTTACCTTCCCACAGTATCTGGTCATGCTAGAGTTGTTTAATGGCACCCCGCGCACCGTGGGGGATATCGGGAATAAGCTTGGCATGGATACCGGCACCATTACGCCCGTTCTCAAACGCCTTGAGGCTTCCGGACGCATAATCCGCACACGTGACCGCGCAGACGAAAGACGAGTTCTCATTACCCTTACGGATGAGGGGCTCGCTTTGCAAAGTGAGCTGTGGCTCGTAACCGAAAGAATCAAATCAGCCTGTCAGCTATCGGATGGAAAGCTTGAGGAGTTACGGGATACCCTGAATGGCTTTGCCCATCCCGCTGATAACTGATCATCCTCCACTTATACAAAAGGTACTGCTATGAAAATAGGAATTATTGGCGCCGGAAATATTGGTGCAACGCTGGCAAACAAGCTCTCTGTGCAGGGCCATGAAGTCAAACTGGCGAACTCAAGAGGACCGGAAAGCATTGCAGAGCTGGCGCGAAAAGTGGGGGCACTGGCGGTTGATCGCCAGGAGGCCGTACGAGAAGTAGACGTCATCATCCTCTCTATACCCTTTGATAAGCACACCGTACTTGCTGAGTTAATGCGCGACGTCCCTGAAAGCGTGATCGTCGTTGATACGTCTAATTATTATCCTTTCCGTGACGGGGACATTATTGAGATCCGTGAAGGTAAGCCTGAAAGCGTTTACGCCAGTGAAGCAGTTCAGCGCCATCTCATCAAAGCCTGGAATGCTGTTCTTGCCGAGACGCTTAAAGAGAAAGGGCAGGATGCAGGTTCTCCATCCCGTATTGCTATTCCTGTTGCGGGGGACGACTCCGCAGCAAAGTCTGTTGTGATGGAGCTGGTCAGTCAGAGTGGTTTCGATGCATTTGACGCCGGTATGCTTAGCGAATCATGGCGGCAACAGCCCGGTACCCCAGCCTACTGCACTGAGCTTAACGCCGCAGAGCTTAGAGCGGCCCTTCAGGCGGCGGATAAAACCCGCGCACCACTGAACAGAGATGCGTTGATTAGGGAATTCATGTCCGCAGGCGATCATCTAACACATGATGTGATCGTCAAACGTAACCGTGCAGTAACGGCCTGAGTTAAAGAGGAGTGCTTATGACACATAGAGACAAGTACAAGATTGCAGTCCTGGGAACCGGTCATATCGGTAAAACACTTGCCCGCAGTCTTGCAGCTGCGGGTCATTTCGTAAAAGTCGCAAATTCACGCGGACCAGAAACGATAGACCCCGATGTGCTTGAAACGGGCGCTGAAGCATCTGATACAGCTAGTGCCGTGCAGGATGCGCAGGTAGTTATCCTGTCCATACCTATGGCGAAGCTTGCTGATATTGCGCCTCTGATACGCAATCTGCCTCAGGATGTTATCGTTGCTGATACCTCCAACTACTATCCACATCGTGATGGCATCATTGACACTTTCTCAGATGGTGAGGTTGAAAGTCAGTGGGTGGCACATCTCTTGAACCGTCCCCTGATCAAGGCATGGAATGCCATAGGTTCAGATTCTCTCGCCAGGAAAGGTTCAACAGCGGGATCGCCAGTGCGTATTGCAATTCCGGTGGCAGGGAATATCGAAGAGCACAAGATAGTAATCATGGATTTTGTCAATGATACGGGATTCGATGCCTTTGATGCGGGTAACCTTGATGAGTCCTGGCGGCAACAGCCCGGTGCTCCGTGCTACTGCACGGACCTCACATATGGACAAATGAAATCCGCGCTGGCTTCAGCGGAAAAGGTACGATTACCTGTGCGCCGAGATATTGCAGTTCAGGCAATACAGGAGCGTATGGGTGATAAACGCACAAACCCTAATGCCGATTATATTGTTCGTTTATACAGGGCGCTTTTCATGTAATTAGAAAGTCGTGTTACTCCCTCCTCAAAAGACTGCTCTGTTTTATCGATATTTTCGCTCAAACCATTTTCATTTGCTGATGTATGAGCGAAAAGCAACTTCCGCTTTTCGCTCACAGCGGACATGTAACTCGCTTGCCTATAGTTCATATCTGCATTTTTGAGGCATGAGCTGGGTACTACGGCTCAGAACTGCCGCAATTAGAAATTTACTGTTCACTTTAGTGCCATTGGGTATAAGGCACAGGCTGTTTTGTGAACAATGTTTCAGTAACAAATTTAAATTGTTAAGTAGCCGGCGTATTTTCAAAAGCTTTGCCGGAATGAAGCACGCCGTGGCACCAGTGGATCAGCTTTCGCATAACAGCCCCGATTGCCACCATTTTAGGTTTGCCACGCAGGCACAATTCTTCATAAAAGTTGCGCATTCGCGTATTACATCGTCTGGCACAGAGGGCGGACATGTACAGCTTCGCACGCAGCTGCGGCGATCCAATTTTAGACATCTTAGATTTACCGCGAACGGAAGTGCCCGATCGTTTTTCCACGGGTACCACGCCCAAAAATGCGGCTGCCTGACTGGCAGACTCAAAATCATGACTACGCAGTACAACCAGCATGTTCATGCCCAATTGTGGGCCGACTGCAGGTATAGACGTCAGAAGATCATAATCAAGTTGCAGCGCTGCATGTGCTTTTATGTGAGCCTTTATTAACTGCTCCGTGACTTTTACTTCCTCCCGGAGAATTTTCACCATGCGCAGGCAGGAGCTGATAACGTCAGAAGGCGTCTGCGTGCTCTGGTATTTTTCCAGCCGGTTTTCCTCACGTACGGCGTCGCTCAGCAATGCGTCACGCCTGCGGATAAGCGCACTGAGATGCCTGATTTCAGCAGAAGGCGGGAGCCAGCGGTGTGGCTTTTTCAATAGCGCGTAGCAGGCCAGCATGTAGGCATCTACCTTATCCGTTTTAGTCAGAATACCCATACCTCTTGCAAAATCGCGGCTGCGGTGGGGATTTGCGAGAGAAACGTATGCGCCAGCTTCATGCAGCGAAAGAGCCAAACGTTCGTGATAAACGCCGGTTGCTTCCATAATAAGGTGAACGTCCTCCAGGCCACAGTGCTGCATTCTAAGCCAGCGGATGATATTAGCTGCTGCACTGCTGTCATTTTTTATCTTTTTGGTCCGTATACGACCCTTTATGCCATCATAGAGGATGCAAAGGTCGAGCGAGTCTTTACTTACGTCTATACCTACAGGAAACATTTTCATTCTCCTCTCACATTGACCGTCACGCCTGTTCGCCTTGTACATTCGGAGTCATGCTCCCGGTAACCGTTCAACAAAATGTGCTGGCGTGAAAGGTGAAACGGAGGGCCGCAAGCTGTCAGGCAGGATCAGTAATTCAGACTGTCCTCAGGGAGGGGCCCGGCTCACTCCGCTTCGTGTGATGGTAGCTAATCACCACATAATGTCAGATACAAGCGAGGGGGTGGGGAGGCCGTCAGAACCGCTGAGCGGATAAGGGATTTCAGGACGAGTGACAGGGATGTCGCGAAGAGGCGGGTTCGCGCCAGGGATGGCGCGTCCTGCTGGTCCGTCAGAAATCCGGAAGAAGCGAAGGGACCGCGAAGCGGCGGTGAAGCAGGCCGGAGCCGGGGGGCAAGGGGGCGCGGCGACTGGCGGCCCCTTGTCGGTCGCCTGCAGAGGCGGGTCTGAAACTGCCCAACTTCTCAGGCGAACGAAACCCCTCTCATAGCCCGTTCGCGCAGCGAACAAACCGCAGCATCAGCTCTGCTGCCAGCCCGTTCGCGCAGCGAACACTCCAGCTTCAGCTCTGCAGCAGCCATTCGCGCAGCGAACACCTGTTAAGCCCGGGCTGCCAGGCCAATCATCTCAGCATGTTCGCACAACCTCAGCCCCACCCCGTTATTCCCTAAATTCATAAAGCCAAATTTTTTAGTATTTCCTGTTATCAATAATAGTTCTTAACATCGGGGAATCAGATTATGTAAAGGGAGGTAAATACCGTGAATTTCCAGCAGCTTAAAATCATCCGCGAGGCGGCCCGCTGTGAGTTTAACTTAACGGAAGTCGCTAATACGCTGTTTACCTCTCAGTCAGGTGTCAGTCGGCACATTCGTGACCTGGAAGATGAACTGGGTGTTGAGATCTTTATCCGTCGCGGTAAGCGCCTGCTGGGAATGACCGAACCGGGTAAAGCGCTGCTGACCATTGCCGAACGCATCCTCGATGAAGCGGGGAAGGTACGACGTCTGGCCGATGTTTTTACCAATGAAACCAGCGGCATTCTGACCATCGCCACTACCCACACTCAGGCGCGCTACAGCCTGCCGAAAATCATCAAAGCGTTTCGTCAGCTCTACCCCAACGTCCGGCTGGAACTCAATCAGGGATCGCCACAGGAAATTGTCACCATGCTGCTGGCGGGTGAAGCGGATATCGGCATCGCCAGTGAAATGCTGGTTAATAACAGCAGTCTGGCGGCATTCCCCTGGTTCAGCTGGCATCACGCATTGCTGGTGCCGAAAGATCATGAACTGGTGCAGAATCAACCGGTTTCACTGAGCACCCTCAGCCGTTATCCTCTCATTACTTACCGCCAGGGTATCACCGGCCGTTCGCGGGTTGACCGTGCCTTCCAGTCGGCGGGCTTAAAACCGGATATCGTGCTCAGCGCCCAGGACTCCGACGTGGTGAAAACCTACGTTAAACTTGGTCTGGGCGTCGGGATACTGGCTGATCAGGCGTGTGAAACCGAAGAGAGTGAAGAGCTGGTACGCATCGACGCCACACATCTGTTTGATGCCAGCACCGTCTGGCTCGGCCTCAAGCGGGGTCAGCTGCAGCGTAATTACGTCTGGCAGTTCCTGGAGCTCTGCAACGCTAACCTGTCGCTGGAGGAGATCAAACGGCAGGCGCTCTCCTACAGTAATGACGACGAACCGGTTATCGACTTCCAGATTTAAAGCGCGTGCGCATCCCGCCGGATGCGCGCCCATTTCCGCACAGCATAAAATTTCAAATCACCGCGAAAAACTCGCTTAGCGACCTTTCTGACCCCGCACAACAACATCCTGCGCTGACACGGCGCGATAAAGTGGAATCAGCTGACCACAAGGGGATGTTATGTCGCGATTACAACTTAAAGACAGCGATCTGCTGCGCCAGCAGGCGCTGTTTGCCGGACGCTGGCAGGATGCGCATCAGGGTGCCACGCTGCCGGTTACCGATCCCGCCACGGGCGAAACGCTGGCGACTATTCCGGCGCTGGGCCGTGCGGAAACAGAGCAGGCGATAGCCTATGCGGAAACGGTACGCATCAGCTGGGGCAAAACCCCTAACGCCAGCCGTGCCGCACTGCTGGAAAAATGGCATCAGCTGATTATTGAACATGCTGACGACCTGGCAATCATCATGACTGCCGAGCAGGGAAAACCGCTGGCGGAAGCCAGAGGTGAAGTGCTCTACGGGGCCAGTTTTGTGAAATGGTTCGCGGAAGAGGCGCGCCGTATCTATGGCGACACTATTCCCGCGCCCAGCGACGACCGGCGCATTCTGGTGCTGAAACAGCCGGTAGGCGTTGCCGCCGCCATCACACCCTGGAACTTCCCGATTGCGATGATCACCCGCAAGGTGGCTCCCGCACTGGCCGCCGGATGCCCGATTGTTGTCAAACCCTCTGAGTTAACGCCGCTCTCGGCACTGGCGCTGGCGGTACTGGCAGAGCGTGCCGGTTTTCCGTCAGGCGTATTGCAGGTGCTGACCGGCCTGCCCACGGAGATTGGCGCGGCACTGACCAGTAGCCGTACGGTGCGTAAAATCTCCTTTACCGGCTCGACCCGCATCGGGCAGTTATTAATGCAGCAGAGCGCTGACAGCATCAAACGTCTGAGCCTGGAACTGGGCGGCAACGCCCCGCTGATCGTGTTCGATGATGCCGACATTGAGATTGCGGTCGCGGGCGTCATGCTCAGCAAGTTCCGCAATGCCGGGCAGACCTGCGTCTGCGCCAACCGCATTCTGGTGCAGCGCAACATCTATCCACGCTTTACCGCAAGACTGCTGGAGGCGGTCGCCACCCTGAAAGTGGGCGATGGCTTTGCACCCGACAGTACCATTGGCCCGCTGATCAACAGCCGCGCGGTGGAGAAAGTGAACGGTCACATTGATGATGCGCTGAGTCAGGGAGCTACGCTGTTGACCGGCGGCATCAGCCAGGGCAACGGCACTTTTGTTCAGCCCACGGTGCTCGGCGAGGTCACGTCCAGCATGCGCATCGCCCATGAAGAGACGTTCGGCCCGGTCGCGCCGCTGTTTATTTTTGATGATGAAGAGCAGGCGATCGCGATGGCGAACGACACGCCATACGGCCTGGGCGCCTACTTCTTTACCGAAAATATCCGGCGCGCCTGGCGGGTGGCGGAAGCGCTGGAGTTTGGCATGGTCGGCTTCAATACCGGCGCGATTTCTCTTGAGGTTGCGCCATTTGGTGGCGTGAAACTTTCCGGTATTGGCCGGGAAGGATCCCGCTACGGAATGGATGAATATCTGGAACAGAAAACGTTTCACATTGGCAGTCTGTAATTAAATATGACCCCAACGCCAGCCGGAAAATCCGGCTGGCGTTTTTTTTCGCTTGGCGCACAGAATAAATTCTGCGGCGTCAAATAATCCTCTTTAAAAAGTAAAGAATTTATCAGGGATGTGAGGCGGGTCGGTAAATTGGCGGGGCATGATCGCAAATGTGGGCAGCCTGACCCGGAATATCCGCTTTGGTGCAATTTCCGTGCAGGTTGCACCAGCAGGGCGCATAAATTTTGTGAAGTAAATCATCTGTTTAATTGTTCGGCAAATCCACAAAAATTATCCCGGTAATACGGCAGAAAATTTTTTTGCGCTGTTTTAAACGCATTTTTATTTTTTGCCCGGCTGGCATACTTTCTGCATTAGCTTATTAACAGCGCAGAAAATGCCAGTTAAAAGCGCTAATAAGCCAGCAACTGATGGGTGTTACAAATAAGGAATTGTTCCATGTTAAGTTTCGACCCTGAAAAAGTTTCTCTTCCGGCTGGCCATTATATTGGCGGCCAGCATTGCCAGAGCCAGGGCGCAGCCTTCGAGGTTAAACGTCCCTCTGATGGCAGCGTCTATGCCACGCTGCAGGACGCCATGCCGCAGGATGTTGATCGTGCCGTCACCGTCGCGCATCAGGCGCTAAAAACCAGCGGCTGGTCAGGCTGTCCGCCGCGTGAACGTGGTCGCGTCTTACGCCGTTGGGCCGATTTGATCGAGCAGGATACGCTACTGGCTCAACTGGAAGCGCTGGGCTCAACGCGACCCATCAGCGACGTGGTGCTGCACGAAATTCCATTTACCGCCGAGGCGATTCGCTTCTATGCCGAATGCGCCGACAAATACAGTGGCGATCTCTTTCCCACCTGCGACAGCAGCCTCGGCATGCTGATTGCGGAACCCTATGGCGTCATCGCCGCGATTACCCCGTGGAATTTCCCGCTGTCAATGGCGTCGTGGAAATGCGGACCCGCGCTGGCAGCAGGCAATGCGGTCGTGCTGAAACCCTCTGAACTGACCCCGTTTTCAACGGTGCGCATGGCCGAACTGGCGATTCAGGCGGGCCTGCCAGCGGGCGTGCTGAACATTGTGCAGGGCAGTGGCGCGGTGACCGGCAGCGCGCTGGTGAAACATCCGCTGGTGCGCAAAGTCTCGTTTACCGGCTCGACCCTGACCGGCGCGCGCATCATGAGTGATGCCGCGCAGCACGGCATGAAACCGGTGACGCTGGAGCTGGGCGGCAAAAGCCCGCAGCTGGTGTTTGATGATGCCGGTGACCTTGAGGTGCTGGCTCAGCGCATTCTGCGCGGCTTCACCGCCAACGGTGGTCAGGCCTGTGTAGCGGGCACCCGTCTTATTGTGCAGCGCAACATTGCCGATCCGCTGGTTGAGCGACTGGCCCAGCTTTGCCGGGAAGTGAAACCGGGCGTCACCTGGCAGGAAGGCAGCCGCTACGCGCCGCTGATCGATGAACGCCAGGGCAATAAAGTCTGCTCGGTCATTGAAGCCGCAAAAGCGCAGGGCGCAGAGGTGCTGGTGGGTGGAGAGCGCTTTGCCGACACCCAAGGCGGCTGGTTCTGGCAGCCGACGCTGCTGAGCCATGTGGCGCAGGATAACCCGGCGGTACAGCAGGAAATTTTTGGTCCGGTGCTGACGGTACAGACGTTTGATGATGAAGAGCAGGGCCTGGCGATGGCTGCGCACGAGACCTATGGCCTCTGCGCCGGTGTTCACACCCTAAGCCTGCCGCGCGCGCTGCGGGCGATGCGCGCCATCGACGCGGGCACTGTCTGGATCAATCGCTATGGTCGCTCCGGCGACTTCATCATTCCCACAGGCGGTTTTCTCGGCTCCGGCATTGGTAAAGATTTAGGGCGTCAGGCGTTTCAGGCCTGCCAGCGCCAGAAAAGCGTACTCATCGATTTCTAAGCGCAACTGACAAGACAGGGGTGTTACATGGCACTGTTTAAACCGAAATTCATTACGTTTGACTGTTACGGCACGCTGATTCGCTTCGATATGGCCGGTGCGGCACAACGCTGTTTCAGCGACCGCGTCGACCCGGATGCATTGAACGCGTTTACCGCCGACTTTGCCAGCTACCGGCTGGATGAGGTGCTCGGCGCATGGAAACCCTATTACGACGTGGTCAGTAATGCGATACAGCGCACTTGCAAAAAGTGGGGCATTAAGTGGGACAAAGCCGACAGCGACTTTATCTACACCGACTGCGCCAGCTGGGGTCCGCACCCCGACGTGCCGGCCGGACTGGCAAAAGTCGCTAAGGCGTTTCCGCTGGTGCTACTGACCAATTCGATGAAAGACCTCATCCCGCACCATGTACCGCGTCTGGGCGCGCCCATTCACATGACCATCACGGCAGAAGAGGCAGGCGCTTATAAACCGCAGATGAAGGGCTTCGAGTACATGCTGGATAAGCTTGGCTGTGGTCCGGAAGAGATCCTGCACGTCTCCTCCAGCTTCCGCTATGACCTGATGACCGCCTACGATCTCGGCATCAAAAACAAAGTCTGGGTCAACCGTGGTCATGAACCGGCGAACCCGTACTACCAGTACACCGAAATCAAAGATATCGGCGGCCTGCCTGGCGTCGTCGGACTCTGAGGAACTCCCCATGAAACTGGAATCGTTCTGGCAGGCCACGGCACCGGCCTTTACCGGTGCTGCCCGCGAACCGCTGCCCGCCCAGGCGGACGTGGTGGTGATTGGCGGCGGCTTCACCGGCGTTTCGGCAGCACTTAACCTGGCGCGCAGCGGCATCAGCGTGGTGCTGCTGGAGAGTGGCGACGTCATGAGCCAGGCATCGGCCCGCAACGGCGGTCACTGCAATACCGGTGTGGCGCAGAACTTCGCCTCGCTGGTGGCGAGTCAGGGTCTGGAGCAGGCCAGCCGCTTCTACCGGGCATTTGACGACGCGGTGAGCTACGTCCAGCAACTGATTCAGGCTGAAGCGATCGACTGCGACTTCCGTCTGTGCGGCAAACTCAAGCTCGCCAGCAAAGCATCGCATGTCGCCGGGCTACGGGAAGCCTATGAACTGATGCGTCGCACTGTGGACCCCGAGATCGAACTGCTCGACAAAACGGCAGTGCGCGACGAAATCGCCAGTGACAAATTTCACGGCGGCCTGCTGCAGAAGCGTGGCGGTCAGATGCACATGGGCAAGTTTGGCATTGGGCTGGCTGAAGCCGCCGCCCGCAGCGGGGCGAAAATTTACCCGCACCACGCCGTGACGAAGCTGGAACGTCTGAAGGGCTATCAGCACCGGATTCACACCGCGCAGGGCACCCTTCTGGCGGATAAAGTGCTGATGGCGACGGGCTGCTCCAACAGCGGCCCTTTCCCCTGGTTTCAGCGCCGCATCGTGCCGGTCGGCAGCTTTATTGTGGTGACGGAAGCGCTCGACCCGGCGCTGCTGCGCCAGGCGCTGCCCCATAATCGGACCTATGTGACATCGCTGAATATCGGCAACTACTTCCGCACCACTGCCGACAGCCGACTGGTGTTTGGCGGGCGGGCGCGGTTTGCGGTCAGTAACCCAACCTCGGATTCGCGCAGCGGCGAGATCCTGCGCCACGCGATGACGCAGATGCTGCCACAGCTCGGCCAGGCAGAGGTGGAGTACTGCTGGGGAGGCATGGTCGGTATGACGGCCGACCGTCTGCCGCACGCGGGTGAACAGGATGGCCTGTTCTATTCACTGGGCTACAGCGGCCACGGCACGCAGATGTCGGTGTGGATGGGACGGGTAATGGCCGATTTGCTGGCCGAAAAGCGCACTGAAAATCCCTGGCAGCGTGATGCATGGCCCGCGCTGCCCGGTTATCACGGCAAGCCATGGTTTTTACCGCTCGCAGGACTCTATTACAAAGCAAAGGATCGCCTTTCTTAACGTCCCGTCGGGTGCTGGCCGCCAGGTTGCCAGCACCGCCAGAACATGATCCCGGTTCGCCTGACTATTGAGGGTAGAGAGATGAGTAAATTTGATAATAACGACGCTGATGCGGTAAATCCGGCACTGACGCGCATGATCACCGAAGGATCGCTGTCACGTCGCAGCCTGATGAAAATGCTTTCCGCTGGTGCGGTGATGAGCAGTGGGCTGGTGGGCTTTTCCGGGGCGGCACTGGCGGACGACAAGCCGGTCAAAGGCGGTAAAGTGCGGGCGGCAATGTCGAATGCTTCCGCTACCGACACGCTCGATCCGGCGAAAAGTAACAACAGCGCGGACTACACCCGTCAGTTCATGTTCTACAGCGGCCTGACCGAACTGGACAAAAACCTGATGGCGCAACCGGCGCTGGCCGAATCACTGGAGTCCAGCGACGGCATCACCTGGCATATTAAACTGCGGAAGGGCGTCACCTTCCATGATGGCAAACCGCTGACCGCTAAAGATGTGATCTTCTCGCTCAGCCGACACAAAGATCCGGCTATCGCCTCAATCGCCTTTAAGCTGGCCGATCAGTTCAAAACCTTCAGCGCAGTCAATGATAACGAGGTGCAGCTGGAGCTGAATAGCGCCAACTTTGACGTCCCTTACATGCTGGCGACGCCGCCTTTTTTGATTGTCAAAGACGGCACCACCGACTTCAGCAAAGGCATCGGCACCGGTCCGTTTGTCTGCAAAACCTTTATGCCAGGCACACGCACCATCGGCACCAAAAATCCCCATTACTACAAGCCCGGCTTGCCGCACCTGGATGAGGTGGAGCTGATTGGCGTTACCGACGGTGCAGCACGCGTCAATGCCCTGATGTCGGGCGATCTGCAGATGGTCTCCACCCTGACAGCCGCAGACTGCAAACGCATTAAAGCCAGCAGCGAGTTTGGCATACTGGAGAGCAAATCAGGCATGTACACCAACCTGATTATCCGCACCGACGTGAAACCGGGTAACAACGAAGACTTTGTGCTGGCGATGAAATATCTGCAGCCGCGCGACATGCTGGTGAAAACGGTACTGCAGGGTTATGGCGACGTCAGTAATGACACGCCGGTGCCGCCGTGGCATCCGCTCTACAACGCCGACCTCAAACCGCGTCCGCTCGACATAGAAAAAGCGAAGTTCCACATTAAAAAAGCGGGTATGGCTGGCGCGACAGTAGAGATCATCACGACGCCCAACATTGAAGGGGCGAACGAAGGCGGGCAGATGATCCAGCAGATGGCGCGCGGGGCAGGGCTGAATGTAAAAGTGCGACGTGTGCCGTATGACGGTTACTGGTCTTCGCACTGGATGAAAGATCCGGTGGGATATGGCTCGATAAATCCGCGTCCGACGCTCGACATGCTCTTCTCACAGTTTTATCTCTCTACCGCACCGAATAATGAATCGGGCTGGAAAAATCCCCAGTTTGATCAACTGGTGGTCGCCGCGCGAGGGGAACGCGATCAGGCAAAGCGCAAGCAGATGTATGGCGATATGCAGACGCTGATTTATGACCACTGCGGCACGATCATCCCGACCTTTATCAGCTCCACCGATGGCTACAACAAAAAGGTTAAAGGGGTCGAAGCCTGGCCGTCAGGCATGATGATGGGCTATCGCTTCCATGAGTTTGCCTGGCTGACCGCCTGATCTCAGCCTGTCCCATCAGGCTATTCATAAGGAGTTCGCCGATGAACCGATACATGCTGTTCCTGATTGCCCGGCGCATTGGTGCTGGCATCCTGACGTTGCTTATCGTCTCGGCGGTGGTGTTTTTCATCACCAGCCTGCTGCCGGGTGACGCGGCGCAGATGATCCTTGGCCAGAATGCCACACCGGAAACGGTGGCGGCGTTACGGCAGCAACTGGGTCTCGATCAGCCTTTGCTGATGCGCTACTTCCACTGGCTGACAGGCATGGTGCAGGGCGACTTTGGCACCTCGTTTGCCAGCCATTTGCCGGTCTCGCAGCTGGTGGCGCAGCGCATTCCCGCCACCTTTGAACTGGCGGGCATCACCACGCTGATCTGCGTGCCGCTGGCGCTGATTATCGGCATTATTGCGGCGATGAATCGCGGTTCCCGGCTCGACCGGGCCCTGGTTATCGGCACCATGGCGACGGTGGCCGTGCCGGAGTTTCTGGTGGCGACGGTAGCGGTGCTGATTTTTGCCGTGAAGCTGCACTGGGTGTCGGCGATGTCGTTCGGCAGTCCGGATAGCGACCTGCTGAGTTACCTCAAAGCCTATGCGCTGCCGGTGCTGACGCTCTGCTGCGTGCTGGTGGCGCAGATGGCGCGTATGACGCGAGCCGCCATTATCAACCAGCTCGACAGCCCCTACCTGGAGATGGCGCTGCTGAAAGGGGTATCGCCGCTCCGCGCCGTGCTGCGTCATGCGCTACCCAACGCGGTTGGCCCGATCGCCAATGCGATTTCACTCAGCCTCTCCTACCTGTTTGGCGGCGTGATCATCATCGAAACCATCTTCAGCTATCCCGGTCTGGCCAGCCAGCTGGTGGATGCGGTCAGTAATCGCGACCTGCCGGTGGTGCAGCTCTGCGTGATGTTGTTCGCCGCCTGCTACCTGGTTCTGCTGCTGGCGGCCGACATTCTGACTATCGCCTTTAACCCGAAATGGAGAAGCGCATGAATACTCTCTTGTTGCCCTGGCGTTTCTTACAGTCGCTCTCCTGGTCAGGCCGGCTGGGTCTCATCATGTCGCTGTTCTGGCTGCTGATGGCGGTGTTTGGCACGCCACTGGCTCCGCACAGCATTGATGACATCGGCGGCGGTCCGCTGATGGGCGGCATGACGGCGGATAACCTGCTGGGGACCGACTACCTGGGACGCGACATGCTGAGCCGTATTCTCTACGGCGCGAAGTTCTCCATCGGTCTGGCGCTGAGTGCGGCACTGCTGGCCAGCCTGATCGGCACGCTGCTGGCGCTGCTGGCGGCGGTAACGGGACGCTGGCTGGAGGAGCTGCTGGGCCGCGTCAACGATGCCCTGCTGGTGCTGCCGGGCAAAGTGCTGTCGCTGATGATTGTCGCGGTGTTTGGCTCCTCGCTGCCCATGCTGATCCTCACGGCGGTGTTCACCTACTGGCCGGGCGCATTCCGCATCGCGTTTGCCATGGCCAGTTCGCTGCGCAGCATGGACTACGTCCGGGCATCACGGCTGCGGGGCGAAAGCCGCTGGTATATCGCCCTTCACGATATCCTGCCTAACATGGTGCACCCGATGCTGACGGACTTTGGCCTGCGCTTTGTCTACATCGTGCTGCTGCTGAGCGGCCTGAGCTTCCTTGGCCTGGGAGTGCAGCCGCCGTACGCTGACTGGGGCACGCTGGTTCGTGAAAATATGCAGGGGCTGTTTGATGGCTCGCCCGCGGTACTGATGCCCGCGCTGGCGATTGCCAGCCTGACCATTGGCGCCAACCTGTTTATAGACAGCCTGCAGGCGATGCGTCCGATGACGCTGGCGAAGGAGGGAGCATGAACGTGACACCACATACCGCCATGCCGGTGATTTCGGTGGATAAACTGCGCGTTACCGCACAGACCGATCGCGGCGAAGAGATCGACCTCGTTTCTGACATTCACTTCACGGTGCAGAAGGGCGAGGTGCTGGCGCTGATTGGCGAATCCGGCTCCGGGAAAACCACTATCGCGATGGCACTAATGGGCTATGCCCGCAGCGGCTGCCGCATCGCCGAGGGCAATATTCACGTTGCCGGCACCGACATTAACAGTCTGACACCGGGCCAGCTGCGCGCGTTTCGCGGCAATAAAGTCGCCTATATCGCCCAGAGCGCGGCGGCGTCATTTAATCCGGGCATGAAGATCCTCGACCAGGTGATTGAGCCGGTGGTTATTCACGGCACGATGACCCGTAAAGACGCGAAAGCGAAAGCGATCGGCCTGTTCCGTGAGCTGGCGCTGCCCAATCCCGGGACCATTGGTGACCGGTTCCCGCACCAGGTGTCGGGTGGTCAGTTACAGCGTCTGATGACGGCGATGGCGCTGATTGGCGATCCCGACGTCGTGATCCTTGATGAGCCTACGACCGCACTGGATGTCACCACGCAGGTGGAAGTGCTGAAGGCGTTTCGCCGCGTGGTGGTGCAGCGCGGCGTCACCGCGATTTACGTCAGTCACGATCTGGCCGTGGTGGCACAGATGGCTGACCGGATTCTGGTGCTGCTGCGCGGTAAAATGGCGGAGTATGGCAGCACCGCGCACCTGATTGGCGCGCCGCAGGCAGAGTACACGCGGCTGCTGATGGACGCAGCGCGGCAGAAAGAGCGGCCCAGCAACTGGTGTCCGGCTGCCGCCGATATTCAGCCGCTGCTGGAAGTGCGCGATCTCTATGCCGGTTACGGTCCGCGCGGCAGCGACGGCCAGCCAAAAATACGCATTCTGGAGGAGATTAACCTTAAGCTGTGGAAAGGGCAGGCGATTGGCATCATCGGCGAGTCAGGTTCAGGCAAAACGACGCTGGCTCATGCCATTGCTGGTCTCAACGCGCCGAGCCACGGGCATATCCTGTTTAACGGCCACTATATTGCCGGCGATATGCAGAAACGTCCTGACAACGAGCTGCGGCGCATTCAGTATGTGTTCCAGATGGCAGATACCGCGCTGAATCCGGCCCATAGCGTTGAGCGCATCCTGTCGCGCCCGCTAACGCTGTTTCACGGCCTGAGCGGCGCAGCCCGACAGCAGCGACTTTATCAGCTGCTGGATCTGGTGCAGCTGCCACGCAGCGTACTGTGGCGGCGTCCCTGGGCACTCTCCGGCGGTCAGAAGCAGCGCGTCAACCTGGCGCGTGCGCTGGCAGCGGAGCCGGATCTGATTTTGTGTGATGAAGTGACCTCAGCGCTGGATACTGTGGTCGCCGCCGCCGTCCTCGACTTAATCAGCGAACTGCGCCGCGAACTGGGGCTTTCCGTGATCTTCATCAGCCACGACATGCATGCGGTGCGCGCGGTGTGCGACGAAATTGTGGTGATGAAAAGCGGTCGCATCGTCACCCAGCTGGCACGCAACGACTACGACAAGCCGACCAGCGAGTTGTATTTCGAGCGGCTGAAGCGCGCAGTGCCGGAGCTGCGGCAGGGCTGGCTGGATGAGCATGAAGAGATTTTAAAAGCGGAGTGAGTTGCCGCTGAGCCTTACGGGCAACTGAATTTATCCGTCTGCATAGTACTGATGTGCAAGGCAGGCGGCGTGGGTCAGCGTACAGCGGCGACGTCGCTCTGCGCCAGACCCGATACTGACAACAGAGGTCATCTTGTTATGCCCGCACCGATTCGTTATGTACAGGACAGTGCTGACTTTCCCGATTCCGCCGATGTGGTGGTGATTGGCGCCGGTATCGCCGGTGCCGCCGCCACCTGGGAGCTGGCGAAGCAGGGAGTGAAGGTGGTACTGATTGAAAAAGGACTGGTCGGCGCTGAGCAGTCAAGCCGCAACTGGGGCTGGTGCCGCCAGCAAAACCGTGATGAGCGTGAGCTGCCGCTGATTATCTATGCGCTGCAACGCTGGGGTGAGCTCAGTGAAGAAACCGGCGAAGAGCTGGGTTTCCGCCGCAGCGGGCTGGTTTACGCCACGCAGGAAGAGTCGGATATCGCGGCCTGGGATAAGTGGAACCAGATGGCGAAAGGCTATGGCATGCGCAGTTCGATTCTCACCGCAGAGCAGGCTAAAGCGATGACGCCCGGCAGCACCACAAACTGGCTGGGCGGTCTCTCGTCGCCCACCGATGGTCACGCCGAGCCGCGCCTGGCGGCGCCTGGGCTGGTGGCTGGCGCGCAGAAAAAGGGTGCACTGCTGTTTCAGCAGTGCGCCGTGCGGGGACTGGATATCGCCGCCGGACGGGTCAGCGGCGTCTGGACCGAGCGCGGTCTGATCAAAACCAGCCGGGTTATCTGTGCCGCCGGGGCCTGGACCTCCATGTTCTGCCGTCGTCACGGCATCGACCTGCCGCTGGGCAACGTGATTGGCACGGCCTTCCGCACGCAGCCCATTGAGCAGGCGATCGCCATGCCGCTCTACACACCGGGCTTCGCCTGTCGCCCACAAATGGATGGCAGCTATACCGTGTCAGTATCTGGTCGTGGTCGTCTGGAGCCGGGCGCACAGGGGCTGCGCTATGCCCGTCAGTTCTATCCGACCTTTAAGAGCCGCCGCAAGAATCTGACCCTGAATCTCGGCCTGTCACCGTTCTTCAACGGCCCTGAGGCGATGGGGGGCTGGTCATTCGACCGCGAGTCGCCGTTTGAGCGGATGCGCATTCTCGATCCGGCAGCGGATGCAAAAATCGTGGAAGAAGGACTGGCGGCAATGCGGCGTGAATACCCGGCGCTGGCGAATCTCCGGCTGGCGCAGTCATGGGGCGGCATGATTGACAGCACCCCGGACGCCATTCCGGTTATCTCCACCGTGGCGAAACTGCCGGGGCTGGTGCTCTCGGCGGGTTACAGCGCCCACGGTTTCGGTATCGGACCGGGTGCCGGACGACTGGCCGCCGATCTGGCGACCGACGCCACACCCATCGTTGACCCGACCCCTTACCGCTACAGCCGTCTGGTTGACGGCAGCGGACTTGACACGCCAGGCATGATGTAAGGAGAACGCGAATGAGCCTGACAATACGCGCAATGACGCCAGACGATCTCGACCCATGTTTCGCCTTAACGCAGGCGCTGAAATGGCCCCACCGACGTGAAGACTGGCAGCTGGCGTTACAACTGGGCGAAGGCACAGTAATAGAAGAGCAGGGCAAACTGATGGGCAGCGCTGTGCTCTGGCGCTGGGGTGACCGTGCCGCCACGGTGGGACTGGTGATTATCGATAACCAGCAGCAGGGACGCGGCCTCGGCAAGCAACTGATGCTGGCGCAGCTGGAAAAACTGCCCGACGTTAACGTGCGTCTGCATGCCACCGAAATGGGCAAAGGGCTGTATGAAAAACTTGGCTTTGTCAGCTGTGGTGAGATCCGTCAGCACCAGACGCGTGCAGTTACCACGCTGCCAGAGGTGGTGATCCCCGCGGGGCTGAAACTGCGCCCGGCGACAGTAGCCGATCGTGACACGCTGGTCACGCTGGATCAGCAGGCACACGGCATGCATCGTCCGGCGCTGATTGAGCATTTAGTGCGCGACTGCCAGACGGTGCTCTTAGAGGACGCGGCACAGCGGATTCAGGGCTTCGCCAGCCTGCGCCGCTTTGGTCACGGCTGGGCGATTGGCCCGGTGATAGCGGCGGATTTCCCGATGGCTCAGGCGCTGGTCGCCTCGCTGATGCAGTCGCTGCAGGGTGAGTTTCTGCGCATCGACACCGATGCCGCGCTGCCGATGGCAGCCTGGCTTGAACGTCTTGGTATCCCTCAGGTCGATGCGCCCACCACCATGGTGCGCGGCACGCCCTGGACGCCGCAGGGTATGCACGCATTTGGACTGATGACGCAGGCGATGGCCTGATGCATATCGTCTATAAATCGGAGCCGGAACGAGGCCGGATCTGGCAGCGCTGGCTGGCGGAACATGCGCCTGATATTCAGCTGCATCTCTGGCCGGAGACCGGTGATCCGGAGCAGGTTGAGGCGCTGGTCGCCTGGCAGCCACCAGTTGACATTCCGGCGCTGTTTCCCCGCCTGAAACTGCTGTTCTCGGTGGGGGCCGGTGCCGATCAGTTTGACTTCAGCACGCTGCCGCCCGACCTGCCGGTAATCAGAATGATCGAGCCAGGCCTGACGCAGGGCATGGTGGAATATGTCACCTTCGCGGTGCTCGGTCTGCATCGCGACATGCCGCGCTATTTCCATCAGCAACGCCAGCAACAGTGGCAGCCTCATGCAGCCATACCTGCCGGGCAGCGTCGGGTCGGCGTGATGGGGCTTGGCGAACTGGGGCAGGCCGCGTTAGCCTGGCTGGTGGCGCTGGGCTTTGACTGCGCAGGCTGGAGCCGCACACCGCGCGAGTGCCCCGGTGTGCGCTGCTGGCACGGCGCGGATCAACTCGCTGACTTCCTGGCGCACAGCGAGATTCTGGTCTGCCTGCTGCCGCTGACCGACACCACCCAGGGTTTGCTGAATCAGTCCCTGTTCAGCCAGCTACCGCACGGCGCGGCGCTGGTACAGGCCGGACGCGGCCCGCAGCTGAATCATGATGATCTGCTGCAGGCGCTGGAGAGCGGTCAGCTCCGCGCCGCCGTCATTGACGTCACCGATCCGGAGCCGTTACCACCGGGCCATCCCTTCTGGCACCATCCCGCCATCTGGCTGACGCCGCACATTGCCAGCCAGACGCAGAATGAGAGTGCCATTGCGGCCCTGCTGGAGAATCTGCGGCGCTACCAGCGTGGTGAGCCGCTGCACGGTGAGATTGACCGTTCGCGAGGATATTAAGATGGAACATTTAGTGGTACTGCGCCGCGACCTGCATGTGCACCCGGAGCTGGGTTTTCAGGAGCAGCGCACCAGCGACATCGTGGCGAACTTCCTGCACCAGCTGGGCATCGAGGTGCATCGCGGCATCGGTAAAACCGGCGTGGTCGGGATACTGAAAAAGGGCACCAGTGAACGCATGATTGGCCTGCGCGCCGATATGGATGCGCTGCCGATGCAGGATCAAGGCGGCACGGAATGGCAAAGTCAGGCAGAGCAGGTGAGTCACGCCTGCGGCCACGATGGTCACACCGTGATGCTGCTGGGTGCCGCTGAAAAACTGGCGCGGGACGTCAGCTTTGACGGCAGCGTCTGCTTTATCTTCCAGCCTGCTGAAGAGGGACTGGCGGGTGCAAAAGCGATGATCGACGACGGCCTCTTCAGCCGCTTTCCCTGTGAGGCGGTCTACGCCATTCACAACTGGCCGGAACTGCCGCTCGGTCAGGTACAGACCCGCCCTGGCCCGATTATGGCAGCGGCCGACCGCTTTGATATCAGGGTGCTGGGCGGCGGCGGCCACGCCGCGCAGCCGCACCTTACACGCGACACCCTGCTGGCGGTCAGCGAGCTGGTGGTGCAGCTCAATACGCTGGTTTCACGCGCACTCGACCCGTGTGAAACCGCGCTGCTCACCGTCACACGGATGCAGGGTGGCTTTTCACACAACATGATCCCGGCCGAGGCGAGTATCACCGGCACGGTGCGTACCTTCAGCCCGGCGGCGCAGGATACGATTGAAGCGCGGCTGCGCCAGATGGCGGAGCACGTCACGGCGGCTCATGGCCTGCGCGCAGAAGTGAACTATCAGCGTTACTACCCGGCGACGATTAACAGCGCGACGGAAGCGCAGTTTTGTCTGGAGGCGCTGACGCAGGCGGGCATACCGGTTGACACCGCGGCCAGACCCGCGCTCACCTCGGAAGATTTCGCTTTTATGTTACAGGCGTGTCCCGGTGCCTATCTGTGGCTGGGATCGGCACCCTGCAAGCCATTGCACCATGCCGCTTATGACTTCAACGATGCGCTGATCCCGCATGGCGTTAACGTTTTTGTCGCGCTGGTACGCCAGGCGCTGGCAGAGAAATTTCCCTGCTGAATGCAGCGGGATTTTGACAGGAAATGCCGCTGCCTCGGAAATTACGGCAGCGTGAGAAACCAGCGGGTTGCGATACTTGAGCCAACCGAACGTTACGTGGATGAGGGTTTAAAATGCAGAATGTCATGGCAGAGCAGCAAGCATACTCCGATAACAGCCTGTTACTGGATGCACGCGAGCAGAACGTGCCGCGCGGTGTAGTGACCGCCCATCCGCTGGTGATTGAACGCGCCAGAGGCAGTGAAGTGTGGGACGTTGAGGGCAATCGCTATCTCGACTTTGTTGGCGGCATCGGCGTGCTGAATGTCGGTCACAATCACCCGGCGGTAGTCAATGCGGTGACCCGCCAGCTTGGTCTGGTGTCACACGCCTGTTTTCAGGTGGTGGCCTATCCGGGCTACATTGAGCTGGCGCAGCGGCTGAATAGACTGGTGGGTGGCGATGAGGCGTACAAAAGTGTCTTCTTCACCAGCGGCGCCGAAGCGGTGGAAAATGCGGTGAAGATTGCCCGCTCACACACCCAGCGCCCCGGCATTATCGCGTTTGATGGCGCGTTTCATGGCCGCACCCTGCTGGGCGTCACCCTGACCGGCATGTCCGCGCCATACAAACAGAACTTTGGCCCGTTCCCCGGCGACATCTATCGTCTTCCCTTCCCGAATCCACTGCACGGCGTGACGGAAGCGGACTGCCTGAAGGCGCTGGATCAGCTATTCGCGGTGCAGATCCTGCCGGAGCGTGTGGCGGCGATTATCATTGAGCCGGTTCAGGGCGACGGCGGCTTCCTGCCCGCTGGCCCGGCATTTATGCAGGCGTTGCGTCGCATTACCAGCCAGCACGGCATTCTGCTGATTTGTGATGAAATCCAGTCCGGCTTCGGGCGTACCGGCACGATGTTCGCCTTCCAGCAACTGGGTATCAAACCCGATTTAGTCACGCTGGCGAAAAGCCTGGGCGGGGGGCTGCCGATTTCTGGCGTGGTGGGGCGTGCGGAGATCATGGAGGCACCGACGCCTGGCGGGTTAGGCGGTACTTATGGCGGCAACGCACTGGCCTGTGCGGCGGCACTGGCGGTGCTGGATCTGTTTGAGCATGAGAACCTGCTGCAGCGTTCCTGTCAGCTCGGCGAACAGCTCAATGCCCGTCTGCGACAGCTGGCGGATAAATATGCCTGCATCGGTGACGTGCGCGGTGTGGGCTTCATGCAGGCGGTAGAAATTCTTGATTTCGAAACCGGTCGTCCCGATGCGGCGCTGACCCAGAAGATCCTCGACAGCGCCTGTCAGGAAGGACTGCTGCTGATTAAGTGCGGCCTGCATCGCAACACCATCCGTTTCCTGGCACCGCTGGTCACTACCGACTCACAGCTGGAAGAGGCGCTGCATATTTTCGATATTGCGCTGGCACGTGCCACCGGCCGGCTGGGTTAAACCGTATTCCTCATTGATTTTGTTAGAGTAATTTGAAAATCTCCCGCTGGTATAACCACTGCGAAGCGCTGGCGCGTTTACGGTAAAGCATGTTATATCTTCGGGAGGTTCTGAACATTTGATTGCGCGCCTGGCCCAACAGGCTCTGACAATGAGGGGGGTGCTATGAACGGCTTAATGAAACTCGACCGCATCGACATCAACATCCTGGTGCAACTCCAGAAAGATGGCCGTATCAGCAACGTTAACCTCGCCGACGCCGTAGGCCTCTCGCCCAGCCCCTGTCTGCAACGGGTCAAACGTCTGGAACAGGCCGGTTTTATCACCGGTTATGAAGCGCACATTAATCTCACCCGCATCACTGATTCAGTGACTGTCTTTACCGAAGTCACCCTGTCCGGCCATCGCCGCGAAGATTTTATGAAATTTGAAAGTGCGATGCGCGACGTCGATGAACTGATGGAGTGCCATCTGATCACCGGCGGCTATGACTATCTGCTGCGCTTTATTACCCGCAGCATTGAACATTACCAGGAAGTGATTGAGAAGATGCTCGACGCGCAGATCGGCATCGATAAGTACTTCAGCTATATCGTCATCAAATCCCCGATCATGAAAAGCAGCGTGCCATTACGCTCGCTCATCGGCAAACATAACTCAGTCGAATTCGGCGTATAACGGGCGGTCGCCTCTCGCCACCTCCCCGGTGGAGAGGGCGGCCACACGCATTGTCTCTGTCTGCTGTTCCCCCCACCCACCTTTGTTCACAGACGGGCTTCCTTTCCCCTTTAACCTTTGCGATTTTTCCCTCAGCATAAAATTTTTTCCCTGCCCAAAATTCAGTCGCTCTGTCCGGTTTTGTCGCTTGCTACGGCCTCAATCGTTGAGCGAACCCTTTTACACTGAATTCAACCGATACAAGGAGTTGTGATGGACTCACTACTGATTGCTGACCAGCAGTGGCAGCGCGATGCGTTCACTGTCTCTACCGATCGCCAGCGGCTCGATCTGGCCTGGATCCACATCCAGCTGGCGGAGAAGTCGTACTGGGCCAAAGGCCAGCCGGAAGCGAAAACCCGGCGGACGATTGCCGGTTCGCTGCCGTTTGGCCTCTATCACCAGCAGGCACAGATTGGCTTTGCCCGACTAATCACCGACTACACCCGCTTTGGCTGGCTGTGCGACGTGATAATTGATGAAAACTGGCGTGGTCACGGGCTGGGTAGCTGGCTGGCGACCTGTGTTCGTGAACACCCGGAGCTGCAAACGGTGCATCGCTGGATGCTCTCAACCCAGGATGCGCATCAGGTCTACCAACGGCTCGGCTGGCGTGTGGTGCAGCATCCCGAGGCGCTGATGGAATTTCCCCCTTCCTGACACTGGAGTTAACCCGATATGCGATACCGCGTTGGCGTGGATATTGGTGGTTCCTTTACCGATTTCGCCGTGCTCGATCAGCAAACGAACCAGATCCACACCCTGAAGGTCCTGTCGCGACCGGATAAGCCCGGCAGCGAAATCTTAACCGGGCTGGCGCAGTTTCAGCAGCAGCAGGGCATTGATCCCGCTGAAATTGGCTACTTCACTCACGGCACCACGGTAGGCATCAATGCGGTGATCCAGCGGCGCGGCGTGCGGCTGGCGCTGTTTGCCACCGAGGGCTTCTGCGATGTACTGGAGCTGGCCCGGCTGAAAATCCCGCATATCCATGACCTTTTCTCACGGCGTGCAGCGCCGCTGATTACCCGTGACAGGGTGTTTGCCATCCGCGAACGCAGCGACGCGCAGGGCAACATACTGCAACCCGTGGATCGCCAGAGTGTGCTCGACGCAATCCATCAGGCACGCGCTGCCGGTTGTCAGGGCATTGTGGTGTCGCTGCTGCACAGCTATCGCAACCGACACAATGAAGCGGCGGTGAAGGCGATTATCGATGAGGTGGCACCTGAACTGCTGACCTCCTGTTCCGCCGACATCTGGCCGATCATCCGCGAATATGAACGCACCATCACCGCCACCATCAACGCCTACGTGCAGCCGATGGTCATTCACTACCTGGAATCCTTTGAGCAGGCACTGCAACGGCTTGGCGTTAAGCCACCGCCGCGCATCACCAAATCCAACGGCGGGGTAATGGGCGTTGACCAGGCGAAGCGCGAATGTGTGCAGATGGTGCTCTCCGGCACCGCATCCGGCGTGATTGGCGCCAGTTACCTCGCCAGCGCCTGCGGTTTTGACAAAATCCTCAGCCTGGATATCGGCGGCACCAGCGCCGACGTGGCGGTGATCATCGACGGCAAGGTGGCGCAGGGCAATGGCGAAATCATCGGGGATTTCCCGATCTTTATTCCTTCCGTCGCTGTGACCTCGGTGGGTCAGGGCGGCGGCTCGCCGGCGTGGATTTATGGGCAGGGCGTATTGCAGATGGGGCCGGACAGCGCCGGTTCGCTACCCGGGCCGGTCTGCTTCCAGCGCGGCGGCACGCAGCCGACCGCTACCGATGCCTTTGCCGCCTGCGGCATGATGGGCCACGGTGCGCTGGGTTATGACGCGGTGACGGTGGATGTTGCCGCCGCCTGTGCGGCCTGGCAGCCGCTGGCGGATGCGCTCGCTATTTCGGTTGAAGAAACCGCCGAGACCGCTATCCAGCTGGCGATCTCCAGCATGTACAGCGACACCAGCGGCCTGCTGTCGCGCTTTGGCCTCGATCCACGTGAATTCTGGTTCCTCGCCTTTGGCGGCGCGGGACCGATGATGGGCTGTTTTCTCGCCCGCGAACTGAACATGAAAGGGGTGATCGTGCCGCCGACGCCGGGCGTGCTCTCCGCGCTGGGCGGGCTGGTGGCGGACATCCGCAACGACTTTATCCGTACGCTCTACGGCGATCTGACGCCTGCGCTGGCCGACACCTTAGCCAGTGAAGCCGACGCCTTGCAGCAGCGCGCCTGCGGCTGGCTGGCGCAGGAGCACGGTAGCGACATGCCATACAGCCTGCAGTTCAGCGCGGATATGCGCTATCGCGGTCAGTCGTTTGAAATCGACGTGCCGCTGGAGGCGAGCTGGCTGGTGCAGGCGGACTTCGCTGCGCTGCATGACGCCTTTGATCGGCAGCACCAGCAGCTGTTTGGTCACTGTGACCCGGAGGCGCCAGTGCAGCTGATCACCCTGCGGCTGGTGATGACCTCGCCGACGCCGAAACCGGTGCTCATCACACTTCCCCCCGCCACAGCACCCGTGCCGGTCCTGAAACAGACCAGAGCCTGGATCGACGGCGGCTGGCATCAGATCGATTTAGTGCTGCGTTCAGTGCTGCGTGCCGGACATCAGCTCAGTGGCCCGGTCATCATCGCCCAGGACGACTGCACCACCTGCGTGCCGCCCGGCATGAGCGTCACGGTCGATTCATTCGGTAATCTGCTCATCACGGCGAACGAGGCATAACATGGCGATTGACGGACGTAACTTACAGATCCTGGCGAACTACTGCGCCGCTGCGGCTGATGCGATGGCCTTTACGCTGATGCGCACCGCGCACTCCACTTTCGTGAAAGAGACGGAAGATTTCTCCTGCCAGATTGTCAGCCGCAGCGGGCTGGCATTTGCCTCGCCGCGCAGCTTTGGCGCGCCCTGGTACAGCGGCATCGACTATGCGCCGGTGCTGGCGCTGATAGAGGAGTACGCCGAGGGCGACATCTGTATTACCAACGACGCCTACGCCGGTAACGTGGCAACTCACTCGCCCGATATCCACATCTGGAAGCCGGTATTCCATCAGGGCGAAATTGTCTGCTTCGTGGTCGGTCACATTCACAACACCGACGTCGGCGGCGCAGTGCCTGCCTCGCTGTCGCGCTCGCTGACCGATATCGTGCAGGAGGGTATTCGCATCCCGCCGCTGAAGATCATACAACAGGGTCAGCTCAACGAAGAGGTCGCCAGCATTATGCGGCTAAACGTCCGGGTGCCTGATCAGAACTGGGGCGATTTCAAGGCGCAGCTGGCGTCGGTGAACGTGGGCGAGCGCAAAATCCACGACATCATTGCCCGCTTTGGCATTGATGATTTTTTGCAGGGCATTGAGGGCATTCTCGATTATGCCGAAGCGCAGGCGCGCACGATTATCAGTACCATTCCCGACGGTGAATACTTTTACGCCGACTACGCCGATGAAGATGGCGAGGGCGGCTATCCCTGTCGCATCGCCATTACGCTGCGGGTGCAGGGCGACCGGCTGGAGCTGGACTACACCGGCAGCGATCCGCAGCTGGCGTCGTCGCTGAACATGCCGACTGGCGGGCGCGAGCGGCATCCGCTGGCGCTGGTGGGCGTCACCTATGTGCTATCAACGCTGGACCGTTCGCTGCTGCTTAACGCCGGTACGCTGCGGCCAACCCGGGCAATTCTGCCGCCAGGCACGGTGATGAACTGTGAAGCACCTGCAGCAGTGGGGATGCGTTCGCTGACCTGTGCACTGTCGCAGATTGCGACGATTGGCGTCTTCTCGCTGGCGATGCCGGACCGACTGCCCGCGAACTCACCGGGCGGCAACTCGATTATGAACATCCGCACTCAAACGCAGAACCGCAGCGTGGTCGCCTCACTGGGGCCGGTGGGCGGCGGGGCGGGCGGCACGCCGCATCATGACGGACCCGATGGTTCTGGCGGGCTTTCCGCCTTTCTGAAAAACACCCCGATTGAGATCAACGAAGCGGAAGTGCCGATTCGCTTCCATCGCTACGGACTGGCGCAGGACAGCGCCGGCGCCGGTCGCTATCGCGGCGGCCTGGCGACCGAAATGGCGTTCGAGATTTTCTCGCCCAACACCACCATTACCGCGCGCAACCGTAACCGGTCAGTGTTTGCCTCGGCGGGTGTAGTGGGCGGACAGAGCGGTGCGCTGTCGACCTTCCGTACCCGGCGCAACGGTGAAGTCATTAATCACGGTAACACCGATGTGATCCACTGCCAGCCAGGTGATGTGGTCGACGTGCGCGGACCCGGTGCAGGCGGTTACGGCCTGCCGTCACAGCGCGATGTTGAGGCGGTCATGCAGGATGTGCGCTGTGGGTATCTCAGCGTCGCGGCGGCCAGAGCGCAGTATGGCGTGGTGGTAGTGGATAACCGCGTGGATCAGGCGGCGACAGAAAGGTTGCGCGCCGACATGCCGCAGCAGGTCGCGCACCATTTTGAGCACGGCGAAGCACGGAGTCGCTTCGAAACGTGCTGGACGCCTCAGCGTTATCAGTTGCTGACCGCCTTTCTGGCAAACGCGCCGGTGAGCTGGCGTCACTTCCTGAAAACCCAGGTATTCCGGGCGGTGGAGGAGACAGGCGAAACGGCGGATATGGCGCAAATATTCAGTGATTTGCGTCAGCGATACCCGGCAATGGCGAACAGTTAACGGTGATGGCTCATCGTCTACTACGCTTTAAGTCTGTAAGGACAACGAGGGGAAACGCGACGATGAGCATGAAAACCAGTGATTTTTTTGTCCAGCGCCTGAAAGAGTGGGGCGTCACACGCATTTACGGCTATCCGGGAGACGGGATTAACGGCGTGCTGGGGGCGATTCAGCGCGCAAACGCCAAAGGGGACGGCATCGAATTTATTCAGGTGCGTCATGAAGAGATGGCGGCCTTTATGGCGGCCGGACACGCAAAATTTACCGGTGAGCTGGGCGTCTGCCTGTCGACTGGCGGACCGGGCGCAACCCATCTGTTGACCGGACTCTATGACGCCAAAATGGACCATGCCCCCGTGCTGGCCATTGCCGGACAGGCAGAGGCGACTGCGCGGGGTGCCAGTTACCAGCAGGAGATGAATCTGGATCGCATCTTCTCGGACGTCGCCAACTTTGTTCAGGAAGCCTCGACCTCAACGCAGGTGCGCCATCTGCTGGACCGTGGCGTGCGCATCGCCAAAGCGCAAAATGGCGTGGCGGTGATCATCATCCCTAAAGATATTCAGGATGAAGAGTGGCAGCCGCCGCAGCATCTGCACGGTTTTACCCATTCCGGCAGCGGCTATCAACGTCCTAAAGTCATTCCTTACGAAGCGGATCTGCAACGCGCCGCTGAGGTGCTTAACGCCGGTAAAAAAGTGGCGATTCTGATCGGGGCAGGCGCACGCGACGCCGCCGTGGAAGTGGTTCAGGTCGCCAATGTGCTGGGTGCGGGCGTGGCAAAAGCGCTGCTGGGCAAAGATGTGCTGCCGGACGATGCGCCGTTTGTGACCGGTTCGATTGGCCTGCTGGGCACGAAGCCCTCATCTGATTTAATGCAGAACTGCGATACCCTGCTAATGATCGGCAGCGGCTTCCCGTGGACAGAATTCCTGCCGGAAGAGGGCAAGGCGCGTGCGGTACAGATTGACATCGACCCGGCCATGCTCGGCCTGCGCTATCCCAGCGAAGTCAATCTGCATGGCGATGCGGCTGAAACCCTGCGTGCGCTGCTGCCGCTGCTAACCCACAAAGAGGATCGCAGCTGGCAGGAAGCTATCGCGGTTCAGGTACGTGACTGGTGGACGCTGATGGAAGAGCGCGCCATGGCACCCGCTAATCCGGTCAATCCGCAGCGGGTAGTGTGGGAGATGTCGCCTCAGTTGCCGGACAACGCCATTGTTACCTCGGATTCCGGCTCCTGCGCCAATTGGTTCGCCCGCGACTATCGGGTGAAACAGGGGCAGCGCGCTTCGCTCTCCGGCGGCCTGGCCTGTATGGGCGCGGCGGTGCCCTACGCCATTGCCGCGAAATTTGCTCACCCGGAGAAACCGG
Source organism: Pantoea alfalfae (assembly GCF_019880205.1). NCBI lineage: Bacteria > Pseudomonadati > Pseudomonadota > Gammaproteobacteria > Enterobacterales > Erwiniaceae > Pantoea > Pantoea alfalfae. The sequence continues at coordinate 1,571,881 of NZ_CP082292.1, forward strand.
TGGTGGCGCTGGTAGGTGACGGCGCGATGCAGATGAACAACATGGCCGAGCTGATCACCATCCAGAAATACTGGCAACAATGGGCCGATCCGCGCCTGATCGTCTGCGTGTTCAACAATCAGGATCTCAATCAGGTCACCTGGGAGCAACGCGTGATGGAGGGTAATCCGCGCTTTGACGCCTCGCAGCAGTTGCCGGACGTGAAGTATGCCGAGTTTGCGCAGTCGCTGGGGATGGTCGGAATTTATGTCGATAATCCTGACGATCTGGCCGGTGCATGGCAGCGTGCGCTTAGCGCCGATCGCCCGGTCTTGCTGGAGGTGAAAACCGATCCGGAAGTTGCGCCGTTACCGCCGCATATCACCTTTAAGCAGGCGAAAGCCTTTATGGCGTCGATGGTGAAAGGCGATCGCGGGGCGGCGCAGATCATCAGCGACACCGCCAGCCAGCTGTTCCATAAAAAGCATTAAGGGCTAAGTGGGGCGGTTCCGCCTCGCTAACCTTGATCCCCGGATGCACTCGCGTCCGGGTCGTAAACCCCTTCATCATACTTAACGGGAGTCTTAACATGACTGCTCATTCCAGCCCTGTCTGGTTAATCTCGGGATGTTCAACCGGTTTTGGTCGTGAACTGGCGCAGCAGACCATCGCGCGTGGTTTTAAGGTCGTCGTAACGGCGCGTGATACGTCGTCCATCGCCGATCTGGTTGAAGGACACGACAACGCACTGGCGTTGGCGCTGGATGTGACCCGGCAGGCGAGCATCGACCAGGCCGTCAAAGCAGCTTTGGACACCTTCGGCACCATTGATGTGCTGGTAAACAACGCCGGTTACGGCTACCAGAGTTCGGTGGAAGAGGGTGTGGAAAGTGAAATTCGCGCCCAGTTTGATGCCAACGTTTTTGGCCTGTTCGCCCTGACGCGCGCGGTGCTGCCTGCGATGCGCAAAGCGCGCAGCGGTCATGTTATCAACATCACCTCTGTGGCTGGCTTAATTGGCTTTGCCAGCTCAGGCTACTACTCTGCCAGCAAACATGCGGTGGAAGGCTGGTCCGACTCGCTGGCGCTGGAAGCGGGGCCGTTGGGCATTCACGTTACCTGCGTCGAACCCGGTCCGTTCCGCACCGACTGGGCCGGACGCTCACTGCATCAGACGCCGAGTAACTTGCCGGACTATGCAGAGACTGCAGCCGCACGGATGAAAGCCACCGCCGAATACAGCGGTACTCAGAAAGGCGATCCGGCACGGGCCGCCGCGGCGATGATCGCCATCACCGAACATGACAACCCGCCACGCCATCTGGTGATGGGGGCCTGGGGCCATGACGCCGTTACCAGCAAGCTCAAAGAGCGTCTGGCTGAGATAGAAGCGTGGAAACAGACGTCAGTGGAGACGGATTTTCCGGAGTAGAGGTGAGTGCGCTGTGGGTGGCGGAAAGCCGCCCGCGTGTGAGCCAGAAGCTGATAAAAATACGAAAGGCCCGTTTATCGGGCCTTTAAGCGTTAAGCGCTGATCTTAGCTTTCTGCATTTCGCGCGCATTCAGCTCCTTCAGCTTGCGGCGCAACAGGGCAGATGAGGAGCGTTTTTTCCTCTGAGCTAACTGGGCCTTAATGGCGGGCAGATCGGGTCTGGCCAGCCACTCAGCTATCAATAGTGCCCTTAACTCCCTGTTCTCGGCATCAGCCGCATCTGTGATGCCATCGTATTTATCGTAAAACGACATAGCAAGCTCTCCCTGTAGTCACTACTTTATAAGCCCGGAAATATTTCGGGATTAAAGGTTGCGGTGCTTTCTTCGGCAACCCTGTTCGGCGATTGTAGCGTAGTTCATTTTTTAACCCAAGCAAAGCGTCATAGATCTCCTCAAGGGGTGTCGGGCGATTGCGGTCGACGATCTCTCCTGATGCAGCCTGGAAAACAAAACCGCCTATAAAGAAGCTTTCATGGTGTGCCATTAACGCCAGGAGTACGCTTTTGAAAACGACAGCACCCCCTAATCCTGCAAAGCTGATATGGCGGAAATCGCCCAGACACTCCAGACCATCGAACACGTCAAAACAGACTTCAGCCAGCCCGTTAACCGGAAAAGCGATACCGGGTGGCAACTGGTATCCGATGCGGGTAAAGGTCTGTTCATCCATTAGCGTGCCCACGATGACAGTGTAATTCTCATTACCGGCAACAAACGCGTAACTGTAATGAATACGCCGATCGTAAATGAATTTTTTTCGCCTGATTTCGTAGTTTTCAAGATAAATATCTTCTTCAAAGCGCACTTCTCATCCCTGCCGCAGCTTATGAATCCCTGAAACTCGATTTTTGCTCTCCTGCTCAGTAACCTCAAACATCACTGGTAAAGATGTGGTTATTGATTCCAGCATATCGGCCGCTGTTGCTGATTATCGACATCGTTTTGTAAGCCAGCCCGCAAACCATTCAGCTATTACGCCCCTTTATCGCGCAGGCCTGCGCCATCATCGTGCTGAAAAATAAACAGCCACCCATCCCCAACATCATAAGAATTCGATCTTGTATCCCAGCCCGTATTCCATCTGGCATCCCCGTTTCAGACCGGATGCATCACCGCTAACTGGCACGCTTCATGCACTCGCTGACAGGTACAATTCTGGCGAGGTAACCCATGTTTGACTCCTTATTAGACGAAGATGCCACCACGATGGCCGCTCTGATTCGCAGCGGGGACGTGTCGGCGTGCGAGCTGACCGGGGCGGCGCTGGCGCGGATGGAACAGCGGGAACCGGCGATACAGGCTTTTTGTACCCCGACGCCTGAACGGGCAATGGCACAGGCCAGAGAAGTGGATGCCCGACGGGTGCGCGGGGAAACGCTGGGCGCGCTGGCGGGCGTACCGCTGGCGGTGAAGGATTTAATCTGCACCGCAAACGTCAGAACCACCTCCGGATCGGCGGCATACAAAGATTTCGTACCGGAAGATGACGACATCACGGTGGAACGGTTGCTGGCCGCCGACGCCATCCTGCTGGGCAAAACGACTGCGCCGGAGTTTGGTTACAGCGGCGTCGGACACAATCCGCTGTTCCCGTCACCACGCAATCCCTGGGATCGGGCAATGACGCCAGGCGGTTCCAGCGCAGGTTCCGGCGCAGCGGTAGCGGCGCGGCTCTGCCCGATTGCACTGGGCAGCGACGGTGGCGGCTCGGTACGCATTCCGGCAGCGCACTGCGGCATTTTTGGCTTTAAGGCGTCAATGGGCCGGGTGCCATTGTGGCCCGGCTGCCGCGATGAGCGCTATCCCGGCGTGTCGAGCTGGGAGTCACTGGAGCATATCGGGCCGATGACGCGCAGCGTGCGCGATGCCGCCCTGATGATGTCGCTGATGGCCGGGCCGGATATGCGTGACCGCCACTCGATCCCTTGCTGCGACGTTGACTGGCTGGGCGCACCAGAGCATTTGCCTGGCAAACTGCGCATCGCCTTTAGCGCAGATTTTGGTTATGTGGCTGTTGACCCGGAGGTGCGGGCGCTGGTCAGCGCGGCGGTGCAGCGTTTTGCCGCTGAAATCGGGGCTGAACTGGAGGTGGCCGATCCCGGCTTCCCTGATCCGGCTGCCGCCTTTGGCGCGCTGGTGGCGATGGAGAGCGATCTCACCGGCATGCGCCAGATGATGGCGGAGCAGGACAGCAAGATGTCGCCGCATCTGGTCGCCATGCTGCAGCGCGACTGGCGGGCGGAAAACTTCACCGATGCCATCACCACCCGAAAAGCGGTCAGCAACAGCCTGTGGCGCTTTATGCAGCGCTTTGATCTGCTGATCACGCCGACGCTGGCAGTGCCGCCATTTCCGCTGGGGATGCAGGGACCAGAGATCATTGATGGCCGCATGGTCCGCAGCGATCACTGGCTCTCGTTCTGCTTCCCGTTCAACTTCACCGGACAGCCTGCTGCGTCTGTGCCCGCCGGTTTTACCGCCAGCGGCCTGCCCGTCGGGATGCAGATTGTCGGACGTCATCTTGATGATGCGTTAGTGCTGGCTGCCAGTGCCGCTTTCGAGCGCATTCAGCCGTGGAATCACCTTCAACCCGGAATCGCCCAATGAAAACATCTGATACACCTGCGCTGGAGCAGGAGTTTGAACATGAGCCGGTGCCGCTGTCGCACCGTCATTCCACCCGCTCCGTCTCGGCGGTCTGGTTTGGCTTTCCGATGATCCTCACCAACGCGCTGTTTGGCGGCATCATCACCTGGCATCTGGGATTCTGGCCCGCGCTGATCGCCATTCTGCTGGGCAACCTGGTGCTGTTCGCCTATGTCGGTGCGCTGAGCTGGTACGCCGGTAACAGCGGGATGAACTTCGCTCTGCAGGCCAGACGCACCTTTGGCAGCAAAGGCTACATCCTGGTTTCCGGTTTTCTCTCGACGGTGGTGATCGGCTGGTATGCCTTCCAGACCGGTCTCACCGGCACGGTGATTAATCAGACCTTTGGCTGGAATGCGCTGGCGGTGACCGCCTTTGCCATGATCCTTTACACAGGTATTACGTTCCTGGGCGTGCGGGCGCTGTCGGTACTGGGGATGATCGCCGCGCCGCTGTTTGTGGTGCTGGGGATGGTGGCGTTGTGGCTGATCAGCAAACAGCACGACTTCTCCATCGTGACGCAGTGGAAGGGCAGCGCCAGCGCCGCCGGTGCCATGAGCATGGGCACTGCCGTCACTATGGTGGTGGCCGGTTTTGCTGACTCCGGCACCATGACCGCCGACTTCACCCGCTGGTCGAAGAATGGCCGCTCGGCGGTGATTGCCGCGTTCTCTGCGTTCCCGATCGCCAATGTGATCTCCTATCTGTTTGGCGTGGTGATTGTGGCAGTGGGCGCGGCGGTTGATCCGCTGACCAACGGCGGTAACTTTCTGCCGATGCTGATGGGACACAGCGCCTTCCTGTCGGTGGTGGCCTTTCTGTTTGTCTTTATCAATCTGGGGTCAGTTTGCACCCACTGTCTCTACAACGGTGCGGTGGGTTTCAGCCATCTGTTCAGCAGCAAAATGCGCCTCTGGACGCTGATCCTCGGTGCCATTGGCGGCGTGCTGGCGCTCGCGGGAGTCTGGTCTTACTTCCTGGAGTGGCTCAGCCTGCTGGGCATTGTGGTGCCGCCGTTTGGTGCGGTAATGATTGTGGATTTGATTTTCATGGCGCGCATCAGCGAGCAGCGTCCGGCGCAGCGTTTCCGTGGCACCGCGTTTGCCGCCTGGGCGATTGGCAGCCTGTGTGCAGTCATCGCCCATGTGGCTTTCCCGCAGTTCGGTGAAGCGGTGATCGGTTTGATGACCGCCGCCATCAGCTACACCCTGATCAGTAAAATGCGCATGTCGCGCCCGGTAATGGAGAACAGCAATGCCCGACTACAGCGTTAATTCGACCCCCTACGCCTGGCCGTTTGACGGCAGCTTTAGCCCGGCTGACACGGCGCTGATCGTGATTGATATGCAGACCGATTTCTGTGGTGTCGGCGGCTATGTCCACAGCATGGGCTATGATGTGAGCCTGACCCGCGCGCCCATCGTCCCTTTGCAGCAGGTGCTGGCGGCGATGCGCGCCCGGCAGTTTCCGATTATCCATACCCGTGAAGGACACCGGCCCGACCTCAGCGATCTGCACGCCAACAAGCGCTGGCGCTCGCGACGGATGAACGCCGGGATCGGCGATGTGGGACCCTGTGGCCGTATTCTGGTGCGCGGTGAACCGGGCTGGGAAATCATCCCGGAGCTGACTCCGTTGCCGGAGGAAGTGGTGATTGATAAACCGGGGAAGGGATCGTTTTACGCCACCGATCTGGAGCTGATTCTGCGCAGTCGCGGCATCCGTAACCTGATCCTGACCGGTATTACCACCGACGTCTGCGTCCATACCACGCTGCGCGAAGCCAACGATCGCGGCTTTGAGTGCCTGGTGCTCTCCGATTGCTGTGCTGCGACCGAGCAGCGGCATCATGAGGCGGCGCTGAGCATGATCCCTATGCAGGGCGGCATCTTTGGCGCGGTCGCTACGTCGGCCGCGCTGCTGGATAGCCTGGGCGTGTAGCGTTTTGCATCCCACAGTAAGAGGTGCTGCCCTGATTCTCAGGGCGATTCCGCCTGGCCTGAGCGCCGTTATGCGCTCAGGCCATCCACAGCACTATTCGCGCTGCGTATCCTCTGGCGCAGGTAATCTCATCAGCGCTTCAAGCTGATCGGCGGGTACCGCCTGACTGAACAGATAGCCCTGCAGCTGATTACAGCCTGCATCTGCCAGTGCAGACATCTGCCCGGTGGTCTCGACACCCTCCGCCGTCACTATCAGCCCCATGGCATGGCCCAGTTTCACCACGGATTCAACAATCGCCACGGAATTTTCCGCCACGCCCAGCGACTGGGTGAACGAGCGGTCAATTTTGATTTTGTCCACCGGGAAGGTGCTGAGGTAGTTGAGGCTGGAGTAGCCGGTGCCGAAGTCATCCAGCGCGATGCGGAAGCCTGCTTCCCGCAGCGACACAATAATCTCGCGTGCTTCGCGTTCATCCTCGATTAATACGCCCTCAGTGATTTCCAGCTCCAGCCGCTTTGGGTCACCGCCGTGCTGGCTGACAATCGCCATTACACGGTCAACAAAGCCGGTAGAGCGGAACTGCACGGGCGAGACATTGACAGCCACCAGCAAATCGGGAAAGCGCTGCTGAGTGGCACAGGCTTCAGCCAGCACCCATTCGCCCAGCGGGATAATCAGGCCGGTCTCTTCGGCAATCGCGATAAATTCACCGGGTGCGATCAGGCCGCGCGTCGGGTGATGCCAGCGCAGCAGCGCTTCAATGCCGACCATCTGCTGACCGCCAACGTCCATCAGTGGCTGATACCATACCTCAAGTCCCTGTCGGGTTTGCAGCGCCGTACGCAGATCGGTGGCGATGGTCTGCCGGGTTTGCACTGACTCATCCATTGCCCGTTCAAACTGACGAAACCGGCCGCGCCCGCCGCTTTTGGCTTCATACAGCGCGATATCGGCTTTGCGCATCAGCTCCAGCCGATCAATGCCGTCTTTAGGTGCCAGCGCCAGTCCGATACTGGCCCCGCTCCAGACATCGCTGCCGAACAGGGTAAACGGCTGAGCCAGCTCGTCAATCATGCGCTGCGCCAGGCTATTCACCTGACCAATATTATCGACCTCCGGCATCACCACCATAAATTCATCGCCCCCGATGCGTCCCACGGTATCGCTGGCCCGCACGATACGACTCAGGCGCTGCGCCACCGCGATGATCAGCTCATCGCCAGCATGATGACCGTGGGTATCGTTGACGGCCTTGAAGCGGTCAAGATCGATCAGCAGCAAGGCTACCCGCTGATCGTTGCGCGTCGCCAGGGCCAGCGCCTGGGCTAAGCGGTCTTCAACCAGCGCGCGGTTCGGCAGGCCGGTCAGCACGTCATGAAATGCCAGATGTTGTGCCTGCGCTTCCGATGCGCCCAGCCTGAGCATCGATTGCGAGAGGTTAACTGACGAGTTCCAGAGTCGCCGTACCATATAAAGACAAAGCAGCGATATCGCCAGCACCGCCAGCCCGGTAGACGGCCCGATGGTGCGCAGCATCTGCGCACCCGGGCGGGCGGGGATCCAGTTGAGATAGCCAACCGGCTCGCCCGCCTGCGCGATCAGCAGATAGCGTGCGCTGGTGCCGGACTGAGATGTGCCATCAGAAAAGTGCAGTCCCTCCAGCTGATTGCGTTCCGCCAGGCTCGCCAGATAACCGTCGTCGAGAAATTTCAGGCTCACCAGCCGGAAACGCGGCAGGTCGTTGCTATCCCGCTGGATGCTACCCACGGCCAGCGCCGCAGCTCGCTGGGTAACACGGGCATAATCGGCGTTATCCTGACGCCTGGGATCCTGGATCAGCGTGTTTTGCAGCACCTCGGCGATCAGCGGACCGTTGTCCGCTTCCATAACCGGCTGGCCTTCACGCCAGACTCTGACGATCTGGTTTTGCGCATCCAGCACCATAATCAGCTGATGGCCGAACATCTCATACAGCCACTGCCCGATGTTCTCATCCAGCCACCTGTCGCTGTTCCCCTCAGCCAGATGCTCCTCAAAGGGCCGCCAGCGTGACAGGCTATGCAACTGGCGCAGATGCTCATTCAGACTCTGCGAAAAAGAGGCCTCAATCATCCGCTGCTGCTGATGCCGGGCCTCAGTATTGGTCAGTGACGTGCCAATAAATAGTGCCGCACCCGCACCGGCAAACGTCAGCACAAGGATAGCCACCAGCGGCACCAACACTTCGCGCAGAAAACTGTGGCGAAAATCAGAGGAAAGTTTAAGGGTGTTAATCATATTGTTGTTTTTCTCAGCAGCAGGGGAACAGCTTAAAAATTAGCAGATAGGAACAGATCTTCCATGAAAAGCTTGATGGATAGTGAGCAGGCGAGCGTTTTTCTGTTAACGAGCGGCGGGGGCAGGCTGACAGTCAGGGAAAGAAAGTGAGTACGTTTTATCAGTTATTTTAATGAGCGCGGCAGTCATGCCGAGGGCATAAAGGTCAGGATGGTAAACCCTGACCTGTGCGGTAAGGCTGACAGGCTGAATTCGGCCGCAAGTCCATCACCGCGCATTTCCTGCCAACTTCGCTGCTATGGTTCATACTCATGAGCGCTGATTGTGTTACGAATGGATAACCGTGCAGACAACGGTTACTGAGTGGGTCACTTATCTGACAGCCTGCGCCTGACAGCTAACGAAAAGGGAAAATAATGCCATTGTTATTCGGTGAGTTATCTGGTTTCCCGTCATGGGTACCTGTTGTATTACTCGTCTCGCTTTCTTTTATTCTGGGTTTCCTGGCCCGCCTTATCCTGCTCGCGTTTATCCGCTACTGGCAGGGCCGTGACAGAAAGCTGTTCAAATCTCTGGAAAAGCACCTTAGCGGTTCGATGTTCTTTTTCGTGCCGTTATTGATGATCAATGTCGGGATTAACTACATCGATTTCCATCCTGAATCACTTGAACTCATCACCAATATCATCAACGTTTTTATCATCATGTCATTCTGCTCGGTCTTAATCCGGCTGACCAACGTGGCGCAGGATATGCTTTATATCCGCTACGACATTAATATTTCCAATAACCTGCGTGCGCGAAAAATCCGTACTCAGATTATCTATGTCAAGAAAGTCGTTATTGTCATCCTGGTGCTGTTCTGTGTTTCGCTGATTCTGCTGAGTTTTCCCGGCGTGCGTAAATTCGGCACCACTATTCTGGCCGGTGCGGGTGTGGCCGGTATCATTATTGGTTTCGCTTTACAGAAGTCGCTGGTTAACCTGTTCGCCGGTATTCAGATCGCCTTTACCCAGCCGATTAAGATTGATGATGCAGTGGTGGTGGAAAAGGAGTGGGGCTGGATTGAAGAGATCAACCTGACCTATGTGGTGGTGCGCATCTGGGATCTACGCCGTCTGGTGCTGCCGATTACTTACTTCACCGAGAATCCGTTTCAGAACTGGACGCGCAACAACGCGCAGATTTTAGGCTCGGTATTTCTCTATGTGGATTACTCGATGCCGCTGGAGCCATTGCGTAAGCATTTCGACAAAATCCTGAGTGAAACCAAACTCTGGGACCAGGAAACCTCGGTGCTTCAGGTGACCGACACCACCGAAAAAACCATGACCATCAGGATGCTGATGACCGCCCAGAACTCCCCGATCGCCTTTGATTTGCGCTGTTATGTGCGTGAAAAGATGATTGAGTTTATTCAGCAGAATTACCCGGAAAGCCTGCCACAGGTGAGGGCGTCGCTGACGGATAGTGGGTCGGAGAAGGTGGGGAGAGCAGTAATGGAAGAAAATATTTAGAGAAGGAGAGAAACGGCAGTTTAATTGGGTTTGCAGAAAAATACAGCTGTCGTTTCGATTTTATAAGCCAGAAATTAAGTTTGCGCATTCTTTCCCCACTTATGGATTGGGCATAAGATAACGGGCAGGATGGGGGCAACTTTTAGACATTATTTCTTTTTATCGTTTTACGTTTAATCGGCAGACATCAGAATTCAGTTTTTATTTATGCCATTGAACCCATGTGAAACGCCTCACCACGCTATTCTCATAGCGCCCGATTTCATATTTACCACTGAAAAATAAAATTATTGCTCTTTTGTCAGTTTATGCAAATAAGAGGTCTGCCCCACCGCCATGATAAAAAATATGACTTAAATCAATAGGTTATTTTCAGGATTGCTTTCTCTTTTTTTGAGGTTATGGAAGTAAAGCGAAACGCTGAGAAACATAACTTTACATTGAATTTTTTATCAGACGCTTACCAGGTTGATAAAAGAGGTTAATTTAACCGTTTATTTAAAAATAAGAACTTGTGAGTTAATCATCCTGAGCAGATGACGAATATCACCATATACTTTCAGCATATTCGTTGAATGAATATAAACCTGCTTGATTAACGATAATTTGTCGCTGCATTGCTGGCGCGATACCGGCGTTTTAGTACAGGAGAGAAAAAAATGGATCAATCCGCATTCATGATTGGGTTTTCGGTCATGGCCATCGCATCACTGATTATCTACGTGACGGGTGACAAAAAATATCCTTTTGGCCACCATACACTCGTGCACGCGTCAGTCCCGTTTATTGCGGCCACGGCTTATCTGGCCATGGCGTTTGAATTTGGCAACCTCACGCTGGACAGTGGCACGGTAGTGTATCTGGCACGTTATGCTGACTGGTCTGTCACCACGCCTCTTTTACTGGCCGGGCTGGTCATGCTGGCTTTCCATGAACAGGGTAAGCCGGGCGAAATGGCGGGCTTTCTCACGGCCATCATTGTGCTGGATGTGATGATGATCGTCACCGGTCTGGTCTCTTCGCTGGCTGAAAATGCTGTCGCGAAATGGGTCTGGTATCTGTGGTCATGCGCGGCATTTCTGGGCGTTGTTTATCTGCTCTGGGGACCGCTGCGTGCTATAGCCGCTTCGCGGGGTAGTGCGCTGGCAGGTGCATATAACAAAAATGTGGCCTTGCTGACCATCGTATGGTTTATCTATCCGATCGTTTTTCTGGTGGGTCCGGAAGGGCTCAACATCATTACTGATGCGACATCGGTCTGGGCATTCCTGATTCTGGATATCATCGCAAAAGTTTTCTATGCCTTCTACGCCGCGGCTAACATGAAGAAAGCCCTTTCTCATGCCGTGCCTGTTGGTGCAGTCAGGAGATGAGAGGCCAGGTGCGGCTCGGCTGGGCAGGACTGTGGGGGGCAGCGCTGGCGGCCTCTTTCAGCCCTCTTGCCGGGCAGGTGCTGTTTGCGACCGGAGCGATTGGCCTTATCGGCATGGCGCACGGTGCCAGCGATCTTGACGTCGTGAAACGCGAGCGTCAGTTTCCATTTCTTGCCGCCTATGGGCTGGTCATTGTGCTCTGTCTGTTCTGGTGGCACGGTGCGCCGGCACTGGCGCTGCCCGTTTTTCTCCTGGCCTCAGCCATACACTTTGCACTTGAGGATGCCCCTCATGGATGCAGCATTGAACGTCTGGCGCGGGGAATAAGCATGATAGCGACGCCAGCTGCTCTGCATCTGCAGGCGTTCAGTACAATTCTGCATGAGGCGGGGCTGGGATTTTCATTGCCACACTCTTTTGCTGCAGGCATTGCCCTCACAGGGGGAGTTTGTGCAGCAGGCCTTATTTTTGTGGGCTTACTCCGCCGGGACAGACGTCTTCTGGCCGGTACACTGGCATTATTACTCCTTCCGCCTTTCGTCGGTTTTTCAATGGGCTTTCTGATTTTGCATGCGCTCCCGCAAACCCGGCAGCGGCGCGATCTGCTGGGATGCAAAAGCTACACAGGCTACCTGCATGCCACATGGCCGGTACTGACGGCAGCCATTCTGCTGGCGGCGGGAACCGTCGCGATGATGCATCCCACGGATAAAGCGGGAATTCAGTCACTTTTTGCGGCACTGGCCGCACTGGCGATTCCGCATATGCTCATTACGCCCTGGTTTAAAACACGGCAAGAAGCGTAAAGCCATCGTGCAGCACCCTGAAAGTGTTCCCGGACAAACAGAGCAGAGGGTTTCAGGCCTGAGCTCTATTCCCATGACGCCTCTTTATCCTTAACTGGCTTCTGTCCCGACTTTCACATTCACCCCACCTTCACCCCTGCGTCACTATTCTGTCATCTGCGTCCCTCAGGCTAACCCCATCCCGCAGCGTCTTATCACTGCGTTCCCACTCTGTAACCCGTGAGGATTTCATCGTGATGGAGTTATCCAGACATCCGACCACTGTCTATCAGGCTGTTGCCGCACAACTGGAGCAGGCGCTGAAAGAGCGCTACCGCTGCGGCGACTATCTTCCTTCCGAACAACAGCTGGCCGATCACTATGAGGTGAACCGCCACACCCTGCGCCGCGCTGTCGATGAGCTGGTGCACAAAGGGCTGCTGCAGCGCCGTCATGGCGTCGGCATCCTGGTGCTGATGCGCCCGTATGACTATCCGCTGCATGCGCAGGCGCGCTTTAGCCAGAACCTGATGGAGCAGGGCAGTCACCCGACCAGCGAACGGCTGCTGGCGGTGCTGCGTCCGGCCAGCAACGACGTCGCCAGTGCGCTGGGCGTAAAAGAGGGCGAAAACGTCATTCACCTGCGCACCCTGCGCCGCGCCAACGGCGTGCCGCTCTGCCTGATCAACCATTTCCTCGCCGACCTCAGCTGGTGGCCACAGCTGCAGCAATTTAACAGCGGGTCGCTGCACGATTTCTTAGTGGAGCACACCGGCAAACAGCTGGTGCGCACCCAGACGCGTATCAGCACCCGCCGGGCGCAGGCAAAGGAGTGTCGGCAGCTGGATATCGCGCTGCATGCGCCGCTGCTCTGCGTGCGGACCCTGAACAAAACCAGTGATGGCGCGGTGGCGGAATACTCCGTCAGCCTGACGCGCGGCGACATGATCGAACTGACTCTGGAGCACTAATGGAACAGCAAACGGATCGCCAGCGCTGGCTGTCGGTGCTGGCACACAGCAGCGCCACCCTGCTTGAAGCGCACTGGCAGGCGCTTAATCTCCAGCCCGAATTCACGCTGGTTCGTCCGGCAGAGATCGGGCTGACGCGGTTACAGGCGCGGATGGGGGCTACCGGAAAACGCTTCGTGATGGGTGATGCCACGGTAACGCGCGCAGTGGTGCAGCTGGGCGACGGCACCCTGGGCTACAGCTACCTGTTAGGGCGCGACAAAGCCCATGCCGAACGCTGCGCCCTGCTGGATGCGCTGTTGCAGCAGCCGGAAACCCGGCTTTTGCTGGAAGAGAAGATTATTACGCCGCTGGCAGCGTGGCGCGATGAGCAGCGACAGCTGCGCGCCCGTGAAATCGCCAGCAGCAAAGTGGATTTCTTTACGCTGGTTCGCGGAGATAACTGATGACTTTACTGGCAAGTTTTAACCATCCGGTCGCGGATGCACAGCGCGCGTTTCGCCGCATTCTGAAAGCGATGAGCGAACCGGGCGTGATGGTCTCGCTGCCGCTGCAACAGGGCTGGGGCGCACTGTCCCCGGCGGCCACGGCGCTGCTGCTGACGCTGGTTGACCAGGAAAGTCCGGTCTGGCTGGATGCGCAAATCGACAACGAACAGCTGCGCAACAATCTGCGCTTCCACACCGGCGCGCCCATCACCACGCAGCAGGACGCCCCTTTCGCGCTGAGCCATGCGGCGGCGCAGCCGGATCCGACGCAGTTCGCGGCGGGTGACAACATGTCGCCGGAAAAAAGCACCACGCTGATTATCGAGGTACCGTCGCTGAATGGCGGATTAACGCTGCGTCTCTCCGGTCCCGGCCTGCGGGAAACCCGCGCCATTGCGCCGCAGCTGCCGGAAAGCGTACTGGAATATCTGCGCACCCGTCCGCATCCGTTTCCACAGGGCGTGGATCTGATCTTCACCTGTGGCGAAGCGATCATGGCCGTGCCGCGCACCACCGTTGTGGAGGTGTGCTGATGTATGTCGCGGTGAAAGGGGGCGAAAAAGCCATCTCTAATGCCCACCAGCTGCAGGCCGATCTGCGACGCGGGGATCGGGCAGTAGCGGAACTCGGCTGTGACCAGGTGGCGCAGCAGCTGGGCCTGGCGGTGGACCGGGTGATGACCGAAGGCGGAATTTACGATCCGCAACTGGCGGCGCTGGCTATCAAGCAGGCCAGCGGCGATCTGGTCGAGGCGATCTTTCTGCTGCGCGCTTATCGAACCACATTGCCACGGCTGGCGGAGAGCACGCCGCTGGCGACCGGTGCGATGCGTATCGAACGCCGCATCTCGGCGGTCTACAAAGATCTGCCGGGCGGCCAGGTGCTGGGCCCAACCTATGACTACAGCCACCGGCTGCTCGACTTCACGCTGCTGGCTAACGGTGAAACGCCCGCTGCGCCGCGTGACGATTGCCCGGTGCCAGACCAGTGCCCCCATATGTTCAGCATGATGAGCGAGGAAGGGCTGGCTGCTGGCGAGGTGGATGACGGCAGCGAGCCGGTCGATATCACCCGCGAGCCAGTGAGTTTTCCCGCCTCACGCGCCGCGCGGCTGCAACAGCTGGTGCGCGGCGACGAAGGGTTTCTGCTGGCGCTGGGCTATTCGACCCAGCGCGGCTATGGCCGTACCCATCCGTTTGCCGGTGAGATCCGCACCGGCACTCTCAGCGTCAGCATCTGTCCCGAAGAGCTGGGTTTTGAGCTGGAGATCGGGGAACTGCTGCTGACGGAGTGTGAAATGGTCAACGGCGTCGCCCACAGCGATGATGCTGCGCCGCAGTTTACCCGGGGTTACGGGCTGGTGTTTGGCCGTGCCGAACGCAAAGCGATGGCGATGGCGCTGGTAGACCGCGCGCTGCAAAGCCGCGAGCAGAATGAGCGTGTGACCAGCCCGGCGCAGGATGAAGAGTTTGTGCTGTCGCACGCCGACAACGTCGAAGCGGCGGGCTTTGTCTCGCACCTCAAGCTGCCGCACTACGTCGATTTTCAGGCCGAGCTGGAATTGCTGAAACAGCTCCAGAACGATTATCAGGAACGCAACCATGGCTGAACTCACCGGCTATAACAACGGCTATCTCGACGAGCAGACCAAACGCACCATCCGTCGCGCCATCCTGAAAGCGGTGGCGATCCCCGGCTATCAGGTGCCATTCGCCGGACGCGAGATGCCGATGCCTTACGGCTGGGGCACTGGCGGCATCCAGATCACCGCCAGCGTGATTGGCGATCAGGATGTGCTCAAGGTGATCGATCAGGGCGCAGATGACACCACGAATGCGGTATCGATCCGCCAGTTCTTTAAGCGGGTCAGCGGCGCGGCCACCACCGAGCGCACCGCCGATGCCACGCTGATCCAGACCCGCCATCGCATCCCGGAAACGCCACTGGAGGAGGATCAGATCCTGATTTTTCAGGTGCCGATCCCTGAGCCACTGCGTTTTATTGAGCCGCGCGAAACCGAGACCCGCACTATGCACGCGCTGGAGGAGTACGGCATCATGCAGGTGAAGCTGTATGAAGATATCGCCCGCTACGGGCATATCGCCACCACCTACGCTTATCCGGTGCGGGTCAACGATCGCTACGTGATGGATCCGTCGCCCATTCCTAAATTCGATAACCCGAAGATGCACATGATGCCCGCGTTGCAGCTGTTTGGTGCCGGGCGTGAAAAGCGCATCTACGCTTTGCCGCCTTATACCCGCGTGGAGAGTCTCGACTTCGACGATCACCCGTTCACCGTGCAGCAGTGGGAAGAACCCTGCGCGCTGTGCGGCTCGCGCCACAGCTATCTCGATGAGGTGGTGATGGACGATCAGGGAACGCGGATGTTTGTCTGCTCCGACACCGACTTTTGCCATCAGCAGCAGGAACAGCAACATGCACAGTGAACAGCCGCTGCTTGCGGTGAACCAGCTCACCCATCTTTACGCGCCGGGCAAAGGGTTTGAGCAGGTCAGTTTTGATCTCTGGCCCGGTGAAGTGCTGGGGATTGTCGGCGAGTCCGGCTCCGGTAAAACCACGCTGCTGCAGAGCCTGTCGGCGCGTCTGACGCCGCAGCAGGGCAGCATTCTTTATCAGAACCGCAACCTTTATCAGATGAGTGAAAGCGATCGCCGTCGCCTGCTGCGCACCGAGTGGGGCGTAGTACATCAGCATCCGATGGACGGACTGCGTTCGCAGGTCAGTGCGGGCGGCAACATCGGCGAACGGCTGATGGCGACCGGGCAGCGCCACTATGGCGACATCCGCGCCGAGGCGAGCCGCTGGTTACAGGCGGTAGAGATTGATGCCGGTCGCATCGACGATCTGCCGACCACCTTTTCCGGCGGGATGCAGCAGCGTCTGCAGATTGCCCGTAACCTGGTGACGCAGCCGCAGCTGATGTTTATGGATGAGCCAACCGGCGGGCTGGATGTCTCGGTGCAGGCGCGACTGCTGGATCTGCTGCGAACGCTGGTGCGCGAGCTGAATCTGGCGGTGGTGATTGTCACTCACGATCTCGGCGTAGCGCGACTGCTGGCGCATCGCCTGCTGGTGATGAAACAGGGGCGGGTGGTGGAGAGCGGTCTGACCGACCGCGTGCTGGACGATCCTCATCATCCTTACACTCAACTGCTGGTCTCTTCGGTGCTCAATTAAATGACGACTCACACTCCGCGTCTGCGTGTAGAAAATCTGTGTAAAACCTTTGTGCTGCACAATCAGAACGGCGCGGCGCTGCCGGTGCTGCACAACGCCAGTCTGACGGCAGGCGAGGGCGAATGCGTGGTGCTGCACGGTCACTCTGGTAGCGGCAAATCCACGCTACTGCGCGCGCTTTATGGCAACTATCAGCCCGACAGCGGCCACATCCGCGTGGCGCATCAGGGCGAATGGATCGATATGGCGCAGGCATCAGCGCGTCAGATTATCGCCCTGCGCCGTGACACGCTGGGCTGGGTCAGCCAGTTTCTGCGGGTGATCCCGCGCGTGCCGACACTGGAGATTGTGATGCAGCCGCTGCTGGAGCGCGGCGTGGATCGTGAATTCTGCGAAGCGCGGGCCGCCGAACTGCTGGCCCGGCTGAATGTGCCGCAGCGTCTCTGGTCGTTGGCCCCGTCCACCTTTTCCGGCGGAGAGCAGCAGCGCGTGAACATCGCTCGCGGCTTTATCGCCGACTATCCGGTGCTACTGCTGGATGAACCCACCGCCTCGCTCGACAGCGTCAACAGCGCGGCGGTAGTGAGTTTGATTGAACAGGCGCGCGCCCGGGGTGCCGCCATCGTCGGTATTTTTCACGATCGGGCGGTGCGCGAGCGGGTAGCCGACCGGCTGCACCTGATGCACCCGACCGACACAGGAGTGCAGGCATGATCATCAATAACGTCAGACTGGTGCTGGAAAACGAAGTGGTGAACGGATCGCTGGAGTTTCGTGATGAGCGCATCAGCAGCTTCAGCGAAACCACCAGCCAGCAGCCGGGCGCGCTGGATGGCGAAGGGGCCTGGCTGCTGCCGGGGCTGGTGGAGCTGCACACCGATAACCTCGACAAGTTTTTCACCCCACGGCCAAAAGTGGACTGGCCTGCACATTCGGCGATGAGCAGCCACGATGCGCTGATGGTTTCCAGCGGCATCACCACCGTGCTGGACGCGATTGGCGTGGGCGATGTGCGCGACGGCGGGCACCGGCTGGATAACCTCAGCAAGATGATCGACGCCATCCGCGACAGCAACCGTAAAGGGCTGAACCGGGCCGAGCATCTGCTGCATCTGCGCTGTGAACTGCCGCATCCTACCACCGCGCCGCTGTTTGAAGCGCTGATGGGCACGCCGGAACTGGCGCTGGTGTCGCTGATGGACCATTCGCCGGGCCAGCGCCAGTATGCGTCGCTGACCAAATATCGCGAATATTATCAGGGCAAATATCAGCTCAACGACGCCGAGATGGATCAGTTCGAGCATGACCAGCTCACTCTGGCGGCAGCGTGGTCGCAGCCCAATCGTCAGGCGATTGCCGGACTGTGCCGCGAACATGGCATCGCCATTGCCAGCCACGATGACGCTACCGCGGCGCACGTGGAGGAATCCCATGCGGCAGGCAGCCGCATCGCGGAGTTTCCGACCACGCTGGAGGCGGCTCGCGCCTCACGCTATCGCAACATGCAGGTGCTGATGGGCGCGCCCAACATCGTGCGCGGCGGCTCGCACTCCGGCAACGTTGCCGCCTGGGAACTGGCGTCACACGGCCTGCTGAATATTCTGTCATCCGATTACTACCCGGCCAGCCTGCTGGATGCGGCGTTCCGGCTGGCAGATGATGAGCGCAACAGCCTCGGCATGGCGCAGGCGATTGCACTGGTGACCTGTAACCCGGCCCGCGCGCTAGGGCTGGAGGATCGCGGTGTGATCGCCGAGGGCTGCCGCGCCGATCTGGTGCTGGCGCACACCGCACACGGTTACCCGCACGTGCGGCACGTCTGGAGCAAAGGTCGGCAGGTGTACTGATGGCGCGGCTGATCTGGCTCACCGGTCCCTCGGGTTCGGGTAAAGACAGCCTGCTGGATGCGCTGCGGGCGTCACCGCCGCCCCGGCTGCTGATCGCCCATCGCTACATTACCCGCGCCGCCGATGCGGGCGGTGAAAACCATGTGGCGCTGACTGAGGCGGAGTTTGAGCGTCGCGCCGCACTCGGCCTGTTTGCGGTGAGCTGGGAGGCGCACGGTTTCCGCTACGGCATCGGCTGTGAGACCGAGCAATGGCTGTTGCGCGGGCAGAATGTGGTGGTGAACGGGTCGCGGCTGCATCTGGCCCAGGCGCAGGCGCGGTTTGGTGCGCAGCTGCTGCCAGTCTGTCTGCAGGTGTCGCCCGCGGTACTGGCGGCGCGGCTGCGTCAGCGCGGACGGGAAGATGAGGCGGAGATCGCCCGGCGGCTGGCGCGCGCCGCTCAGCCGCAGCCCGATGGCTGCCTTATTCTCAACAACGACGGCGCGCTGGCGGATACCGTCTGCCAGCTGCGCCAGATACTGGAGGCGCATCAATGAAACTCACTTTTCTGGGTACCGGCGGGGTGACTGCGGCACCGCTGCCGGGCTGCGACTGTCGCGCCTGCCAGCGGGCGCAGCGCAATAGCGCCCATGCGCGTGCGGCCTGCAGTGCGCTGATTGAGTTTGGCCACGAGCGAATCCTGCTGGATGCCGGTCTGCCGCTGCTGGCGTCGCGCTTTCCGCCCGGCACGCTGACGCGCATTCTGCTGACCCATTACCACATGGATCATGTGCAGGGCCTGTTTGCGCTGCGCTGGGGAGTGGGCGCACCGATTCCGGTCTGGGGACCGCCCGATCCGCGTGGCTGTGACGATCTCTATAAACACCCTGGCCTGCTCGATTTCCGTCCCGCCTTAACGCCGTTTGTGGCGCACGCCTTCGGTGAATTGCAGGTCACGCCGCTGCCCCTGCAACACTCGAAGCTGACGCACGGCTATCTGTTCGACTGGCATGGCACCCGGCTCGCCTGGCTGTGCGACACCTGCGAACTGCCGTCCGATACCGCCGACTTCCTGCGTGGCCAGCCGCTGGATCAACTGGTGATTGACTGCAACGATCCGCCCCGTGCCGAACCGCGTAATCACAATGATGTGACCCGGGCACTGGCGATTGCGGCGCTGCTTCAGCCGCGTCAGACGTGGCTGACCCACCTCAGTCATGAGATGGATAACTGGTTAGCCGAAAACCCGTTGTCGGAGGGTGTGCAGCCTGCCCGTGACGGTCAGACATTGCTGTGCGGTGCGCACTGGCCTGTCACGGTTTGATCATCTTGCTGTCATCCCGCGTTCATCGCGCCACGCCTTAATAACCGGCAGACGCAATCAGCGATGACGGAGAACAGCATGGCACAGGCACTTCTGAAAACGGTGGTCGATAACGACGTACCACCGGTCAGCCACAGCGGACAAAAAGTGTTGTCGGTGCAGAAACTGAGCAAAGCCTACGGCGACACCCAGGTGCTGGATCAGGTTAGTTTCGACCTGCACGCCGGTGAACTGGTGGCGGTGATTGGCCGCTCGGGCGCGGGTAAATCGACCCTGCTGCATATGCTCAACGGCACGATTAACGCCACGTCCGGCGCGATTATAAGCCTGCATGAAGGCGAAGCCGATCGTAACGTGGTCACGCTCAACAGCCGCCAGCTGCGCGAATGGCGCAGCCAGTGCGGCATGATCTTTCAGGACTTCTGTCTGGTGCCGCGACTCGACGTGCTGACCAACGTGCTGCTGGGCCGTCTGAGCCAGACCGGCACGCTGAAGTCTTTCTTTAAAATCTTCTCTGACCAGGACCGGGCGCACGCCATCGAACTGCTGCAGTGGATGAACATGCTGCCGCAGGCGCTGCAGCGGGCGGAAAACCTCTCTGGCGGTCAGATGCAGCGCGTGGCGATCTGTCGCGCATTAATGCAGAACCCCAAAATCCTGCTGGCCGATGAGCCGGTGGCGTCGCTCGACCCTAAAAATACCAAACGCATCATGGATGTACTGCGTCAGGTCAGCGAGCAGGGCATCAGCGTCATGGTCAACCTGCACTCGATTGAGCTGGTGAAAAGCTATTGCACCCGTGTGATTGGCATCCAGCGCGGCGTGGTGCTGTTTGACGGCCATCCTTCCCGACTCACCGACAGCCTGCTGCACCAGCTGTACGGTGATGAACTTAACCAAATCCATTAACGTCCACAGCAAGAGAATAATTCCGAATGAAACTGACTTCTTTAGCACTTCTGACCCCTGTCATGGCGTTTGGTGTCAGCGCAGCGGATGCGCCGAAACAGCTTAATCTGGGGATTCTGGGCGGGCAGAACGCCACCCAGCAGATCGGCGACAATCAGTGTGTGAAGACCTTCTTTGATAAAGAGCTGGGTGTGGATACCCAGATGCGCAACGCCTCTGACTATTCGGGCGTGATTCAGGGCCTGCTGGGCGGCAAGATCGATATGGTACTGAGTATGTCACCGGCTTCGTTTGCCTCGGTCTACATTCAGGACCCGAAAGCGGTAGACGTGGTCGGCATTGTGGTGGATGACAAAGATCAGTCACGTGGCTACCACTCTGTCGTCATCGTTAAAGCGGACAGCCCGTATAAAAAGCTGGAAGACCTGAAGGGCAAATCTTTCGGTATGGCCGATCCCGACTCGACGTCCGGTTTCCTGATGCCAAACCAGGCGTTTAAGAAGATGTTCGGCGGCTCGGTGGATGACAAATATAACAACACCTTCTCCAGCGTCACCTTCTCTGGCGGCCATGAGCAGGACATTCTGGGCGTGCTGAACAACCAGTTCGATGGCGCGGTCACCTGGACCTCGCTGGTCGGTGACTACAACAGCGGCTACACCTCTGGCGCATTTGGCCGTCTGATCCGTATGGACCATCCGGATCTGATGAAGCAGATCCGCATTATCTGGCAGTCACCGCTGATTCCCAACGGCCCGGTGCTGGTCAGCAACAAGCTGCCCGCTGACTTTAAAGCGAAAGTGGTGTCGGCGATTAAAAAGCTGGATAAGGAAGATCACGCCTGCTTCGTGAAAGCGGTAGGCGGTGAGCAGCATATCGGTGAGGCGACGGTCGCTGATTACAAAAATATCATCGATATGAAACGTGACCTGATGAAAGGCAGCCGCGGCTAAGGCCGGACTTCCTGACTTTTCCTGCCCAGGCGGGAAAGGCGGGACGCGGCAACCCCGCCTGCGTCCCGCTGCTTTAGCGCCGGAGAACCCCTTTGACCGACTTCGAACACTATTACCAACGCATCCGCCGTCAGCAGAAGCGTGACACGCTGTTGTGGTCACTGCTGCTGGTGGCGCTCTATCTGGCGGCGGGCAGGGTGGCAGAATTTAATCTGCTCACCGTCTGGCAGTCGCTGCCGCACTTCTTCGACTACCTGCACGAAATCCTGCCGGTGCTGCATCTGCCGCTGCTGTTTGCCGACGGCAAAACCAGTGGCTCGCTGGCTTACTGGGGCTACCGTCTGCCGATTCAGCTGCCGCTGATCTGGGAAACGCTGCAACTGGCGCTGGCCTCGACGCTGGTGGCGGTGGCACTGGCCGCAGTGCTGGCCTTTTTCGCCGCCGACAACACCCAGACGCCGGTCAGCGTGCGGATGACGATTCGCGCCTGTGTTGCCTTTCTGCGCACCATGCCAGAGCTGGCGTGGGCGGTGATGTTTGTCATGGCGTTTGGCATCGGCGCGATCCCTGGTTTTCTGGCGCTGGCGCTGCACACCGTGGGCAGCCTGACCAAGCTGTTTTACGAGGCGATTGAGTCGGCGTCGGATAAGCCGGTGCGCGGTCTGGCCGCCTGCGGTGCCAGCAAGCTGCAGCGGATGCGTTTCGCCTTCTGGCCACAGGTGAAACCGATCTTTCTCTCCTACAGCTTTATGCGGCTGGAGATTAACTTTCGCTCCTCCACCATTCTTGGGCTGGTCGGCGCGGGTGGCATCGGCCAGGAGCTGATGACCAATATCAAACTGGACCGCTACGATCAGGTCAGTATCACGCTGCTGCTGATCCTGATTGTGGTGTCGCTGCTGGATACGCTCTCCGGCCAGCTTCGTCGCCGTGTCACAGGAGACAGGACATGATAAGCACCGTTCCCGATATCGCGCTAATGAAGCAGCAGCATCGTGAACTCTTCGCCGCACAGCCGCGCTATCTGCGTCGCCTGGCGCTGATGACACTGGCAGTGCTGCTCTACTACCTCTTTTTCTTCTCGGTATTTGGTCTGGAGTGGCCGCGTTTGCTGATGGGCTGTCAGCAGCTGGGGCGCTATTTCCTGCGGATGTTTGTCTGGCACGATTTCGTGAACTGGCCGTTTGGCTACTATCTGTCGCAGGTCGGCATCACCTTAGGGATTGTCTTTGCCGGCACGCTGACTGCCTCGCTGCTGGCGCTGCCGCTGTCGTTTCTGGCGGCACGCAATGTGATGCACGATCGCGCTGCGAAGCCGCTGGCGTTTCTGGTGCGGCGTCTGTTCGATGTGTTACGCGGCATCGATATGGCGATCTGGGGGCTGATATTCGTGCGAGCGGTGGGGATGGGGCCGCTGGCCGGGGTGCTGGCGATTATCCTGCAGGATGTCGGCCTGCTCGGTAAGCTGTACGCCGAAGGGCATGAAGCGGTGGAGCGCTCGCCCAGTCGCGGGCTGGGCGCGGTCGGGGCCAACAGTCTGCAGAAACACCGGTTCGGCATCTTCACCCAGTCATTTCCGCAGTTCCTGGCGCTGAGCCTTTACCAGATTGAGTCTAATACCCGCTCGGCGGCGGTGCTGGGCTTTGTCGGCGCGGGTGGCGTCGGCCTGGTCTATGCCGAGAACATGCGGCTGTGGAACTGGGATGTGGTGATGTTCCTGACGCTGATCCTGGTGGTAGTGGTCATGGTGATGGATGTGATCTCTAGCCGCCTGCGTAAGCGCTACATCAGTGGCAAGCCGGTGCCGTTGTGGCAGCCTGCTGCGCGCGATTAAGTCGCTCGCTGCGCTGCCAGGCGCGCTGCAGCGCCTGCACCAGCTGGGCCTGCTGCCAGGGTTTCGCCAGCCGTTCGCACAGCGGCAGCGTCACCGGCTGGTGGCGCAGATCCTGACCGCTGATAAGCAGCGTCGCCAGCTGCGGCCAGTTCTGCTGCGCCTGGCGGATCACCTCTGCACCATTGATCTCGCCGGGCAGCATCAGATCGCTGATCAGCAGGTCGATATCAGGCGTCTGGCGCAGCAGCGCCAGCGCCGCTTCACCATCACCACACTCCAGCGTCAGATACCCCAGCTGATGCAGATGCTCGCACAACGTCTGGCGCACCGCCGGTTCATCATCCAGCACCAGTATCAGCCGGTTGTTCGCTGCCTCTGCCTCCGCGGGCTTTGGCGGTGGCGGGGCGATCGCGGCAGTGGCGGCGGCTTCCGAAGCGCGCGGCAACAGCAGCCGCACCGTGGTGCCCTGGCCCGGCGCGGTTTCCAGTTCGATCTGCCCGCCTGACTGTCGCACAAAGCCGTAAACCATTGACAGCCCCAGCCCGCTGCCGCTGCCGGTGGCTTTGGTGGTGAAGAAGGGCTCGAAAACCTGCTCGCGAACCTCGGCGGACATACCACAACCGCGATCGATGACCTCTATTGTGACCCTGTCACTTTTCTCGCCTGCTTCCGGACGACGCTGATTCCAGATGCGCAGCCGGATTTCGCCGCTTTGCTGATACATCGCATCGCGCGCGTTTACCACCAGATTCATCAGCGCATTCTCCAGCTGGCTGGCATCAATCCAGGCCAGCCAGCCAGGACGCTGCGCATCAATAACCAGCTGCTGACCCGGCAGCAGCGAGTGTTGCAACAGGCTCTGCAGGTTATCCACCAGCGTCACCACCGACACCGCGCGGGGATAGAGCGCCTGCTTGCGTGAAAACGCCAGCAGCCGCTGCGTCAGCTGGGCGGCGCGATCGGCGGCCTGCCGCGCCCGCTCTATCCGGGTCGCCAGCGGGCCGGGCATCAGCTGGCCTTCAGTCAGCGCCAGACTGCCGATAATCACCGCCAGCAGATTGTTGAAGTCGTGCGCCAGGCCGCCGGTCAGCTGACCGACCGCCTTCATCTTCTGGCTGTGCTGTAGCGCCTCCTCCAGCGTTTTGCGCGAGGTCCGATCCAGCACGGTATTGACCATGCCGCGCCGGGGGATCGGGCTGAAGCGCAGCTCCAGTGTCCGGCCATCGGCCAGCCGGATCTCCTGCGGTTCGCCGGGATCGTGCAGATCGACCGCCAGCGGAGCCAGCAGTTGCTGATAATGGACGCCACGATGCAGCTCACGCGGCGCGATACCCAGCAGCTCGGCATACTGGGCGTTCCACACCACCAGCTGACCGTGGTGATCGAACAGGGCAAAGCCGTCGCGCATCGCCAGAAACGTGGATTCCAGCTGATTACTTTTCTCTTTCAGCAGTCGTGAGGTATGCGCCAGCGAGGAGGTATTGCGGGCAAAGACGTTAAAGGCGCGCGCCAGCTCGCCCAGCTCGTCGCGCCGCTGCAATCCCGGCACGCTGACGTTCTGCTCGCCCTGCGCCAGCCGCGTCATCGCCCCGGCAATCGCCGTCAGGCTCGACCCAAGATTGCGGTAGATATAGATCCCGGCGTACCCGGTGATCGCCAGCGCCAGCAGCACAAATAGCGCGATAAAGCCGATGATGGAGTCGAGTTCGTGATGGGTGGCCTGGGTGCGCGCCTCGCTCTGCAATGCGACCTGCTGCACCGACGCATTGATATCGTCGTTCAGCATCGCGACCAGCGCTTTAATCCGGTAGGTGGCGTAGGCGATCGCCAGGTCACTCTGCTCCAGCGCCTCCGCCAGCGGCAGCAGGCGCTGCTGAGTGACCAGCAGCCGTTGTACCTGCTGACCGGTGATCCCCGTCAGCGGCACCGTGCGCCACTGCGTCATGATCTGCTGAAGCTGCTCAATCACGGCGATGGGCGAGGGTGTACGGATGGCGATGGTGATCAGCCGTTCGGTCTGTTCGCGCAGTGCGGCATCCGGTCGCGTCCGCTGTTCCAGCTGCACCCGCTGGTCGATATGGCTGAGCAGAATCTGCGTCTGCCACAGATCGCTCAGCATGTTGTTGCGCTGCAGATGCCGCTGATGGCCGTTCAGCAGCAGGCTGTTAATCGTCTGTTCCAGCATCAGGCTGCGCGCGCGGATCCGGGCGATGCGCTCCGGCTGACGGGCCGCCAGCGGCGCGCTGGCCAGCAGGCTCAGCGACTGCTGCAACGCCTGCTGATTCTGCTGCAGCCGCTGTGATTCGCTCTGATACTCCAGCGCCCCGACCACCTGCGACAGCCGCACCGCTGCTGTCGCCACGTTGGCGGTGTCACGTGCCAGCGCCAGGCTGCCGTTCATATCCGCCAGCGTCTGCGCCTGCGCCTGCTCCTGAATCGCCCCGGCATGACGAAAGCCGATAATCGCCACCACGCTCACCATCAGCGTGACCGACACTACCAGCAGATTGAACATCAACAGGCGGCCACGTGCCCCGGCCTGCCACGGATAACTGCGCTGCATCCCACGACCTCTTCATCACTGCAACAGTGGGCCGAGTATAGGAGCGTGATGTCGGGCATTTATGACAAATATGAATGGCGGCTGACATTTTCCGTTTATCTGGTGTTGCTTAACTGGCGGCTATCCACAGTCCGCAGGAGCAGGGCGATGACAGCCACACCGATACTGGAAATGCGGGGCATTACCCGGCGCTTCGGCAATTTTCATGCCCTGAAGGGCGTTGACCTCACGGTGTATCCTGGTGAGGTTCATGCGCTGATGGGGGAGAACGGCGCGGGTAAAAGCACACTGATGAAGATTCTGGCCGGTGCCTATACCGCCAGCAGCGGGGAAATTCTCATTGAAGGCAGGCCCTATACGATTAAGGGGCCGAAAGAGGCGCTGGCCGCCGGGATCACCCTGATTTATCAGGAGATCAACCTGGCACCCAATCTGACGGTGGCGGAGAACATTTTTCTCGGCAGCGAAATCGCACCCGGCGGGCTGGTGAAGCGGCGGCAGATGGCCGAAGAGGCGCAGCGGGTGATTGACCGGCTCGGCGCGCAGTTCAGCGCCTGGGATCTGGTGAGTCGATTGAGCATCGCCGAGCAGCAGCAGGTGGAGATCGCCCGCGCGCTGCAACGCAACAGCCGCATCCTGGTGATGGATGAGCCGACCGCCGCGCTCTCTAATCGCGAAACCGAACAGCTTTTTGCGCTGATTAAACGGCTGCGCAGCGAAGGCATGGCCATTATCTATATCAGCCACCGCATGGCGGAGGTCTATGAGCTGTCCGATCGCGTCAGCGTGCTGCGTGACGGGGAGTATGTGGGCAGCCTGACCCGTGACCAGCTCAATGCCAGTGAACTGGTGCGGATGATGGTCGGGCGGCCGCTCAGCGACCTGTTTAACAAAGACCGGGCTATCCCGTTGGGCGACATCCGGCTGGCAGTGAATCACCTCGCCGACGGCGGCAAAGTGCATCCCAGCAGTCTGGCGGTGCGGGCCGGGGAAATAGTCGGCCTGGCCGGTCTGGTGGGCGCAGGCCGCAGTGAACTGGCACAGCTGATCTTTGGCGTACACAAGCCGAAACAGGGTGAGATCTGGATCGACGGCGAGAAGGTCACTATTCATTCGCCGCGTGATGCGATTGCGCGCGGTATCGGTTTTCTCACTGAGAACCGCAAAGAGCAGGGGCTGTTTCTGGAGATGGCGGCGCAGGAGAACATCGTCATGGCGACGCTGGAGCGCGATTCGAGTTACGGCATGCTCAACCGCCGTAAAGGACAGACCATCGCGACGGAGGCGATCGCCTCACTCAATATTCGTGTACCACACGCTCAGGTCCGTGCAGGCGGCCTGTCGGGCGGCAACCAGCAGAAGCTGCTGATCTCACGCTGGGTGGCGATTGGCCCGCGCATTCTGATCCTGGATGAGCCGACGCGCGGCGTCGATGTCGGCGCGAAAAGCGAGATCTACCGCATGATGCAGGAGATGGCGCGGCAGGGTGTGGCGATTTTAATGATCTCCAGCGAACTGCCGGAAGTGGTCGGGATGAGCGACCGCGTTTACGTGATGCACGAAGGCACCATCGTCGGTGAGCTTGAGGGCAGCCACATCAGTCAGGAAAACATTATGACGCTGGCAACCGGTGCGCACAGCACGTCAGCAGGCGAAATCTGAGGAGACCATCATGTCACAACTGGCCCGCACCAAAGCGCCGACGCTGAAACGCGCCCTGATGGGCGATCTGCTGCAAACGGTGGGTATCCTGCCGATTCTTATCCTGATCGTGGCGGTATTTGGGTTCGTTACGCCCAACTTCTTTACCGAAGCGAACCTGCTCAACATTACCCGTCAGGCGTCGATCAACATCGTGCTGGCGGCGGGCATGACCTTTGTCATTCTGACCGGCGGCATCGACCTGTCGGTGGGATCGATGCTGGGCACTACGGCGGTGGTCGCGCTGGTGGCGTCGCTGGATCCGATGCTCGCCTCCCTTACTATTCCGATGGCGCTGGGCGCGGGCCTGGTGATGGGGCTGTTCAACGGTATCCTGGTCGCCTGGGCCGGATTGCCGCCCTTTATTGTCACGCTCGGCACCTACACTGCGCTGCGCGGGGCGGCCTATCTGCTGGCGAACGGCACCACGGTGATTAACTCCGATATTAACTTTGAGTGGATTGGTAACGGCTATCTCGGGCCGGTGCCGTGGCTGATTGTGATTGCCTTTGCGGTAATCGCCATCTGCTGGTTCATCCTGCGTCGCACCACGCTGGGCGTCCATATCTACGCGGTCGGCGGCAACATCCAGGCGGCGCGTCTTACCGGCATCAAGGTTGGCGTGGTGCTGCTGTTTGTCTACGGCATGAGCGGCCTGCTGTCAGGGCTGGGCGGCTTAATGAGCGCCTCGCGGCTCTACAGCGCCAACGGCAACCTCGGCGTCGGCTACGAGCTGGATGCGATTGCGGCGGTGATCCTCGGCGGGACCAGCTTTGTCGGCGGCATCGGCACCATCACCGGCACCCTGATTGGCGCACTGATTATCGCCACGCTGAACAACGGCATGACGCTGATGGGCGTCTCCTATTTCTGGCAGCTGGTGATTAAGGGCGCGGTGATCATCATCGCGGTCCTGATCGACAAATACCGTACCCGACATCATGTGAGTTGAGGCTGAAAAGGGCGGATGCGCCGTGTCGCCTCCGCCACCCAAAAAAACGCCATTAAGCGGTTGGCACCTTGAAAACAGCAGGAGAAGGTCTATGCGTTTTAATCCGATTGTAACCGGGCTGCTGGCGGCGACGCTGTTCAGCACCGGCCTGGCTCAGGCAAAAGAACTCAAATCTATTGGCGTCACGGTCGGCGATCTCGCTAACCCCTTCTTCGTGCAGATCACCAAAGGCGCAGAGATGAAGGCGCGTCAGCTGGCGGGCGATAAGGTCAACGTGACGCTGGTCTCCAGCGGTTACGATCTCGGTCAGCAGGTCGGCCAGATTGATAACTTTATCGCGGCCAAAGTCGACATGATTATCCTCAATGCCGCCGACTCCAAAGGGATCGCCCCGGCGGTGAAGCGGGCGCGTGACGCCGGTATCGTGGTGGTGGCGGTCGACGTGGCAGCCGATGGCGCGAATGCGACCATCACCTCCGATAACACCGAGGCGGGCGCGATGGCCTGTAAATATATTTCTGACCGCCTGAAGAACAAAGGCAACGTGGTGATCATCAACGGACCGCCGGTTTCAGCTGTACAGAACCGCGTTGAAGGCTGCATGAATGAGCTGAAAACCCATCCGGATATCAAGCTGCTCTCCTACAACCAGAACGCCAAAGGCAGTCGTGAAGGCGGACTGGAAGTCATGACCGGCCTGCTCTCGGCTAACCCGAAAATCGATGCGGTCTTTGCTATCAACGACCCGACCGCGATTGGTGCCGATTTAGCCGCGAAACAGGCGCAGCGCAGTGAGTTCTTTATCGTTGGCGTCGATGGCTCGCCAGACGGTGAAGAGGCGCTGAAGCGCAAGAATTCACTGTTCGTTGCGACGCCTGCGCAGGACCCGCAGGTCATGGCGGCCAAAGCGGTTGAGATTGGCTATGACATCCTGCAGGGCAAACCGGCCCCGGATAAGCCCGTGCTGATCCCGGTGAAACTGATCGACCGCAATAATATCGGCAGCTATCAGGGCTGGACGGTGAAATAGGCTTTAATGTGGCACCCTTCGGGTGCCGCTCTCAGGAGGCCACTATGCAACGTTCAGAGGTTAACTCTTATCTGCAACATACCCGCGAGTTTTTCCGGCAGCAGGATGTGCATCTGCCGCCGTGGGCCGATTACAGCGTCAGCCAGTGGCGCGCTCAGGATCGCGACGTGATACAGGAGATTCTGGCGCTGCGGCTGGGCTGGGACCTCACCAGTTTTGGCGCGGCAGATTTTATGCAGACCGGCCTGACGCTGTTTACCCTTCGTAACGGCTCGCCGGGCGGGCAGCCGTGGCATAAACCCTACGCCGAGAAGATAATGCACGTGCGTGAAGGGCAACTGACGCCGATGCACTATCATCCGCGCAAGATGGAAGACATCATCAATCGCGGCGGCGGCAACCTGATTGTCGAACTGCATAACCGCGACGGTGACGGGCTGGCTGACTCGCCGGTGGCAGTGTCGCTGGATGGCCTGCGCCAGATTCATGCTGCCGGTTCACAACTGCGGCTCTCTCCGGGTGAAAGCGTAACGCTGGAGGCGGGCGTCTGGCACAGTTTCTGGGGCGAAAGCGGCTTCGGCGATGTGCTGGTGGGCGAGGTATCAATGCCCAACGATGATGAAAACGACAACGTGTTTCTGACGCCGCTGGCCCGTTTTAATCCACTGAATGAGGATGAAGCGCCGCGCTGGCTGCTGTGCAACGATTATTCGGACTGGCTATCCTGAGCGCGGCAGGCGTAATCAGGCAATCTGACTGGCACGCGTTGTCGAATCGGGTTTCACCACATCGGCCGAAAAGACGTAACCCAGCCCGCGGATGGTGCGGATCAGGTCAGGCTGATGCGGGTTAGTTTCAATTTTACGGCGCAGCCGCATGATGAGCACGTCGATGGTGCGGTCAAACACATCGAGACTTTCGCTGTGGGTCAGCTCCAGCAGCTGATCGCGGGTCAGCACCTTGCGGGCGTGATGCACCAGCGCACGCAGCAGACTGTATTCTCCCTGGGTCAGCGGCACAAGTTCGCGCTGCGGATTAAACAGCTGGCAGCGGCCATCGTCCAGTTGCCAGCCGCCAAAACGCCAGCCCGCCTGTTCAGGATCGGCCTGTGCGATACGCCCGCTGCGACGCAGGGCCGCCCGGGCGCGCGCCACTACCACGCGGGGATTAAAGGGTTTGGCGATGTAGTCGTCTGCGCCCATCTCCAGACCGACTACCATCTCCGCTTCTGAACCCATGCCGGTCAGCATAATCACCAGCACTTCCGGTCGTTGCCGCTGAAGCTGCTGCAGCACCAGTAAACCGTTGGTATCGGGCAGCATCATATCCAGCATCACCAGCGAAATCTCCGGGTGCGCGTTGAGCATCAATAGCGCCTCGCGTCCCTGATGACAGCGGTAGACCGTTAACAGATGTTCACTTAACGCATCCTGCAGGACATCGCAGACAGCAGGATCATCATCCACCACCAAAATCGCTGGCTTCATGGCGCGGCCTCAATGTTACGAAAGAGTTAATTCTGGAGTCTACACAGGCCAGAAAAGGTTGCTGAGGCAGCGTGCTGAAACGTGACCCGCTTCGCCTGTGAGAGTATGGAAGCGTGCGCTGGCGCAGAGTTTTCAGGGGGTGCTGATTTGCCGCAGGAAAACGATTGCGCAGGATCGGTGCATTGCACCATAATCGCGCCTCGTTTTGGTTCGGACTCTTCTTAGGCAAGTCCGGCTCTGCCAGGTAATCGATTGCGTTTGCAGATGGCATGGCAATTGCTTTGGGCAGTGGGTAAGGCAGGGATTTCAGGCGGTTCTGGCACGCAGGTATGCAGCGGCCGGCATCCATGTCCCGGAAACAGAATAATCAGCATACAAACCCCTTTGGCAAGAGAGACGGCTGTCTCCTGTATCGAGAGATGATGATGTTAGAAAAACTATTCAAACTCAAAGCGCATAACACCACGGTTCGTACCGAGATTATCGCCGGGATCACCACCTTCCTGGCGATGGCCTATATTCTGTTTGTGAACCCGAGCATTCTGGGCGCAACCGGCATGGATAAAGGCGCGGTATTTGTCGCCACCTGTCTGGCGGCGGCGATTGGCTGCGTGCTGATGGGGCTGATCGCCAACTACCCGATCGCGCTGGCACCAGGCATGGGACTGAACGCCTTCTTTACCTACACCGTGGTGTTGCACATGGGTTACACGTGGCAGGTTGCGCTGGGCGCGGTGTTTCTCTCGGCAGTGATTTTCTTCGCAATGTCCCTGTTTAAAATCCGTGAGTGGATTATTGCCAGTATCCCGCTGCCGCTGCGCGCCGGGATTGGCGCCGGTATCGGGCTGTTCCTGGCGATCATTGCGCTGGAAGGGGCGGGCATCGTGGTCGATAATCCGGCCACGCTGGTGGGCATTGGCGATCTGACCAAACCGGGTCCGCTGCTGGCGATGCTTGGCTTTGTGGTGATCGTGGTACTGGAAGCGCGTCGCGTCACCGGCGCGGTGCTGATCGGTATTCTGCTGGTGACCTTTATCTCGATGGGCATGGGTTTGTCGCCGTTTGCCGGGGTCTTTTCTGCGCCGCCATCGATTGCACCAACCTTTATGCAGCTGGATATTGCCGGGGCATTTAACGTCGGCCTGATTAGCGTGATTTTCGCCTTCCTGTTTGTCGATGTGTTTGATAACACCGGCACGCTGCTGGGCGTGACGAAACGTGCTGGTCTGGCGGATGAGCAGGGCAACGTGCCGAAGATGGGCCGTGCGCTGATTGCTGACAGTGCGGCTGCACTGTTTGGTTCACTGCTCGGGACCTCGACCACCACCAGTTATGTGGAATCGGCGGCAGGCGTGAGTGCCGGTGGCCGTACCGGACTGACCGCGATCGTGGTGGGTATCCTGTTCCTGCTGGCACTGTTCTTCTCACCGCTGGCTTCCAGCGTGCCGGTTTACGCTACTGCGCCTGCACTGCTGTTTGTGGCGGTGCTGATGGCATCGGGTCTGGCAGATATTGACTGGAAAGATATCACCACGGCTGCCCCGGTTACCGTGACCGCGCTGACCATGCCGCTGACCTATTCCATCGCCAATGGCATCGCGTTTGGTTTTATTACCTGGACGCTGGTGAAGCTGTTGAGTGGTCGCGCGAAAGAGGTGAATGCGGCGCTGGTGATTCTGTCGATTTTGTTTGTGATTAAACTTGGGTGGTTAAGTGCTTAATCTACCGCGTTGCGGTTAAGGAATGCTTAGCAGCGGCTTGCTCTGGGTGGGTTACGCGTTGCAGTGGGCTTACTCTGAGCGGGTTACGCCCGCCAGGCGATAGGGAGTTTCAGGTTGCCTGTGCAGGCGGACGCGTTAAGGGGCGGACGCCCGCCCCTTAACAATCCCGGCGTCCGGCAGCCTGCGCGCCCCGCTGTGCGGGGTGCCTTCATCACGCCCTGCGGCCAGCGGACCGTCCGGACGCGCCATCCCTGGCGCGAACCGTCCTTTCGCCGACGTCCTGTCGGCTCATCCTGGCCTCCGGTTGTTCCTCAGCGCTTCGGACGCCTCTCACCAACCCCCGCCTGTGATTTCTTTGTGTTAACTGTGGTGCTGTGTTGTCTGCTGGACTTAAAGCCACAGTCAAAGTCAAAGCCAGTCCCAAAAAACCCACAGCGATAAAGTACCCAACACAGAAAGAAGAGATAACAGCAGGGGGGAGGGAGGCCGTCAGAACCGCAGAGCGGATGAGGGATTTCAGGACGAGCGACAGGGATGTCGCGAAGAGGCGGATTCGCGCCAGGGATGGCGCGTCCCGCTGGTCCGTAAGAAATCCTGAAAAAGCGAAGGAACCGCGAAGCGGCGGTGAAGCAGGCCGGAGCCCGGGGTCAAGGGGGCGCGGCGACTGGCGCCCCCTTGTCGGTCGCCTGCAGAGGCGATACTGAAACTGCCCAACTGCTCAGGCGAACGAAACCCCTCTCAGAGCCCGTTCGCGCAGCGAACATCCCAGCATCAGCTCTTCTGCCAGCCCGTTCGCGCAGCGAACAAACCCAGCCTCTGCGCCTCAGGTAATCAGCACATATCCTTTGTTCAGAAAAAAAGGCGGGATGTAGTTATCCCACCCCTCCTGCATACAATGCTCCTTCAACGCAGCGTTGTTGGTTGCACCAGATTTGTCGTAACAGCGTATAAGCCGGTTGCGAAGGGCCGGAGCACTGATGCCAAGAATTCCTGGCATAAGGTTCTGCTTTACCCCACAAAGCAGTAGCAGAATCACTTCCCATTCTTTGTCGGTGAAGATATTCGCGGGCCGGGTAAAGACAAAAGGTCTTCTGTCACGTGGCCGGAGGAACGTTGAAAAGTAAACATTGGTGATCTCAAGGTAGGTACAGATAATACCATCGGTTCCGTCATTGAACGTCCATGGGCGTTTCTCCACCATAAAAGATCGCAGCCTGTTCTCTTTTCCGTATTCAAAAGTCTTAAGCACAATGCTCATTTCTTTTGTATTCAGGATTTTTTTATCATCATGCAGAATATGGTGGTAATAATCGCTAATGTCTGGCGTCAGGTCGGTGTCAAATGTCCCCACAATAGTGTCAGACGTAACGTTGAAATAACTGCATGCAATCTTATTGGCATAAACATAGCGTGAGACACTGTTTTTAATAGCCCAGCCAAACAGCGAGTGATCAAAGTAATATTCAACAGGATTCAGCTTTCTGACCATCAGTTCATCCTCTTATTATAATATGGCCTTTTTTCAGAAAGAACGGTGGAATATAGTGGTCTAACTTATTGTCACGGCAATAGCCGGTCAGTGCGGAAAGCGAATTCAGGCCAGTCTTTCTGTAACAACTTCTGAGTCTGCCATTAACTGCGTCGGCTGAAATTGCCAGGATGCTGCTTATTTCTTTTATGTTCATGCCACAGACCAGCAGATAAACGACTTCCCACTCTTTTTCTGTGAAGACGGATGAGGGCGATTCAAAAGTCGCATGCCGAATTATTTTGCCGTCCAGCAACGCTCCCGGTGTGATGATCCTGACATGCCTGACGCTGACCAGTGTACCTATACAGTTATGCGTGTCGTCATACAGTGGCTCCTGAACGCTGTATGCGGGCTGCATGATTTTCTCTTTGCCCTGTATATGTGTGGTAATCGCTCTTACCGCCTGGCCAGTTCTTTCTATCTCTCTCTCCTGCTGGCTGAACAGGTCAGCAAATTCTGCAACCGGAACAGGCATATCTCTGATATGGCGACCTTCGTAGTCAAATTTCGTTGAAAGCGTCTGCCAGCTTTTGAACGTATTATTGACATAAACAAAGTGGGACTGATTGTCCTTCACGCCCCAGCCGACAACAGGATCGTTTTCAAACATCCTGATAAGCCTGGCAGGTAATGTAATTTCTTTCATGAGCGTGTCCTTACAGTTCCATTACTCTACATTAAATTGACCTTGCAACTTAATAACCCTACAAAGTAATAACACTTTATATAAAGTGCCGTACTTTAATTGTACCTTTATGCAAGCCGGGATGGGTGTGAAAGTAATATCACAAGCCAATGCGCAGGGAAAGTTGTCTGTATAATAAAAAAAGAAGTATGCCCATAACCGAAAGGTTATGGGCTTTTTGTATTAAGAGGCATATTAATTACGGGATTTAATTAGGGTTAATGACAGGACTTAGTGGTCCGCATAAATTTCGCTTTCGAGCGAGCTGACGCTGAGAAGGTTATGTTGCGCGGTGCCGACACACTGAGCAGGTTACGCCCGCCAGGCGAGGGGGAGTTTCAGGTTGCCTGTGCAGGCGGACGCGTTTAGGGGGCGTACGCCCGCCCCTTAACAATCCCGGCGTCCGGCTGCCTGCGCGCCCCGCCCTGCGGCCAGCGGACCGTCCGGACGCGCCATCCCTGGCGCGAACCGTCTTTTCGCCGACGTCCTGTCGGCTCATCCTGGCCTCTGGTTGTTCCTCAGCGCTGCGGATGCCTCTGGCAGACCCCTGCCGGTGAGAAAATTACGCTTTGCAGCGGGCTGGCACTGAGAAGGTTACGCCCGCCAGGCTATGGGGAGTTTCAGGTTGCCTGTGCAGGCGGACGCGTCAAGGGGCGTACGCCCGCCCCTTAACAATCCCGGCGTCCGGCTGCCTGCGCGCCCCGCCCTGCGGGGTGCCTTCGTCACGCCCTGCGGCCAGCGGACCGTCCGGACGCGCCATCCCTGGCGCGAACCGTCCTTTCGCCGACGTCCTGTCGGCTCATCCTGGCCTCCGGTTGTTCCTCAGCGCTCCGGATGCCTCTCCCAAACCCCCGCCTGTGATTTCTTTGTGTTAACTGTGGCGCTGTGTTGTCTGCTGGACTTAAAGCCACAGTCAAAGTTAAAGCCAGTCCCAAAAAACCCACAGCGATAAAGTACCCAACACAGAAAGAAGAGATAACAGCAGGGGGTTAGGGAGGCCATCTGAACCGCTAAGCGGATGAGGAATTTCAGGACGAGCGACAGGGATGTCGCGAAGAGGCGGGTTCGCGCCAGGGATGGCGCGTCCCGCTGGTCCGTAAGAAATCCGGAAGAAGCGAAGGAACCGCGAAGCGGCGGTGAAGCAGGCCGGAGCCCGGGGTCAAGGGGGCGCGGCGACTGGCGCCCCCTTGTCGGTCGCCTGCAGAGGCGGGTCTGAAACTGCCTAACTGCTCAGGCGAACGAAACCCCTCCCAGAGCCTGTTCGCGCAGCGAACACCATGTTATTAGCGCATGTAGCCCGCGAGGTGAACGAAAACCCTCTCAGAGCCTGTTCGCGCAGCGAACACCATGTTATTAGCGCATGTAGCCCGCGAGGTGAACGAAACCCCTCTCAGAGCCTGTTCGCGCAGCGAACACCATGTTATTAGCGCATGTAGCCCGCGAGGTGAACGAAACCCCTCTCAGAGCCTGTTCGCGCAGCGAACACCATGTTATTAGCGCATGTGCCCGCGAGGTGAACGAAACCCCTCTCAGAGCCTGTTCGCGCAGCGAACACCTCAGCGTCAGCGCAGCAGCCCCGTTCACGCAGCGAACAAACCTCCCCAAGCCAGCGGCGATACACCTACCGGAAAGGCGGCTCATTAAACGTCCGCAGTTTACGCGAATGCAGCTTATCGCCTTCGGCGCGCAGCAGTTCAACCGCATGGATACCAATCTGCAGATGCTCTGAAATCGCCCCCTCATAGAAGCGGTTTGCCTGACCGGGTAACTTAATCTCGCCGTGCAGCGGCTTGTCGGAGACGCACAGCAGCGTGCCGTACGGCACCCGGAAGCGATAGCCCTGCGCGGCAATGGTGGCGCTCTCCATATCGACCGCTACCGCACGGCTCAGGTTAAAGCGCAGGGCCGACGCGGAGTAACGCAACTCCCAGTTGCGATCGTCGGTAGTCACCACGGTGCCGGTACGCAGGCGCTGTTTCACCTCTTCGCCTGGCATGCCGCTCACCGACTTGGTGGCGTCATACAGTGCGCGCTGCACTTCGGCAATGCTTGGCACCGGGATGTCTGGCGGCAGCACGCTGTCGAGTACGTGATCGTCACGCAGATAGGCGTGGGCCAGCACATAGTCGCCGATCCGCTGGCTCTCGCGCAGACCGCCGCAGTGACCAATCATCAGCCAGGCGTGCGGGCGCATCACCGCCAGATGATCGCAGATGGTTTTGGCATTCGACGGGCCGACACCGATATTAATCAGCGTAATGCCACGGCGATTGGGTGAGGTGAGATGCCAGGCAGGCATCTGATGCTTCTTCCACGCCAGATCCGAGAGCATCGACTCGCTGTCGGCGGTGTCGGCCGTCAGCACGACATCACCCGCACAGGCCAGGCTGTCGTAAGGGGTATTGGGATCGCGCACCTGCTCAATTGCCCAGCGCACAAACTCGTCGACATAACGGGTGTAGTTAGTGAACAGTACAAACGGCTGGAAGTGCTCTACGCTGGTGCCGGTGTAGTGACGCAGACGGGCCAGCGAGAAGTCAGTGCGCAGCGCATCGAAGTGCGACAGCGGGAATTTGGCGTCGACGTGAAACAGACCGTCGGTGGTCTCATCGCCAATCTGTGACAGCTCGGTGGTCGGGAAGTGGCGCGCAATACCGGCGCTCATGGTGCGATCCAGCGACAGATCGGAACCGTCGATCACGTAAGGATAGGGGATCTCCTGGCTGGAGGGCACCACGTCGATCTCCAGCTCATATTCCTTCTCCAGCATCGCCAGCTGTTCTGAAATATAGTGGCGCAGCAGCGCCGGGCGGGTGACCGTGGTGCTGTAACTGCCGGTATGGGTAAAGCGGCCCCAGGCACGCGTGCGGTTCTGCTGTGGACCTTCACCGTGCCAGGTGATGCGCAGCTCCGGGTAAACAAAGAGTCCCTTTTCCCGTTCCGCGGCATCGGGCAGCGTGCCGTTTTCGGTAAACACTTTAATCGCCGCACGGAGCGCATCAACGGCACCGTCGTAAAGGCGTTCGAGTTCATCCAGCGCCTGCTGGCTGGTCAGGTTTTTCCGTAGTGTCGGCATGGTTTCTCCTTCCATTTTTTCCGCAATTTGCCCCAAGCTTAGCGGGTTTGTTGCAGAGATTGGTGAAGAATCTGTGATCGCCTTTTTTTTGCGCTAACGACGCGCGTAATCTGACCAGTGCTGCACTGAGCCGGAACGCATGCCACGAGAATCCGTTAAGAAAATCTTTATTATCGCAACAGGCGATGCCGCCGTGTCTGTTGCGCTGCATATGACAAGAGAGCGGCAGCGCAGCCAGCAGTAACGTGCTGACAGGCGATCGTAACGTCCCGGAAATAATCAGGTTTGCTACAGGGGACGACCCGGCGAGGCAGAATCTGCCGAATCTGAACTAAAAAGTTTGTAACCATGATTAATTTGTCCCGGAAAGACTTTGCATATTTCTCTGCCCACTATCATCATTAGATCTCGTCAGTCTCTTCTGATTTGGTAATCCTTTGCAAAATCCCGGCGTAGCAGTGATGCAGGCGATTAAGCGCACGGCGTGGTACCCGAAACGCCGCTCTTATCGCACGCTCTACTGGCGTGAAATATCGCCATTAGCAGTGCCTATCTTCTTCGAGAACGCCTGTGTGCTGTTGATGGGCGTACTGAGCACCTTCCTGGTCAGCTGGCTGGGCAAAGAGGCAATGGCGGGCGTTGGCCTGGCCGACAGCTTCAATATGGTGATCATCTCGTTCTTTGCGGCTATCGATCTCGGTACCACGGTGGTGGTGGCGTTCAGCCTGGCAAAACGCAACGGCAAGCGCGCCCGTGCCGCCACGCGTCAGTCGCTGGCTATGATGACGATACTCGCCTTTGTGCTGGTGATCGCCATTGAGTTCTGGGGCCATCTCATCGTTGATGCGATAGCCGGTGCCGCCGACCCTAAAGTTAAAGCGCTGGCGCTGAGCTATCTGCAGACCTCCGCCTGGAGCTACCCGGCAGCGGCCATCACGCTGATCGGCAGCGGTGCGCTGCGTGGCGCGGGTAACACCAAAATTCCGATGCTGATTAACGGCGGCATGAACATCCTTAACATCATTATCAGTAGCGTGCTGATCTATGGCTGCTTCTCATGGGACGGTTTGGGATTTGTCGGCGCCGGACTCGGTCTGACCATCACCCGTTATATCGGGGCGATCGCGGTGATTTACGTGCTGATGATTGGCTTTAATGCCTCGCTGAAAATCACGCTGTCGAGCTATTTCCGACGCTGGAACAGCAGCATTCTGATGGAAGTATTAGGTATAGGTGTGCCTGCCAGTATCGAGTCGGTGCTGTTCAACGGCGGTAAATTGCTGACGCAGGTGTTTGTGGCAGGCATGGGCACCAGTGAGATTGCGGGTAACTTTATCGCGTTCTCGGTTGCGTCGCTGATCAACCTGCCGGGCAATGCGCTGGGTTCAGCATCGACCATCATTACCGGTACCCGTCTGGGCAAAAATCAGGTCTTCCAGGCGGAACGACAGGTGCGGCATGTTTTCTGGCTGGCAACGGCGTGCCTGAGCGCGATAGCGCTGCTGACGGTGCCGCTGGCCGGGTTGCTGGCGCGGTTCTATACCAGCGACCCGGAAGTGATCAACGTAACGAAACATCTGCTCTGGCTGAATGCGCTGTTTATGCCGCTATGGGCTGCGTCATGGGTGCTACCTGCCGGACTTAAGGGCGCACGTGATGCGCGCTACACTATGTATGTGTCGATGTTCAGCATGTGGTGTGCGCGCGTGGTGGTCGGTTATCTGCTGGGTATTCAGCTGGGGATGGGCGTCACCGGCGTCTGGCTGGGGATGTTCCTCGACTGGACGGTGCGTGGCATCTTCTTCTGGTGGCGACTTAACAGCGGCAAGTGGCTTAACCGCTACTATAAAATGATCGCGAAAACCGGGTAGCAACAAGCATATGCCTTCTCCTGGCACCGGGGGAAGGCATCACCTCTCAGGCCCCCGCTTTTAAAAATAACATCTTCGTCACATCTCCAGACTTTCAGATATAATTTCAGTCAGTTGCACAAAGCCAGTCTCATCAGACAGGGTTAGCGTAATTCCTGCTGCGCATTGACGCAGACATTTCTTATCAAGGTGACCCTATGATCCGTCTGAAAACGGCGCTGGCACTTCTGCCGCTGCTGTGTAGCCCCCCGCTGTGGGCGACAACCTTTGTTTATGTGTCGAATGCCGAATCCGGCACGGTTTCCCGCTATCAGCTCAGCGAGGCGAATGGCAGCCTGCAATGGCGGGGCGATACGCCCGCCGGGAAAAAGATTATGCCGCTGGCGGTCAGCCCGGATGGTAAACATCTCTATGGCGCGCTGCGCTCGTCACCTTACGCAATCATCAGCTGGCGCGTCACCCGTCCACACGGTGATCTGCAGAAACTGGCGTTGACGCCGGTTAAAGCCAGCTTTCCCTGGATCACTACCGATAAGCGCGGGCGCTACCTGCTGGCCGCCTCCTATGACAGCGATATCGTCACCAGCAACCGGATTGATGATAAAGGCATTGTGACGACCCAGGTTACGGGCGAAGTGAAAACCGGGCCGCATGCCCATTCGGTGATCAGCGACGTCAGCAATCATTCGCTTTACGTTGGCAACCTTGGCACGGATCGGGTGCTGCAATATGCTTTTGCCAGTGACGGGGCGATCACGCCGCTGGGCACCGGTTTTGTTCAGGGCGAGAAGAACAGCGGTGCGCGGCATTCGGTGATATCGCCGGATAATCGCTTCCTCTACAACCTCGCGGAGATGAGCGGCACCATTACGCAGTTCCGGCGTGCAGCCGATGGCACGCTGACGCCATTAAAAACCTGGCCCAATGCAGTGGCGAAGAAATATAACCTGCAGCATGGCGAGCAGCGCCCGGCGGGTTACAGCGATCCGACGCCGCGCATC
The DNA here is from genome assembly GCF_019880205.1 of Pantoea alfalfae. NCBI lineage: Bacteria > Pseudomonadati > Pseudomonadota > Gammaproteobacteria > Enterobacterales > Erwiniaceae > Pantoea > Pantoea alfalfae. Next base: position 1,613,020 of record NZ_CP082292.1, read on the forward strand.
TGGGCGGCGGACATCAGAATCACGCCGGATGGACAATTTATCTATGTGACCGAGCGCACCTCCAGTACCGTCAGCGGCTATCGGGTAGATAAATCGTCGGGGGAGTTAACACTCATCGGCAGCTGGCCGGTGGAAAAACAGCCGCGCAGTATCGCGATTGATGCCCAGGGCAAATGGCTGATCGTCAGCGGAGAGAAGAGCGCCGTGATTGGCAGCTACGCCATCGCTCCGGCCAGCGGCGAACTTAAACGGGTGGCGGAAGCACCAGCTGGCAAAGGGGCAAACTGGGTGACGCTGATAACGCAGTAACCGGCCGGTGTCTCGCGGCAGCTGATGATGGGCCAGGCAAGGCGCGTTATGCCATTTTCGGCATAAGCAGCGCAGAAATTTTTGGTTCTGATCGGGCGCGTAAGCGGGTTTACTCAGGGCATAAACTGATGCGGAGAACCCGAGATGAAACAGAAACTGATAGCCTGGTTTGAACAGCTGCTGAGCGGCCCTGCGGCGGATGCCCATAGCCACGACATTAACGTTGAACTGCTACTGCCGCTAAGCCAGCTCTATGGACTGGAATATTATCCGGCAGTGCATCGTTATCATGAAAAATAACGGTTGTTGTGCTTTGTCTGGTTAAAGGCCCGCTACTTTGCGGGCCTTTTTGCGTTTAGGGGGAAGTGAACGGTCATTTCGTTGCTCAGAAAGCGCAGGGATAAAGAGATGAGCTGGTTTCTCTGGCAGATAACTTCGTTTAATATCTGCGAGTTGTGTTCCAGCACTGCTTCTTGTCGTCCCGCATTAATCGCCGTATTCTTTTTCTGCGCCTGCCAAATCAGGCGACGGAATTGGAACTCCGGTTAATGCACACTCGCGGCAACATTTTATTGTCGTGCGTCTGGCTACACCTCAATGGTGGGCTGGGCGAGGGCACCTTAGGGTGCGCCGGTTCAGTGTGCCCGGTAGTTCCAACCTCGTTCAGTCTGCCACCCATGAGATTGGAACCTCAGGTGGCGGTTTAAAATGCATACTGGAGGCTTCCCCATGAGCACGAACCTCGAACAACACCATTTGCCATCTGAAAGCGCGCCAACTAAAACACAACGTCGGTATACCATCGGCTATCAGCCCAAACGCGGCGATTGCACCACACCTGCAATACATCTGAGCGGGAAATGGCTTCGTGAAGCTGGATTTGAAACCGGAGCCCTTATTACGGTGAAAATTGAGCAGGGCTGTCTTGTGCTGGTTCCGGAAAATACTCAGCAATAGGATATTGCGGCCTCTTCTGGCTTATGAGTTATCTTCATCATTAAGCAGTCTGAAACGCCCGCATAAGAAAAAGATGTGGGCGTCATTTCAGCCATCAACCCTAACCTCGAAAACCAGCAACCTCATCGCCTTTATCAATGGCCTGGGATCCGATCTTGCCCAGATGCGTTATCTGATGGACAACGCTGCGGCGGCGCAACAGTCGCTGGGACTGGAGTTTGGTGTCTCACTCTCTGCCGGGCAACTCGCCTCTTTAGACAAGAGTATGGTCTGGTGGGAAGCCACCACGATCAACGGTGAAACGGTGATGGTGCCGAAGCTCTATCTGTCGACTAAAGATGTGGAAATACGTGATGGCAGCGTCATTGCCGGGAACAACGTGACGCTGAACGGCGGGAACGTTACCAACACCGGCAGTAGCGTGATGGCCAAAAACGATCTGACCATCGACAGCCAGAATACGCTCAGTAACCTCAACGCCGGTCTGCTCCATGCGGGTGGTGACCTGCAACTTAGCGCACTGAACGATATTAACAACGTTAGCGCGACCATCAGCGGTAAAAAAGTTGAGCTTGAGAGTCTTAATGGTGATATCAACAACCTGACCACGTCACAGCTCTGGCATCTGGATGAAGGCAACGGCAAAGGCGTACAAAAATCCTTTACCGAAACCCTGCTCGGACCAACGGCGAGCATCACTTCACTGGATTCGCTGAGCCTCAAGGCGGGCAATGATATTGCTGTCACCGGCGCGAACCTCAAAGCAGGTAGCGATCTGCTGCTGAACGCCTGGAATGATATTGCCATTACCGGCAATCAGAACGTCACTGGCAGCGCACAATCAGGTTCCGGAAATCGCTGGCAAAAAGTTGATGCAACCAGCACTAAGACCGTTAATACGGTCGGCAGCCAGATCGCCGCAGGCGGCAATATGACGATGCAGGCGGGCCACGATCTGACGGTTACCGCCAGCAGCATCAATGCCGGTAAAAACGCGGCGCTGGCAGCCGGTAACGATCTTAATCTCAACAGCGCGACGACCAGCCAGAATGATGTGAAGGGTAAACGTGAAACCCATTCAACCGGGCTGGATCGCACGACGCTGACCAGTGGCGGCGACTTAGCCCTTCAGGCCGGACGCGACCTCAATAGCCAGGCGGCAGGCCTTGCCACAGACAAAAACGTCACTTTACAGGCAGGGCGTGACGTCAATCTGCTGGCAGCTGAAACGGGTTCTGGTAATAGCTACAAATCCGGCAAAAAGGTTGAGATTAATGAGTCAGTACGCCAGCAGGGTACTGAAATTGCCAGCGGTGGGAGTACGACGGTTAAAGCGGGCCGGGATGTTAACAGTGAAGCGGCTCAGGTTACGGCCAGCGGTGATATCGCAGTGGGTGCCGGACGTGACATCAACCTGACCACCGCCACTGAAAGCGATTATGCCTACAAAGAAGAGACCAAAACCAAAAAAGGATTTTTGAGTAAAAAGACCACGCATACCATCAGCGAAGACAGTGACACCCGTGAAAATGGCACCCTGCTGAGCGGCGACAATGTCACGCTTAATGCGGGCAACAATTTACTTGTCCAGGGTTCTCAGGTCGCAGGTGATGGCACGGTAGCGCTCAGGGCCGGTAACAACGTGGATATCGTTGCTGCGACCAATACAGACTCAACCTGGCGCTTTTCGGAAACGAAGAAAAGCGGCCTGATGGGAACCGGCGGCATCGGCATCACGGTGGGCAGCAGTAAATCGGTCCATGACTTACGTGACAAGGGCACCACCCAGAGTCAGAGTGCCAGCACGGTGGGCAGCACGGGCGGTAACGTCAGCATTGTTGCGGGTGGACAGGCTCATGTCAGCGGCTCAGATCTGGTGGCGGGGCGTGATCTCGCCATTACCGGCGACAGCGTAATCATCGATCCGGGCCATGATAAACGGACTCACGATGAACTGTTTGAGCAGAAGAAGAGCGGGCTGACACTGGCGTTATCCGGTGCCGTCGGTGATGCCATCAATAATGCCGTTGCCGCCGCACAATCCTCGAAAAAAGAGAGTGATGGTCGTCTGGCTGCTCTGCAGGCAACAAAGGCTGCGCTCTCTGGCGTTCAGGCGGCCCAGGCCAGCCAGATGGCGGAAGTGAGTGCCGATCCCAGCAATGGAATGGGCGTCAGTCTTTCACTGAATACGCAGAAATCCAAATCGCAGCAGCATCAGAGCACGGACAGCGTTTCGGGATCTACGATCAATGCTGGCAATAATCTCGCGATCACTGCCACAGGAAAAAATAACAGTGCGCACAGTGGTGATATTCAGATTGCCGGAAGTCAGCTGAAAGCAGCAGGCGACAGCAGTCTGAATGCGGCTAATGATATTTTACTGACCGGCGCAGCAAATACTCAGGAGAGCAGCGGTAAGAACAGCAGCAGCGGCGGCGGGGTGGGCGTCAGTATGGGTGCCGGCCAGGGCAGTGCAGGCATCAGTATTTTTGCCAGCATCAATGGCGCCAAAGGCAAAGAGAGCGGCAACGGTACGCGGTGGACCGAGACCACACTGGACAGTGGCGGCAAACTTAACCTCACCAGCGGGCGCGACACCACACTGGAGGGTGCACAGGTCAGCGCTGACCAGGTCATCGCAAACGCAGGGCGCGATTTAACCCTGACCAGCCAGCAGGACAGCGATCGTTACGATTCAAAACAGACCAGCTACGGCGCGGGCGGCAGCTTTACCTTTGGTTCGATGACGGCTTCCGGATATGCCAGCATCAATCAGGACAAAATGCACAGCAACTACGACAGTGTGCAGGAGCAAAGCGGTATCTATGCCGGTAAAGGCGGCTTCGATATCACCGTCGGCAATCACACGCAGCTTAACGGTGCAGTGATTGCCAGCCAGGGTGATGCCGCAGATAACCGTCTGGATACCGGCACGCTGGGCTTCAGCGACATCGGTAACGCTGCTGACTATAAAGTCAGTCACAGCGGCGGCAGCATTGCGCTGTCGAATGGCGCTGGCATGGGTAAACAGATGCTTGCAAACGCCGCCTCCAACAGTGCCAGCACGCTGTTATCGGGTCTGAATAATAAAGGGCACGCTGAAGGCACCACCCAGGCTGCCGTGGCAAATGGCACTCTCATTGTCCGCGATCAGAGCAGGCAGACCCGGGACGTATCGGCGCTCAGCCGTGATACTGAACATGCCAACGGCAGCATCAGCGCGATCTTTGACAAAGAGAAAGAGCAGAAGCGGCTTCAGACCGCTCAGTTAGCCGGTGAAATCAGTGGCCAGATGACAAATATCGTCACGACCATGGGCGATATCAAAGGCCTTGAGGAGGCGAAGAAAAGCGCCGCACCGCTGAAGGAAAATGCCAGTGAGAAAGACCGGACGAAATGGCTGGACGATCTGAGACAAAGTGACGCTTACCAGCAGGAGATAAAGCAGTGGGGTATCGGCAGCACGTCGCAGAAGGTCGCACAGACGGTCGGCAGCATCCTGACGGGGCTGGTAACCGGTAATGCAGGTCAGGCGGTCGCAGGCGGCCTTAATCCGTGGGCAGCGCAGCTGATTAAGAAGGAAACGACCGACGCTTCCGGCAACGTTGACGTGGCAACCAATGCCATGGCACATGCGGTATGGGGTGCGGTATCATCGCAGATGTCCGGGGGAAGTGCGGCAGCGGGTGCGGCGGGCGCGTTCAGCGGCGAGCTTGCCACACGCTATATTGCAGAGAAGTACTGGGGCGCGGACACGCCAGAGAAGATAGCGGCGCTGGGGCAGGAAGACCGCGAGCAACTGAGCCTGCTCGGCACGCTGGCAGCAGGACTGGCGGGCGGCATGGCTGGCCACAGCAGTGCTGCAGCGACGAGCGGCGCGGTTGCAGGAAAGAATGCGGTTGAGAATAACTATCTGAGCAGCACGGAGAAGAACCGCCAGACATATCTCAACAACAAACAGAACCTGACGCCAGAAGAGCAGAAAGATAAAGAGGCGTTAAATCGCAAGGATCTGGAAAGTGATCTGGCTGCTTACGCGGCCTGCAGTGGCAAAGGTGGTGACTGTGAGGCAGAAAGAGCGAAAGCGAAGGCCGCGCAAGATACCTACTTCAATCAGACCTACCAGAATCCGAAAGAGGCTCAGGCGGGGTATCAGCAGATACAGAATCTGTTGAACTCAACAGACCCGAATGCGAAGGAAGTATTTAACATTCTGGAAGGGTATACGCAGGCGTTCATGTCGTTTGGGTACACAGAGGAAGAAGCCAGAGCGAGAGCAGGATCCTACGTTGGTTCAATGTACATCGCGGGTGGTCTGAGTGCTGTAGTCGCATCTGGAGCACTGACGAAACAGTTTGGGAAGGATGTTGCACCGGGTGCGAAACCTGGAAACTCGACGGCAAAACCTATAGAAAATGCACCAAACTCATCTGAAACTTATTTTCGGGTTGAAGGTGGCGGAAATGGCACACAAACAAGCCAGAATAGAATTAATGTGAACTCTGACGGAAGTGTAACAATTAACTCGGGTTGTAGTGGGCAATTGTGTGTTAGCACTAATGGACCAAATCATGCTGCTTATTATCTGACCAATAGAAGGCAAGATGGTAGCGTAGTCGTATTTGAAGTCGATGCGGCTCTCCATAAACAAATAATGGATGCAGCAGTACCTCAAAGGCCAATTCCTGGGGTACCGAAAGATCCGAATGCTCCTAAGATTGTTGATCCTACAAAAGGTCAACCTAGCGTTTCGCTTGAACTACCTAAGGTGTGGGATAGGCTGATAGAGCAAAACTCATCAAAAGCTCGCGTATTAACAAAAGAGGAATTTCTGAATGAATTTAACAAGTGATTATCAGAATTTACTCGATGCTATTTTTAATGGTAATAAAGATATAGCTATCTTTGTTGTGGATGGCATTCATTATTATGTTGTTGATAATAAGGATAATTACTGCATCGATGTTAGGCCGGAATATAAGGCGTATATAGCTAAAGGATGGATGAAAGAGTCTCTGTATGATGAGGCAGTAAGTTCATTCAGAAATGGAGTTCCTGTATTATCTAAGGATAGCTTTAAAGATTATATAACCAAAAATGATGTTACTATTTATACAGTTGACTGGATGAGATCATTCTTCACATTGGGCAGATCTGACGAGCAGCTTGTCAGTTTTTATGATTATGTTGAGCGATTTTTATCTACCTTAACAGACCCAGTATCAGTTGAGTGGGATAGCTGGAGAATGCGGCTACCTAAGTTTTATATCAATTTTGACAAAAAAATATATCGCCATACTGATTGGGATAGAAGTCACGAAGCGTCTGTACCTTCTGATTGGAACGCTCAAGCAAATAGTGATTTTGGCTTGTTAGTACCAGACAAAGAGCAATACTGGCTTATTAATGGCATGAATTTTTGGAAATTACAGATGTAAATGGTGAAATCCCGGCCTCAGTGCCGGGATTTTACTTTATAGACTAGATAATTACCCTTCTGCCGCCAACCGGATAATCAACTGCCCCGGCTCGGTGATCACCTCGATCCGCTGGCCGGTGGTGAATCCCAGCGATGCCAGCCAACGGCCCTTGAGGGTGAGCTGAGGCAACGGGTTCGGCTGGCCTTTGTTAGGCCGGTATCCTACTTTGTAATAATGCGCCTGCGATTCACTGGCGGCGGTTGTGGCCGTGCGGGTCTCTGGCTTATGATGCGTGTCAGCCATAATCAACTCCTCGATAGTTGCTTGTGGTCAGCGGCTGCTTTGGGTTGCACCCCGCTTCAGCCGCGCTAAAAATCTCTTCTTGGGCTCTTCCTGTTCCGTTTTCACCTGTTTAAAGATACACCTTATGTCGGGAAAACTCGCTGAAAGCTAAGACATAAAATGCGAGTCGCCTCTGAAAAATGGATTCTTTTTCCCGGTCTGCAATTCGCTTATTACTTCGTCCTGTAGCCTTCTGGAGTATCAGCTGCGGGCGGGCTTTCATGCTATAAATCCGCGTTAACCTGTCTTCAGTCTGTCTTCTTGATTACCTACGTATCGCCGCCGAAAATCATAACGAAAAGATTTCCCTGCTGGTGAAGATAGCGGTAGCAATGAGCGCCTCCGTCAGCGGTAGCCCGGAAGTGACAGCTACTATCTGAGCGGAATCATCAGCGATTTGTTAATCAGACCGTCACGCCGCCAGATGGTACACAGAAGACTGATGCCGGAACATGCATCACCGCCAGCGGTGGCTTCAGCTTTACGTTCGGCAGCATGACCGGCTAATTGATCGTAATGGAGCGGCACAGCGGCGGCGGGAATCTCTAAAAGATACTCCACCTGTAAAAGGCATGGATCGCGATGAGTATCCACCAGCTATGTTTAAATAGGGGGGAACGGGGGCCTCGGTTAGACCAATTACACCTTCGGATAACAGAGGGGCTTGTATTGGAGCACAATGTCGAAGTTTGCCAGATGGTACATCTATAATCATCAAAACGGATGGAGGAAATAAAAATGAATGATTCCTTAGAAAAACTATTATCAATTTGTAGCAATGCTCTTTCACCTAAAGAAGAGTTTAAATATTACTCGGAGTTTTTCAACTCTCCATTATCCTGTGAACTAAATACTCTGCTAGATAGAAAAAACGGGTTCTATGGTTTTGAGTCTGCATTACACGTTTTCCCTTTTAAAACAACTAACAACGAAATCGGTTTAGTAGATTGGAACAAAAAAAACCTTTGGATATCTGCTTATGAAGGTATGGCGATTGGTGCATTATATTTTGCTGAGGATGTTTTTGGCGGGCAATTTTGTTTAAAGGATGATGGTGTTTATTTTTTCGAACCTGAAACTGCTGACTTCACAAAATTGGCTAATAGTATAAATGAATGGTGTGAGTTGATATTGTCCGATTATAAAGTAATTACTGGATATACACTGGCTCATTTATGGCAAGAAATGAATGGCCCCATACCTTCAGGATATCGTTTGGCTCCAAAAATTCCTTTTGTCGCTGGAGGTTTATACGATCTTGATAATCTCTATATTTGCAGTTCACATGAATTGATGAAGGCTGGGGCTAATATTGCATTGCAAATAAGAGATGCTCCTGATGGTAGTAGTGTAAGCCTGATTATAAATGATTAAAGATTTTGTGTGCTAATTAAAAAAGATTTGAAAATAATTTCAGTCACCGAACTGCCCCCCAATTTGGAAAGCCGATTTTGGAGTGCAGTTTAGTTGGTCAACCTTTAATATTTTATTTTTAACATTTTCAGTTTGCCGCTATTTTAGCATGTATAACTGTGGTGCAGCGGCAATCTTAAGCTTCGTGTGAACTGAAGAGTTCCTGATTGAAATTTATATTCATACATTAACCTCCTCAATGTACATGATGCGAATGAGCAGCTTGGCGTGTCAGGTGTTCAATAAATCCTTATTATGCCAGTCTTAGTACCTTGATGGTGAGTTGGGTACAAAGGTTCAGTGTAAAATGCTGACAGGGCTGGTGACCGGTATTACAGCTTACATTCCAACTGCTTTTACCCACTCATATTTCCAAACCCAAAAGATAAAAGCCTCATACTTTCGCAGCAGGCTTTTATCTTTCAATGGCATCAAGCTTAGTGCATTAACTGACTCACCAGACCGGTAAGATCGGCTTTTTTATCAATCACACCTGCAGATGACGCTTTATCCACCAGCTGTGGCAGATATTTGACCAGCAGATTCAGTGCATCGCTGGTGTTGATACCCATCCGCGCAGCCAGTTGCTCAATCGCTTCGGAGTTAATCATCTTCTTCACCAGATCGCTGCTCAGGGCAACGTTCTGCTGATCGCCCAGCCAGGAGTTAACCACCTCACTGTACTCACCGCTCTGAAGATGGCTTACGATGGTGTGTAAACCGCCTTGCTGTTCCACCCACTCCAGTACACCTTTCACTTCCTGACTGGTCTGAGTATTCAGGCCGCACATCGCCAGCACCGTTTCCAGTAAACTCATTTTATTTCCCCTGAATAGTGATCGCTTAAGACTGTTTACATGCTCTGATTTTATGAATGACAAACAGCACAATAATTGAACCCAGGGTTGCAATCGCAATGCTGTAAATATTGAAACCACTGACCTTGCCAAAGCCCAGAGCCGTACTGGCGACACCACCAATCAGCGCGCCGATAATACCCAGAATCATGGTCATGAAAATGCCCATATGTTCTTTACCTGGCATAATACATCTGGCGATAATACCGGCGAGCAGACCAAATACAACCCATGACAATATACCCATCATTACCATCCTTCTTTTTATATAAATTACTGCACGTTTAGCAGTGGTTTAATCCGAAAAATAAAAGCAGGTGTATCGTACGCCGCGTAGTATTTGTCTGGCAATCCTGTTTTTTTAATTAAACTAAACGTATCGGAAACGATAGGGGAGTAATTATGAGCATTCTGGATAATATTAAAAATATTGGCGATGAGTTGTTACATAGCGTTGATAAAAATGTTGAGAATAAGACTGATGCCTCAATATCAGGTGTTCGCACATATACGGTGAAATCCGGGGACACGCTCAGCGCAATCGCTAAGCAATTTTATAATGATGCATCAAAATATATGAAAATCTTTGAGGCGAATAAAAATATCCTCAGCAACCCGGATAAAATTGCGCCGGGTCAGGTATTGACTATTCCTGAGTAATAATTCGCCGGGAGTACGAGCCAGCCAGAGCAGGGATTGCCCGGCTGGTTTCTTGCATTTATAACCGCCGGATTCACCAGGAATATGCAGGTAACAGCAGGCGGATCCGGATGCTAATCAGAAAGAACGAGAAAATCGGGAGTACTGAAAAGCAAAAAGCCCGCTCAGGTTTCCCTGAGCGGGCTTTTCTAATTCTGGCTCCTCTGACTGGACTCGAACCAGTGACATACGGATTAACAGTCCGCCGTTCTACCGACTGAACTACAGAGGAATCGTTTGAACGAGGCGAATATTAGCGGCGTCGCACTGAGGTGTCAACAGCAAAAAAGACATTATCATTCAACTGGCTAGCTTTAACGCAATGCGATCGGGATTTAAGCAGTTTGAGCCGTTTCAGATGTCATCCGGCTCAGGGGATCCTGCTGGTAAAACTGGCGCAGATGCTGATACATGGCGGGAAAACGTTCTGCCAGCAGAAGCGGAGCCGTAAAGAAATATTCAGAGAGTACAGCGAAACACTCTGCCGGATCGCTGGCGGCGTAGGGATCAATGGTCGCAGCCTGTTCGCCTGCCAGTTCCACTTCACTCTCAATCTCTGCCATCGCGGCTCGCAAATCCTTTTCCCACTGGGCTACGTCACGCAGTGGCATGACCGGAACACCGCTGGTATAACCGCTGCCGCGCGCATCCAGTTTGTGTGCCACCTCATGAATCACCAGATTAAAGCCGGAGAGATCGAATGAATCCTGAATATCGAGCCAGTTGAGGACGACCGGTCCCTGGGTCCAGCTCTGTCCGGCATGAACGGCAGGTGCGCTGTGAACCAGCCCATCTTCATCCTGCCACTGATCGTCAACCTCAAACGGCTCGGGATAGATCAGCACCTCATGAAAACCGTCCAGCCACTCCAGACCCAGCTTCAGCACTGGCAGAGAGAAGAGCAGGGCGATCCGCACGCTGCGCAGTTCATCCAGTTGAGCACCCCCGAGAGGCACCAGTTTTTTCTGTTGCAGAAAGCGCCTTGCCAGCTCCACCAGCGCCTGCTGTTCAGCCTCATCCAGCGGGCTGAAGACAGGCTGTGACAGCCCCTGTTGCCACGGCAGGGCCGCCAGCATGGTGTCGTTATGCGTTTTCCAGGGCCATTTAAACATCGCAACTCCTGCACAGAACCGGGCTATGTCGTTATCCTGACGCGGCAGACATAAAAATGCCAGCATCGAATGCTGGCATCTTCTGTCGCACTTCAGGACTGAAGGCTGTCTATTCAACCCGTTAGCGCAGCCGTTGTCTGTGATTCAACCCGCAAAGTGCAGGGTTGAGGGATTACCTGCGTTCAACGCGCTGAAATTCAATGACCCAGACCCAGGGATTCACTTCCCAGCTGGTTGCGCCATACTGCTTTTCCCAGGCTTTACGATACGCCTCTTTAGGCGACTCAGAATTAACGTTCATGGTGAAGAAGTTATTAAGGAAATGCGAGTCGGTCTGTACGCCCTCCGCCATAATGTCATCTTCACTGATATCCTGAATCTTCTCCGCGCGCACGCCGGTGATTTCGAGGTTGATACGACTGGCCCAGCGCGGCATGTGGATGGCGGTCTGCCAGCCAAACTCTTCGGCTTCCGGGGTGCTCATCGCATGCTGACCCAGCTCATTGCTGTCGGCACGATACTGGCAATATTCCGGCAGGCGAAACGGCGTCGGATCACGTTCATATTCGGCCAGATCGCTTTCTGGCACCATCGGGCCACGCCAGGTTTCACGCACCCAGAGGATGTCACCCGGCTTGCCGTAGGGGCACTGATAGCTGATGTCCGCCATCGACATCATCTTGTAGCCATGCAGATGGTTAGCACTCACATCAAAAGCATGTACGCCCTCGTGATGATCCTGCCCCGGCCCGAAAGCCTGAGTTTTCATAATGCGCCGGGTTTGTGTTTGCTGGCCAACCAACAGGGCACGAACACGCTGTTCGGAAAAAAGAATCGGCCGTTCTTTCATGGATTACCTCTTTTTATTAGTAGAACCCGGTTACTGCTGTAAACGTCCATTTGCTTCACATCTGAGAATTATCATAAAAGCTTTAAATCATTTTGCTTAATAATTTGTCGCCTGACAGTCACTTCAAAATTGTCACGTTGGGTGTTAAAAACCAGCAAAATGCAAAAAGCGCACCAAAGCTTATCACGCAATCGGCAGAACGCGACGAACAGCCCGGATACAGTACGTTATAACGGTAAAAATAGGAACCTTTTCAGATTTTTTCACCTGCTATTGCCCACACTTTTACAATTAAATGCGTGACAAAAAAAGGTTAAGCCCGACAGGTTTAGCTGGTTGAGAATGAATCAAACATTACTGCTGTTAAACTAATTTTCTTAGCAGCAATTCACTGAGGAAAGGCTTAAAACCGCCGAAATTGCGGTATTTATGTAACAGAGATGCTATACAGATGATCCAGATCTCATTTTTCTGCCCGAAATAGCTGGCAGCACTGCTCTTTTCAACAGCACTGTAAAAAAGGTGTCATTAGCCAGTCGCTATGATGGCTTGCCGTTTGCGCACTGATCACGACAGAGAATCCGCTGTCGATCACTACAGGGAGATAGATTATGTCACTCACACTCTGGCAATCCCGCTATGAAAGCTGGTTTCAGGCGAACTGGATCCACGACGACGGCGCGCACGATATCGCCCATCTGCGACGCGTTTGGATGAGCGCGCAGCGAATCATGACAGGCACGAAGGCGGACCCGCTGGTGGTGCTCACCGCCTGCTATTTTCATGATGTAGTGAATCTTCCAAAGAATCATCCGGAACGGCATCTCGCCTCAACGTATGCAGCCGCGGAAACGCAGCGCATTCTGCAGCAGGATTTTCTCGATTTCCCGGCAGAAAAGATTGATGCCGTGATGCATGCAGTTAAAACCCACAGTTTCAGCGCCGGTATCCCGCCAGAGACGCTCGAAGCCAGAATCGTTCAGGATGCAGACAGGCTCGAATCGCTGGGCGCAATCGGGCTGGCGCGGGTCTTTTACACGGCCGGTGCACTGAATCGTCCATTATTCGACAGTCAGGATCCGCTGGGTAAAGATCGCGAGCTGAATGATGTTAAGTGGACGCTGGACCATTTCCAGAAGAAGCTGCTGCGCCTGCCGGAAACCATGCATACCGAAACCGGCCGCATGCTGGCTGAGCATAACGCCGATTTTCTGGTACGATATATGGCGAAGCTGTATGCCGAGCTTCAGGGCAATCTGGTGGGGATGGATGAGGGCGTGCTGCGGGATTTTACTCCATTGAAAACTGAATATTAAATTTTTATGACAGTATGTTAATCGATACGGTCATCCGGTAGCGTGTGAGCAATAACAAAAAGGAGCTGCCCGATGACCGAAACTGTTAATTTAACGATTAAAATTGATCCCGAGCTGAAAGAAACGATTAAACAGCTGGCGCTGGAAAACCAGGTTTCAATGAGCCAGGAAATTGTGCAGCGTTTGCAGGCCAGTCTGGAAACGCATCCGCATCCCGCCATTGATAATCAGGACATCACTGAAGAGGGGACTGAGGGATCCAGTGCCGCTGACGTGAAGACCGATGCATTAAGTGCAACAGAGCTGAAGCAGATTCGGCTGCTGCTGAAGAAGCAGAGCAAGAAGAAAAAATAAAACAGAAACCCGTCGCCAGACGGGTTTTTACTTTGGAGAAAGGCTGGACCGTTTCGCTATGAGACTGTGCCTGCTCAGGGAACACGGTCAGATCGGAAAGACGCAAAAGCCGCCATCCATGGCATGCTCGGCCCGCACCGTCCTGGCGCGGGACGCTTTCCTCTTCTGACCGTGTTCCCTGCGAGTTGAGCTTATTTGTTGCTGTGAGTATCGTCAGATGTAAGTTCTTCATCAGCCTGAAACCCGTCGCAAGACGGGTTTTTTTATTTCAGTTCGATGACGACTTCAACTGACGAATATGCGGCAGCAACAGCTGAGCCACCGCTGCAAACACCGGCACCACCACCGAGTTACCAAACTGCTTATAGGCCTGGGTATCTGAAACCGGAATGCGGAACGGCTCGCGACCCGGCACATCAAAGCCCATCAGGCGCGCGCATTCGCGCGGGGAAAGGCGGCGTGGTCGACGCGCCATATTATCCGCATCCTGAAACTCCGCTTCGCCCAGCGCACTGTCCCAGCCGCGATCAATCAGAATCTCTGAGCCATCTTTGTAGTAACGCGCTGACAGCGTCCGCACGCAGCAGTCAGGATTGCGCGGATCGTTGAGGCCAAAGCCAAAGCCATTACCTTTGGCTTTATGTTTTTTCGCATACTGGTAGAGGTAGCGCCACAGCACCGGTGACAGGATATATTTATCGTCCGGCGCACTCTCCAGCAGGCTCTGCAGGCTGGGGACCTGCGCCGGGTAGAAACGGCGGATATCGCGCAGCGTAAAGTCCTGCTTTTTCAGGTCACGGCGAATCCCCACCAGCACAATGCGTTCGCGATGCTGCGGCAGGAAGTGGCGCGCATCGATCACTTTGGCATCGGGGCTGCTGGCTCCGGCATCGGCCACGTCATAGCCCAGCTCATCCAGCGTCTCCATGATAATGGCGAAGGTGCGGCCCTTATCGTGGCTTTTGAGGTTTTTCACATTCTCCAGCACAAAAAATGGCGGCTTCTTGGCAGCCAGAATGCGCGCAACATCGAAAAACAGCGTGCCCTGTACCTGACACTCAAACCCGTGGGCGCGGCCCAGCGCATTTTTCTTGCTGACCCCCGCCAGCGAAAAAGGCTGGCAGGGAAAACCGGCCAGCAGCACCTGATGGTCGGGGATTGCCGCATCAATCGCGCGGTATATCGCTTCATCGTCAGTCAGACCTTCAGGCTGGGTCACCTGACGAATATCGGTATTGAAGTGATGCTCCAGCGGATCGCTGTAGTGATTGGCTTTGTAAGTGCGAACCGCCTCTTTATTCCATTCACTGGTGAACACACACTTACCGCCGATCGCCTCGAATCCTTTACGGATGCCGCCAATCCCGGCAAAGAGATCGATAAAACGAAACTCAGGGTTATCATAGTGGGCGGGCCGGGTCGGCAGCAGACTCTGCAACAGCGACAGCTCCGCCTCACACAGCGGTGGCAGGACGCTTTTACCCTGACGAATCCGGTTCAGCAGGGCCGGCGTCCAGCAGGAAAATCCCGCCTGCTGCAGTCGGGCCGTGAGATCACGAACCGAATAGATGTCCAGCACCTGTCTAAAGAGTTCAGACGCATCAGCAGATGAAAGTGCAGCAGAGAGTGGTTCAGCGAGGGCGGCGGGATGCATGCGTTTTTCCTTAACAGTAAGGAGCCTATGCTAACACTCCAGAGGCTGCGAGGAAATTGCCGGGATGTGCCCTGTGTCAGACCGCCGGAAAGTTCTGTTTTTGCGGCGTAATCTCCGAAGTCGTCCGGCGACAACTTTCGCTTTTCGCGGCGCAGGCTAAAGTTACAGAACCAGCAAAAAAGGAGACGTTATGGCTGATGTTCACTCCAGCGAAACACGCAGCAAAAATATGCGTGCCATTCGCGCTCAGGATACGGCCATTGAGCAACGTATTGCGCTGCTGCTGAAAGATCGGGGATTCAGTTTTCGCGTGCAGGATAAAAATCTGCCGGGACGGCCTGATTTTGTTCTGACCGAACAGCAGGCGATTATTTTTGTTCATGGCTGCTTCTGGCATCGTCATCACTGCTATCTGTTTAAGCTGCCGGCGACGCGCACAGAATTCTGGACCGGAAAAATTAACAGCAATGTTGAACGTGACCGGCGTTATGTGCGCCAGCTGCAGGAAAGCGGCTGGAAAGTGCTGATCATCTGGGAGTGTGCGCTACGTGGCAAACTGCGCCTGGCGGATCAGGATCTGCTGGAGCGGCTGGAGGAGTGGCTGCTGGCGATGCCGGAGAGTGCGGAGATCGACCATCAGGGCATTCATCATTACAACGCCGATTGCTAATCAGAGACATAATTGGTTAGATCGGCGCTTTCTCCGTGGCAAGGATCCTGAAATGAGCAGCATAAAACTGACGGTAAAACGCCTTTACCAGATTCGTGACGAGCGGATGGTGAATACCAAAGCGACCGCGCGGGTTTACTGTGGTGACAGGCTTATCGCCACGGAGGAGATCACCGGTATGACTGAAAGCCCGGTCAGCAAATATCTGCATGCTGAAGGAGCAGCAGGCGAGACGGTGCGGGTAGAGTGGGATTGTGAGGGCATCGCGGAGATGACTGTTACGGAAATTGAGCGCTGCCCATGTTGTCAACATAACGAACCAGACTAAGGATAAGATTTTGGCGGGAACCAGTTTACTGACTTTACTTGATGATATTGCAACACTTCTGGACGATATTTCCGTCATGGGGAAAGTGGCGGCGAAAAAGACTGCTGGCGTACTGGGCGACGATCTGTCGCTGAATGCTCAGCAGGTCAGCGGCGTCAAAGCCAACCGTGAGCTGCCGGTAGTATGGGGCGTTGCCAAAGGATCGTTTCTTAACAAACTGATCCTGGTGCCACTGGCGCTGATTATCTCCGCGTTTGCGCCCTGGCTGATTACGCCGCTGCTGATGATTGGCGGTGCCTATCTCTGCTACGAAGGCGTGGAGAAGGTAATGCACAGTCTGCAGCATGACAAGCAGAGCAAATCACCGGAAGCGCGTCAGCAGCGACTCGAGTCGCTGGCGAATCAGAATGCGGCCGAGTTTGAGAAGAAGAAGATCAAGGGCGCAGTGCGCACCGATTTCATTCTGTCAGCCGAAATTGTTGCGATTACCTTAGGCATCGTATCGGAATCGCCGCTGCTCAACCAGGTGATTATCCTGGCGGGCATCGCAATTCTGGTTACGGTAGGCGTTTACGGCATCGTGGCGGCCATCGTGAAAATTGATGACCTCGGTTTCTGGCTGCGTGAAAAGCCGTCGCGCGTTGCGCAGGGTATCGGCAGTGTGCTGCTGGCCGCCGCGCCCTGGCTGATGAAGATCCTCTCGGTAGTCGGCACCATCGCCATGTTCCTGGTCGGCGGCGGCATTGTGGTGCATGGCATCACGCCGCTGCATCATCTGATAGAGGAAGTCAGCAGTGGCTTCAGCAGCTGGATCGCGATGCTGCTCAGCAACGGCGCTAACCTGGTGCTCGGCTTTATCATTGGGTCGATCGTGCTGTTAGTGGTCAACCTTATTGCCAGAGTGCGCGGAAAATCGGTATAAAGCGCACTGTGATTAAAGGTCAGGAGAATGACGATGAACGACGACATGTTTGAATTTGATATCGACGCACAACTTGAGCAGGCTGAAGCGAAAGCAGAGAAAAAAGCCAGCGAAGTGCCGGATGATCTCGGTGACGAAGCCGATTGTGAAGGCTGTAAAATCTGACGTCAGCGTCAACACTTCATAAAAGCGGATAAGTTTTATCCGCTTTTTTTATATTCCGCATATCCAGCTGCTTAATTCTGAATTCGCCCTTTTTTTGCGTGCCTTAACAGGCAAGGGTCGGCTTTGCCTGCTATAAAGAAAATAATCACTCAGGTTAATAACACGCATGAAAGGAGCGCATTATGGTTTTCGCAATCAGTGAAGAAGTGCAGCATAAGGAAGAGGGGCAGACGATGGTGGTGACCGGCTACGCGAGTGGCATGGTGGAGTGCCGCTGGTATGACGGCTTTGCCGTGCGCAGCGAGGCTTTTCGCAGCGATGAACTCTGCGCCCTGAATCCGGCACAACAACTGGCGGGCTGACAGCATCAGGCCTGTGGGTTCTGCGACCCGCCAGGCCCGGTTTCTGACTGCCTATGGCCCGGCACACTCCCTGTGCCGCCCTGTTTTCAGACGTTACCGTCGTTATCCTCTTCAACCGCCTGATAGATTCGCTGCAGCACATCCGGGAAGGCTGACTGGACACGACTCCAGCTCGGTATAAACGGCTTATCGTTAGGACGCTCAATAAACGCCTGACCTGCTTCCAGAATCGACTGGGTAAACATCTCTACCGCAGCCTCTTCCACATGCTGATCAAACTTCAGCCCGTTCATTGCCGCTTCGTGATTGTAGGTCTCCATCATATCCAGCGCATTACGATAATAGGTTGCTTTCAGCACCCGGAACGAGTCGCTGGTCAGCGGCACACCCATGGTGGCGAGCTTGCGCAGCAGTGACTGGACAATATCACTGCTCATGCGCTTCAGGCCGCCGGTGCCATCATCTTCTGCCAGCGGCTGATGCTTGTGATCGTAGTTATCGGCGATCTCAACCTGGCACGACTGGCGGGTGGTGTAGTTACGATAAATCTCTGACAGCACGCCAATCTCCAGTCCCCAGTCGCCGGGGATCTTGATGCCGTTCAGCACATGCGTTCGCATGGCGAACTCGCCCGAGAGCGGATAGCGGAAGCTTGTCAGGTAATCCAGGTATTCCGAATGGCCATAGACTTTCTGTAGTGAGCGCAGCAGCGGCCCGACCAGCAGACGGCCGACGCGGCCATTCAGCTTGCCATCCGCGACGCGCGCGTAGAAGCCCTTACAGAACTCATACTGAAACGCCGGGTTGGCCAGTGGGTAGAGCAGGCGGGCCAGCATGCCACGCTCATACGTGACGATATCGCAGTCATGCAGCGCCACACAGCTGGTGCGATCTGACGCCAGCGTATAACCGGTGCAGAACCAGACGTTACGGCCTTTGCCGGGGTTGGTGGGCGACAGACCCTCTTTATCCAGTTCCGCATCAATGGCTTTCAGACGCGGGCCGTCGTTCCACAGGATGCGATGCCGTTGCGGCAGGCGGGAGAAGAACTCGCGGGCAAACAGGAACTGATCGCGGTCAGCACGATCCAGACCAATGACAATTTCGTCCAGATAAGGCACTTTGGCCAGCTCATCAACGATTTTCGTCAGCGCCGGACCTTCAAGTTCGGAAAACAGCGATGGCAGGATCAGCCCCATTTTGCGTTTGCGGGCAAAGCGAACCATCTCTTTTTCCAGCGACTCCACGCTGCGGTGGGTAAGGTTGTGGAAGTTGGTGATTACGCCATTCTGATAAAAGTCACTCATCGCATCATCCTTTTAATGCCCGTGGGCAGCTTATTGAGATTGAGTCAAAAAATAGTCCAGCCCTTCACGCCAGCCTTCGGGGCCATGGTGAGCGGTGTGATAGACCTGCTGCTGATCGGTCCGGCTGAGTGTTACCGGTGTTTTACTGTAGCCCTTAATCACGACGGCATAATCAACTGCATCCAGCATCGGCGCATCATTCGGCCCGTCACCGAGACCAATTGTGATGGGCGCTTCACCGGGGGCATGATCCAGCAGCCAGCGCAGCGCTTCACCTTTGCCGCAGCCTGCTGGCATGACATGCCAGAAACGTCCGCCCTGCGTCAGCGCCAGCCCTTCAGCACGCAGTGCCTCCTGAAAGCTATCGAAAGCTTCATCGCTGTCGCGCCAGACAATCACTTCAGAGGCGTCGCGCTGGCGTGCCAGCGCGGCATCTCCCTCACTCAGTCCGGTCATTGAGGCCACTTCCGGATCGGAGAAATCATGAAAGCCGGTAAAGCGGTAGGCTGTTTTCAATGCAGCCAGCCGCTGGCAGAGGGCGTCATAAGTCAGCGTGTTATCAGGCAGACGGATACGCTGCTGATCCTGCAGCTGAAGCACGGCACCGTTCTCGGCAATAAAGGGTGAACCACTGATCCCAAGTTTTTTTTGCAGCGGAATGATTTCGGCTGCCGTCTTACTGGAACAGATCACCAGCGGAATAGCGGACTGTTTTAGTGTGGTGAGCCACTCCGTGGCCGCATCCCAGCGATAGGTATGGTGGTCCAGTAGCGAACCATCGAGATCGGTAATAATCATTAACGGCTGTTGAAGATCGGGCATTAACAGGCTCCTTTCATCACGTTCGCGGCTAAAGCAGCGATTTTTCAATATTATAGTTGAATATGGCTCACACTTTTTTTCCTGCCACGTCGGCTGAAAATCCAGGATAAATCTTAAAAGAGAAGAGGGGAAAACGGGGGATACAAGAAATGTGCAGGCGCTAAGTCACTGGCTGGCCCGGTGTTTTCGGTAACTATAGCCTTACAACGACCCGGTTCGTTGCAAAAACGTGCATATCTGATACTTGTTTCGGTGACGCGATCGCGTAATCTGCATAGGTGTTAAGAATTCCCTGGTGTAACGAATTGAATTTTTACCCGGCCTTCCCGCCGGGTATTTTTTTGAAATCGATTTCAGCGGTTAGCTTCATAGGCGCGATAGTCACAGATGTCGATTTCAAACGCTTCTGCCAGTTCGGTATAGGAGTGGAAAATCTGGCCTTCAACTTCGAGCCGTGGCATCTGGCCCTGCTCCATATATTCCCTTATCTCTCCTGACGTTTTCGCCTGAATCGCCGCCAGTAAACCCTCAACATCCACCTTCAAATCGGACGCCGGCATATCGGTGTGCTGCTTTTCGTCTGTCATTTTCTGACTCCTGAGAGCAAACAGAATAATCAGTATAGAACGCGGGGCAGAAAGAGGGGACCGGGCAGATCGCAGGCAAAAAAAAGCCCGCGCTGCGCGGGCAAAATCCTTGTTACTTCAGGTTGTGGCTGCACCTATGGGGGTGGTGCAGTGGAGGAAGTGTAAAGGCCAGGCGCGTAAGAAGTCTTGCGGTGAAATGTTAAGAAATTGCAAAAATGGTCCTTACTCAGATTTACCTGACTTTGCCCCTGAACAGAGCAGATTCGGCTATAGTTGATGATAAAGCTGATTTTTTTCAATACCTAAAGGAATGGTTATGGACATCTTAAGAATTATTATCGCAATTCTGCTGCCACCGCTGGGTGTGTTTATGCAGGTCGGTTTTGGTGGTGCTTTCTGGCTGAATATTCTGCTGACGATCTGTGGTTACATCCCTGGTATCGTTCATGCCGTCTGGGTCATTGCCCGCCGCTAACGCGCTGCATCGCGCCGGTTCTTCGTTTAGACTGTACGCAGTAAATAATCAGGAGAACCGAAATGAAGGTAAATGACCGCGTCAGCGTCAAAACCGATGGCGGCCCGCGTCGCGTTGGCACCATTCTGGCTATGGAGCCATTTAATGAAGGCACCATGTTTCTGGTCGCGCTGGAAGATTATCCATTAGGCATCTGGTTTTTTAATGAAACGCAGCAGCCGGATGGTATTTTCGTCGAGCCTTACCACGACGCCTGAGCCTGACGTGCATAAAAAAGCCCCGTTACGTTAAACGTAACGGGGCTTTTTTGCATTCAGCGCCGCTGCCGTCGACAACAGCCGCTGCCAGTTACCTGCCTGGCGTCAGAAGGTTTCCCAGTTATCACTACCGGTGGTCAGCGCCGGGCGCGGTGGCAGAGCGGATGTTTTGGCTGGTGATGTGACGCGGGTGGCCACACTTTTCGTGGCAGGCGAATCCTGCAGACGGAATGCCGCTACCGCCTGTGTCAGTTTGCCCGCCTGATCTTCCAGCGAGGCTGCTGCTGCTGAGGCTTCTTCCACCAGCGAGGCGTTCTGCTGTGTGACGTTGTCCATCTCAGTGACCGCCTGGCTCACCTGCTGAATACCCCTGCTCTGTTCGTCCGATGCCGCGGCGATTTCCGACATAATATCGGTGACGCGACGTACCGCCTCGACAATCTCACCCATGGTACTGCCCGCTGCGCCAACCTGATGCGAACCGTCATTAATCAGCGTGACCGACTCAGCAATCAGGGATTCAATCTCTTTGGCCGCCTGCGCACTACGCTGGGCCAGATTGCGCACTTCGCTTGCCACCACCGCAAAGCCGCGACCCTGTTCTCCGGCGCGCGCTGCTTCAACCGCTGCGTTCAGCGCCAGGATGTTGGTCTGGAACGCGATGCTGTTAATGACGTTAGTGATCTCAGCGATTTTCTTTGAGCTGCCGGAAATGTTGGTCATGGTTTTCACCACGCTATCGACCAGATCACCCCCGCTGCGCGCCTTGCCAGAGGCATCCGCGGCCAGCTGGCTGGCGTGATGGGCATTCTCGGCGTTCTGTTTTACCGTGGCGGTGAGCTGTTCCATGCTGGCAGCGGTCTGCTCCAGTGCTGCCGCCTGCTGCTCGGTGCGTGAAGAGAGATCGGTGTTACCAGCTGAAATTTCGCTGGAGCCCTGATAAATCGCCACAGCACCTTCACGCACCGTTCCGACGGTGGTGACCAGCGCCTGCTGCATCAGCTGCAGGTTGTGGATCAGCGTACCAATCTCACTGCGGCCATAGGGCAGGGGAACAGAGGTCAGATCGCCCTGCGCAATGCGTTCGATACGCATCACCGACTGACGCAGCGGGTTAATCACCACGCGTCGCAGGAAGACAAAGGTCAGCAGCACCAGCACCAGTGCGGCACTAAACGCCACGGCCATCGAGATAAAGCCAATGCGTGACAGATGATCGGCTTCGGCAGTAATAGCATTCGCGCGGTCAGTACGAATTTTGATCGCCTTCAGTAACACTGCGTTATAGTCATCATCCAGCCTGCGGGTAACGTCCGTCTCCTGGGCGATAATGCCCTCAAAGCTGCCCTGTTTACCGGCATTAATCATGGGTATCAGGCCTTTATTGATGTAATCGTTGAAGCGTGCCTGCAGCGTGGCATCCAGTTCAACGTCAGCGGGGGTCTTCACTTCACGTGCCTGATAGACCGCAAACCCCTCTTTAGCCTGCTGAATCCGTTTTTCAGCAGCCGCCACGTTGGCGCGAAACGCGTCCATTTCACCAATACGCGCGGCGGCACCGGCCTGAATAATGGTCAGGCGTGCCGTACGCAGGTGGTTGGAACTGTTAGCGAGGCCCATGCGAACCTGGATTTCGTCCGTAGCATCATTGAGAGAGTGGTTGCTTGAGATAAGAAAGTAACTGGCGATACCAATACAGAGTGCGAACAGCAGCAATATGCCGCCGAAGATCAGGCTAAACAGCGGCATCAGGCGGAGATTCTGCCAGATGCCAGCGCTTTTATGTCCATTATTATCTAATGCAGTGTTCATATCCTTGCTCTCTTGAGGCTGTTGTTATAAGGCTTAACATCGGCAAAAGAGTGTAAAGGCTTAGGAGCAAGAGTGAGACCTGGATCCCAATTCAGCGCAAAAAAAACCGGCCATTAAGGCCGGTTCTTCAGGTCTGACGATCAGCGAATATTAACGTAAATACCCGAGGTCACATTATCGGTTAAACGCACCACATGATAAATAACCTGTTTATTATGGGTTTTGATTTTGCGTTTAATATTACCTTTGTGTGACGATACCGTTTTGGCCTTAATTTGCATTTTATCTGAGATCTGAATGGTGTCATGACCTGACATCCACATCTTCAGCATGTTTGACTCAGTCTGGCTCAGCGTCAGCGGGTGAACATCCATGCCCGAAGAGATGCGCGCAGACTGGTTAAGCTTCTTCTGCAAATAGGTGCTGAGTAAGGAATCCAGGGTCGATGTCTTCAGCGATTTTGATGTAATAATCAGGTTCTTACGAACGTAGAGATATTCCTCAAAATGGATATTGCTAATCGCCATGAATATAAAGAACAGCGTATCAGGATGCTGCGTAATAATACTGCGGATACGTTCACTGGAATCTGACTCATGAATGAAACAATCTTCATTAATAAAGACGACACCAGGATTTAATTGCTCACATTTTTGCTGTAGTTGCTCAATATCGGAGACAGAAGAGATATTTTTCTTCTTAACTCCCTTTAAAGACATGTAGTCTGATAATCCCAGGCGTGTGTAGTTGCAGGAATCCATAATAATAGTTGGCATAATAGCGACCCTCACCAATTTGTTATCCGTTTAAATCAACGATGAATACGCGTTGCGGTACGAGAGAGATTTCTTAGGTACTTTTTTATTCTGCTCGTGCAGTGTGGCAACAGGCAAACGCCCGTAAAAGTCTTCATCCCTGACCCGTTCTGCAAAAAATTTGTGCTGCCATGACGTCACACATTCTCCGGCAATGGCGGGGAATGCCAGTGAAGTGCCGGAGATTCAGTAAAGCTCATTTTTTGAGAGCTGTGTCACTATCCCTGAAAACAGGAAGTTTTCTGATAGGACAATTCTCAAAAACATTTGTTTTACGAAAGTGTGAAGTCTCAGCGTGCGATGACAATGCCGGAAAAAACATTTTTTAACAAGAAAAATCACTTAAAGTTTTTTTCCCTGTGAATTCAGTGTATTGCCAGTTTTGCATGCACATTCACAGTCTGACCGCTTCTGTGAACCACCCAACTAAAATACGCGAAGCCCGGTTTAATAAGAATTATTTTCAGACTCTCAGCACATTTATCAGAATTTCCTTAGTTGCATTCTGGAAAACATGGTTCGGAAAATGCAGGGATGGTTTTGCGATACTTAAGTGTTGCTGAGCAAAGGTAGTTAGAAACTTAATGTTCAGGGACGGGATAGTTCTGTCAGGAACAGGGCCAGTAAATCAAATATTTCACTGAACAAATGCTCACAGAACGGGGCCAGCAGGGGCATCAGCAGGCTGATGGTTAAAATTCCGACTGATAAGGTAATCGGGAAGCCAATTGCGAAGATTGATAACTGTGGTGAAACACGGTTTAACAAACCCAGTACCAGATTTACCATGAGTAACAAAACGATTAAGGGCAGCGCTAACATCATGCCATTAAGGAAAATTAATCCGCCGGATTTCACCAGCGCCATAAATGCGTTGGCATTTAGCGGGTGGCCACCAATCGGCAGCGTGTGAAAACTGTCCGCCAGCAGTGAGATCAGCCACAGATGTCCGTTAAAGGTCAGAAACAGCAGCATGGCCAGCATGTCGAGAAAACGGGCCAGCACCGGCATGTTCAGACGGCTGCCAGGATCAAAAAAGGTGGCGAACGAAATGCCCATCTGCAATCCAATCACTTCCCCGGCAAGGCGCACCGCCGCAAACGCAAACTGCATGGTAAAGCCCAGCGCGATACCAATCAGCATCTGCTGGATCAGCAGCCAGAAACCGGCAGGGGAAAACAGGGTGACATTGACAGCAGGTAACAGCGGCATCAGCAGCCAGGTGATCATCACCGCCAGTCCGATTTTGACACGTTTGCTGACGGATCGTTCACTGAGGATCGGCGCAGTAGCGAACAACGCCATGATGCGCACCAGTGGCCAGAAAAACTGGCTGACCCACTGAACCAGCTGGCTGCTGTCGAGAGTAATCATCAGCCGATGATATAAGGCAGGTTGGTAAAGACGGTCCGGATATAGTCCAGCAGCAGATTCAGCATCCACGGGCCGGCAATGATACCGGTGGTGGCAACCGCCAGGATCTTAGGAATAAAGGATAAGGTCTGTTCGTTGACCTGGGTCGCCGCCTGGATCAGGCTGATCAGCAGACCGCTGACCAGGGCTGCCAGCAGCAGCGGGGCGGCCAGCATCAGGGCGACGCGCATCGCTTCCTGTCCCATTACCATTACTGATTCGGGTGTCATGTCGTGCTCCGGTAAGAAAAGGGGATCAGGAGTAGAAGCTTTGCGCCAGTGAACCGACCAGCAGTTGCCAGCCATCGACCAGAACAAACAGCATCAGTTTAAACGGCAGCGCGATGGACGCTGGCGGTACCATCATCATCCCCAGCGCCATCAGCACGCTGGCAACCACCAGGTCGATGATCAGGAACGGGATAAATACGGTAAAGCCAATCTGGAACGCGGTCTTCAGCTCGCTGGTCACATAGGCGGGCAGCAGAATACGCATTGGCACCGCTTCAGGACCGGCAATCGGGGCGGTATTCGCCAGACGGGCAAACAGGGCTAAATCCGCTTCACGGGTCTGACGCAGCATAAACTCGCGCAGCGGCTGGGCACCTTTATCAATCGCCACGTCCATGCTGATCTTGTCCTGGCTGAACGGCAGGTAAGCATCCTGATAAATCTTGTCGAAGGTCGGTGCCATAATAAAGAAAGTCAGAAACAGCGACAGTCCGAGCAACACCTGGTTAGGCGGCGCAGAGGGCGTGCCCAGCGCGTTACGCAGTAAACCAAACACAATGATGATACGGGTGAAGCTGGTCATCATCAGCAGCACGGCCGGAATAAAGGTCAGCGCAGTGATAAAGACCAGCGTCTGTACCGGCAGTGACCAGCTCTGACCGCCATTCGGCAGTGAGTGACTCACCAGGCCCGGCAACTGGGCATGGGCAACCGGTGCCAGTAACAGCAGTGGCAATAAAGGAAGCAGTCGACGCATCATTGTGGTTTTCCGGGACGTTTAACCAGATTCTGTAACAGCTGACGAAAATCCTGTGGCGCACTGTTTACTGGCGTCACAGAGACCGGTTCACCCGGCGGCAGCGTATGCAGATGAGTAATCTGCTGGGCAGTGACGCCCAGCACCAGACGCGCATCGGCAGTATCGACAATCACCACCCGCTCACGCTGGCCCACTGAGACGCTGGCCGTGAGTTTCAGCTCCTGACCACTGACCTTTTTCGGCGCAAAGCCGGCACGGCGTGCCAGCCAGGCGCAGGCCAGAATCAATAAAATAATCACTGCTAACACGCTGCTGACCTGTGCCAGCATAGAACCGGTCGAAATCGCCTGTGCGTGCGGTGCGGCCGGTTGCAGCGTTTGATTCTGGCTATTCATAATGTGACTCTTAGCGACTCAGACGACGCATACGTTCAGACGGGGTGATGATGTCAGTGATACGAACGCCATATTTGTCGTTCACCACCACCACTTCACCCTGTGCAATCAGGTAACCGTTGATCAGAATATCCAGCGGCTCACCTGCCAGTCCGTCCAGTGCTACCACCGAACCCTGCGCCAGGCGCAGCAGCTCTTTGATGGTCATCTTGGTGCGGCCCAGTTCGACGGTGAGTTTCACCGGGATATCCATAATCAGATCGATATCCTGCAACGAGCCCGCGACATTGCCGCTGTCGAATGACTTAAAGACGTCATCGGTCTGCGGCGCACTGCTGCTGCCGACCTGCTCGTTCATTGCTTCAGCCCACAGATCGTCCGCAGAGATATCGTCAGACGGTTTATTACTGTCAGTCATGGGGCTGTTCCTCGTTAAGCGAATTCAAAATCGGGTTAATCAGGTGTTCGACACGGAGCGCATATTGCCCATTCATCGTGCCATATTGGCTGGTTAAGACCGGTACGCTATCGACATGGGCGATAATGCGTTCCGGCTTCTCAATCGGCAGCACATCACCGGGTTTCAGCTGCAGAATCCGTGAGAGACGCAGTGACGTTTCGGCAAAGTGAGCAATCAGTTCCAGCTCAGAGTGCTGCACCTGTTTGACCAGGTTATCGCGCCAGTGGTTATCTTCCTGACGTGAGTTTTCGAGCGGTGGATTCACCAGCAGCTCGCGCAGCGGTTCAATCATTGAAAACGGGATGCAGATATTAAACTCACCCACCAGGTTACCAATCTCCACCTGGAACGGCGTGTTAACCACGATGTCGTTCGGTGAAGTGGTGATGTTGGTGAACTTTACCTGCATCTCTGAACGTACATACTCGACGTCCAGGGGATAAATAGCCTTCCATGCGTCGCTGTAACCATCCAGCGCCAGCTTCAGCATGCGGCGGATAACGCGCTGCTCGGTATGGGTAAACTCACGGCCTTCGACTTTCGTCGGAAAACGTCCGTCACCACCAAACAGGTTGTCGACGGCGATAAACACCAGGCTGGGTGAGAACACCACCAGCGCCGTGCCGCGCAGCGGTTTCAGGTGGATCAGATTCAGGTTGGTTGGCACCGGCAGATTGCGGGCAAACTCGTGATACGGCTGAATCTTAATCGCCCCGACGCTGATGTCCGGGCTACGGCGCAACAGGTTAAACAGCGTCATACGGAAACTACGGGCAAAACGCTCGTTAATAATTTCCAGCGCCTGCAAACGCTCGCGCACCACGCGGCGCTGGGTATTCGGGTCGTAAGGACGAATATCGCCTTCCGGCCCGTTTTGTTTCTTTTCTTCTTCCGCGCTGCCACTGTCGCCGTTTAAAAGGGCGTCAATTTCAGCCTGGGAGAGAATGCTATCGCCCATTGATTCACCTCAAAATGAAGGCAGTAAACAGCACGTCGTTTACGGCCTGCGGAGGTTGACCTTTTACCAGCGGAGGTGTCAGCGCCTGTTTGATTTGTTCAACAAGCGCCTGTTTTCCTTGCTCCGTCGCCAGCGCCGCAGCACTCTGACGCGAGAGCAGCAGCAGCAGACGGCTGCGCACCTCAGGCAGATAGTCATTCATCCGACTCCGGGACTCTTCATCGGCCAGACGCAGGGTAAAGCCTACGTAAAGCACGCGGTCAGGATCGTTGTCGGGATTGACCAGGTTAACCGTAAATGTATCAAGTGCAAAAAAGACCGGAGCGGGAGGCGGTTCAACTTTCGCCACCTCAGGCTTATCGCCCTCGTGTTTATTCATCATTCGCCAGACTGCATAGCCTGCCACGCTGCAAGCGGCCAGCGTCAGAATGATCAACACTGGTATTAAGATTTTACGTTTGCTGCCTTTTGCTTTCGCGTTATCAGACATGGTGCAGTTACTTCCTGTGAATTATGGGCAAGCCTCTCGGCTCACGGGACAGATTATCCGCGTCTTAAGTCAAACCAATGGGTAGAAAAGACGCGGGTTTTACGCTTACCTTCAGCGTTTGCCGCTGTCAGGCGAAAGTGTCGACGGCGCTGTTGCCGTTAACGCGAGCCTGAAGGGCGGCGGGAACGGCGATCGGCGTAATGTCGGTGTCACTGTCTTGGGTGAGAGAGAAGCGGCCATGCTGTCCATCGCGGCGCGCCTCCTGTTGTTGCTGGAATTGCTGGCCCTGCGCGGAACTGTCACTGCTCACCTGACTCTCGCCCAGGTTGATACCGCTCTCTGCCAGCGCGCTGCGCAGCTGCGGTATCGCGGCTTCCAGTGCCGATCTGACGTGGCTATGGCTGGAAACCAGACTAATTTGTGCCTGGTCGTTGTCCAGTTTCAGGCTGATCTGGATAGCGCCAAGGTCTTCCGGATGTAAACGCAACTCCGCGTTCTGCTGGCCGTTGCGGCTGAACATCACGATCTGCTGACTCAGCGCCTGCTGCCACTCGTCGCTGCCCAGCTGTGAATTCAGCATCGGGGTGGACGGGGTGCTGCTGGTCGCAGAGGCGGTCACTGGCGCGGGCAGGCTGCTGGCACTGGCGAACGGCGTGGCGCTGATCGCGTTGTCGCTGGTGCTGGCTTTGATCGCACTCTGATCATCCTGCTTCACCATATTGCTTAGCGCCTGCTGGAAGCTGCTGTCGAGCGTCAGGCCGCTGCTGGTCGCACTTTGCGCGGCGGGCTGACTCTGACTGGCGGAGCTGTTCACCGCAGGTGAATTCAGTGCGGCACCTTTAGCATCCTGCTTCTCATCTTTACCCGGCGCAGGGCTATCCGGTGCGTGGCCCTGCTGCGCGCTGTTCAGCAGTTGCGTCAGCGCGGTCTGACTTTTCCGGCCGGTGTCGGTCTGGGCAATCAGCTCACCGGCTTCACTGCTGACCGGCGTCGAAGGCGTCGCTGTCGGCGTTACCGCACCCGGTAACATGGCAAACAGTGCCTGCACATTTTGCATGTCACTGGCGCTTAAAGGTGCGGCCTCCGGCTTGTCTTTATCATCGGCTGATTTTGACCCACCTTTAATATTTTCCGGCTTAAACAGAGCGGTCAGTTCAGCAGGATTATCCAGCGCCGCCATCAGCGCATTCAGCGGCGCCTTCGGGCGGGCGTCATCGGCAGTTTCTGCTTTGACGTCAGCGGATTGCGCCGCTTTTCCCGGTTGTTTCGCCAGGCCTGCCAGCTGGTTTCCCAGCGTGGTCAGAAAGTCCTGTGGCAGGGCATCAGCCCCTGCTACCAGGTCCGTCGCGCCGGATGGTTCCGCGTCGGTTTTAGCCGCCGCTTTTATGCCAATGTGTGGCAGCGTAATCATTCGCCTCTCCTCGATGCGGCCCGTTGGGCAAATTCATCCATCCGTTTCTGATCGAGACGGTTTTCCTGTCGTAATGCATTTTCCGCTGCCCGCGTTATCAGGGTTTGATAGGCGTTCAGCCGCTGCTGTTTGTCGCGCCAGTTAATCAGCGCCTGCTCCAGCCGCTGATTCCAGTTATTAAGCTGGTTGCGATGCTGCTCAATCGCTTTTTCCAGCGTCTGAATAAACTGGTGATAGTTCGTCCAGCGGGTGCTGGCGATGCCGGATGACATGTCATCGTTGAGCTTGTTGCGATACTCGTCCTGATAATCGAGCAGCATCGTCAGCTGCTCGTTAGCGGCGTGCTGGCCGCGGCGCATATCGCCTAAATAGATGGCGGCACGTTCGAGATCCTGCTCCGCTAAGTCGCGCAGCGTATCAATGGCATTTGCAGTTTTCATTGCCGTTACCTCGCGTTAATTATTGTGACGAGCCAAACAGCGCATGCAGATGCAGGCTGGCGTCGTCATAATCGCTGCGCTCAAAGATGCCCTGTTGCAGGAAGGCTTCCATCTGCGGATAGAGCCTGATGGCTTTATCGAGCATCGGATCGCTGCCGGCGGCATAGGCCCCGACGCTGACCAGATCGCGGTTACGCTGGAAGCTGGAGAGCAACTGCTTGAACTGGCGCACCTGCGCATAGTGGTTCTCATCGATCAGTGAGGTCATCGCACGGCTGATTGAGGCTTCGATATCAATCGCCGGATAGTGACCCGCTTCGCCAAGCCGGCGCGACAGCACGATATGGCCGTCAAGGATGGCGCGCGCGGAGTCCGCGATCGGATCCTGCTGATCGTCGCCTTCGGTCAGGACGGTATAGAAGGCGGTGATCGAACCGCCGCCGTCGATGCCGTTACCGGCGCGTTCAACCAGCGCAGGCAGTTTGGCGAATACAGAAGGCGGGTAGCCTTTGGTTGCCGGTGGCTCACCAATCGCCAGGGCGATTTCACGCTGCGCCATGGCGTAGCGGGTCAGGGAATCCATAATCAGCAGCACATGCTTGCCGCGATCGCGAAAATCTTCAGCGATACGGGTGGCGTAAGCGGCACCCTGCATACGCAGCAGTGGCGAAACATCCGCCGGGGCAGCAATTACCACCGAACGGGCGCGGCCTTCAGCACCCAGAATGTTTTCGATAAAATCTTTAACTTCGCGGCCACGTTCGCCAATCAGACCGACTACGATAACGTCCGCTTTGGTGTAGCGCGCCATCATGCCGAGCAGCACGCTTTTCCCCACGCCTGAACCGGCAAACAGTCCCATACGCTGCCCGCGACCGACCGTCAGAAGGGCATTAATGGCACGTACGCCGGTATCCAGCACATCAGTAATCGGCGTACGCTGCAG
The DNA here is from genome assembly GCF_019880205.1 of Pantoea alfalfae. Lineage (NCBI taxonomy): Bacteria > Pseudomonadati > Pseudomonadota > Gammaproteobacteria > Enterobacterales > Erwiniaceae > Pantoea > Pantoea alfalfae. The sequence continues at coordinate 1,644,328 of NZ_CP082292.1, forward strand.
CGGGTTAAACGGCGGGGTGATCAGCGGTGCGCGATAGCCGGTATCCGGCGACGGCAGACCGTCCAGCGGTCGGCCGCTACCGTCGAGCACGCGGCCCAGCAGTTCCGGCCCCAGCATCAGCTGTTTGCCCGCCTGCGGGTTATCGCCATTCTGACGCGCATAGACCCGCGCACCCGGTAAAATACCGTCCACTTCTTCCAGTGGCATCATCAGCAGTTTCTGACCGTTGAATCCCACCACTTCACTTTCGATTTCGCTGATGGTTTTGCCATCGTTGCGTTCGATGATGCAGGTCGCACCCAGCGGCAGCTGTAAACCCGTCGCTTCCAGCACCAGGCCGGTCGCGCGGGTCAGGCGGCCATAACGGCGCACCGGCTGCACCTGGGCGATGCGTTTTTCAAAGGCGTCGAGTGAGCCCAGCCAGCGGTTCAGACGGGTAGTCATCAGATTTCTCCTGGCGCAGCGAGACGGCAGAGTTCCTGCCAGCGCGTTGCGACGCTGGCATCCAGATCGCCATCTTCAGCGCTGAGTTTGCAGCCGCCAGGGTGCAGGGTGCTGTCTGCGATCAGCCGCCAGCCATGCAGATCCAGCGTCGGACCTAAAGTCTGCTCAATACGCTGTAAGTCGTCCGGGTGAACACGCAGCTGTGGTTTGCCGCTGAACATCGGTTCCTGCTGCAGCAGACCCTGAATCTGGCGCAGCAGGGCGGTACCATCTACCGTGGTGGCCTGGCCAATAACCGAGCGAGCCGCTTCCAGCGCCAGCTGCATCAGACGGGCAGCAATCACGCTGTCCAGTGACTCCAGCGTGTTCTGGAACTCCGTCACCAGTTGCTGCATCCGCGCCTGAAGCGGTGCCTGCTGCTGCCGGGCATCGGCCAGTCCCTGCTGAAAACCGGCGTCGTAGCCTGCTTTCTGACCTTCAGTCATACCCTGCTGATAGCCTTCGTTGTAGCCCTGGCCCTGCGCCTCTTTGCGCATCTGCTGCTGCAGACGTTCGAGCTGCTGTTGCTGCTCATCCACGCCGTCTTCAGCTTCGTAAATTTCTGGCTGCAGCTCCGGTTCAGGCTCGTCAAAACGACCTAAATCGGTGGGCTGCCACAGCTGCCAGGGGCGGGCAGAAAATGCATCAGACATAAGTTTCCTCGCCACCACCAATCACCATCTCGCCCGATTCGGCCAGGCGACGGACCACCAGCAGGATCGCTTTCTGTTCGTTCTCCACAGCGGACATACGCACCGGACCCCGGTTGGCCAGGTCGTCGCGCAGGATATCGGCCGCACGGGCTGACATGTTTTTGAGGAACTTCTCGCGCAGTGGCTGCTCGGAACCTTTCAGTGCAACCAGCAGCTGTTCGGACTCCACTTCCTGCAACAGACGCTGGATGCTGCGGTCGTCCACTTCCACCAGGTTTTCGAACAGGAACATCTCGTCGATAATTTTCTGCGCCAGTTCGCCATCGAAGTCGCGTACCGCTTCGATAACGGCCTCTTCCTGCTGCGTTTTCATCAGGTTGATGATCTCGGCTGCGGTTCTCACGCCGCCCATCTTCGCGCGCTTGAGGTTGGTGCCATCCAGCAGGCCATTCAGCACTTCGGTCAGTTCGGCCAGCGCAGCTGGCTGTACACCACCAAAGGTGGCGATACGCAGCATGACATCGTGACGCAGACGTTCGTCGAACAGCGCCACAATATCGGCGGCCTGACCACGCTTGAGGTGGACCAGGATGGTGGCGATGATCTGTGGATGCTCGTCGCGGATAAGGTCGGCGGCAGCCTGCGGCTCCATAAAGTTGAGCGTTTCCATCCCGCTGGTGGTTTCGCGCGTTTCGAGAATGTCCTCCAGCAGGCTGGAGGCGCGCTCTTCGCCCAGCGCACGGGTGAGCACTGAACGCAGGTATTCGTTGGAGTTCAGGCTCAATGCAGCAAACTGCTCAGCATCGGTTTCGAACTCACGCAGTATTTCAGTCAGCTGCTTGTGTGACACCTGACGCATATTGGCCATCGCCGCGCTCAGGTGTTGTACTTCGCGCTGGTTCAGGTGTTTGAAAACTTCCGCAGCGCGCTCTTCGCCGATGGTCATCATCAGGATGGCGCTTTTTTCGGTTCCGGTCAGACTCATAGCTCTTTACTCATCCATTCGCGAATCACCAGCGCAACAACGCGCGGATCGTTTTCTGACATGTCGCGGATGCGTTGACTCATCACTTCTGCGCTCATGCGGTTGTTAGACTTACGTTCCTGATCAAGCTCATCTTTGCTGAGCTGCACATTAAAGGCTTCTTCTTCTGGCTGTTGTGCAGCGGCGCGGGCAGCAACGGCTTCGGCAGCGGCTTTCTCGGCGGCCTGCTTACGAACCAGGTGCGGACGAACCAGTTTGCGGTAGAGGATAAAGGCGACCAGGGCAATCAACAGCCACTTACCGGCGTTCATCAGCTGATCAAAGAAGGACTGCTGTTGCCAGAAGGGCAGATCGGCGGTCACTGCTTCAGTGGTGTTGAACTGCGAGTTCACCACGTTGACGCTGTCGCCACGCGTCTGGGAGTAACCCATCGCTTCGCGGGTCAGGTCTTCAATCTGCTTCAACTGCTGCTCGTTCAGCGCAACCGCTTTGCCTTTATCATCTGCACGGAAGTTCACGACGACCGCAACCGACAGACGCTGTACGTCGCCGACGTTAACTTTGGTATGACGAATGGAGCGATCCAGTTCGTAGTTCACCGTGTCATCACGACGTGAATTAGTCGGTCCTGAGCTGGCCGGTGCGGTGCTGGTGGTCTGGTTAGCGTTATTCGCTGCGTTGTTCTGACCATTCGCGGCCTGATCGTTGGCTGCATTGTTAGTCGTGACCGGCGCGGTGTTGGCTGGCGCAGGCTGGTTAGAGAGCGCGCCTGGCACGCCACCCGGATAAGGGCTGCCCGACTGGTCACTGGTGCTGGTCTGACGCGAACGGATCGCCGTGTTCGACGGGTTAGCGTTAGGCTGATATTTCTCGTCGGTTTGCTCGCTGGTGTCGAAGTTAATCTGTGCGGTAACCTGCGCATGCACATTGCCCTGGCCAAGAATCGGATTCAGGATCGCTTCGATACGTTGCTGGTAGCGTGCTTCAACTTCAGAAGAGTACTTCAGCTGCGCGTCATTCAGATCGCGACCGGCGTTATCAGAACGGGTCAGCAGGCGACCGGTCTGATCGACCACGGTGACGTTGCCCGGCGGTAAACCGGCGACGCTGCTTGAAACCATGTGGGCGATGGCCTGAATCTGGCCTTCATCCAGCGCACGGCCAGGCTGCAGGGTTAAGGTGACAGAGGCGGATGGCGCTTTCTGCTCACGCACAAATAAGGTGGGTTTTGGCATCGCCAGATGAACGCGGGCGCTTTTGACCGGACCCAGTGATTCGATGGTGCGGGCCAGTTCGCCTTCCAGCGCGCGCTGGTAGTTAACCTGCTCGCTGAACTGGCTGATACCGAACTTCTCTTTATCCAGCAGCTCAAAGCCCACCGATCCGCCTTTTGGCAGACCCTGCTGAGCCAGACGCAGACGCAGCTCATGCACGTTCGCTTCCGGCACCATCAGTGCGCCACCGTTTTCGGCGAAGCGATAGGGGATGTTCATCTGCGTCAGCTGGGTGACGATGGCACCGCCATCTTCATCAGTGAGGTTGTTATAAAGGACGCTATAGCTGGGCTGCTTGGCCCACAGCACCATCGCGATCACGATCGCCACCACGGCAGCCGCCGCGACGATTAAAGGAATACGCGGATTTGCGCGCAGGCGAGCGAGCAGGTCACCGAAGCCTTTCTTTTCTTGTTCTGTTGTGGCGGCTGTGCTCGCATTCATGACCGATTCCTGCCTGACGTAATTGACCGGGTAAGTTGAGATGGCAAAACAGACTCCCTGACCTGCGTAGATAAAATTTCCACTTCAATGCCAGGCATTATTAGGTGATAAGCAAAATTCGATGGCTGGATAAGGTAGGTTTTTTGCTGTCATTTAGCGGCTTTGTCTCATTGACAACGTGCTAACTTTTCCTCACATCAAAAATGTCATCCTCTTTAATAAGGTATCGTTCATGTCCATTCAGGCAATTGACGGCGTACTGCAGCAGCTTCAGGCGACCTCGCTGCAGGCCAGTAACCGCAGCAGTGAAGCCACTAATCAGATCGATTTCGGCGCGACCATGAAAGCGGCGCTGGATAAGATTAGCGAAACGCAGACCACCGCCCGCACCCAGGCGCAGGATTTCGAGATGGGTAAACCTGGCATCGCACTGAATGATGTGATGGTCGATCTGCAGAAATCATCCATCTCCATGCAGATGGGGATTCAGGTCAGGAACAAGCTGGTGTCGGCGTACAGTGAAATTATGAATATGCAGGTTTAGGCGAGTAACTGTCTAAATCTGTTAAGGTTTATCATACTGCCACTTTGGTGGAGCACGTATGTAGCACAAGATCGCTCATTTTCGTGTTGATGAGTGATAGCTGGTCGGTATTGTTCTCTGACATCCAGGCGCCATAAACCCGGTACACCATCTGCGCATCGGAGTGACCCATTTGCGATGCAACGTAGTTCGGGTTTGCGCCTGCTGAAAGAGCCCAGCATGCGAAAGTATGACGTGACTGATATGCTTTCCGGTGACGGAGGCCTGCACGCCTCAATGCGCCGGTCCATATCTGCCCGAGAGACTCTGTTGAGTAGTAGGCTCCTGACCGCCCGTTGACTGCGTTCACGCCGGGATTAAACACGAATGTCTTCTGTTCCTCAATTCGCTCGCCATACTCCCTGGTATGAAAAGAGAAAGAGGTCTGAGGGTACATTCGGGTAAGCTCCCTTTGATCACGCAGAATATTAACGGCTGCATCTATCAGGCATATGACACGGTTGCCGGCTTCTGTCTTCGGCGGCGTGAATAATCCCTGCGGCGTAAGGTTTCGGCTGACTGTCAGCGTCTTCGTCTCAAGGTCAACATCCTCCCAGGCGAGAGCACATATCTCTCCATGGCGTAACCCCGTCAGGATGGCAAGGGACCACATATTTGCTGTCTGTCGTGTAGAGCATGCTGCGATGAGGCGGGGATACTCCTCACGCGTTATCGGGTCCGGCCGCTTATTCGACTTCTTCAGAGGCCTGATGCCGGTCATCGGGTTAGCTTCTATATACCCATTACCATGAGCAAAGGCGAAGATCGCTTTCAGGTCAGCCATGCTGGAGTTAACCGTAGCCGCCGTCCTGCCTTTCTTTTCTATATTCATCTTCCTGCCGGTAAAGTAGCTGCCATTCAGAAGCTCGATGCGCAGATTGAGAATATCCTTCTGCATGACTGACCGGATGTCCTTTCCATTACCGATAATATCCAGCGTTACCCTGACGCGACGTTCTGTCGTCACATAAGAGCTGTTTGCCCAGTCAGGTTTTTTGAGCTTCAGCCACAAATCCGCAACTTCTCTGACAGCGATCGACTTGGACGAGCTAACTTCGTTCTTAAAAAGTGGTGAATCCGGAAACTCACTCCGGTAATCAAACGTCCCTGTCTTAATGCGATAGACTATGTTGCTACGCAACTCGCCAGCCATCTTCCTGTTTTTGGGTGTGTCGAGAACTCCGATCGCCTCCCATCGTCTTTGCCCCTCATACATGAACCAGATTCGAAGGTGGTTCTTGTTGGGAGCCACTCCTGTCGGATATCCAGACATATGCCTTCTCCTGTTGAAATGGATCTGCATTTAAGCAGATTTCTTCCTGGCAATCGCTGCCGGCTGGTTATCAATCCACTTCTCGATCGCCTTCCAGTCATAAAAGCACATGCTGTTATCACGCGGCGCGCCATCGGGAGAAACGTGCTTGTATTCGCGACCCTCCATCCATGACACTTCGCGAGCCGTTTTGATGGTATTTTTCTTCATGCCAGTGATCGTCATCAGAACCGATTCAGATACCCACTTGCTCGGCATCAGCTGAACAACGTTTTCCATATCTACTCCTTATACGGCCAGTTCCAGACCAGCACGATGCAAATAAAAACGACGAGCCACAGAGTGAACTCGCCGGGGGTGATGTCGCGGATGATGTTCATGATGCTGGCTTCAGGAAGAGAACCCAGTGCGTCTTATCGCCTTTGCCAGTACGCTGCCAGATTGTTGGCTTATGTTCGGTGAGGACGATAACCTTCCCTACGGGAATCTGCGTTTCGTTCCATTTGAAGACAAGAGTGCCGTGTGGCCGCAATACCCTGAATGCCTCAGCGAACCCAGCGCGGATATCGTCTGGCCACGTCTTTCTATCCAAAGCGCCATACTTCTTTTTCATCCATGCATTGTCGCCTACGCGCTCCAGATGAGGCGGATCAAACACTACCTGGGCAAAGGTGTTATTCGCGAAAGGAAGAGCACGAAAGTCGGCAATGATGTCGGGACTTATTTGCAGCATGCGTCCATCGCATAAAACATGTTGTTCTTCCCGGCGGTCGGTGAACAACGCCCGGTCATCCTGCTTATCCATCCAGAACATGCGCGAACCGCAGCACATATCCAATATGCTTACTTCAGACATAACAACTCCTAACGCAGAGCGCGATAGTGAATAGGGGGGTTAGGTGTAATACATTGAATTGGCAGCGAGCAGAGTGATTGACCGGCGCAATCTCGTCATTAGTGATGAGATGTGGTTTTCGTCGTAAGGATTGCTACTCGACTGCGCACCGACTGGCTCACTGGCCAATACCACTTTGTCGTTAAATATGATGCTCATATTTAGGGCGGCGACGGCTAACTTGAAATCTATAGGCAGCCTCAACAACGCTTATGATGCAACATGTCGCACAACCCGCAAATGAGCGGGCGTTTTTGACTTAACTGCCGCAACTAAGACTATTCCTAATCGTTTTTTATAGGTATGATTCATCAAAATCAGTTACCTATCTGGTCACTACAATGAGCGACGCGATCAAAGAAATTGCTGGCATTTTAAAGGAGTCACTTGTCACTCCAGTTCAGGAAGCATTTGTCTATCGTGCTAAGAATCCTTTTTTTGGGACATTGATTATTAGCTGGATGTTTTATAACTGGGATAAGGTGGCTTATTTCTGCCTGTCAAAAAGGGATGTGTTAGAAAGAATCAATTTTATAAGAACTAAGATACCCGATAACTCAATAATATTCGGGCATAGTATTAGCCATACGCATTCATTTTGGTTTCCGATTGTCTGGTCAGTATTGTTAACTGTTACATACCCTTTCTTTACTTACTGTGGGATGTACATTCATAGAAGAATAACATCTAAAATAGAATCAATTAACTCACACAAAGAAAGAACACGTTTGATCCTGCAGAGAGAGTTAATGATTCAGATTGCAAAAAACGAATCGGCTAGAGCGAAACAGTTAGCGACTGACGAAGCTGAGCTTGAAGAAACAAAAGAAAGGACAATTACGGCTAAATTCAATATTGAATCTTTAAAAGAGCAAAGAAACACTCTTAATTCACAGGTTGATACTCTTCAGGAACAAAAAAGGACCCTTGAGATTCTACTGGTTGAGACTAATGACTCTGTAAAAAGAGCTAATAACAACTTAGGCCTTCTTACAGAGAGATATGTTTCTTTCGGCGATTTAGAAGAAAAATATCTGCTTATGGAGACTGAACTAAACAATTTAAAAGATTCTATAAATACCAGACAAAACCCTGCTTTTGCTAAAACAGTTGACCGGGGACAGTTAGAAGGTCTCCCCGCATCCGCTGAAATAGCCGCGAAAATAATGAGTTCGTTCACCGGTTAGGCATACGGGTCGTAATCAATTTCGCTGCGACCCTGCTCATTACTGCCAATATGCCGAAATAATTCATTTTCCTCTCTACCGGGAAGGTGTATCTAAGCTTGTCACAATTTGTTTCAATGACGGCGATTTGGATATCAAGCCAACTCAATGCCGCGGCAAAAATAGCCATATAACAGGCAACAAAAAACCGCCCGTAGGCGGCTGTTTATAAGAAGTTAAAAGGGATTAAATTCCCATGCGGTACTCTTCGTACGTACGAGGTTCCGAGTCGCCTTTTTTGCGGAAAACAAGCATCTCTTCCTTCCGATTCGTAACATACCCCAGTGTTTCAGTAAGCTGGCGTCGCAGGTTAGTAGGCATTTGAGGAATGGTTTTATCGGTGAGACCATTCTCAATTTTATTCATGATTTCGAGAGCCAGGGCAATCTGCTCCTCATCAATCAGAATATTGACGCGATAACCCTCACGGGTCTCTTGCTCACTGCCTAACTGCCTGGTCAGTTTATCAACCTGATCGGCATAAGCGTCCAACTGGGCCTGCACATCGGCGGGGATTTCACCTGTTTTTTCAGCCAACGTTTTAAGGGCATTGATGTTATCGATCGCCTGTTGCGCCAGATCTGTAGCAGTAGTCATTTTGGTATCCTTTAAGAAGGGTAAATCAGAAGTTCAGTGAGGTTAAAAGGCCGACTTTCATCGGCCTGAAAAAGTCAGTTATTGACTAGCTGTTACGGGTGTTCGTACTGCTGGAAAGTACGCGGTACCGGGTCGCCAGGCTTACGGAACATGGCGTTGTCGTCTTTGCGGCCTTTCAGATACATCAGGGTCTGCTTAGCCTGATACTGAGCGTCTGGAGACAGAGAGCCAGCCGTACCTGCGTTAATCGCCGCTACAACTTTGGTCAGAATTTCGATACCCCAGCCCACAGCTTCAGTGGTGTCCAGAATCGCAGAGCGATACAGGATATTGAGGTCTTGCAGGTCTTCAAATTCCTGGTCGGTATGAGACATAATAAATCCTCTTTCAGTTGAGTGGGTTAGGCCGTGAATTCACTCAGCCACCTTACTCGCACAGCCTGATAAAGAACAGCGAAATACTGTTTATATGTACAGTATGTTTGTGTCATAAATTTGGCTTAGTACCATCGTTAGTTTTGCTGCGCTCTTCCAGAAAACGTATCCGGCTACGGCTGGCCCGTTGTCGAACAGATTCATATGAGCGGTTGAGTTGTCTGGCTATAAGTTTGGGTGGGATGGTTGCTGCGAGTTCTTTCAGAAGGCCTATCTCATCGGGTGACCAGCGGCGGCCAAGAGTTAACTGATTGCCGCGACGCCGGTATTCTGGTGATTCCATGTTGTCTCCTGTTATTTGCTGAGTGCCTCTTCGATTTCTGCCTTACGGAGAAGGTAAACGTCAGTGGCTTTTTCCAGCGTTTCAGCTTCACTTGCCAGCATGCGCGCCGCGTATTTATAGCAACGGTCAAGCCCTGCAACGTTCTCAGCCTCAGCAGCTGCTGTGGTGAAATCGACAAGCAGCTCATCCGGCGTGCGCGCTGATGCACTGGTATTCGTCGCCGGGTTAATTTCGCGCTCAGGCTGCTGCGTTTCAGGTTTGCTGTTAATCAGGTTGTTCAGGTCAGCGCGGCTGCGTGCCGGGGTGACATCGCGTTCTGCTCGCTGCGCCGGTTCAAACTCATCCGGGGTATAAACACCGAGAATCACGTCCGGGCAAAAGAGGCGCGCCCAGTATTTAACAGCCAGATATGCCAGCTGCTGTTTTGGTGCTGTCTTCCAGAGAGGGGAGTTGCGCGTGGTGACATACTCCATGTAAAGCGGCTCGCCCCACGTAATCTCTGTTTCACCGCGCAGCACTGCGCCGACGCGTACAGACAGGCCGCGCTCATTTGAGGCATTTGCTGCGCCCGGCTTAAACTTCTCCCAGTCGCCGCCGTACTCGTATTTAAAGCGGCCCTGCACGGCAGTTGAGCTGGTGATTACCGCATTGACCAGCTGAGCCTCATAACCCAGCGTGCCGTTAACCAGGTGCGTTTTCTGCGCCACCGCGTACCGCATACACAATACTGTGAAGTGCTGGTGCCAGCCGGTAACTTTCTACTCAGCTCACTGATTGACGTGGGCGGACGCACGGTGACGTGGGTGGCAGATGCTGGAGCTACATTCACCAACTCTGCAAATCTGAATGGACGTATTTTCAGAAAGGGGATCCGCAATAACAATGTTATGCAGCATGGCACGCTCGATGGAGCATGCTCATTCAGCGTCAGTGCTAACCGTGGTGCCGAGGCTCCCGCACAGGTTCTGGGTGTCATATCTCCTGACCAGATCGCCACTTACATGGACCGTGATTCAGTTGGCTTGCACGCGGAGAACTATGCTCCTCAGATTCTGGCAACCACCTCGACCGGAACATATACCGCCAACTCAGTAACTTTCGGTACCGCGCTTACAGCTGACCAGGTTAAAAAGCTGCGTGTTGGCATGATCATCGATACAAAACACACGCCGACAAAATACTCTGGTATCGTGACGGGCTGGGCCGCAAACGGCACGTCGATCACTGTGGAAGGCTGGTATCTCGTTGACGGAAGTTCTGCCAGCCATTCTAAAGTGACACCGGTAAACGGTACCGGGGTCAATATCAATCCCTTTACCAAAGCCTGGGCGATGAACGCTAACGTGTTTATTGATACCAACTCCCATGCGGTGGCGGCAGTTGGGCTGGAGCTTGGCGTAAGTAACGAGAAATTTGACTACGACCCTGTGACGGACACATGGCACACCTGGTGTTATGACGCAATTACGCTGGGTTCTAAGCGCTGTGAAACAGCCTATATGCAGCGTGGCTATTACTACAAAGGCTATGAGAGTCGTGGTGCTACCGGCTACGGTTTTACCGGTAAGAACGCCAATGGTATCTGGCCTTCTGTGGCCATGTTCCATAGCCAGGCCAACTCAGACTATCAGATCCTTTTCCAGCCGGATGTTTACGGGAATAAAACATCGTTCGCAGTCAAAAAAGATGGTTCGGTTGAGATGGGTCGCATCGACGCGGCCGCTACGGTCACACTCGATCTGCATTCATCAGGCAACGACATAGACTACGATGCGCGAATTTCTGCCACGGGAGGCACCACAACCAACGGCGGCGGGACGATGACGCTTGCCGCTACCAGCATCAACTTATCGCCTGGCTACATCGTTGAATTCAACAGCTTTCGGCCATCAGTTGACGCGACTAAAAGCCTTGGCCTTCCACAGTATCGCTACAGTATCGTGTATGCGAGCACAGGTACGATCAACACCTCCGATGTTACTACCAAGACATTCCTCAATATTGAGCAGGCAGAGAAAGATGCTGCAGTCGAGATCAGGGGAATGATGAGGAAGTTCCAGTTTAACGATGCTATTTCCGAGAAGGGTGCGGACAAAGCCCGCTATCACTTTGGCGTCGGTGCCCAGTACGTTCGTGATGTGCTGACTAAACATGGACTAGATCCTGATATGTACGCATTCCTGTGTTACGACAAATGGGAAGACGAGTATGAGGATATTTATGAAGATGTTGAGGTTGAACGGGAAGTAGCAGGTAAGGCTGATGAACCGGTGATCATCAATGGTGAGCAGGTTGGCACGCGCCGTGTTGATATTACCTATATGGCAAAGGTTACGGAGCAGCGTGCAACGGGCGAGAAAAGGCTGGTGCGTAAAGCAGGTGAGCTTTATGGAATCAGGTATGAAGAATTAATCTGTTTCATAATCAGCAGATTATAAAAGCAGCCCCTGAAGGGGCTGCTTTCATTCATTTCATTATTAAATATGCAGCCATTGCAGATAAAATAAGGTGATTACTTAAAGGCTTTTGCTCATGATGTATTGAGTAAATCCATAGACAAATTGAAGCTATTATTACATTCCATAGAAAAAGAACTCGCATTCCTGAAGCATAAACCGTCGGTGAGAAACCAATCATAACTATAGTTGAGAATGAAATAACAAATATAAGCGCAGGGAAAGCAAAGTTACTTTTCTTACCAGCTGCTACTGCCATGGCATAGGTTACAGAAAGTATAACCATCATTGTAAATAAATAAGATACATACCGACTGTAAGAAATCCACTTTTGAGGATTTAGAAAATCCTCGTTATAAAATGAGCCATTGAAATGAATGACACCTAATTTTGAGAAAGCAATCAGAATAAGGTGAGCAGACAAAAAGAATATAGCAAGATACTTTGATTTGCTTTTTTCTGCATGTTTCGCAACGAGACTTAAAGATAGGATACATAAGATGGCGAAAGGCAATCCATCATGCATAACGATAGCTTGGTGAATTCGGTCATAACCTAAAGTTAATTTTGTAACTAGAGATTCATTTTCAAAACCAGGCATCCACCTCCATGTCTCTTTATTGAACCGCAGGTAATTGCCTGGTGCAAAAAACAGTAAAGATGAAAAGGCCGCTGCAAAAGCAAGATACAGATAGCTAAACCACCTTCTTGTGTGTCCTGCGAACGCTAAGAGAGTAACAGCCACTACCATTGTAAATATTGAAGTTTGCTCATTAAAGCAAGAAATTGACAGGCATAATATAGCAGCGAACCCCTCAATCATGCCTACCTTTTCTTGTTTTGCTAAAACAGAGAAAGAGCAAGCCATGGCAGTAACTGGCAGTAAGTAATTATAAAATCCCGTAACCCACCAGGCTCCATTATCCAGAACTGAGGCAGGGATAAGCAGGAAAATAATCATTGCTAACGTAGCTGTTTTTAAATCAAAACTCCCTTTTATTATTCTGGTTATGCTTAAGCATAGCACTGCAACACAAACCGGAATGCCTATTTTCCATGCGTTGTGGTGGTTAATAGTTCCAACCATAAGGGCATCAAGAGTAAGTCTACCACTCCACTCAACATATCTTTGAGACATGTAGTCATGAAGTGACATGTAATCAAGTGCATGAGAAAATATCAGGTCGTCTGCGAAATCCTGCAGCTTTATATTTACGCCAATTGAATAAAGAACCATAAGGCAGAAAAAAGCACAAATGGCGTTCATGTTTTTATTTGCAAGCATAATCGCCTCTTATCCATTTACCATCGCGGTCTTGAGAAAGAATTAATATGTTTTTAAATGAATCAAGGCTCGACGTTGGTAGTCTTATTGCGGATACGAAGCCAGAATTATCAAAAAATCCGTTAGCCTTCATTTCAGCCGTGCCCTGTGATCTCGGATAAACCAAGGTCTTTAATTGATAGTATTCTCCACTCTGGTTGTCCTGTGCAAAAACAATCGTTTTCAATTTTATTGATGACTGAGGCGCAGACCATCCAGAAACGTAAATGTAATCCTTTTCTATATCGCAGGAGTTCACACCCCACTCTGAGAAGACCCCCTTTACATCCGGCAGATTTACAGGGTGCTGATTGTTGAATGAATGAAAAGCTAAAATAAAAAACAGCGATGCAATCCCTGCAAATATTAGGTAGCCAATATCACATTTTTTCTGATTCACTTTTCTGTCCTTTTTATGTAACGAGGCCTCTGCTTAACTTCCGTATAAATACGACCAATATATTCACCTAGCACACCAATACCAATCAGTTGAACGCCGCCAAGAAAGAGTATTGAAACCAGAATGGAAGGGTATCCTGCCACGGGGTTTCCCCAAACCAACTTATCAATAATCATCCATACACCGTACAGGAATGACATGGCAGCAACGAAGAAGCCTATATAAGTCCACATGCGGAGAGGGAATGTTGAGAATGAAGTGATGCCCTCTAATGCCAGATTCCATAGCTTCCAGCCATTGAATTTTGTTGTACCTGCTACGCGACAGGCTCGCGTGTATTCAACGATATCGGTTCGGCCGCCGACCCATGAAAGAATGCCTTTCATGAACAGGTTTCGTTCAGGGAGAAGTTTTATATTCTCAACCACGCCGCGGGACATCAGTCTGAAGTCACCAACGTTTTCCTCAATTTTAGGCGAGCTGATTTTGTTGTGCAGACGATAGAACCACTCTGCGGTCTTACGCTTCATGTGGCCATCAGTGCTTCTGTCAGTGCGTTTAGCCAGCACCGTATCTGCACCTGCCTGCCAGCGCTCGATCATCTGTGGTATCACTTCAAGCGGGTCCTGCAAATCCACGTCAATAGGGATAATGGCATCACCAGTGGCACATTCGATTCCAGCAAAGAGAGCGGCCTCTTTGCCAAAATTCCGGGTAAAGAATACATTCCGAATTAATGGATCGCCTTCCTGCATATCTTTCATCAGCTGCGCCGTGAAATCTGTGCTTCCATCATCTACGAAAACAATTTCAATTTCATACGGCTTCAAAAACGCTTTATTTCTTACCGCGCTGTAGAAATACCTTATCGCATCTTCTTCATTAAAAACGGGAACAACGAGCGATATCTTCATTTTCTCTCTCTAAAAATAATATATTTAGAATATAGGAATCCGCATACAAGACTTACTGCAGAGAATACGACAAGAGTAGCCACAGGGTTAACATGCAGCCGGTCTGCAGATGCACCGATGAGAGTCGCCACGGCACCCATGAAGAACACATACATCATGTATCTGAACGTGGTTGCCTCAGCGTTAAAAGTCCACCGGGCGTTTGCGAAGAATGAAAAAGTAACGGCAACACAGAAGGCTATGAAGTTGGAGACAGACTGGCTCTGGTCGTTCTTGATGCAGATGGCAAACACGACCCAGTGAATAAGCGTGTTCAAGACTCCAATCGTCATGTATCGGGCAAATAATTTAGCCATGGGGACACCTGGAAAAAAAGATACGGGATTTTGTCATCGTGCCAGGTAATGATCAAGGAATCGATCTGTTGAATTAAGCGCATAAAAAAGCCCGGCGACCGGGCAATGACACAGCCGCTCCTGTCTTAGCAGGCTACGGGGTGGGTAATTTGAGCTTAGATAAACGATATCTGAAGCGCCAACCAAAAAAACCTTTTCCATCAATCCCTTTACAAATCTGTGTGACGCATCTCCTTGATCAAATCCACCGATCGATATTACTGTTTATATATACAGTATTTATCGGAGGGGGATTTATCATGGCGAGAGAGAGTGACATACACGCGGCGTTCACTGGAGCGATAACGAAGGACGGCAGGGGGCGGCAGATTGTCACCACTGCGGCGTTCCAGAAGCGGCTGGATGACCTGAATCACGTATGGACGCTGGCAGAGTGCAACCGGTGGATACGTCGATACCAGAACTTCTTCTTCGAGCTCGTTACCGAGGAAAGCGAGAATAAGACCTGGTCGTTACGCAACATGGGATACGTGAGGTAACTATGGGATTTCCATCACCAGCTTCAGATTACGTAGAGCGGCGCATCGACCTGAACGACATCCTGATGCCGCACCGTAACAACATGATCCTGATTGAGACGCCTGACGGTTTCGTGCTGGCCGACAAATCACAGAAGGCTGTGCCGGGCGATAAGGTGGCATTCCAGATAGGCGAGTTCCCGCAACTGGGTCGATTGTTCAGTTCAGGGATTATCACTTCAGACGGTGAAACGATCGACTGAGAGGTCATGGATGGGATTATCGTGCTGGGGAAAATTACGGCGGAGGTTGTGTCTGTGTACGAGCCTCTCCGGCCGACAATTTAGCCGTAGCACACATGTAGCACAAAAAAATACCGCAAATCACCTCAAAACCACCACCACGGCAGTTTGTGACTTGCGGTATGTCTCTGTAAAACCACGCCTCAACGCACAGCAACCTGATATGCTAAATATTCAAAGTGAAATTATGAATATGCAGGTTTAGTTGAACTGATTTCGCTGCTCAATGAGCACCTGCCTGGTGGCGGATGAGGGATGCCAGCAACATCCCCAGTTTCTTTGCTGAGTCTATGGGCCTGCACTGGCAATCATGCAGGCGTCATTGGCTATACTGCCTTTTATTATGAGCCGTGCAGCAGTGAACTCACTTTTTGGCACCGGCGATATTTCATCACCCATCAACAGGACGCCAGCCCGATGCTAAAAAAACTTATTCTGATAACGTCATTAATCGCCTTATCAGCCCCAGCTTTTGCCGCCACACAGTGCGGGCCGTTTTACCTTAAAGCCGATAAGAGTGGCTGGTTCTCTGTAAACGAAGAACGTGCGAAGACCCAGAAAGTCACGTTTTCAAAAGAGAAGGGTGATTACGACAACGCCACGATAAAGTTGCTGGTTAAAAACAGCAAAGCGCCGGGCATGGTAGATATGGAGCAGACGACGCGCGAGGGCAAAGGAATGTTAAGGGCGCAAATCGTCCGCACCAGCCAGAGTCAGATCCGCATACGGGGACTCTATGATTGCGAACCCGCTAAATAGCCTGATCTGCGACCAGCCCGGCGATGCCGCTAACGCGTTGTTTTGCACGCTGCAATCATCGCTGAAACCAGTGCGCTGATATCCGGCGCTTTTGGATCGTAGTAAAACGTCGCGCTGGTCTGATGATGACTGAACTTTGCAATTTCAATCCAGGCTACGGTTTCATTATCCTTTTCGAGGTTATATCGCTTCGTGCCATCTGGCAGCGGATCATCCTGCTCCAGGTAGGACTGCTTATTCTGTGCCACTTCGGTAAGGCAGGACGCAACCTGATAAGGATGACCGTCGAACCAGGCGGTCTTCGTTTCCGGGTGCAATCCAACTCGTCCCGTATCTACACATCCGCTCAGCAAACTTACGCTCAGAGCGATTATTAATCTATTCATGGCATCCACTCTCGTTATCATTTTTCCGGCTAATCTGCGCCCTTTAAGGCTCTGTCACGAACCTGTGATTAAGTCAGCGAGAGCAGAGGGTACAACACTCAGCGTCACCGATTCATGAACACAATACATACCTGCCTCACTTTGAGTTAACGGAGGACGAATGGAAGGTTCAATTTACGGGTTACGGGAAATGAACGAAAAATTTGCGAAGCGCTACTTCAAATTGAACCTTCGGGGTTTAATGAACAGTCTGTCAGGCGGTTTTTGCCGTAGTAAAAGCAGGAACATAACGAAACGGTGAGAAATGCTATTACGCAAAAACTTTTCTGCCCTGAAGGTGTGGCGTACTCTTTACCTGAAGCTTCCCTGAGCAACAGGAAACAGCGCGCCCGTCGGGCGCGCCATCTGCACATCAACTCGCTTTATAGGGATCTTTTTTATCATCCTGGCTGTCATCATTTTTGCGCGGCACTTCACCATGATCTTTCGGTGCGTCAGTGGCAGGGTGATCATCTTCTTCATAAGCATTGCCCGCATTTGGCGCAGCTTCGGGCAGGCTCTTGCTGACATCACCTTCTTTCTTACGTTCTTCATTTGTATTGTGCTTAAACATAACTCACTCCTTTTTTTCCAGTGCCTTAAGTCTAGACCAGCCCTGACATCCCGCCTTTACATCGGATTACAGAGCGAAAAAAAGCCCGCCAGAGGCGGGCTAATCGGAGTTTCTCTCATACTGAACACGTCATTTTTCGATGTTTGGGTGTGTGCAGCACAATCATGCTAACGGGAAAGGTCTGATGCAGAAATGGACAAACCTGTCATATCGACTGCGGCAGGTCACATTCCCGACGATAAAATATTCGATTAATAAATTCGATTGAACTGATTAATAAAAAGCATATAGTGACCTGCGTTACCAGGAGATAGAAATTATGTTACGAGACTATTTAAAGATTGAAGCTGAAGACCAGCTAATTGAACAACGCACACTGAGTCTGAGAAATCGTGGTCAGGAAGAGGTGACAGAATGGATTATTGTCAGCCGTCAGGGTGTCAAAAAAGGCGGCGTGACCCTGTTCGATAAACTCAGCACCCGCCGCTCATGGCCAGTCAACTATCGCATTATGCAGACCGACCTGCAGGGTAAGGTCGTAGTGGATCAACTGGTCGACGCCCTGTAGTTGCATGGCTATTACTCTAACTACAGTTTTTCGCTGAAAAGCTAACCCGCACCCGGCGGGTTTTTTTATGGCTGCCGATAGCGGCGCAATTCCACCAGCGTGCCTATCAGCTTCAGGCTGTCACGGCCTGAATGCAGCTCGGGAAAGTTGATATTGACCGGTGCCAGTTCAAACTGCGTAACACCATCCTCACTGCCGCGCTGGCGCCAGGTGCGCAGCAGGACATTCTGTTGCTGTAATGCCAGTACGTGGTCACCAGGCTGAGGTGACAGGCAGGGATCGATAATCACCACATCCTCCCGCAGAATAGCGGGTGACATGGCCTGTTCTTCCACCCGGAAGGCAAAACTCTGTTTCGACAGCGCCATATCGTTGTGCATCAGCAGCTGATGCCGGACAGCACCGGCATCGTTCAGCCATTGTGCGACGTTACGCTGAGCAAGCAGCGGGATCTGGTGCAGTCCTGCCCAGCTATTTTCGCTGAAAACAGGACCATCCCCATCTATCAGATAAGCCGGTGCACAGCCCAGCGCTTCGGCAAGCCGAAGCAGGTTCTCACCGCGCGGCAGCGTCTCCTCTTTTTCCCATTGCGAAATAGCCACATGGGAGACTTTTACCTGTTGTGCCAATTGCTTCTGCGTTAATTGCAGTGATTTACGTCGGAGTCGGATGCGGTCACCCAGCGTTTCATTTTTCATCAGCTTGACTTTTTGATTGAGAGTGACTTAAGTATACTTAACCCTGGTATTTAAGCAATCTTAAATTCAGGGTTAAGGACGTGGCTGTTCTGCACGCAGTGTGTTCCAGAGACCTTACCGGACAAAGGGGTGTGGCATGGAAAGTAGTTTGATTACCAGTATGGGTGCGTTGGTTCTGGGTGGGGGGGCAGCAGCACTGTTCTGGAAACCGTTATTGGCGGGTATTGCGTCAATCGTAACCAGTAATCGAGCCGGCGGCGAAATTATTACCAGCTACAAAGAGCAGGTGGTGTTGCTGAAAGAGAGCAACCTGATGATACGGGAGGAGAACGATGAGTTACGTGAACGTCATGACAGAAATTTGCGACGTATTGCGACACTCGAAACGGATCTACGGTTAATCAAGAATGCCGTAGGTATTTTACTGGCGATGACCGAAACCGATCAGAACGATAAATTTCGTAATGAGATTAATCGGCTGATCTCAACTCTGGAGGATCGCAGCGATGACAACAATTAACAGCCTTAAGGCTCCTATGTTACAACGGCGCAAAGTTATCCTCGGCTGCATTCTGCTGAGCTGTTCGATGATTTGCATTCTGATGACAATTATTTTTCTCTACGTCAGTAACACGGCAAATAAGCGGGTTGAGGAGATCCGGGCAGATTATCGGGTCATTGCAGCGCGGCGTGATGAGCGGGTGGATTTGCTGACCAGTCAGGTTGCAGCATTACAGCATAAGCTTGATGTGATACCTGATCGCGTCGCCGACAAAACGATCACAAAAGTAAAAGAAGTCGTGATTGAGAATGAGGTGCCATCCGCGAAACCCACCGGGAAACCGTAACTTCCGATTATTCTTAGTGCGGATTCGCTATGATCGACTAGTTTTAAATCTCCGGACGACATTTTGTACCTGAACTGACGTCCGCTGATTGGCCGGTTGATGAACCGCTAAGCCTAAACACTTTTGATAACTGACCAGAAGGAAATTTAGCATGAGCGATTCAACAGAAACCAAAACCAAAAATGACTATCTGCGCGATGTGACTTCGCAGCTTAAAGAGATGCGCCACTACGCGCAGACCAACACCGAAACCCTGTCCAGCCATTGGTTAGCGTTTGATGCTGGTGAGTATAAAGATAAGACGAATGCCGACCGTATCGATGCGTTGCTGAATAAGCAGGGGAAACTGCTGGAAGATCTGGATGCCGCCATTCAGGACATCGAGATTGAAATTAATCACAGTGAGCAGGAGAGCTGATTCATCTCCCGCTGACTGATACGGTGGCCGCTAAGAGATTAGTCGGCCACCAGCCACATTTCCGCTTCGTCGAACATCTCTTCAACAATACGCGCAACTGTCGCCTTATCGTTCTTACTCAAATCAGTATCAATCGCGTTACGTTCCATCGGCTTGACCTTAACTTCGATGTCAGGAAACACCCGATGTACCCGCTTTTCCAGCTCCTCACGAATCATCTCGCGAGCACCCGGTAAACCGGCAACGTTGCGCTTGTCATAAATCAACTCAACAAACATGATGGCAATCCATTCAGGGCAAAATCGCTGATATATAATACTGTAAATAAAAACAGTAGCAAGGCGGTGCGCCTGATTTCGCGTAAATTTTTATCTCGCGAAAACCTCCATCTTCGACTAGCAAAATGCGCACGCATCGCGACATAATGCTGGCTTACTTTTCAGGAGGTCCGCGATGCGACAACTGGTCATTGATATTCTGCTAAAGCTGGCAAAGATGGACGTCGATGCAAAAGAGCTGACGGCGCAGCTTGAAGCGCAGTCCCTGCTGGTTGCAGCGCTGCTGGTGCAGGCGAAACAGGACAACTCGCTGACCATTACAGAAACGGTGCAGGATGCCATCATTACCGCTTCGCAATCGTCGACTGAGTTTCTGCAGTCGGATGTTGATCTGCTGCTGACGCATATCAATCGTCTGCTGGCGGTTGCAAGCTATGTAGAAGTGAAAGGCAAAGCCACGGAAGAGCGAGAGTAGGGCCATTTTTCAATACACCTCCGGAGAGGAAAGCCCGGCAATCTCTCCGGAGGCAGTGCAGTTGCTTTGCCCAAAAGTGCAATCATCACCTGCGGCTTAACGTGAAGGTATCGCGTTTTTGCTTTACTGCTCTATCCGATGCTGTGCGACAGACTGAGAGGTGTCACTTATAGCTCTTCAGTGCAGGGAACGTTACAGCTCGTTTTTGATGCAGAACTCTTCCCAGCTCATTCCCAGCGACTCAGCATGAGATTTGAGATAGGTCTCGATAGCCTCAGCCGCTACCGCTTTATCGGGCTCAGCGAGCTGAATAGAAAAAATCATCCCATCCAGATTCTTCTGCCGTAAAAAGGCCGCATAGATGCGTTCGGCGTGCCATTCACGCAGCTGTCGCAGCGACAGATTAGCGGCACGGGCATCGCTCTCCGTTAACTCATCCAGTGCTGACTGAAAGTCGGGATGCGCGGTAAAAAACATTTCACGTGCCTGGGCATAATAGGCTTCTGGCGTTTTCATATTTATATTCCTGAAAGGCTGATGCAGCGCGTCAGTGTATCGGGTTGTCTTCCGCTTGTCAGGCGTGCCAGAGCCCATTCAGACTGCCAGTAGCCGATTAAAACGCTGACCGATGTCCTGGCTCATGAGTAAATTCTGCTGCAATCGGCCGCTTGCGGGTGTCTGAACAGCCAGATACCTTGCGCTGCGCGGTGAAAAAATTATAACGTAGCCGCCATTGACGCGATCTTAGGGATTAAACATGAAAAAGTGGATGCTGATTGCCGCGCTGGCACTGAGTGGCTGTGCGCAAATCAACGATTATGAAAATGCGGTACAGGCGCCGGCACCGGCTGATCTGCAGGGGAACTGGCAAACCGTCGGCCCACAAAGCAGCCTGATCAGCGGACAGGCAATAGCCAGTCTGATTATCAATGCGGATGGCAGCACGCTGGATTGCCGCCAGTGGATGCGTGTGATTGCGAAGCCAGGCAAGCTGACCCGTCTGAACGGTGACTATGTCAACGTCACGCGAAAGATTCGGGTGATGCCGCTGGTCGTCGATAACAGTGAACTTAAGTATGACGGGCTGACCCTGCGCAAAGTGGCGCGTCCGACACTAGAGTGTCAGCAGGCACTGGAAGAAGTGGCAAAACAGCCGAAAGCTGCTGTCATTCAGAATATTGAACCGCAGCTGTTGCGCACGCCGATTACTGAGCATAACGCGCAGTCCTAACCGCAGCCCATAAAAAAACCGCCCCGGCAGCACGCGAAAGCGTCCGGCAGGGCGGTTATACGCTTATTCAGTCACTTATTCTGCTACTACCCAGACGCTGACGCTGCCACCGTTACAGGCAAAGACGGCTGTACCGTGCTCGTCAGCCGTAATGGTCTCTTCACGGTTCCCCAGATGATCGCGCCAGACCTTACCGGCAAAGCCTTCGCCCATCGGCACACTTTTCTCGCCCGCATCGCCGTTCGACATGATCACCACACAGCCTGGCTGCGTTTCGGTGCCGCTGCGGCTGAACGCCACGCAGTTGGGGTGATCAAAATAGTCGGTCTGCACGCCCCAGCCATACTGCTGACGCGCCCGGATTAATCCTTCCAGTTCAGGAATGACCGGCATCTCAATTTTGTGCGTCTCGCCGTCGCCGCCCTCATCTTCATAAGTCGCCCCGAACAGGTCAGGATAGAAAATGGTTGGCACGCCCTGCTCACGCAGCAGGATCAGCGCATAGGCCAGCGGTTTGAACCAGGCCTCAACCGGCGCTTCGAGCGACTGCAGCGGCTGGGTGTCATGGTTAGCCACGATGGTCACGGCATGCCACGGCTCCGCCACCACCAGCGAGTTAGCAAAAATCTGGCTCATATCGTAGGCGCTGCCTGCGGTTGAGGCCTGATGGAAGTTCATGTGCAGTGGCGCATCAAACAGCATAGTTTTGCCTTCCACCTGATGCACATACTCCTGCAGCTTCTCGGTTTCAAACGACCAGTACTCCGCGACGATAAACATCGGCTCTTCAGCGACGTCCTGAATATGATCGATCCACTCTTTATAGAACCAGGCCGGAATATGTTTTACCGCATCCAGACGGAAGCCGGTGCAGGGCACCTGTTCCATCACCCAGCGTGCCCAGTATTTCAGCTCTTCCCTGACCGCATTGTTGCGGAAATCGATGTTGGCACCCATCAGATAGTCGAAGTTGCCCAGCTCGTTATCGACCTGATCGTTCCAGCCTTCGGCGGTGTAGTCGTTGATGATTTTGAATACGCCGTTCTCGTCCGGGTTTTCGATGTGGTCTACGCCGCTAAAACATTTGTGGTCCCAGACAAATTTCGAATACTCACCTTTCCGCGCCGGAAAGGTGAATTTCGTCCAGGCTTCACATTCGACGACCTCATCATAAATTTCATCTCGGTTGTCCGGATTGACGCGGTTAACGCTGATCGCCTCTTTCTCGTCCGCGCCCATTTTGTGGTTCAGCACCACATCCAGCAGCACCCCAACGTTGTGGCTACGCAGGGCTTCCATGGCAGCCAGTAACTGCGCTTTATCACCATATTTGGTGGCAACGCCGCCTTTCTGATCAAATTCCCCCAGGTCGAACAGATCGTAGCTGTCGTAACCCACTGAATAGCCCCCCGACCCCCCTTTGTAGCAGGGTGGCAGCCATGCCATAGTGATACCAATTTCGCTGAGCCAGGCCGCGCGATCGGCGACTTCCGGCCACAATTTGCTGCCATCCGGGTAATACCAATGGAAAAACTGTAATAACGTTGGGTTTTGCATGTACCACACTCCAGGGGGATGATGAAAATCAAGTATGGAGTAAGCGGCAGAAAAGAGACGCCGCGCAGAAAAATAAATCTGGCGGCGTAGCAGAGCAGGGGATCAGGAGAGGGTTTCGCGCGGTACCATCACAATGCCGCCCTGGTTGGCATAGGCGGACATCACCGATTTCTGACGGCTGTTCTGACCGACCAGCGAGGCCAGCTCATCCATCCGCGCCTGCAGCAGGCGTTTTACTTCGCTTTCGTTGTCGAGAATACGGCGCAGTACCGGACGTAACTGCTCCTGCGTCTGTGATGAAGGCGATACTGCCTCTGTCGACTGGGCTAAGTCCTGCACCGCATTGACATACTCCATCTCCCGGCTGATCAATTCATCCCATTCGCCCTGTGCGGCATGACGCAGCATTCCCTGGCTGAGATCGAGTAACTGTTGGTAAACGGCAATCAGATGCGGTGCAGTAGTCATTAAACGGCGTCCTGAATCAGGTTAGGTTGAACCACTTCTTTCCACGCGTCCGCGATGTTGCGCAGCAGGCCTTCGACCTCCTCGACCGCGGCAACATCATTGTGCAGGTTGGCCTGCAACAGGCGACGCGTCATGTAGTTGTAAAGATCCAGCAGATTGTCTGCCAGCTCATCACCACGGTTTTCAGCCAGGCCCTCTTTCAGACCCGCTTCGATAATATTGATGGCTTTAGAGATGGAGCTGCCTTTGCCTTCGATATTGCCATCCTGCATAAACAGGCGGGCGCGGATTAACGCGCTCAGTGCGCCGTCGAACAGCATCACGACCAGCTGCTGCTGGCTGGCGCTCATCACGGCGCTTTCTACGCCAATTTTTGCATAGGCTTTGGTGCCTGTAGCGCTGTACATGGACACTCCTGTTATTTTTTAGACGAATCTGACGTATCGAACTGCTGTGTCAGATAGGTACTGGTCGAGTTAAGTTTACTGATAGCCATATCCAGTTGGGTAAACTGTGTTTTATAACGCGCAATATCCGCATCGATGCGATCGCTGGTGGTGTTATAAAGGGCGGTTAAGGTATTCAGTGTTTTACTGACGCCATCAGTCGCAGCCTGGACAATCCCTTTGGATGCCAGCCAGTCAGTCAGTTTGCTGTCGATTTTCGCAGTAATGCCAGTTTTACCGTCACCCACGATCATCTCTTTCACGCCCGCCGCATCTTTATCCAGGGCGGCACTCAGCTTGGTCGAATCCAGTTTTAATGAACCGGTGGTGGGATCGGTAGTAACACCAATCTGACCCAGTGATTTATAGGATGATGAGCTTTGCGCGTTGGTCAGCATCGTCTTGAGCTGCGTCTCAATCGTCCGTAACGTACTGTCACCCAGCAGGGCGCCATTACTGGAGTCCTGTGAATCCGTATTGGTATCAACCTTGGTGTATTTGGTCAGGGTGTTGAACTGATCCAGCAAGGTGTTGTATGCATCCACCCAGGCACTGATGGCGCTGGAGGCTTTTGAGGTGTCTTTGGTAATGGTCAGCGTCTGACTGCCAACCGTCTGCGCAGTCAGATTTAACGTAATCCCTTCCAGTGCATCACTGATCTGGTTGCTGCTGTTTTCAATTGCAACGTTGTTTACCGTAAGCTGAGCATTCTGCGCTTTAACGCTTTCTGTCATTACATTGCTGCTGGCGGATGCGTCAAAGCCCACAATTCCCTGCAGCGTGTTGTCACCGGTGACGGCAATCGTTGCCACCGCATTGTCGCTGCCGGTTTTATTGGCGCTCATAGAGAGTCGGAAACTGCCGTCTGACACCTTAATGATACTGGCGGTGATACCCGCATTCGCGCCATTAATAGCGTCACGCATACCGGTCAGCGAGGTCTGATCGGCCGAGAGCGTCACGCTTTTGCTGGTACCATCTTTTAAGGTAATCGCAATGCTGCGGCTGGCGACTGAGCTGTCACCCAGTGCGGTAGTGCTACTGCTCTGCACAGCTGAGGTCAGAACCTGCGCCTGCGCCAGCTGCGTAACGTTAATCGCATATTTACCGGCGACGGTGCTGCTGCCAGAGGTCGTGGCACTGAAGGCCGTGGAGCTGCTGGTTGCGGTCGTTGCGGTAAACAGGTCCGCACTGTTCAGCTTGGTGTTGGCCGTCTGGAATGTTGTCAGAGAACTTTTCAGGGTGGCATAGGCACTGAGTTTGGACGTATAAGCTGACTGCTGTTTTGAAATGGGTGTCAGTGCCGCTTTTTCCGCGGTGGTCAGACTGTCAAGCATGGTACTGAGTGGCAGGCCGGAACCCACACCGAGATTACTGATACTGGCCATGTTAATTCCTTTATAAGGTCGACAGGGAAATTGATACCTGGGTTATCGGCCTTGAATAGGTAAAGTTTAACGTTATTTGCCTTAGGGTAATGAGGTAAATAAGCACTATAGAGAAGGGTAATTCAGTGACTAGAAAATTAATGAATTAAGTCTAAAGAAGTCGGGACGGGTGGCGATAACTTAAAACGTGACAGGCTGAAGCAGAAAAATTCGCCTGGTACTAAAAAAATTCTAAAGGTTGTTAAACGGCAGACGATAACAACTTTGACGGCGCTGAAGCCGGCGGGTTGAAGCCCACACCTTAACCGAAAGACTTGATTAACAGGAAAATTTATCATGGCCCAAGTCATTAATACCAACAGCCTCTCGCTGATCACTCAGAACAACATCAACAAGAACCAGTCAGCTCTGTCTACTTCAATGGAGCGTCTGTCTTCTGGTTTACGTATCAACAGCGCGAAAGATGACGCTGCTGGTCAGGCGATTGCCAACCGTTTCACCTCTAACATCAAGGGTCTGACTCAGGCTGCTCGTAACGCCAACGACGGTATCTCTGCTGCGCAGACGACTGAAGGCGCGCTGTCAGAAATCAACAACAACTTACAGCGTATCCGTGAGCTGACTGTACAGGCTTCAAGCGGTACTAACTCAGATTCTGACAAATCTTCAATCCAGGACGAAATCAAATCACGTCTGGACGAGATTGACCGCGTATCGGGTCAGACTCAGTTCAACGGCGTGAACGTGCTGGCTAAAGACGGAAAAATGAACATCCAGGTTGGCGCTAACGATGGCGAAACCATCACTATCGACCTGAAAAAAATCGACTCCAAGACCCTGGGTCTGGATAGCTTCAACGTGAACGGTCCTGCTGGTACCCCAACTGCAGCTGGCGCAACAGAATTTAAAGCTGCTTACGGTTCTACTACCAACGTAACTGGCGCAACTGTTGCTGAATCAACTGCTAATGCCCTGTCTACCCGTCTGGGTGTGGCCACTTCTGGTGTTGCTGTAGACACCGGTACTGTCTACAAAGATGACAACGGCAAAATGTTTGCTAAAGTCACCGTGACTTCAGGCAGCGATGCTGAAACCAACAACCTGAAGGCAAATGGCTTTGATATCGCCAGCGGCGCAGCCGGCGCGAAAAGCTTCTTCGTAGCGGTTGACCCACAGTCTGCTGATACAGCAACCACTGCTGGCACCGCAGCATTCAAACTGGACACCTCTAATATGAGCCTGTCCAGCCTGACTACGGGTGCATCATCAAGCCCACTGGCTAAACTGGATGAAGCGATTGCGAGCGTGGATAAGTTCCGTTCTTCACTGGGTGCGATTCAGAACCGTCTGAACTCAGCCGTGACTAACCTGAGCAACACCACGACCAACCTGTCAGCTGCACAGTCTCGTATCCAGGATGCTGACTACGCAACTGAAGTTTCAAACATGTCTAAAGCGCAGATCGTACAGCAGGCTGGTAACTCAGTGTTGGCAAAAGCTAACCAGGTTCCACAGCAGGTTCTGTCTCTGCTGCAGGGCTAATCGATTCCCTCAGAATCCACGCAAAAACCCCGCCTCGGCGGGGTTTTTTTATGGCTGGAGAATAGTCCAGCGTTGCCGTTCTGGCAGATTAGGCCCTCTTTGCTGTTTTACTTCTCCGATTGAACCCAGGCACAAAGATTATGCTAAAGCAAAATGTGCGCTGCTCTCAGTCGGTCATGACTCAGAGGAGTCAGTGAGAGAGAGTAAAATGCATCAACATGATCTTGTCAGCATCATCATTACCGCCGGCGCTTCAGCCTGGTTTACAAACGCACTCGACAGTGTGCTCAGCCAGGATTACCCGCAGATTGAAATCATTGTGGCTGATTACAGTGACGCGCCTTTTATTCATAAGAAGCTACAGGGTTATCTTGTCCGATACGGCCATCTTCTCCGCTATTTAAAAATAGATGATGGGACGGTACCGGTTTATCAGGCTGCCGTCAGCGCAGCGCGCGGAAAATATATTAAATTCCTGTCAGATGCCGATCTCCTGAAACCTGCCTGCGTCTCCACATTAGTCTCAGGCCTGATGACACAGCCTGAGTGCCGTGTGGCGGCCTCCCGTCGGGAGCGGGTAGGTCCACAGGGTGAAGTGCTGCCCGAGCTTATCTCAACATCGGCTTTGTACAGTGAAAACAGCATTATCAACGGCCAGGATTTGCTGCGTAATCAGACACTGAAAGCGTACAGTCTGCCGGGAGAAATGACCGCCGCGCTGTTTTACCGCGAAGATCTCACCAGCAGCCTTATCGATCATTCACTGCTCACCACCGGCGATCCGGCATTACAGGCGGTTCCGGCGCTGGTTATTTTTCACCATTTATTGAGGCACAGCCACCTTCTCTGGTTTGCCACGCCGTTGTGTAGCATTCGTGCTTCAGATGTGGAATTTCAGCCTCATCAGCGTGAAAGTAACGATATTTTCAGAGACGGGCGAGAGGCGTTATATGAAAAGATCCGTAACGAAAGCTGGTTTAATGATGTCGACCATGAGCCACATCTGGCGCGCGTTGCTTCCACGGAGCGACCTGATCTGTTTGGCATTAAAAATCTTTCTGAAGAGCAGCAGAAGAACTTTACCTTAGACACGCTTGCGACGTGGAGAGCTTCACGCACCCTGAATCCATTGCAGCATAATATGCTGGTGGATCTTGCCGCGACGCACACGCATCCCGTCAGCGTGCTGGTCGTGATTACGGTTACAGAAGAGACCGTCACCGGTCTGGATATACTTTTGAAATCGATCGGCCAGACAGCGACAGTGGGCATCCGGTTTGAACCGGTTATCGTTGCCATCGACGTAACGCCTGACACGAACGCTGAATGCTATGCCGCAACAGAGCAGAGCCGAATCAGTGTCATCAATCAAATCATCCATGAACGTGAAGACCAGTGGATCATGTTTCTTGAGGCGACCACGATTCTGCACGCCTCCGGTATGATCGCATTGAGCAAAATGCTCCTCGTTCAAAACCATTATTTAGCACTCTATGCGGATGAATTTTTTTATATCGATAATGCACCACTCGGTGCCGCTTTCAGGCCCGATTTTAATCTTGATTTACTGCTCAGTTCGCCCAAAACGATGGCGCAACACTGGTTGTTCCGGCGAGAGCTGCTGTTAGCGGCGGAAGGACTGGATGCCGATTATCCCGCTTCAGCAGAGTTTGATCTCATTATTAAGCTGATTGAATCTCAGGGGTTTGAGGGTATCGGTCACCTCGCTGAGCCGTTGTTAACAGGCCATCTGAAAAGCAGAGATATCCTTGAAGATGTGGCGATCATTGAGCGGCATTTGCATAATCGCGGCTACCCGGATGGACGGGCGGCATTAGATAAATTCTTCAATTACCGTTTACGATACAACCATCCCGATAAGCCGGTGGTTTCAATCATCATTCTGGCTAACTGGGATCTCGCCTCGCTGATTAGTTGCGTCACGACCGTGCTGGAAAAAACCACCTGGCACCAGTACGAGATGATCATCATCTCTGATAACCAGGGGACGACTGAGCGGGATAAATGGTTGTCAGATATTGCAAAAGTTGATCCTGTCCGTATAAAAACGGCAAGCTTTAACGGCGCATTCAGCCACAGTGCTATGGCTAATCTCGCCGCTGAACAGGCTACAGGAGACTATCTGCTTTTCATGCATTGTGAAATGGCGGTCACTGACGGTGAATGGCTCGATAATCTCCTGAATCATGGACTACGGCCTGAAGTCTTTGCTGTGGGTGGAAAGCATCTCTCATCTGACAATAAGATCAGGCATGCGGGTTACGTCCTGGGGGTAAACGGTGCAGTGGGTGAAGTCTTCAGAGGTAATGACGACAAAGACGCCAACTATCTGGGGCGCATGAATGTCGATCAGAACTACAGTGCCGTTTCGGGTGATCTGATGCTGATGCGCAAATCGGTATTCGACGAGCTGGGAGGATTTGATCAGGATAAGCGCTTATATGCTGACGTTGATCTGTGCCTGAAGGCGCGGGAGCAGGGCTATCTGACGGTCTGGACACCTTATGCCCGTCTGCATCGTCCCGCAGCACGCACCAGCCCGTTCCCGGATGAAACCGTGCAGACGTCCAGTAAATTAAAACAGCTGGAAGAAGACAAAATTTATGCTGAATGGATGCCGGTCGTGGCCAGTGACCCTGCGTATAACCCAAACCTTTCAATGCGAAGTCGTCACTTCGAATTACGAAATGACGATGTTAACTGGCTGCCGGTCAGAGCAGAAAATCTGCCCACCTTTCTTGCGCATAATGCCGATATTTACGGTTGCGGACATTACCGTATTACTCAACCGCTTGAGGCGATGATAGCGGAAGGCGTTGCTCAGGGGAAAAGCGGCATGACACTGCTGACATTGAGTGAGATGGGGCAGTTCAGCCCCGATAGTCTGATTATCCAGCGCCGGTATGCACCAGCATTTCATAACTGGATGGAGCGAGTCAGTAAACTTCACAACGTATTTAAGGTGTTTGAACTGGACGATTACATCATCAATCTGCCCATGAAACATCATGGCCGTCACGCTTATAAGCAGGAGACGGCAAAATTAATACGTAAAAGCCTGAGCTTTTTTGACCGCTTTGTGGTCTCTACCGCACCACTGGCCGACGCGATGCGTGATATGCATCCGGATATCGTTGTGATGAAAAATCGCCTTCCTTCAGAGGCCTGGGGCAGCCTTCGCTCACTGCGTCAGCAGGGTAAGAAACCCCGTGTGGGCTGGGCTGGCGGTGTCAGCCATCGGGGCGATCTTGAAATGATTTTCGACATTGTCCGGGAATTTTCTAAAGACGTTGAATGGATCTTTATGGGTATGTGTCCGGATAAACTCCGTCCTTATGTGCACGAAATACACAGTGGCGTTGATCTCACACTTTATCCTGCAGCGCTCGCGTCGCTCAATCTCGATCTGGCGCTGGCACCGGTTGAAGACAATATCTTTAACGCCTGTAAAAGTAATTTGAGGTTACTGGAATACGGTGCCTGCGGAGTGCCCGTTAT
Source organism: Pantoea alfalfae (assembly GCF_019880205.1). Classification (NCBI taxonomy): domain Bacteria; kingdom Pseudomonadati; phylum Pseudomonadota; class Gammaproteobacteria; order Enterobacterales; family Erwiniaceae; genus Pantoea; species Pantoea alfalfae. The sequence continues at coordinate 1,674,922 of NZ_CP082292.1, forward strand.
TTGCAGCAACGTTGCCTGTTATCGGGACGATAATCTGCCAGTTACCCGTGTTAATAACCGGTTCATTGACTGGCGCGAGGCTATCCGGATGCATCTGGCTGACCCGGATGCCAGCGCAAAAATGGGAATGGAATTGCAGGCTGAGATCCGACGTAACTGGATGCTGACCGGTGAGACCCTGCGGCTGTGGGCAAAAGCATGGCAGCCCTGATTCCTTTCGGCAGCTGTTAACCTTTCAGGCTATCTGATCAAAATTTCAGATGGCCTGAAACAGCGCAGAGCACAGAACGGTTAAGTGATTTCATCAACCTGGCGGGCGGAGTTGCAATGTCTGAATTTAAACATCCTTATTATATATTTTCACCTGATTATCGGGAGTCGTCCGGCGGTATTCAGGCTTTGCACAAACTCTGTCATCAAATCAATCTGCATGGCGGCAATGCATGGATGGTAAATAGCGATATCACCAATCCTGCCTGGAATACGCCTAAACTGGATGTTGAAATTTATGATCAGCATAAAAAATCGGAGCTGATCCCCATCGCTGTTTATCCTGAAATTTATTCTGGTAATCCGATTAAGGCTGACGTCTGTGTGCGCTACATGTTGAATCATGAAGCGCTGCTCAATGGTAATCGTCTTAATGAAACAGAAGAGGATCTCTTTTTCTGGTATAGCTCACAGCTGATTGTGAAAGAACCTGACGTTGATTTTTTAACGATGGTAGGCCCGGATTTAGCGATGTTCTCGGATGACGGCAGAGTAAAAACGACAAAACTTCTCTATCTGAATCGGGTACCCGAAGAGAAAGTCGATTTTACTGCTTTACCCGACGATATCACGATTATATCGGTTAAAAATCCTCGTCCTCTGGCAGAGCTGGCAGAAATTTTAAAGTCGGCCACGGTGATGTACACCTTTGAATGGTCCGGAACCTGTAACCTGGCTGCATTGTGTGGGGTGCCGGTGGTTTCTCTGGTCGCCCCGGGTTATGAAAAACTCGCCATCTCCGATGCTTCGATTCGCGATATGGGTGGGGCGGGTGTCTGCTTTAGTGACGATCCCGCGGAACTGGAGAGCACGCGTGCCGGGCTTTATAACGTTCGCGACCACATGCGAAAATTTGAAGCAAATTTCTCGCAGCAGTTAACGCACTTTTTTAGTAAAACGCAGACGGCTGCAGAGAAGAAAAGTGAAGAGAAGTTTGTCTCAACGGAAAACTGGCTGGCCCATTATCCCGTGCCTGAAAAATCTCTGGCTGAAACGGATGGCGGTCTGTCCCTCAGCGTGGTGGTTCTGGATGACAACTCATCGCAGCAGGCACTTGATATTACACTCACCTCACTTCATACGCTGTGCGTGGATATTAACATCTACGCCACTGTGGAAATGAGTGAAAAGGATTCAAAACCGAATCACTTCAGCCGCTGGTTAAGCCAACTGCTGGCTGAAGACCAGAATGAATGGATACTGTTCCTCCATTCTGGCGACAGAATTTTCCCGAATATTTTCAACAGTCTCTCTCTTTTCAGCGAAAAAATCACGACCTCGCTGGCATTTTATACAGACCGTATCTGGCTGGATTCGGATGGGGAGACTTCGTCACTTTTTCTGCCCGATTTTGATCCTGATTACTTTTTAGCGAAGCCAGAGTGCTTTGCCAGGGGGGCTTTCTTCAGACGTGAATTGTGTATGGAGATAATTAAATCACGTGACATTTCACCCCGGACGGTTGAAATCGATTTTTTATTCCCACTGCTCAATGCGCGAATGATGGCTGATATTCAGCATATCCCGCTGCCTGTGTTAGAGATGTTATCAGCAGACAATAATAATGACGAGTTAACGCAGGCTTTACTGGCAGAGCACCTGACGCTGAGAGGGTACAGCACTGCTTCAGTTGAAAAAAATAAGAACGTGTTTGCTATACATTACAATACCTCAGCAATTAAAAAGCTTACCGTCGTTCTTATCGTAGACAATGAAATTGATCAGGTTAAGCGGACGCTGTCGACGTTTGTCGACACCGTCACTGATACAGCCTATGAAATCATTTTTATCGATAATCTGTCAGAAGACGAGAGCGTCAGAGCATGGCTATCTTCACTCTCAGAAATAAATGAAGATATCTTCAGAGTCTATTTCGTTGATGAGAAAATCAGCAGCGTCAGTGCGCTGAATTATGCTCTCTCTGTGGCGCGCGGTGAATTTACACTTTATCTTTCCTGTGGGGTTTATTTTAATAATAAAGCCTGGCTGAACGCATTGCTGAACCATTGCGGGCGTTCTGAACTCCTCGCCTGTGCGCCATTTTTAACTGATAAACGTCACCACCTCTACTCCCCGGGCATTATTGATGGGACGGTACGCTGCCACTATGATCAGTTCAACGCAGCAGACGGGACGTACAGCCCGGAACAGATTGTTCCGCAACGCTATTTACTGCTCAGCAGCGAATGTATCATGTTGAGAACCGCAGCCTGCCATCAGGCAGGAGGGCTTAATGAAAAGTTCACTACCGTCCATGAGGCAGTCAGCGATCTGCTGTTAAGGGCGTCAGAAAAAGAATCTGTCATGTTAGCCGTTCCTCAGTCACGGGTATGTTGCGATGAAATCATGTCAGAAGCAGAACTTATCCCCGGCACTGCGCTCTTTACAGCCCAGTGGATCGACCGGTTAGCCCGTGACCCTGTTATGAATCCTAATCTCTCCTGGAGTGGTGAGCGTTTTGTACGGGAAAATAATAGCGCGCTGATAGCGGCCCGGCTGGGCTTAAAATCCGATTCGCTATTTTTGTCTGATCCCGAAGACTGCGAGGAAATTCAGCGTGTCAAAGATCGTCATCAGGCGATTACCCACTCCGCAAGCGGCTTACACACTCTGGTCACTCATCGTTTATCTGCTGGTGAACTTTACAGACTAAAACCTGAGTATGTTGTGCTGAGCGATGTGATGGCCAACAGACAGGTGCGGCTGTTACAGAACCGGCATCTTTTCCCTGACACCCGTTTCATTGTTGACATAACCCGGGCGTCGTTTAGCACGAACAGTCATCAGCGTGATCGTGATGCGATTATGCAGGGCGCGGACATGCTGGTGGTCAGGAATGCCGCTGCGCTGAAACTTTTCAGCCACAAAAACATGCTCCTTCAGGAGGATAAGCTCGGCACGGACTGGCAGGGACTCGTTCAGCCTGATTATCGTTCAGCCGAAAATGACGCAAAGCCCAGAGTGGGCATCGTGCTGACGGATTTGCACCCGGAAGACTGGCGGCACATTGAGGTGCTTATCAAGGAGATGTGTGAAGATGTCTGCTGGATTGTTTACGGAGCCTGTCCTGAAGCATGGAAAGCCTCTATCCATGAATATCATCGCAAAGTGCCGCAAAACAGGCTTGCGCCGTTGTTTCAGTCCTTAAATTTAAACCTTGCGCTTGCACCTCTCTCAGATTCGTTACTCAACCAGGCGGAAGGGCATCGTGTTATCGCGCAGTTAGGTGCCTGCGGTTACCCGGTGCTGGCCAGCGATCACGATGCTTATAAAGAGATAATGAGCGTTGAGCGTATTAAAAATAAAACGTCGCAGTGGCGATTTATGATTAACAAAATGATCCGCAATCCGCTTTTAATGCAAAGCCTCGGTGAAAACCTCTATCAGGAAGTTAACAGACGCTGGATTTACCAGTCGGGAGAACTGCCGGTATGGCTTGCCCGTAAAGATCGCTGATACCGGGAAGATGGGTACGTATACGTACCCATTCGGTGCATGGATTTCCACAGCCTGGCACACTCAGCCAGATAATGACGATCATCCCTTCCGTTACAGTTCCCCTCCAGCCTGCCGATAACTCCTCACAGAACAACATCATTTTTTGATTTTAACTTTGTGGAGTGTCTATGCGCTTCAATTATGACCTGTTACCGGGCGAGCGGCTGACCTTCGAGGAGATCGCCCGGCGTTATGCGCTGCAATATCCTGATGATAAAGAGCTGACGGCGCGCGCCTTGCTTAGCCCGTCTACCGGCCTGCGCACGCTGAAAATCCGTGCGGTGTTCGCACGCGAAGAGAGCAACAGTCCGCTGGAAGATCTGCTGTTCATCTCCCATGACAACGAGCGTAAAAATTATCTGCGCCGCTTTGAGCACTACCTTAAGCAGAATCTCTCATTCCTCTATTTTCGTCGCAGCGACAACGAGAAGCGCGACAATCTGTGGAAAGTGATGGGCAGCAGTCAGGTCTTCGCAATGATCGATCCACAATCGGCCACGGCACAGAATCTGTTAAACAGTCGCGGCTATAAACTGGTGCTGATGCATCAGGATGATGAGGACATCTACTGGCAGCTCTTTAATCCGCAGGCGGACCCCTGTTTTCCGCAGTCGCAGCGTATTCAGTTCATCGTGGTGCTCAGTACGCCGCAGCACAAGGTCCCTGCAGCGGTGATGCCGGGTACTGAAGTCGGCCGTCGCGTCAAAGCACGGGTGCTGCAGCGTGCCAGCCAGGCGGAATTCAGCGCCGGTGTCAAAGCCCGCTACGGTGCCTGCGTGATGACCGGCACCGAGCTGACCGAACGGCACAACTGGCCGTGGGTGGAAGCCTGCCATATCGACACGCAGGAAGGCGATGATGGCGTCCTGGCGGACAACAGCATCGATAACGGCCTGTTTTTACGCAGCGATCTGCAGCGGCTATTTATTAACCGACTGATTAGCATTGATGCTGAATCAGGCGCGATTCAGGTGCATCCCGGCGAGGAGGCGCGGCAGCACATTGCGCCCTGGTATCAGGAGCTGGAGGGGCGTATCTGCAGTTTGTGGGCCGCGGTGCCGCCCGCAACGCGGCAACGGCTGCGCGCCCGTCGTTAATTCCAGGAGGCGTGCAGAAATAACTGCACGCTGACTTAACAAAAATCAAATAGCCTCGTTTTACCCCGCCTATTCAGCCAATCGAAAACGCTACAGAATTGGATAATCATGCCGATAACTTCATTAACGCAGGGTAGTCAACGTGAACGATTTCTATACCGCCGAAGGCGTGATGGACAAGCATTCGCTCTGGCAGCGCTACGTGCCGCTGGTGCGCCATGAAGCGTTGCGTCTGCAGGTTCGCCTGCCGGCCAGCGTTGAGCTTGACGACTTGCTGCAGGCGGGTGGGATAGGGCTGTTAAATGCCGTAGAGCGTTACGACGCGCTCCAGGGCACAGCTTTTACCACCTACGCCGTGCAGCGTATTCGTGGCGCAATGCTCGACGAGCTTCGCAGTCGGGACTGGGCACCACGCAGCGTGCGTCGTAACGCACGTGAAGTGGCGGGCGCAATGCACAGAGTGGAACAGTCGCTGGGGCGTTCTGCTTCCGAGCAGGAAGTGGCGCAGCAGCTGAATGTTTCCATGGAGGAGTACCGGCAGATCCTGCTGGACACCAACAATAGTCAACTTTTCTCCTACGACGAGTATCGGGAAGAGCACGGCGACAGCGCGGAACTGGTGACGGAAGGCCATGAAGAGGCTAATCCGCTTCACCAGTTGCTTGAAGGGAGTCTGCGTGAGCGCGTCATTGAAGCGATCGAAGCGTTACCCGATCGTGAAAAGATGGTGCTGACACTGTACTACCAGGAAGAACTGAACCTGAAAGAGATTGGTGCGGTACTTGATGTGGGTGAATCCCGTGTCAGCCAGCTGCACAGTCAGGCGATTAAACGCCTGCGGGCCCGACTTGCGGGAGCGCGCTAGCAGTATCAGTTCCTGGCGATTCAAAATTATAAGAAACCGGGGACTCAGTAATGGGAGCCAAGACCAAGGCCAGACCGTTAAGTCGTTATCTTAAAGACTATAAGCACAGCCAGAGCAACTGTTCACACTGTGGCAAGATATTAGATCGAATGGCGCTCGTTTTTCGTGGCCAGATCATCAATAAAGAGGCCATCGCACGGATGGACCAGATGATTGATGAGCAGCTGTGGCTGAAACTTCAGCCCGAACTGACCGCGCTTTGTCGTTTTTGTAGTGATATTTTTTGTAATACCCATCCTAATTACTTCGACATTATGGCGTTTAAACAATATTTGTTTGAACAGACAGAGATGAGCCCTAGCACGATTCGTGAATATGTGGTGCGTCTGCGTCGACTGGATGAGATGCTAAAAGCCAAAAATTTCCCGGCCGACAGGCTTAAAGGAAATAGCTGGCATCAGTGTCTGGAAAGCGATCTGCCCGATGCCGGTAATAACAATTACCGTATTGCGCTGCGCAAGTACGATCAGTTTTTAGGCTGGCAGCAGGCGTAAGCCTGTTCTGCACCGATTGCTCCCCCGCGTGCCTGCCGCACGTTCTCCCTTACCTGCCCGCCAGGGAAAAGGGAAGGGGGAGCACGGCGCTTCTTTCTTCTCACCTCTATTACCACATCTGCGGACACCGGAATCAGGGTGATCCTTTGCGCATCTTCTGCAACACTGTAAGGATAATTTTCATGCCCGACCGGAGGCAGCATTGTCTTTACATCTGTTACATCAATTCCCGCGTCTTGAACTGCTTGGCGCACCGACGCCGTTAGAACATCTGCCACGGCTTTCCGACTATCTGGGTCGCGATATTTTCATCAAACGTGATGACTTCACACCAGTGGCGATGGGCGGCAATAAGCTGCGCAAACTCGAATTCCTGGCAGCCGATGCGCTGCGCGAAGGTGCAGACGTGCTGCTGACCGCGGGCGCAATCCAGTCTAATCATGTGCGTCAGACGGCGGCCGTCGCGGCCCGGCTTGGCCTGAAGTGTGTGGCGCTGCTGGAAAACCCGATTGGCACCCATGCTGAAAACTACCTGAGCAACGGTAACCGTCTGTTACTGGACCTGATGGACGCGGAAGTGATTAGGGTGGATGCGTTGCACAACCCCACTGAACAGCTGGCTGAAGAGGCCACGCGTCTGGAAGCCCAGGGATTCCGCCCTTACATCGTGCCGGTCGGCGGCTCAAATGCGCTGGGTGCACTAGGCTATGTAGAGTGCGCGCAGGAGATCGCCCATCAGAGCGAAGGCGTAGTCGATTTCGCCGCCGTGGTTGTCGCCTCGGGCAGTGCCGGCACCCATGCAGGACTGGCGGTAGGTCTGGAGCATCTGCTGCCGGAAACTGAGCTGGTCGGCGTCACCGTTTCACGCCAGGTCGACGCGCAGTTGCCGCTGGTTGAGCGGCTGCGTCAGTCGCTGGCAGAGACGCTGGAAGTGGAGGCTAAGGCACCGATCACGCTGTGGGATGACTATTTTGCGCCGCGCTACGGCGAGCCGAATGATGAAGGCATGGCGGCGGTGAAACTGCTGGCGCAGCTGGAAGGCATTCTGCTCGACCCGGTGTATACCGGCAAGGCGATGGCCGGATTGCTGGATGGCATCAGCCAGAATCGTTTCCGTCGTGAAGGCCCGTTGCTGTTTATTCATACGGGCGGCGCACCGGCGTTATTTGCTTATCATCCTTCGGTCTGAGACAAGCGAATAAAACAGTTTATACTCCGTGCGTTATCATTCTGGACTGGCAGCAGCTCGCGGTGCTGCCCTTATAAGAACACACACACAATACTGTCAATAATGGGGTGAATATGTCCTTTTCTCGTGCAGGTCGTCAGATGGTGATGGGCGTCATGGCTGTGGCGCTGATCGCAGGCGTCAACGTTAAAACCTTTGCAGCCGAAAACCTGCTGAACAAAATTAAAGAACGCGGTACGCTGCTGGTGGGGCTGGAAGGCACCTATCCGCCATTCAGTTTCCAGGATGAAAAGGGCAAGCTGACCGGCTTTGAAGTGGAGTTCGCGGAACAGCTGGCGCAGCACATGGGCGTTAAGGCGAGCCTGAAACCGACCAAGTGGGACGGCATGCTGGCCTCACTCGACGCGAAGCGTATTGATGTCGTCATCAACCAGGTCACCATCTCTGATGAGCGTAAGAAGAAGTATGACTTCTCCACGCCATACACGGTCTCCGGTATTCAGGCGCTGACGATGAAAGCCAATGCGAACACCATCACTAAACCAGCCGACCTGGCGGGCAAGAAAGTGGGCGTGGGTCTGGGCACCAACTATGAACAGTGGCTGCGTGAGAACGTGAAGGGTGTGGACATCCGTACCTATGATGATGACCCGACAAAATATCAGGATCTGCGCTCTGGGCGTCTGAATGCCATTCTGGTTGACCGTCTGGCTGCGCTGGATCTGGTCAAGAAAACCGGCGATACCATGGCGGTTGCGGGTGATGCCTTCTCACGTCAGGAATCGGGCGTGGCAGTGCGTAAAGGCAACGACGATCTGCTGAAAGCGATTGACCAGGCGATTGCTGACATGCAGAAAGATGGCTCGCTGAGCAAGCTGTCTCAGAAATGGTTTGGCGCGGACGTGACGAAATAATGCAGGAAAGTCTTCAACTGGTGCTGGATTCAGCACCTTTTTTATTAAAAGGCGCGCTGTTCACGCTGCAGCTCAGCATCGGCGGCATGTTCTTTGGTCTGCTGCTGGGCTTTATTCTGGCGCTGATGCGTCTGTCGCGCTTCTGGCCGGTTCGCTGGCTGGCGCGGATCTATGTCTCGATTTTCCGTGGCACGCCGCTGATCGCCCAGCTGTTTATGATCTACTACGGCCTGCCGCAGTTTGGCATCGAGCTTGATCCAATCCCCTCCGCGATGATTGGTCTTTCCCTGAATACCGCCGCGTATGCTTCAGAGTCACTGCGCGGCGCGATTGCATCGATTGAACGCGGACAGTGGGAAGCGGCGGCGAGTATCGGTATGACCCGCTGGCAGACCCTGCGCCGGGTGATCCTGCCGCAGGCGGCCCGCACCGCGCTGCCTCCGCTGGGCAACAGCTTTATCAGCCTGGTGAAGGATACCTCGCTGGCGGCGACCATTCAGGTGCCGGAACTGTTCCGTCAGGCGCAGCTGATCACCTCACGTACGCTGGAAGTCTTCACCATGTATCTGGCCGCCTCGCTGATTTACTGGGTGATGGCAACGGTGTTATCTGCGCTGCAGAACCGGCTGGAACAGCATGTTAATCGTCAGGATTCGGAGTCGAAATGAGCGCCATCGAAGTCAGAAAGCTGGTGAAATCGTTTAACGGCCAGAGGGTGCTGCACGACATTGACCTTGATGTGGCCGCCGGTGAAGTGGTGGCAATTATCGGTCCCAGCGGCTCGGGTAAAACCACGCTGCTGCGCAGTATCAACCTGCTGGAAGTGCCGGACAGCGGCACCATCCGCGTTGGAGAGATCATCGTAGATGCGGCGCTGGCACAAAGTAAGCAGAAAGAGCAGGTGCGTCGTCTGCGTCAGCAGGTCGGGTTTGTCTTCCAGAACTTCAATCTGTTTCCGCACCGTTCGGTGATGGAGAATATCATTGAAGGACCGGTCATCGTTAAAGGCGAACCGAAAGCGGATGCGGTAGCCCGCGCCCGTACGCTGCTGGAGAAGGTCGGTCTGCATGGTAAAGAGGAGAGCTATCCGCGTCGTCTGTCGGGTGGACAGCAACAGCGCGTGGCGATTGCGCGTGCGCTGGCAATGCGACCTGAAGTGATCCTGTTTGATGAACCGACCTCGGCGCTGGATCCGGAGCTGGTGGGTGAAGTGCTCAGCACTATTCGCGCGCTGGCCGAAGAGAAACGCACCATGGTCATTGTGACACATGAGATGAGCTTTGCCCGCGACGTCGCTGACCGCGCTATTTTTATGGATCAGGGGCGCATTGTGGAGCAGGGCGAGGCGAAAGCGTTGTTCAGTAATCCTCAGCAGCCGCGTACCCGTCAGTTCCTCGATAAGTTTCTCAGTCAGTAACCTCACTGCCTTCCCGGGAAGGCAGTTTTAACCGACTCAATGGCCTCACTTTTTAACGATAACGGGCGGCTGTCAGCATAATGCGTGCCGTAATAGCACAACCCATTATTCAGCTGTTAAACCTTTTGCCACATCTGACAAATCTTTTCCTTTCATCGGATATTTAATGGTTTTTCCCGATACCGCTTTCTCTTATTTATATTCCCTGCAATATGAAACATTATTATCATTTATCCTGGCTGTGGCGCTGATAATTAGCGTATTTGCATGTTGATTAATAAGTGTAAGGAAACGTTCTGCAGAGTAAATAACTGTGGCATCAGGGCCACCCGGCGGCTTTTAAGAGTTTCGCTACATTCATCATCGGCTCAATGGCGAATAATCGCTGGATAATCATAAAAGCAATACTAATTTCCTCGCTTTTACTTTCCAGCATTCTGACCTACATAGCAGGAGTCATTGAATGAGCCAGACTAAGTCAGACCAGATCCTGTGGGTAGATACCCTTAAGGGCGCCTGCATATTGCTGGTGGTCCTGTATCACACGGTATTACCGGGTTTTGAAGGGACGATGAAATACCTCACTGCCGGATGGATCCCCGCCGAAATATGGATACAGTTTAATACGGTCCTGTCGCCGCTGCGTATGCCCGCCTTTTTCTTTGTGTCAGGATTGCTGGCGACCAATGGCATTATTAACCGGCCCTGGAAACAGGTGTTTACCAGTCGCATCACTAATCTCTTTTATCTCTATATTCTGTGGGGATTTATTCAGTGGTGGTCCATCATTGGCATCTCAACTGAAATTACCGGCCAGCGGATTTCGCAGAATCTGAATGCCGCCTATGCCGGTTCGCTGTTTGAATTTCTCAAGCTGACCTTTATGGCCATGAGTACCTCGTGGTATCTCTACGGGCTGGGACTCTATTTCCTCTGTGCCAAAGTTTTTCGCCAATATAAGCTGGCCCTGGTGGCGGTGGCGATTCTGCTGAATTATCTGGCGGTCGAAAAAGTGATCCCGTTCTGGGGTCCGCAGAGTCTGGCGCAATATTTCCTGTTCTTCCTGTTAGGTGCGTTCTGGAGCCAGACCATGCTGCGCCTGAGTGAATGGCGGCGAGAGAATCTGATGCCCTGGGCGCTACTTGCTGCGGTCGCCGGTATTCATGTGATATTCGGTCTGGATAAGAGTCTGTTCCTGTGTGTGCTGGCGGTGTTGTTCAGTATTGCTGCATGCCGTTGGCTGAATCAGCATTTCAGCATGCGCTATCTCAACTGGGTGGGCCGCAATACGCTGCAGATTTACGTCATTCACCGTATTTTCATCGAGTTCTTTGGGATGTCCGCGATTCTGTTCGCGCAGCGGCATCATCTGTTCGAGCAGGCATGGTTTTCGTTTCTTTGGGCCTGTTTCTATCCGGTGGCCATCGTGGGTCTCTGTTCGGTCTGTTCAGTGGCGATCTGGTCGCTGACCAATCGCGGGGTGGGGCAGTCGCTGTTTGTGTTTCCGACGCTGATGAAGAGGGTGCCTGGCGGCGGGTGAGGGGCGCTTTGCAGTGGGAAGAGGACGCTGTGCAGCGGGCGGGCACTGAGAAGATTTCGCCCGCCAGGTGATGGGGAGTTTCAGGTTGCCTGTGCAGGCGGACGCGTTAAGGGGCGGATGCCCGCCCCTTAACAATCCCGGCGTCCGGCAGCCTGCGCGCCCCGCTCTGCGGGGTACCTTCGTCACGCCCTGCGGCCAGCGAACCGTCCTTTCGCCGACGTCCTGTCGGCTCATCCTGGCCTCCGGTTGTTCCTCAGCGCTTCGGATGCCTCTGGCAAACCCCCGCCTGTTATCTCTTTTGTTTTCTCTGGTGCTGTATTGTCTGCTGACCTGAAAAGCCAAAGCCAAAGCCAAAGCCAAAGCCAAAGCCAAAGCCAAAGCCAAAGCCAAAGCCAAAGCCAAAGCCAAAGCCAAAGCCAAAGCCAATCCCGGAAACGTAAAGCGATAAAGTAACCAACACAGAAAGAAGAAATAACAGCGAGGGGTCAGGGAGGCCATCTGAACCGCTGAGCGGATGAGGGATTTCAGGACGAGCGACAGGGATGTCGCGAAGAGGCGGGTTCGCGCCAGGGATGGCGCGTCCCGGTGGTCCGTGAGAAATCCGGAAGAAGCGAAGGGACCGCGAAGCGGCGGTGAAGCAGGCCGGAGCCGGGGGGCAAGGGGCGCGGCGACTGGCGCCCCTTGTCGGTCGCCTGCAGAGGCGATACTGAAACTGCCCAACTGCTCAGGCGAACGAAACCCTTCTCAGAGCCCGTTCGCGCAGCGAACCACCCCAGCTTTAGCGCATGCATCCGCCAGGCGAACGAAACCCCTCTCAGAGCCCGTTCGCGCAGCGAACAACCCACAGCAACAGCTCAGCTGTAAGCCCGTTCGCGCAGCGAACAAGCCCCTTAAGCTTCAGCGCTACCCAATGGTCATCAGACTCGCATTACCACCCGCCGCCGCGGTATTCACACTCAGCGAGCGCTCAATCAGCAGACGCTCAAGCAGCAGATTGGTTTCGCCACGGGCAAAGCCCTGCACCGAGACAATCGCGCCGTCACGCGCTGCAATCTGCTCGCACAGCGTACGCAGCTGATCGGCATCGCCGTGATAGATCACCGCATCAAACTCTGCCGCTAACGGATCACGTGCCAGCGTGATGCGCGCTTTCACGGCATCAGGCAGCGAGGCGCGCAGGGCGCGATGCAGCTCATCATCCTGCCACAGCGCTTTACTGCCCACGCTGGTGACCGCAGCCAGCTGGATCAACGCATCCTGCTCATTATCCGCCAGACAAAGCACCTGATCACGCGGCAGCAGCGAGAAGGTATTGCGCTCGCCGGTCGGGCCAGGCAGCAGACGGACCACGCCCGCCTGGGCCAGCTCGTCATAGTGCTGGCAGAGTTCAGCCAGTTCAGGCTTATCTTTCGCCCAGTTGCTCAGCGCCTGATGCGGTGCCAGCAGAGACTGACGCAGCGTGCTGTCTGCCGGACGCTCGGCATCCTGACGATCAAAGGTCAGACGCAGCGCGCCATCCGGACGACTGGCCAGCAGGCGGTAGAGATAGAGCGGACCGCCCGCTTTCGGACCCGTTCCGGATAAGCCTTCCCCACCAAACGGCTGCACACCGACCACTGCACCGACCATGTTGCGGTTAACGTAGAGGTTACCGACACGGGCGTTGGCCGTAACCTGTGCGATGGTCTCGTCGATGCGGGTATGCACACCCAGCGTCAGGCCATAGCCGGAGGCGTTGATCTGCTCAACCAGCTTCGGCAGGTTATTGCGGGTGAAGCGCACTACATGCAGCACCGGTCCAAAAATCTCTTTATCCAGATCGCTGACCTGATTCAGCTCAATCAGCGTCGGTTTGACAAAGGTGCCGCTGGTCCACTCTTTGCTGTCCTGCGGGTTATCCTGTACCGCCTGGTAAACCGTGAAGCCCTTGTTGCGCATCACCTGAATATGGCGATCGATATTGGCTTTTGCCTCAGCATCAATCACCGGGCCGATGTCGGTTGAGAAGCGCTCCGGATTGCCCATGCGGCACTCCGCCATCGCGCCGCGCAGCATCTTCAGCGTATGGTCAGCGACATCTTCCTGAATGCAAAGCAGACGCAGGGCAGAACAGCGCTGTCCGGCACTGTCGAAGGCCGATGCGACGATATCGATCACCACCTGCTCAGTCAGCGCGGAAGAGTCGACAATCATTGCATTCATCCCGCCGGTTTCAGCAATCAGCGGCACCGGACGACCATGCTGGTCAAGGCGACCGGCCAGATTACGCTGCAGCAGGGTTGCGACCGCGGTTGAGCCGGTAAACATCACGCCGCGCACCCGATTGTCACCGGTCAGCTGTGCGCCCACCGTTTCTCCCTGACCCGGCAGCAGTTGCAGTACGCCTGGTGGCACACCCGCATCCAGCAGGATCTGAACTGCCTGTGCAGCAATCAGCGGTGTCTGCTCAGCCGGTTTAGCCAGCACGCTGTTGCCTGCTGCCAGTGCAGCCGCAATCTGGCCGGTAAAGATCGCCAGCGGGAAGTTCCATGGGCTGATGCAGACCACCGGACCCAGTGGACGATGCGTTTCATTGTCGAAATCGTCACGCACCATACCGGCGTAGTAATAGAGGAAATCAACCGCTTCGCGCACTTCCGCGATGGCGTTGTTATACGTTTTGCCTGCTTCACGCACCAGGATGCCAAGCAGCTGCTGCATCTGGCCTTCCATAATCTGTGCGGCGCGTTCCAGTATCGCCGCGCGCTCCTGCGGTGGGGTGGCAAACCAGATCGGTCCGCTGTTCACGGCAGCATCCAGCGCCACAGAGACTTCCTGTTCTGTGGCTTCACGCACCTGACCCACACGATCGCCCGGTGCGGCCGGGTTCAGAATATCGCGCAACTCACCCGCACCCGCTTCACCGTCGATCATCGGCTCGGCCAGGCAGGGCTGTGCAGCGCTGCTCAGCAGGGCGCTGGAGAGTGAGGCGAGACGGTGCTCGTTAGCCATATCCAGACCCGCTGAGTTCACGCGGTTCTCGCCATACAGCTCACGCGGCAGGGGGATCTTCGGATGCGGCAGGCCAATGGCGCCTTCGCTGGCACCCAGTTTCTCGACGGCAGTTACCGGATCGGCTACCAGCTCATCAATCGGCAGCGAGGTATCGGCAATGCGGTTAACGAAGGAGGTGTTGGCCCCGTTCTCCAGCAGTCGACGAACCAGATAGGCCAGCAGGGTTTCATGGGTGCCGACCGGCGCATAGATGCGGCAGGGACGGTTAAGCTTGCCGTCCGCCACTTTGCCGACGACCTGCTCATACAGCGGTTCACCCATGCCGTGCAGACACTGGAACTCATACTGCCCCGGATAGTAGTTGTTGCCTGCCAGCTGATAAATCGCGGCCAGGGTGTGGGCATTGTGCGTAGCAAACTGCGGATAGATCAGGCTGGGAACAGAAAGCAGTTTGCGGGCGCAGGCCAGGTAAGAGATATCGGTGTAAACCTTACGGGTGTAAACCGGGTAGCCTTCCAGACCTTCCATCTGGGCGCGCTTGATTTCGCTGTCCCAGTACGCGCCTTTCACCAGACGGATCATCAGACGACGGCGGCTGCGCTGCGCCAGATCGATTAGCTCATCGATCACAAACGGACAGCGTTTCATGTAGGCCTGAATCACGAAGCCGATGCCGTTCCAGCCTTCCAGCTCTGGTTCGAAACAGAGCTTTTCCAGTAAATCCAGCGACAGTTCCAGGCGGTCAGCTTCTTCTGCGTCGATGTTGATGCCGATGTCATAGGAGCGAGCCAGCAGCGTCAGTGATTTCAGAATAGGGTAGAGCTCTTCCATCACGCGCTCATACTGTGCGCGGCTGTAGCGGGGATGCAGGGCTGAGAGCTTGATGGAGATGCCCGGGCCTTCATAAATGCCACGACCATTCGACGCTTTACCGATGGCGTGGATCGCCTGCTGATAAGAGAGCAGATAGGCTTTAGCATCGCCTGCGGTCAGGGCCGCTTCGCCCAGCATATCGTAAGAGTAACGGAAGCCTTTCTCTTCCAGCTTGCGGGCATTGGCCAGCGCTTCAGCAATGGTTTCACCGGTGACGAACTGCTCACCCATCAGACGCATCGCCATATCCACGCCTTTGCGGATCAGGGGCTCGCCGCCCTTACCGATGATGCGGTTGAGCGAGCTGGAAAGATTCGCCTCGTTGTGGGTCGAGACCAGACGGCCGGTAAACAGCAGGCCCCAGGTCGCGGCGTTGACAAACAGCGATGGGCTGCGTCCCAGGTGAGACTGCCAGTTACCGTTGCTAATCTTGTCGCGGATGAGCGCATCGCGTGTCGGCTTGTCAGGAATACGCAACAGCGCTTCCGCCAGACACATTAACGCCACACCTTCATGTGAAGAAAGCGAGAACTCCTGCAGCAGGCTTTGCACCATGCCAGCGCGTCCGGTTGCACCTTTCTGGTGCCGCAGCCTGTCGGCAAGCTGGTAAGCCAGCTGATGCGTTTTCTCTGCCAGCGCCGCGGGTAACCGTGCCTGCTCCAGCATCATCGGTACCGCATCGGTCTCCGGGCGACGCCAGGCGGCAGTCACCGCTGAACGCGTCACGGACTGAGGTAAAATCTGCTCTGCGAAGTCAAGGAACGGCTGGTGCGTCTCCTCTGACTGGATGTCGTCAGATTCCGCGGCTGCCTGGGCAGAAAGCGGGATCTCCGGCACGGCGTCGCCGCTCTCCAGCTGGCTCAGATAGTTAAAGACCGCCTGTTTAATCAGCCAGTGTGGCGTGCGATCAATTCGCTGCGCAGCCAGTTTGATGCGCTCGCGTGTCGCGTCATCCAGTTTTACACCCATGGTGGTTGTAGCCATGACTCCAGAGCTCCTTAATAGTGGTTCAGTACGGCGTTGGCTGCACTATCACTTAAGTTGCAACTTTGTGCAACCGTGTTAAATGTGAGCCAGTTAACACCCTTCTTACATCAGCAATTGTTAAATCCCGCAATGCGGCACGGATATTGCTGCAAGATCCTCGCCAGGTCGGCAGGCCCGATAAAAAGCGGGTTTACGGCCGGTTATACAGAGGTACAACCGGATAACTGTGAGCGAGTGCAACCTATCAGCACGTTTTCACAAACGGTTAGTGAAATAACTGTAACGCCTGTGTTAAATCCATTGTGCGCGGAACGCCTTTCCGGCAGGATACCGCGCCGCTGGGAAATGACTGACGCCCTGACGAAGAAAATCGACCCGCTTTGCCCCGTTCCGGCAGGCGGGTAGCTGGCGATTTCTCTGGGATATCAAATAATAAGTGGAGAGACAGATGAGTGTAAGTACACCGATGCTGGTGACCTTTGTGGTTTATATTCTTGGGATGGTATTAATCGGTTTTGCGGCTTATCGCTCGACCAAAAACTTCGATGATTACATCCTCGGTGGCCGCAGTCTGGGTAGCGTGGTCACGGCACTCTCTGCCGGTGCATCCGATATGAGCGGCTGGCTGCTGATGGGCTTACCGGGAGCCATTTTCATTTCCGGCATCTCTGAGAGCTGGATTGCGATTGGCCTGACTATCGGTGCCTGGCTGAACTGGAAAATCGTGGCCGGTCGCCTGCGTGTTCAGACCGAACATCACAATAACGCGCTGACCCTGCCGGACTTCTTTACCAGCCGCTTTGAAGACCACAGTAAAATTCTGCGCGTCATCTCCGCTATTGTGATTCTGGTATTCTTCACCATCTACTGCGCCTCGGGCGTGGTGGCCGGTGCGCGTCTGTTTGAAAGCACCTTTGGTATGGACTACCAGACGGCTCTGTGGGCGGGTGCAGCAGCGACCATTCTCTATACGCTGGTGGGCGGTTTCCTGGCGGTGAGCTGGACCGATACCGTTCAGGCAAGCCTGATGATTTTTGCGCTGATCCTGACCCCGGTGTTTGTCATTATCGCAGTAGGCGGCTGGTCCGATTCGCTGACGGTGATTGAGGCGAAAAGCCTTGAAAACCTCGATATGCTCAAAGGGCTGAACTTCGTCGCGGTCATCTCCCTGCTCGGCTGGGGTCTGGGCTACTTCGGGCAACCCCATATTCTGGCGCGCTTTATGGCGGCAGATTCGCATCGCTCTATCCGCACCGCACGCCGTATCGGTATGGCGTGGATGGTGCTCTGTCTGGCGGGCGCGGTGGCCGTCGGTTTCTTCGGTATCGCCTACTTCCAGAACAACCCGACCCTGGCAACCGGCGTCAATGACAACGCTGAGCGCGTCTTTATCGAGCTGGCACGCATTCTCTTCAACCCGTGGATTGCCGGTATTCTGCTGTCAGCGATTCTGGCAGCCGTGATGTCCACGCTGAGCTGTCAGCTGCTGGTCTGCTCCAGCGCCCTGACCGAAGACCTCTATAAAGGCTTCCTGCGCAAAAATGCCAGTCAGAAAGAGCTGGTATGGGTAGGGCGTCTGATGGTGCTGCTGGTGGCGTTGATTGCGATTGCGCTGGCGTCAAACCCGGAAAACCGTGTGCTGGGCCTGGTAAGCTACGCATGGGCGGGTTTTGGTGCGGCGTTTGGTCCGGTAGTGCTGTTTGGCGTCTGCTGGAAGCGTATGAACCGCAACGGTGCGCTGGCGGGGATGATCATCGGTGCGCTGACCGTGCTGGTATGGAAACAGTATGGCTGGCTGGGACTGTATGAAATCATTCCTGGCTTCATCTTCGCCAGCATCGCGATTGTAGTCTTCAGCCTGATGGGACGTGAACCTTCAGCCGAAGCGCAGCAGCGCTTTGCTGCCGCAGAAGCGGAGTTCCAGACCAAATAAGCGAAGCGTTAGTCATGAGAGCCCGCCCCGTAAGGAGCGGGCTTTTTTTGTTACAAAGATAAATCACCCAAAGATGAAATTATCTCCGCCAGTAACTTGTTTTTTTCGCAGCGATAATGATAATCGGTATCGTTTACACTTTACCTGATTTTACTGTTCATTGACGCTGCTTAACATTCAAGAGGTTGGCGATGTTTGTTCCATTTCTCATCATGCTGCGCGAAGGGCTTGAAGCCGCGCTGATAGTCAGCCTGATAGCCAGCTATCTCAAGCGCACCCAGCGCACCCAATGGTTTCCGGCAATGTGGGCTGGCGTGTTTATCGCCGCTGCGCTCTGTCTGGGTCTGGGTCTGTTTATCAATGCCACTACCGGTGAATTCCCGCAAAAAGAGCAGGAGCTGTTTGAGGGCATCGTGGCGGTGATTGCGGTGGTGATCCTGACCTCAATGGTGTTCTGGATGCGCAAAGTCGCCCGAAACATCCGGGTCGAACTTGAGCAGGCGGTCGATCAGGCGCTGCAACGTTCCGGTCGGGGCGGTCTGGCGCTGGTGCTGATGGTATTTCTTGCCGTGGCACGTGAAGGGCTGGAGTCGGTGTTCTTCCTGCTGGCGGCCTTTACGCAGGATGTCGGTTATGCGCCGCCGATCGGCGCGGTACTGGGTCTGGCAACCGCCGTGGTGCTGGGCATGCTGCTTTACTGGGGCGGTATACGCCTGAACATGGCGCATTTCTTCCGCTGGACCAGCGTCTTCATCCTGTTTGTCGCAGCGGGCCTGGCAGCCGGTGCGATTCGCGCCTTCCACGAAGCAGGATTGTGGAATCGCTTTCAGGATGTGGCCTTCGATCTCAGCAATACCTTATCGACCCATTCGCTGTTCGGTACGCTGCTGGAAGGCATTCTGGGTTATCAGGAGACGCCAAGCGTGAGTGAAGTGACGATTTACTTCGTCTATCTGATCCCGGCGCTGATTCTGTTCTTTATGCCTGCGCGGCCTGCAGCGTCGGCAACGGTCTAATCAGACATTTTTAGGCGCGCCCGTCGCGCCTGCAACTTAACAGGGAATATCGAGATGACAATGCGTTTCCGCCGCAAGGCGCTGCTGCTTCCTCTGCTGGCAATCTCCGCATCGGCTACCGCAGCGATTCCTCAGGTTACCGTAAGCGTCAATGACAGGCAGTGTGAGCCGATGAACCTGACGGTCAAGGCTGGCAAAACCCAGTTCCTGATTAAAAATAACAGCCAGAAAGCGCTGGAGTGGGAGATCCTCAAAGGCGTGCTGGTGGTGGAAGAGCGTGAAAATATCGCACCGGGCTTCAGTCAGAAGCTGACCGCTAATCTGGAAGCGGGTGAATATGAGATGACCTGTGGCCTGCTGAGCAATCCAAAAGGCAAGCTGATTGTAAAAGGTGAGGGCGCAGCGACAAACAGCACTTCCGCACGTATGCAGCTCGAAGGGCCGATCACCGAATATAAAGCTTATGTGACGGAGCAGGTGAACCAGCTGGTGAGCAGCACTCAGGTATTCACGGACGCGGTTAAAGCGGGCGATGTGGAAAAAGCCAAAGCGCTGTTTGCCCCAACGCGTCAGTACTATGAGCGCATTGAGCCGATTGCTGAGCTGTTCTCCGATCTCGACGGCAGCATTGATGCCCGCGAAGATGACTACGAAAAGAAATCAGCCGATCCGAAGTTCACCGGTTTCCACCGTCTGGAGAAAGCGCTGTTTGCTGATAACAGCACCAAAGGCATGGCGGACTACGCTGAGCAGCTGAATAAAGATGTGAAAGATCTGCAGGTGCGCATCAGTGAGCTGGCCTTTCCGCCAGCCAAAGTGGTCGGCGGCGCAGCCGGTCTGATTGAAGAAGTGGCCTCCAGCAAGATTTCCGGCGAAGAAGATCGCTACAGCCGCACCGACCTGTGGGATTTCCAGGCCAATATCGATGGCGCACAGAAAATCGTTGAGCTGCTGCGCCCTCTGGTGAGCAAAGCGAATCCGCAACTGCTGGCCAAAGTTGACGCCAACTTTAAAAAAGTGGATGCGATCCTGAGCAAGTACCGCACCCAGACCGGTTTCGAATCCTATGAGAAGCTGACCAGCGCCGACCGTAACGCGCTGAAAGGGCCGATCACCGCGCTGGCGGAAGATCTTTCATTACTTCGTGGCACTCTGGGTCTGGATTAATCATGAGTCGTAAGGAAGATGACGCGCAGCCTGCGCGCCGTCGTTTACTGAAAGGACTGGGTCTGCTGGGCGGGGCTGCGGCTATCGGCGGCGGCTGTCCGTTCCATACCGCTGCCGCTGACAGCTTTTCGCCAGGTACGGTGACGCCGCAGGCGCGACAGCAGACGCAGCCGTTTTATGGTCAGCATCAGGCGGGGATCACGACGCCCCAGCAGGCATCAATGATGCTGGTGGCGTTTGACCTGCTCAGCAGCGATAAAGCCGAACTGAAGCGTCTGTTTCAGCTGCTGACCCAGCGTATCGCCTTTCTCACGACGGGCGGTCCGGCACCTGCGGTCACCAATCCGCAACTGCCACCGATGGATTCCGGCATTCTGGGGGCGACGATCGCGCCGGATAATCTGACGATTACCGTATCGGTCGGGCATTCGCTGTTTGATGAACGCTTTGGTCTGGCGCCGCGTAAGCCGAAAAAATTGCAGCCGATGACGCGCTTCCCCAATGATTCGCTGGATGCCAGCCAGTGTCATGGGGACCTGCTGTTGCAGATTTGTGCCAATACGCAGGATACGGTGATTCATGCCCTGCGTGACATCATCAAGCATACGCCCGATCTGCTGGGTGTACGCTGGCGGCGTGAAGGCTTTATCTCCGACCACGCGGCACGCAGTCAGGGGCAGGAGACGCCGATCAATCTGCTGGGCTTTAAAGATGGCACCGCGAATCCGGATACTCACGATTCTGCGTTAATGAAACAGCTGCTTTGGGTGACCGCGGACCAGGATGAACCTGCCTGGGCACGCAACGGCAGCTATCAGGCCGTGCGGCTTATCCGCTTTCACGTCGAAATGTGGGACCGCACGCCGCTGGGTGAGCAGCAGACTATCTTTGGACGCGAGAAGCTGAGCGGCGCGCCGCTGGGGATGAAGCATGAGCGTGACGTTCCGGATTACGCCCGTGATCCGGACGGCGATGTGATTGCACTGGATGCGCATATCCGTCTTGCTAACCCTCGTACACCTGAGACGGCCAGCAGCCTGATGCTGCGACGTGGCTACAGTTACTCGGCGGGTATCTCCGCATCCGGCCAGCTGGAGATGGGGCTGCTGTTCGTCTGCTACCAGCACGATCTGGAACGTGGGTTTCTGACCGTGCAGCAGCGTCTGAACGGTGAAGCGCTGGAAGAATATATCCGGCCTTTTGGCGGCGGTTACTTTTTCGTTTTACCCGGTGTCCCCGACGCCAGCCATTATTTAGCACAGTCGTTGCTGGAAGCCTGATTAAAATTTAACCATCGCAGGCGGCTTATCCTCAACCGCCTGCCTTTTAGGTTTCAACGCTTTGCTTACTGAGTTTTAGCTGAGATTAAGCCATGCTCTGGCATATATCAAATAAGCTAATTCACTGTAATCTATGGATTTTACATTTCGCCTTAAAAGAAATAGTTACGTGTGATTAGCAATTCCTTTGCCAGCAGGTAAAATTACTATTGCAAAGGTCCAACGAAATGATGCACTTTATTCAACAGGCGTAATCGGATGTGTCGATGTATCACACTGGAGTTCGCGCATGGGTCGAGTCTTTTATGGAACGTTACTGTCACTGAATAAATTGCGCCTGACCGCGAGGGCAATTCTGCCTCGTTATTTCTCCCTTCCTTCAACCATTTCTTTCGTCTTAGCACAGCCTGTTTTATCCGGTGTTCAGCCACGCTATTGCGCTGCTGTATACCCACTATCCTGTCCTGTCATGGCTCAAAAGGAAGCCAACTGAAACCTCTAAAGCGTTCACGTAATCGCAACGGGCCACCGGCCTGCGCGGGAAATGAAACCAACTGAAAGGTGCCACTATGGGAAGACAGAAAGCAGTGATCAAAGCGCGTCGTGAAGCAAGAAGAGTGCTTCGTAATGACTCCCGGAGTCATCGTCAGCGTGAAGAAGAGTCGGTCACTTCGCTGGTGCATATGAGCGGACTGGATGCCATTGGCATGGCGCGCGATACGCGTGACCGGTTGCCGATTGAAGCCCGTAATGAAGCTCAGGCGCACTATCTTAACGCCATAGAGAGAAAACAGCTGATCTTCGCAACCGGTGAAGCCGGGTGCGGTAAAACCTGGATCAGTGCTGCGAAAGCGGCTGAAGCCCTGATTAATAAGGATATCGACAGGATTATCGTTACGCGCCCGGTACTTCAGGCAGATGAGGATTTGGGATTCCTGCCCGGTGATATTTCTGAGAAATTCGCCCCTTATTTTCGCCCGGTTTATGACATTCTGGTTAAACGTCTTGGCACATCATTTATGCAATATTGTCTGCGTCCGGAAATTGCCAAGGTAGAGATTGCGCCCTTCGCCTATATGCGAGGCCGCACCTTTGAAAATGCTGTGGTGATTCTGGACGAGGCGCAGAACGTGACCGCCGCGCAGATGAAAATGTTCCTGACCCGACTGGGCGAAAACGTCACGGTCATTGTTAACGGCGATATTACCCAGTGCGACTTGCCCGCTGGGGTGCCTTCCGGTCTCGCGGACGCGCTGGCGCGTTTTGAAGAGGACGAGATGGTTGGCATTGTGCGCTTTGGCAAAGAGGATTGTGTGCGTTCTGCGCTTTGTCAGCGCACCCTGCACGCATATAGCTAGCGTTCGATTGAGTAGAAGTGTAGCGCCCAAACCCGGCTCCGGCCGGGTTTTCTTTTGTCTGTTTAGGTTAGGGCGCCAGGACGGAGTGGATGTCAGAATAACAGGTGACGTCGTTAATGATGGCACCGCAGACTTTGATATAAAAAAGCTGAGGCAATGGATGTTGCCTGACGGACTTAATAACAGGCTGATGCTGATAAGTCAGGCATTAAAGGCTTAATCATGACTTCGTATTAATGCAGGCTGGCATTCAAAGGTACGCCCTGCATAGCGTTATGCAGGAAACTTTCGTGCAGTTTAACCACAATGCTGGCTGTTATTTACCGCGGATGACCAGAATTTTTTCGGTATAAACAACGCTATTGTCCGGGATGCTTTTATTGATAAATGACATCGCGCCGATAGTCACGTTACTTCCTATGACCAGGTCGTCCCCAATGATGCAACTTCCGGCACCCACTTCAACGTTATCGCCAATAACGATGCGGGCGGATGTGCTGTTATCTGTGCGGCCGGGGATGCCGATCGTGGAGTTCTGACGGATTTTGAAATTACGGCCAATAACGGTGCATTCATTTATCACCACCGATAAGAAGTGGCTGACGGTCAGTCCCGGTCCGATTTGGGTGCCGGGCTGGATTTCAGTGTTGTACTTCTGAATTAATTTGCGATTAATTTTCTTCGCGAGCATCTTTGAGGTTTTACTCTCGGAATGGTACAGAAATGAGACAATCCGCCACCAGAAGTTAAATCGCCTGTCCGGACACTTTAAGGCTTTATGAAGCGTACGTGTCCAGCTAAAAGGTTTCTCACTCATCATCACTTCGAAGCGTAAACATTCATACAGGTGTTTTTTTAATTCATCTTTTTTCATCGTTCATTATCAGCGTCTTGCAAATTTTTAGCCGCGTATAGTAACAGGCTATAGCAGATGCCTTTTGAGGCAGGTCACTTAATGTGTCGCAGAATTAAATATAAACTTTCCAGTTTGAGAATTACGTAAATTTAATTAATGGCCTCAAATAAGAATAATGAGCAAAGGATAGGAAAATTAAAGAAGAGAACATCAGCGAAGAGAGGAATTCGCTCAGCATGCGATCGTTTCCACTGTGGGGCTTCTCACCCCCTCTCGTAGTGCAATATGCAAAAAAAAAAAGCCTGAACGTTTGTTCAGGCTCTTCTTCAGAATGTGGCGGTGAGAGGGGGATGGATTCGCTGCGCTCACCCTGCGGGCAGCGTCGCAGGCTCCGCTGTCCAGCAGGTTTCACCTGCTGTCGAACCCCGGCGAGGGTTCTCACCCCCTCTCGCAGTGCAATATGCAAAAAAAAAGCCTGAACATTTGTTCAGGCTCTTCTTCAGAATGTGGCGGTGAGAGGGGGATGGATTCGCTGCGCTCACTCTGCGGGCAGCGTCGCAGGCTCCGCTGTCCAGCAGGTTTCACCTGCTGTCGAACCCCGGCGGGGGTTCTCACCCCCTCTCGCTGTGCAATATGCAAAAAAAAGCCTGAACGTTTGTTCAGGCTCTTCTTCAGAATGTGGCGGTGAGAGGGGATGGATTCGCTGCGCTCACCCTGCGGGCAGCGTCGCAGGCTCCGCTGTCCAGCAGCTTTCACCTGCTGTCGAACCCCGGCGGGGGTTCTCACCCCCTCTCGCAGTGCAATAGGCAAAAAAAAAGCCTGAACGTTTGTTCAGGCTCTTCTTCAGAATGTGGCGGTGAGAGGGGGATGGATTCGCTGCGCTCACCCTGCGGGCAGCGTCGCAGGCTCCGCTGTCCAGCAGGTTTCACCTGCTGTCGAACCCCGGCGGGGGTTCTCACCCCCTCTCGCAGTGCAATATGCAAAAAAAAAGCCTGAACATTTGTTCAGGCTCTTCTTCAGAATGTGGCGGTGAGAGGGGGATGGATTCGCTGCGCTCACCCTGCGGGCAGCGTCGCAGGCTCCGCTGTCCAGCAGCTTTCACCTGCTGTCGAACCCCGGCGGGGCTTCTCACCCCCTCTCGTAGTGCAATAGGCAAAAAAAAAAGCCTGAACGTTTGTTCAGGCTCTTCTTCAGAATGTGGCGGTGAGAGGGGGATGGATTCGCTGCGCTCACCCTGCGGGCAGCGTCGCAGGCTCCGCTGTCCAGCAGGTTTCACCTGCTGTCGAACCCCGGCGGGGGTTCTCACCCCCTCTCGCAGTGCAATATGCAAAAAAAAAGCCTGAACATTTGTTCAGGCTCTTCTTCAGAATGTGGCGGTGAGAGGGGGATGGATTCGCTGCGCTCACCCTGCGGGCAGCGTCGCAGGCTCCGCTGTCCAGCAGGTTTCACCTGCTGTCGAACCCCGGCGGGGGTTCTCACCCTCTCGCAGTGCAATATGCAAAAAAAAAGCCTGAACATTTGTTCAGGCTCTTCTTCAGAATGTGGCGGTGAGAGGGGGATGGATTCGCTGCGCTCACCCTGCGGGCAGCGTCGCAGGCTCCGCTGTCCAGCAGGTTTCACCTGCTGTCGAACCCCGGCGGGGGTTCTCACCCCCTCTCGCAGTGCAATAGGCAAAAAAAAAGCCTGAACATTTGTTCAGGCTCTTCTTCAGAATGTGGCGGTGAGAGGGGGATTCGAACCCCCGATACGTTGCCGTATACACACTTTCCAGGCGTGCTCCTTCAGCCACTCGGACACCTCACCACATTTACTTCGCTGACCGCGCTGGGTCAACGGGGCGCTACTATAGGGAGTCGGCTGAAAAGGGTCAAGCACTATTTTTTTCTTTCGATCTATTCGCTTAAGCTCTGAACGAATCGATTTACTGCGGCTTAAAACCGGCCGTTTATGCGCAATATTCCACAGTAACAAAGAAGCAGACCGGGTCATTTTCAGGGCTGCGTTACGACTGAAATAACCCGGTGCGGCGTCCGGGCCTGTATCCCAGCCGGGCGCCGCACCGTCAGACGCTAAATCAGCTCTTCACCCGATTAGCGAAGCTCTTGCGCAGCTTCTGCAGTTTCGGTGGGATCACGGCCATGCAGTAGCCGTTGCGCTGGCCCGCGCCTTCCCAGTAATCCTGATGATAAGCCTCGGCGGGATACCACTCTTTCAGCGGCTCAATCGTGGTGACCACGGGCACATCATGGTCGGCCTGGGCGCGTTCAATGGCGGCACGCGCTTCTGCTTCCTGTTCTGCATTCGCCGGGAAAATGGCGGAGCGATACTGGGTGCCGATATCATTGCCCTGACGGTTAAGCTGGGTCGGATCATGCGTGACAAAGCTGATATCCAGCAGATCGCCGTAGGTTACCTGCTCCGGATCAAAGCCAATGCGGATCGCTTCTGCATGACCGGTTGCACCGCTGCAGACCTGCTCATAGGTCGGATTAGGACGGGCTCCGCCGGTATAGCCGCTTTCAACCGACTCTACGCCGATCACGTCCTTAAATACCGCTTCGGTACACCAGAAACAGCCGCCAGCGATAACTGCGTATTCGATTGCCATAATAATTTACTCCTGTCAGGTCGAAAGAGGTGAATGGGGGCGCAGCAGAGCGCTTTCAACTAGATGAGCATCTCCGGTTTAAAATCTCCGCTTTTATCCAGCATTTTGTCGCCCATCACGCTGAAGCGGCCTTCACCGGTATAGTGCAGGGTAGCGGGATATTCGGGCTCCCCGACGACATGCGCTTTGACGATCTCAAAAATAAACAGGTTGTAGCGGGCGACCATAGAATCGTCATAAAGCTGACATTCAAAGCTGGCAAAACATTCGGCAATCATTGGCGCAACCACTACCTGAGCCGGTTCCGGCGTCAGGCCAAACGCCTCAAACTTATCAATACTGTCACCGTGGCTGTTGCCGACAGCCACCACTTCATTAATCAGCGAGGCAGAAGGGATATTCAGCACGCACTGACCGCTGTTGCGGATCAGCTCGTGGCTGTGATTCATGCCGGCAATCATGCAGCCGACCAGTGACGGAGAGAACTCCAGCACCGTGTGCCAGCCGAGCGTCATAATGTCATGCTGATCCTGATACTGCGAACTGAGCAGCAATACCGGTCCGGGCTCAAGATATTTACGGGCTTTGCTGACCGGAAAAGCATATTTGTGCATGCGTTGGCTCATGGCGTAGCTCCTTTAACGGAATGGTGCCATTAAGTGTAGAGCACCCTGCGGGTGCGGCAGGAAGGTTAGCGGGCATAAAGGGGGCCATGGGAGAAACAGGACAGAGCAGACATTTTCACCGATCGTCTCGCGAGCTTAAGGTTTCCTTAATATGCAGGCGCGATACTGCCTGCTTTAACGGAGGAGAATACTATGAAAACTGCCCCTGCTACCCTGGCTGTCACTCCGACACGTCCGATGAGCGAATATACGGCTCTGCTGATTGCCGCAGCAACGGTTGTACTGTTCCTGTTTGCCTGGTTTACCGCTTAAAACTTAATGACGGCCCGGCAACCGCTCCGGTCGCGACGGTTCTCTAAGAAAAACTGAAAACGGTGTAACTGGACGATGCGGCTGACAATGCTCAGCCCGAGTCCGATACCGCCATAGCGACTGTCCATCCGGATAAACGCTTTACTCAGCTCACCACTTTTACTTTCATCAATTCCCGGTCCCTCATCTTCCACCACCATCATGGGCTGTGGCACAGACAGCAGCTGCACGCTGATAGTACTGTTATCCGGGCTGTAGCGATGGGCGTTCTCCACCAGGTTACGCAGCAGCATCTTCAGCAGGGTGGCATCACCACGCACAAACTGCGCCTGCGGCAGATCCAGAACCAGCGTCTGCTGATGCGCCTCCAGCATGATACTCAGCTCCGCTTCCATCGGCAGGATCACATCTTCGATCAGCCCGACGTTCTGATAGGTGCCTGAGGTAAATGACTGTCCGGCGCGCGCCAGATTCAGCAGCTGCGATACGCTGTGGGTCATCTGATCCAGGCGTTGCACCAGCGGCTGAACTTTGACATCGCTGTTGCGTTCGATTAACTCCAGGTGGAGCCGTAATCCCGCCAGCGGCGTGCGCAACTCATGCGCCACGTCGGCGGTAAACAATCTTTCGCGCTCCAGACTGCTGTTGAGGCGGGCGACCAGCTGGTTTATCGCCTGAGTTACCGCATCGATCTCATGAACCTGACTGTGACAGGTGACGGGATCGAGATTCTCTTCGCTGCGGCTTTCCAGTTCCCGCTGCAGCTGATACAGCGGTCGGGTGACCCATTTCACCGCCTGATAGCAAAGCAGCAGCGTCAGCGTAATCATCACCAGACTCGGCACCGCCAGGCTGGCCACTGCTTCGTGGATTTCACGCTTCACGTGGCTGTCCATGTTGCGCTTCTGCAACTGCGCTTCCACCAGAAACTGAATCTGCTCTTTACTCTCATGCCACAGCCAGACCACGCTGATCACCTGGAATACCAGCAGGATCAGACCAATAGTCAGGATCAGGCGAAAGCGCATACTGCGGTGATCGAAACGTTTTATCATGTGGCCTCGCGAACGCCATCCTGCGTCACCAGCGCATAACCAAATCCGCGCACGGTACGAATGGCGCTTTTGCCAATTTTGTCGCGCAGATTATGGATATGCACTTCCAGCGTATTAGTAGAAGGCTCGGTCTCCCAGTTATAGATGTCCTGGTAGAGAATTTCACGGTGAACCGGATTGCCGGCCTTCAGCATCAGTCGTGACAGAATCGCAAACTCTTTGGGCGTCAGATCCAGCAGCATATCGCCGAGGGTGATCTGACGATGGGTCATATCCAGCGCCAGCGAGCCGACTCTCACCTGGCTGTCGCCCTGATTGACGTGACGGCGAATCAGGGCGCGGATGCGCGCCAGCAGCTCATCCAGCGAAAACGGTTTAATCAGATAGTCATCAGCACCCGCGTCGAGCCCGGCAATGCGCTCGCTGATGGTGTCGCGCGCGGTCAGGATCAGCACCGGTGTCATCTTCTTCTGCCGCCGCAGGCGTATCAAGAAGTGCAATCCATCTTCATCCGGCAAGCCCAGGTCCAGCACCACCAGACTATAGAGACCGCTGGCGAAATGCGCTTCTGCATCGCGTACCCGTTTCACGCCATCGCAGACATAGCCTTCGCCCTCCAGCGCCAGCATAAGGCCCTGCAGCAGCAGAGCATCATCTTCAACAATCAGTATCTTCATTAAGGTTGGCTCCGACACGGCGTCAAAATATCATCCGCAGGCACATATTCGTGGGTCGCGGTGCCGGTTAATCCCAGCATGGTTGAAAAGAGATTATCCTGTGAAAAATCATCTGTCGCCGCCCGTTTGTTCAGACAGCCGCGATTAACCGCATAACGTTTCTGATAATCATCAGAGAGCCAGATCAGCATCGGCACATGTTTCTGCGTATCCGGGGCAATAGCATAGGGCAGACCATGCAGGTAAGCCCCATTTTCACCCAGCGATTCACCATGATCAGAAAGATAGACCAGGCTGGTGGTGAAGCGATCCTGATGCGCGCGCAGGACATTGATGGCCTTATCGACAATATGATCCACATTGACCAGCGTGTTGTCATAGGTGTTGATCAGCTGTTGTTGCGAACAGTCCTGAATCTGATTAGTGTCACAGGTCGGTTCAAACTGACGGAACTGTGGGGGATAGCGATGGCTGTAGGTCGGGCCATGACTGCCAATGGTGTGCAGGACAATGACCCCGTTACCTTTCAGCTGGCTGATGTAGTCGTCCAGACCGTGGAACAGCACCTCGTCATAACATTCACCATTAATACACATGCCGGGCAGGTTCAGGCTGGTCATGTCCTGATGCGGCACCCGGTCACAGGCACCTTTGCAGCCACCATCATTTTCATTCCATAACACGCTGATGCCGGCGCGCTGAATAATATCCAGCAGTCCCTCCTGATGGGCAGCCAGCACATCATCATAATGCGCGCGCGGCATGTTGGAGAACATACAGGGCACAGAAACCGCCGTCGCCGTGCCGCACGAGGTCGTGTGCGGGAAGTAGATCACATCGTCTTTCGCCAGTAGAGGATTGGTCAGACGACGGTAACCGCCCAGCGAGAAGTTTTGCGCGCGCGACGTCTCTCCCAGCACCAGAATGGTCAGATTCGGCTTACCGCTGCTGCGGCTGGGCTGCAGATGGGCATCTTCACCAATGCGTACCAGCGGCACATTCTGCAACTGCTCATGCTTATACCAGGAGAGCGTTGCCGCAATGCTGTTAGAAGGGCTGAGCGCTTTAACCAGCTCGCGGTTATTGCGAAACAGCGAAGCGTAATCTTTATAGAAGAGCAGGGCAACCAGCACGATCAGCGCGGCGGAAAGCAGCACGCTGAGCAGTCGCGCCAGCACGCCACGCCACTGCTGCCGTTTTATGCGCGGCCAGAAAACCAGTAACGCCATCAGCACGCCCGAGGTGAGCAGGGTGAAGAGCAGCTGCGGCGTAATCAGCGCAAAGGATTCGGAAGCTGTGGTATCCATCATGTTGGTGATCATTGAGCGATCGACCACGATGTTATAAGTCTGAATAAAAAACTGTGCCGACGCAGAGAGCAGAATAAACAGTGCGGCCAGCAGCCGATCCAGCCAGACAAATGAGGCCAGCGTAATCACGATGTTAATCACGCTAAAGGCAACGAATGGCATTGATAAAAACACCAGCGTGGTATGCAGGTTGTTCAGCGGCATTACCGCCAGCACCTGACGGTAATAAGCAATATTAAGTAAAACCGCGATATAAACCGCAGCCAGGATCAGCAAGCTTAGGCGGCTAATTAGCGGCCTCTTCAGGGTAAACACCATGTGAGCAGGAACCAGAGTAATAAAAGTGTCACGAGATTGCGCTTTCTATATTAGGAATACCTTAAGAAACTTAAGCTTTGAAGAATGTCATTTGTTCCGGGTGAGTAACCAGCATCACTCCAGCCTGATGCGGACCGATACCGCTACGATTATTAAAAAAGGAACAGATGTGAATGGCGCTTTTCTGCTGACTTAACCGCAGCGGCTGGCATGAAAAGTGCATATTTCTGGCATAACCCCTGTTAATGACTACACTTATTGTGAAGATGTTCTCAGTTAGCCAGTATTGTCAGCAATGCGCTTGCAAGTTTGAGGAGAGTGACCTATCCAATCACCGCGTTTTACCCCTCAATCACCGCTTTATCAGAATTTCCCGCTTGCTGACCTGACTGCGTCAGGACATTCTTGTTTTAACTCAATGTTTTGTTAAATTTGATTTTCAGGAGAAGTAACGTGACCCAAGCGGCAGACACCCATGCCAGGTACCCGACATTAAGCAGCGGGCAGTACGCCTTCTTTTTTGATGTCGACGGCACGCTGGCAGCGATACAGTCCCGTCCCGAAGCGGTATTTATTCCTGAGCAGGTCATCGCACAACTTCAACAGCTCTCTGCGCTTTCTCAGGGCGCACTGGCGCTGGTCTCCGGCAGACCCATCGAACAACTGGATGCGCTGGCTGCGCCGTGGCACGGCCCGGCGGCGGGCGTGCATGGTGCTGAGCGTCGTGATGCAGAGGGTAATGTGCAGCGCATCAGCCTGCCTGTTGAGGTTGAACAAAATCTCAGGAAGGAATTGCAGGATGCGATGGCTTGCTGGCCTGGCACTCAGCTTGAGGTGAAAGGCATGGCCTTTGCACTTCATTACCGCCAGGCGATGCAGCATGAGCAGGATGTGTTGCGACTGGCTGAACAGTCAGTGAAGCGTTTCCCGGGACTGGCGCTTCAGCCAGGGAAATGTGTCGTTGAGATTAAACCTGCAGGCATCGATAAAGGCGCGGCAATCAGCGACTTTATGCAGCAGCCCCCTTTTGCCGGGCGTACGCCAGTCTTTATTGGCGACGATCTGACGGATGAGAAGGGCTTTCTGGCCGTTAATGAACGACAGGGCGTCTCAGTTAAAGTCGGCGAAGGGGCAAGCCAGGCCAATTATCGACTCAACGATGTCGATGACGTTTACGGCTGGCTGGAAAAAACATTATTACTATTAGATCAAGACAACGTCGGTAAGGAGTTTAGGTTATGAGTCGTTTAGTGGTTGTATCTAACCGTGTCGCCATGCCAGATGGGTCTAAAACCAGCGCTGGTGGCCTGGCCGTCGGCATTCTCGATGCATTGAAAAGCACCGGTGGAATGTGGTTTGGCTGGAACGGTGAAATCAGCGAGTTCACAGGCGAAGACGTTGAAGACGTTAAGGTTCAGGAGCATGAGGGTATCGAGTATGCCTCGTTCCCGCTGAGTCAGAACGATTACGATCTCTATTATTGCCAGTTCTCTAATACAGTTATCTGGCCCGCCTTCCATTACCGCCTCGACCTGGTACAGTTCCAGCGTGAAGCGTGGGAAGGGTATTGCGACGTCAATGATTCGGTGGCGCAGCGTTTAAAACCACTGATCAAGCCTGATGATATTGTCTGGATCCACGATTATCACTTTTTACCTTTTGCCGCCGCACTGCGTCGGGCCGGTATTAATAACCGCATCGGTTTCTTCCTGCATATTCCATTCCCGACGCCTGAAATCTTCAACGCATTGCCTCCGCACAAAGAGCTGCTGGAAATGCTGTGTGAATATGACCTGCTGGGCTTCCAGACTGAATCCGATCGGGTGGCGTTCCTGGACAGCGTCAGTCAGCTTACGCAGCTACAGAATAAAGGCGACAAAAAGCATCGCGCGTTTGGCAACACCTTTATGACTGAGGTTTATCCCATCGGGATTGAGCCAGACAGTATTAAAGAGATGGCAGAAGGGCCGCTACCGCCAAAAATGGCGGCTATGAAGAAAGAGCTGGGCGATGCACGCAACATTATTGCCTGTGAACGTCTCGACTATTCCAAAGGTCTGCCTGAGCGTTTTCTTGCTTATGAAGCGCTGCTGGAGAACTTCCCGGAGCATCGCGGTAAGATCCGCTATTCGCAGATCGCACCCACCTCACGTGGCGATGTGCAGGCCTATCAGGACATCCGTCATCAGCTGGAGACTGAAGCAGGGCGCATCAACGGTAAGTACGGTACGCTGGGCTGGACCCCGCTCTACTATCTCAACCAGCATTTCGACCGTCGTCTGCTGATGAAGATCTTCCGGCTGACCGATGTGGGGCTGGTGACGCCGCTGCGTGACGGCATGAACCTGGTCGCGAAAGAGTATGTCGCAGCGCAAGACCCGGACGATCCGGGTGTACTGGTGTTGTCGCGCTTTGCCGGCGCCGCCAACGAACTGACCTCAGCGCTGATAGTGAACCCGTATGACCGCGATGAAGTGGCCGCTGCGCTGGATAAGGCGATTACCATGCCGCGTACCGAAAGGATTTCACGCTACAACGATATGATGGCGGTACTGCGCAAAAACGACATTACCGCCTGGCGTGAGAGCTTCCTGAAGGACCTTGAGCGCATTGACCCACGCAGTGTTGACCACAGTACCGTTAATAAGGTGGCGACCTTCCCGAAACTCGCCTGACCTGAGCCTTTAGGGCAATAATGGAAGCAGCGATACTATGACGGTATCGCTGCTTTTTTTTAAGCCCAGCTCACAGAAAACTCGCCCGCTATCTGTTAACGACTCTGCGTTGCGATTTTGTGCCGATGACCTCAGTAGCGGCTGAGTGTGGCCGGATCTATGCAATGACCCCCGAAAACCCTGTCATACCACTGCCTGCCGCTTTCTTTAGCTACTTTGCTAAAGTTCTTCTTCAGACTGCCGATAGTGATAGTGCCAACGCATAACCTGCCGTTAATTCATTCGTCTTTCTTATGTAACCCCTTGTTACATTGGGTTTCGGAGCCTGAACGTCCCGCTGTCGCTGTTAACACCAGGTTGCCAGAATCCCCCCTTACTGCCGTAGAAACCTTAACGATTTCATTACTCACACCCTGCGACACTCCCCTTAAGTAACTAATTTAACAGCAAATAACGCCCCACCTTACCAGCATAATATCCTGATAACCTTCGTTTAGGTGGTTCTAAATAGGGTGTTAAAACGATTAACACCCGATAATCATTCCGGACTGCGCAAAGCGACGAATAGCGATGCTTTTACCCCCTATTAAACCTTTCTCAGGACGAATTGGACTTAAAAACACACTTTTTTGTTCAAAAAACGACCAGTCAGTAAGCAATCGTAAAGGATTGCTGAAGAAATTTGCGTTAAAAGTGTGATCTGCGTCACACTTTATCTAAAATTTCATCCGGCTGTCGTTGTATGTCGAAATCAGACGATATAGATTTGCGTTGTTTTCGGAATAGTCCTAAAAAATGTAAGAAGACGTCACGGAAGATGTCCGGAACTTGAAAATAGAATGGCATGGATTTTCGACCTTCAGTGGGTCTGAAACCCGCGAAAATAGAAGGCGAAAAACAGTGACATTAAAATTATGTGAAGTTTTTTTTGCCATCTTTTGATTTAACAAACAGCAGCTCGAACCGCAGATTTTAATCTGCGATACAGTTACGTCGCATCTCTCAGGATGGAAAAATAATGGGCAACTCTGAAGTACTGAAACATATTTATGATCTCAACTTGTCTTATTTACTGCTCGCGCAGCGTTTAATTAACCAGGATAAAGCTTCTGCAATGTTTCGCCTCGGCATTGACGAGAAGATGGCGAACGCATTATCTGAATTAACATTGCCTGAGATGGTGAAAATGGCGGAAACCAATCAGCTGGTTTGCCACTTCCGTTTTACCGATAGCAGCACTATTAATCGCCTGACGCAGGAATCACGCGTGGATGATTTACAACAAATCCACACCGGCATTTTATTATCGAGCCGTTTACTGCGTAATGCGTCTAAAGATGAAGCGCCTGCTAAAAAGAGAGCAATGTCATGAGTGAGAAAAGTATCGTTCAGGAAGCACGTGATATTCAGCTCGCTATGGAGCTCATCACTTTAGGTGCGCGCTTACAGATGTTAGAGAGTGAAACTCAGCTGAGCCGTGGTCGTCTGATCAAGCTCTATAAAGAATTACGTGGCAGTCCGCCGCCAAAAGGCATGCTGCCGTTCTCCACGGACTGGTTTATGACATGGGAGCAGAACATTCATGCTTCTATGTTCTGTAACGCCTGGAAATTTTTACTGAAAACTGGCCTGTGCAGCGGTGTAGATGCCGTAATCAAAGCCTACCGCCTGTATCTTGAACAGTGTCCTCAATCGGACGAGGGCCCGCTGTTGGCGCTGACTCGTGCCTGGACCCTGGTCCGATTCGTTGATAGCGGTATGCTGGAGCTGGCGGATTGCAAATGCTGCAACGGCAGCTTTATTAATCATGCGCATCAGCCGGTTGGGAGCTTTACCTGCAGCCTGTGCCAGCCGCCATCACGTGCCGTAAAAAGACGTAAACTTTCTGCAGAACCTGCCGATATGTTTCCACAACTGCTGGATGAACAGGTTAAACACGCCGTTTAAGTTTGTTCGCATTGTGGAAGCCATCCAGCAGCGGTTAATACCGCTGCTTTTTTTTTGCTTGCGGTTCAGGAATAACACCTGCTGCTCTCTGGCTAAATTTCCACCAACACGTTACGGACGTAAGGATTTTTTTGTGCTGATAATTATAGGTTACCTGATTGTTTTAGGCTCCGTGTTGGGCGGATATGCGCTGGTAGGTGGCCATCTGGGCGCGCTTTATCAGCCAGCCGAATTATTAATGATCGGCGGTGCCGGTGCCGGTGCTTTTTTAGTCGGTAACAATGGCAAGTCGATTAAAAAAACGCTGAAGGCGCTGCCAAAGTTATTTCGCGGCTCCAAATACAACAAAGCCGTTTACATGGATTTGATGGCGCTGCTTTATCGCCTGATGGCGAAGTCGCGTCAGCAGGGGATGTTATCGCTGGAACGCGATATTGAAGATCCCAGTCAGAGTGAAATTTTTGCTAATTATCCCCGCATCCTTGCCGATAAACAGTTAGTAGATTTTATTACTGACTATTTGCGCCTGATGGTCAGCGGCAACATGAACGCCTTTGAAATCGAAGCGTTGATGGATGAAGAGATTGAGACTTACGAACACGAGTGTGACGTACCAGCGCAAAGTATTTCTGCAGTAGGCGATGGTCTTCCGGCATTCGGTATCGTCGCCGCGGTAATGGGCGTGGTCCATGCGCTGGCTTCAGCCGACCGTCCGGCTGCTGAACTCGGTGCGCTGGTGGCCCATGCGATGGTGGGAACCTTCCTTGGCATTTTACTGGCCTACGGATTCGTTTCTCCACTGGCGTCAGTACTGCGTCAGAAATGTGCAGAAACCACCAAGATGATGCAGTGCATCAAGGTGACATTGCTGTCGAGCCTGAACGGATATGCGCCGCAGATTGCAGTGGAGTTTGGTCGTAAGACGCTCTACTCCGCCGAGCGCCCATCGTTCAGCGAACTGGAAGAGCATGTACGTAACGCTAAGAACCCGGCTAAACAGACTTCAGACGAGGCTTCATGAAACACGGCAATCGCCCAATTGTGCTGATCAAAAAGCGCAAACATAAAGGCCATGAAGGCAGCCACGGATCGTGGAAGATTGCCTACGCCGACTTTATGACGGCGATGATGGCCTTTTTTATGGTGATGTGGCTGCTGTCGATCGCCAACCCGCAGGAGCTGGTGCAGATTGCGGACTACTTCAAAACGCCGCTTAAAGTCGCAATTACCGGCGGCGCGCGCAGCAGCGACAGCGATAGCCCGATCCCTGGCGGCGGTGACGATCCGACCAAAAAGATTGGCGAAGTGAACAAAGTCGTCGATATGGACGCCCAGAAACGCAAGCTGGATGAGATTCGCCTTAACCGGCTGCGTGAAAAGCTCGACCAGATGATTGAAGCGGATCCGCGTCTGAAAGCGCTGCGGCCGCATCTGATCATCAACATGGTGGAAGAGGGGCTGCGTATTCAGATTATCGATAGCCAGAATCGCCCGATGTTTAAGACCGGTCGGGCGGAGGTGGAGCCTTATATGCGCGATATTCTGCGTGCCATCGCGCCGATCCTTAACGATATTCCGAACCGCATCAGCCTGGCCGGACATACCGATGATTTTCAGTATGCCAGCGGTGACAAGGGCTACAGCAACTGGGAACTCTCTACCGACCGCGCTAACGCTTCACGCCGGGAACTGGTGATGGGCGGCCTGGATAGCGGCAAAGTTTTACGGGTGTTAGGTATGGCCGACACCATGCGCCTGAAAAATCGTGGCGGTAACGACGCAGTTAATCGCCGCATCAGCCTGCTGGTGTTGAACCACGACACCGAAGCAGCAATAGAAAAAGAGAACGCAGAAAGTGATGCCGTCCAGATCAGCGATCCGGCGGCCATTGAACAGATTA
Organism: Pantoea alfalfae; assembly: GCF_019880205.1. Classification (NCBI taxonomy): domain Bacteria; kingdom Pseudomonadati; phylum Pseudomonadota; class Gammaproteobacteria; order Enterobacterales; family Erwiniaceae; genus Pantoea; species Pantoea alfalfae. Next base: position 1,712,158 of record NZ_CP082292.1, read on the forward strand.
CCGCACCTGCAACACCAGGCAGCGCGGTGAATACAGCAGCCCCCTCACAGCCGAGGTGATTCCCGTGAGTATGGACATCAGCGATTTTTACCAGACGTTTTTTGATGAAGCCGATGAGCTGTTAGCGGATATGGAACAACACCTGTTGGGCCTGGACCCGCAGGAGCCAGATTCGGAACAGCTTAACGCCATCTTCCGTGCCGCTCACTCCATTAAGGGTGGGGCCGGAACCTTTGGTTTTACGGTATTACAGGAAACGACTCATATCCTGGAAAACATTCTGGATGGTGCTCGTCGCGGCGAGATGCAGCTCAGCACCGACATCATCAACCTGTTTTTGGAAACCAAAGATATTATGCAGGAACAGCTCGATGCTTATAAAACCGCGCAGGAGCCTAACGCGGAGAGCTTCAAATATATCTGTGAAGCGCTGCGCCAGCTGGCGCTCGAGGCCAAAGGTCTGCCGGTTGATGTTCCGGCTACGGTAACCACTGCCAGCGCAGAACCCGCCAGCACCAGCGGCCTGCGGGTACAGCTGATCGACCTCAAAGAGAAAGAAGTCGACCTGATGCTGGAAGAGATGAGCAATCTCGGCACCCTGACCAATGTGCAGAAGGGCAGCACCACGCTGGACGTCTGCATTGATGGCGTCGGTAAAGATGACATCGTGGCGGTGCTTTGCTTCGTCATCGACGAAGCGCAGATCCGTTTCCCGGAGGCTGACGAAGCCGTTGCCGCGCCGGTTGCTGCTGTTGTAGCCTCCGCACCCGAGGCAGAAGAGGTTCACACCGCCAGCGTTACCGAACTGCCCGTGGCAGCGGTGAAGCGTGAAAGTAAGCGCGTCGCGGCACCGGCCAAGTCGAGCGAATCGACCAGCATCCGTGTTGCGGTAGAGAAGGTCGATCAGCTGATCAACCTGGTGGGTGAACTGGTCATTACCCAGTCAATGCTTGCCCAGCGTTCCGGTGAACTCGACCCGGTGGCGCACGGCGACCTGCTAAACAGCATGGGGCAGCTGGAACGTAACGCCCGCGACCTGCAGGAATCGGTGATGTCGATTCGTATGATGCCAATGGAATATGTCTTCAGCCGCTTCCCGCGTCTGGTGCGTGACCTGGCGAGCAAACTCGGCAAAGAGGTCGAACTGACCCTGCTGGGCAGCTCCACCGAACTCGATAAGAGCCTGATTGAGCGTATCATCGATCCATTAACGCACCTGGTGCGTAACAGTCTTGACCACGGTATCGAAACCCCCGAGAAACGTCTGGTGGCCGGTAAAGTGGCCACGGGTAACCTGACGCTTTCCGCGGAACACCAGGGCGGCAACATCTGTATCGAAGTGTCAGATGATGGTGCCGGCCTGAACCGTGAACGTATTCTGGCTAAAGCCCTGTCATCGGGCCTGCCGGTTCACGAGAACATGAGCGACGAAGAGGTCGGCATGCTGATCTTCGCACCGGGCTTCTCTACGGCGGAGCAGGTGACGGATGTTTCAGGACGCGGCGTCGGAATGGACGTGGTGAAACGAAATATTCAGGAGATGGGCGGTCACGTTGAAATCGCCTCGAAGCAGGGCAAAGGCACCACTATTCGTATCCTGCTGCCACTGACGCTGGCCATCCTTGATGGCATGTCTGTTCGCGTGGCTGATGAAGTCTTTATTCTGCCGCTGAATGCGGTGATGGAATCACTGCAACCGCGTGCCGAAGAGCTGAAACCGCTGGCGGGAGGCGAGTGCGTGCTGGAAGTGCGTGGTGAATATCTGCCACTGGTCGAGTTGTGGAACGTCTTTGATGTACAGGGTGCCAAAACCGAGGCCACGCAGGGCATCGTGGTGATCCTGCAGAGCGCGGGCAAACGTTACGCGCTGCTGGTCGATCAGCTGATTGGTCAGCATCAGGTGGTGGTGAAGAACCTGGAAAGTAACTATCGCAAAGTGCCGGGCATCTCCGCCGCGACCATTCTTGGCGATGGTAGCGTAGCGCTGATTGTTGATGTATCAGCACTGCAGTCACTTAACCGCGAAAAACGTGTGGCCGGCGCTGCCGCCTGACAGATAACGAAAGGGTAAATAACATGAATGGAATGGCAACCGTGACAAAAATTGCTGGCGAAACTGTGGGTCAGGAGTTTCTGGTCTTCACGCTGGGCGACGAAGAGTACGGCATCGATATCCTCAAAGTTCAGGAAATTCGCGGTTACGATCAGGTAACGCGTATTGCGAATACCCCTGAATTCATCCGCGGCGTCACGAACCTGCGCGGCGTAATCGTGCCGATTATCGATCTGCGCGTAAAGTTTGCGCAGCCTGACGTTGAGTACAATGACAACACCGTGGTCATCGTGCTGAATCTGGAAAATCGCGTGGTCGGTATCGTGGTCGATGGCGTTTCTGACGTGCTGTCACTGACCCAGGATCAGATCCGTCCTTCACCAGAGTTCGCGGTAACCATGTCTACCGAGTACCTGACTGGTCTGGGTGCGCTGGGCGAGCGCATGCTGATTCTGGTCGACATTGAGAAGCTGCTGAGCAGCGACGAGATGGCGCTGGTGGATAACCTGCGTACCGCGTAATTGCATCATCACGGGCTGGCTTCGGCTGGTCCGTGATAGTTACAATATGTAATGGTTTCGTTTGAATTCATATATTTAAAACCGCACTTCCCCCTAATTTCCTGCTGTCACCTGCCGATAATCTCACTGTCACTTTTAAATTACCTACATTTTTCAGGGTTACTCATGTTAACGAAAATCCGTGTGGTCACCAGCCTGCTACTGGTGTTGCTGGTGTTCGGGCTGTTACAGGCCTTCTCCGGTTCTGTTTTCTACTCCGCATTAAGCCACGACAAGCAGAGCTTTGCCGTGTCGCAGCTGGCGATGCAAAACACCCAGGCGCTTAATGACGCCTATATGAGCCTTAACCAGAGTCGTGTGTTGCTGACCCGCATTCAGCTGCGTATCGCCACCAGTAAACTGGAAGGTAAAACGGCCGATATCGCCTCGCTGTTTGAGGAAAGTCAGCGTTTCCAGCAGGCTGCAGCGGGTTTCTACAAGACGTTCAAAGAGACGCCAGATACCCCAGGGCAGGATGAGCAGCTTAACAATCAGCTTGACCAGCGCTTCAGTGATTATGCGGGCGCGCTGAACAGCCTGCAGAGTGCGCTGCAGGTCAATGATATGGCCGCAGCCGCAAAAGCCCCGGTGGCCCCGAGCCAGAGTGCGTTTCTGACGCTTTACCGCGAATGGCGCGCCGATCAGAGTCGCCTGACCACGCTGGGCGTGGCCGAGAACAGTAACGCTTACAGCCGTATGATGTGGATTCTTGCCGCCATTATGGTCGTTGTGATCGCCGTGATCGTGCTCTGCTGGTTTGGCCTGCGCAAAATCGTGATGACACCACTCAACAACAGCATTAATCACATTCAGCATATTGCCCAGGGCGATTTAACCCAGCCGATCGCGGTGGAAGGGCGTAACGAGATGACGCAACTCGCCGCCAGCCTGCATGAAATGCAGCAGTCGCTGGTCCGCACCGTGACCAATGTGCGTGACGGATCGGATGCGATTTTCACCGGTGCCAGTGAGATCTCTGCCGGAAACAATGATCTTTCCGCCCGCACCGAACAACAGGCGGCATCACTGGAGCAGACGGCGGCCAGTATGGAGCAGCTCACCGCCACCGTGAAACAGAACGCCGAGAACGCCCGCCAGGCGTCACAGCTGGCACTCAGCGCGTCCGAAACCGCAGAAAAAGGCGGTAATGTGGTGGCTGGCGTGGTGAAAACCATGAGCGAAATCGCCGGCAGTTCGAAGAAGATTGCTGACATCACCAGCGTGATTGATGGCATCGCGTTCCAGACGAATATTCTGGCGCTCAACGCCGCCGTTGAAGCGGCGCGTGCCGGTGAACAGGGGCGCGGTTTTGCGGTGGTCGCAGGCGAGGTGCGTAGTCTGGCGCAGCGCAGCGCCCAGGCCGCCAAAGAGATCAAAGGACTGATCGACGATTCAGTCAACCGCGTCAGCGTGGGTTCGCAACTGGTCGGTACCGCCGGGGAAACCATGAGCGATATCGTCAGTGCGGTCACGCGCGTCACCGATATCATGGGCGAAATCGCCTCGGCGTCGGATGAGCAGAGTCGCGGTATCGATCAGGTCGGGCAGGCCGTCACCGAGATGGATCGCGTCACCCAGCAGAACGCCTCGCTGGTGGAAGAGTCCGCGGCAGCGGCCGCTTCGCTGGAAGATCAGGCCAGCCGGTTAAGCCAGTCAGTCTCGGTCTTTAAAATCAAACGTGAAGCCAGGCAGACGCTGACAAAGCATTTGCCGATTGCCGCGCCCGCCACGGCGCCGCTGGCACCGCGCAAAGCCCTGACGGCCCCGGTCAGTGATACGCACTGGGAAACCTTCTGATGTAAAGCTGCGCATCCTGTGGGATGCGCAGCCACCCCCTTTATTCCTCTGCTTAAAGCCAAACTCAGCAGCTCCTGCTAATAAAATTAATTACAAAAGCCACTTCTCTTCTGAAAGCGCTGAAAAGCGTTAATTAATCCTATAAACACGCCGATATAGCCGCTGCACCTAAATTAACCTGCAGGGGAACGAGATGTTAAAAAAAATAAAAGTGGTGACCAGTTTAATCGCAGTCCTGGTTATCTTTGGCGCGCTCCAGTTAGTGGCTGGCAGCCTTTTCTGGTCAGCGCTTAATAAAGACAAAGAGTCCTTTGCACTGTCACAGGTCTCTAACCGCAATGTCACCGAGATGACAGACGCTTATATTTCATTAAATAACAGCCGTACCACGCTGAACCGCGGCATGCTGCGCTTACAGACCAGCATGGCATCGCAGATGAACGGCGGTCAGCTTGATGAGCTGATCACCAAAGCCAATAAGCAGCTGGCGGAAGCCGATCGCCACTTTAAAATTTATTACCATCTGCCAACTACGCCGGGCCTTGATGAAACCATGGGCGACAAGCTGGAAGCCGATTACGCTAATTACGAAAACGGCCTGAAAGCGATGGTGAAAAGTTTACAGGCGCGTGACCTGGAAGGAATGTTTAAACAGAATATTGAGCAGAAGCAGGTGGCGATGCAGGAGAGTTACAACCAATGGCGGGCGCGTCAGACCGAACTCTCCGATAAAGGTATGGAACAGAATCAGACAGCCTTTAAGCAGATGATGTGGCTGCTGGCTATCATTGGCGTTGCGGTGCTCGCGGTGATTATTACGTGCTGGTTTGGCCTGCGTCAGGTTCTGATTCAGCCGCTGCAACAGCTGCTGGCGCAGATTCGCGCTATCGCCTCCGGCGATTTGACCCAGCCAATTGTGGTTGAAGGACGCAATGAGATGAGCCAGCTGGCGGCCGGCATCCAGGAGATGCAGCAATCGCTGGTGATGACGGTCGGTAATGTGCGTGACGGCTCTGATGCCATCTTTACCGGTGCCAGCGAAATCGCCGCCGGTAACAACGACCTGTCAGCCCGCACCGAAGAGCAGGCCGCCTCACTCGAGCAGACTGCAGCCAGCATGGAGCAGCTCACCGCCACGGTGAAGCAGAATGCTGACAACGCCCGTCAGGCCTCGCAGCTGGCGCTGACCGCCTCGGAAACCGCGCAGCAGGGCGGCAAAGTGGTGAACGGCGTGGTGACGACCATGAAAGAGATTGCGGGCAGCTCGAAGAAGATCGCAGATATCATCAGCGTGATCGACGGTATCGCCTTCCAGACCAACATCCTGGCGCTGAATGCCGCGGTTGAAGCGGCGCGTGCCGGGGAACAGGGGCGCGGTTTTGCGGTAGTGGCCGGTGAAGTGCGCAGCCTGGCACAGCGCAGTGCTCAGGCCGCCAAAGAGATCAAAGGCCTGATTGAGGACTCGGTGTCTCGCGTCAACAGCGGTTCACTGCAGGTTGAAAGCGCCGGCAGCACCATGAATGAGATTGTGGGTGCCGTGACCCGCGTAACCGATATCATGGGCGAGATCGCCTCTGCATCAGACGAGCAGAGCCGCGGTATTGAGCAGGTCGGTCTGGCCGTCACCGAAATGGATCGCGTGACCCAGCAGAACGCCTCGCTGGTGGAGGAGTCTGCCGCTGCCGCTGCCGCACTGGAGCAGCAGGCCAGCGTCCTCACCCAGGCTGTCTCGGTTTTCAAAATTTCCCGCGCCTGATTTTCTGCCTTTCAGCGTGGTGGCGGTTTAAAGCCGTTGCCACGCATAAAGTTCCCCCCGACGCCGCCGATAAATAAACACGAATCGCCAACCAATGAGGTGTTTATGTTTAGTCGAGTGCGCGTTGTTTCCGGCCTGCTGAGTGTGCTGGCGCTGTTTGCGCTGCTGCAGCTGTTTTCCGGCGGAATGTTTTTCAAAACTGTCAGTTCAGATAAAGAGAATTTTGCCTACAACCAGCGTCTGAATACGTTGCAACAGGCGATGGGCACCTCATGGGTTTCGCTGGTTCAGGCGCGCAATACCCTTAACCGCGCCGGTATCCGTTTTCTGCAGGATGCGCAGATGTCGGGATCGGGCGCCAGCGTAAAAGAGCTGGTCGCACTGGCGGGCGAGGAGCTGAAACAGGCTGAAGTCAACTATCAGATTTTCAACGATAACCTGTCAGAACAGGGCAAAACGGCTGAAAACGTTCTGGCGTTGCAGGCGAACTACAAGGCCTATCACGATGCGCTGGCAGAACTGATGGTGTTCTTCACCACCGGCAACTTCAAAGGCTTTGTGGATCAGCCAACGCAGAGTTTCCAGGACAAGTTCCAGAAAGATTACAGTGCCTGGCTTGAGAACAACAAAGCACTGTCACAGCAGGGTGTGGAAGCCAACCAGCAGGCTTACAGCCGCTCCATCACTATCGTCATCGCCACGCTGGCCGTGACGTTGCTGATGATTATCCTGGTGTGGAACGTCATGCGCTCGGTGCTGATCCGTCCTCTGCGTCAGAGCATTGAGCACATTCAGCACATCGCACGCGGCGATCTGACTCAGCCGGTTGAGATTACCGTACGCAACGAAATTGGTGAGTTACTGACGTCACTGCAGCATATGCAGCAGGAGCTGGCACGCACTGTCCGCACCGTCCGTGACGGCTCGGAAGCCATCTATACCGGTGCCAGCGAAATCTCCATCGGCAATAACGATCTCTCTTCGCGTACCGAACAGCAGGCCGCCTCGCTGGAGCAGACTGCTGCCAGCATGGAGCAGCTCACCGCGACCGTGAAGCAGAATGCCGAAAACGCCCGTCAGGCGTCGAAGCTGGCGCTGACCGCCTCTGAAACCGCACAGCAGGGCGGCAAAGTGGTGGATGGCGTGGTCACCACCATGAAAGAGATTGCGGGCAGCTCTAAGAAAATTGCCGATATCACCAGTGTGATCGACGGCATCGCCTTCCAGACCAACATCCTGGCACTGAATGCGGCGGTTGAAGCAGCCCGTGCCGGTGAGCAGGGCCGCGGCTTTGCCGTGGTGGCGGGTGAAGTACGCAGTCTGGCGCAGCGCAGCGCCCAGGCCGCCAAAGAGATTAAAGGTCTCATCGAAGATTCCGTTAGCCGCGTTAATACCGGCTCGGTGCTGGTAGAGAGCGCCGGTGACACCATGAGCAACATCGTCAGCGCGGTCACACGCGTCACTGACATCATGGGCGAGATCGCCTCTGCGTCAGACGAACAGAGCCGTGGCATTGACCAGGTGGGCCTTGCGGTGACCGAGATGGATCGCGTCACGCAGCAGAACGCCTCACTGGTTGAAGAGTCAGCGGCAGCAGCTGCAGCGCTCGAAGATCAGGCAAGTCACTTAAAACAAGCGGTATCAGTGTTCAATATTGGTAAAGAATTTGTCGCTCAGGCCGTTAACAAGACAACGGCGACAAAAACGCTCCAGTCAGATGCACCGTTAGCCGTTGGTCGTTCGTCTGCGGTACGCAGCGACGACAACTGGGAAACCTTTTAATCGCCCGTGGCCCGGCCGCCATTTAGCCGCCGGGCATCGCAGCAGAAAAATAATATATTCAGTTCGGGCCAGGTGCAGAGATGAAAAAATCGACAATTTTAGATCAAAGTGAGACGACAACGCTGCTGTCGCAGATGGTGCAGCGTTTACCGCTCTCCGATACGCATTTTCGTCGTATCAGCCAGCTGATCTATCAGCGTGCCGGTATCGTACTGGCCGATCACAAGCGTGAGATGGTCTACAACCGCCTGGTTCGTCGCCTGCGTACGCTGAATATCGATGATTTCGGTCGCTACCTGGCGCTGCTGGAGTCCGATCCGAACAGTGCCGAGTGGCAGGCGTTTATCAACGCCCTGACCACCAACCTGACCGCGTTCTTCCGCGAAGCGCATCACTTCCCGATTCTGGCGGAGCATGCACGTAAGCGCCAGGGCAATTTCAGCGTCTGGAGTACCGCGGCGTCAACCGGCGAAGAGCCTTATTCCATCGCGATGACACTGGCGGAAACGCTGGGTACCGGACCGGGCAAGTTCCAGGTTCATGCCAGCGATATTGATACCCAGGTACTGGAAAAAGCGGTATCGGGTGTTTATCGCCAGGAAGAGCTGCGCACGCTGTCACCCGCGCAAATGCAGCGCTTCTTCCTGCGCGGCACCGGTCCACACGCCGGAATGGTGCGGGCGCGTCCTGAGCTGACCAACCTCGTCACCTACGCACAGCTTAACCTGCTGGCCAACGACTGGGCGCTGCCGGGTCAGTTCGACGCAATTTTCTGTCGCAATGTGATGATCTATTTCGATAAAGAGACGCAGGAGAAGATTCTGCGTCGGTTTGTGCCGCTGCTGAAGCCGGGTGGCATCCTGTTCGCCGGACACTCAGAAAACTTTAGTCAGATCAGTAAAGAGTTCTGGCTGCGTGGACAAACCGTCTATGGACTGACGAAGGAAAGATGATGAGCAAAATCACCGTGATGTGCGTAGATGACTCTGCGCTGATGCGGCAGTTGATGACCGAGATCATCAACAGCCATCCGGATATGGAGATGGTCGCTACGGCGCCCGATCCGCTGGTCGCCCGCGATTTGATCAAGCAGTTCAATCCGCAGGTGCTGACGCTGGATGTGGAAATGCCGCGCATGGATGGCCTCGATTTCCTGGAAAAACTGATGCGGTTACGGCCAATGCCGGTGGTGATGGTTTCATCGCTGACCGGAAAAGGCTCCGAAATCACCCTGCGTGCGCTGGAACTGGGGGCGGTGGATTTCGTCACCAAACCCCAGCTCGGCATCCGCGAAGGCATGCTGGGCTACAGCCAGATGATTGGCGACAAAATCCGCGCGGCGGCCCGGGCCCGCCTGCACAACCGTGCAGCGATGCCGGTGCCCGCGACGCTGAAAGCGGGGCCACTGCTGAGTAGTGAGAAGCTGATTGCGATTGGCTCCTCTACCGGCGGCACCGAGGCGATTCGTCACGTGCTGCAGCCGTTACCGGCCACCAGTCCGGCGCTGCTGATTACCCAGCATATGCCGCCAGGCTTTACCCGCTCTTTTGCCGAACGTCTGAACAAGCTGTGTCAGATCACGGTGAAAGAGGCCGAAGACGGTGAGCGTATTCTGCCGGGGCACGCTTATATCGCGCCAGGCGCGATGCACATGGAGCTGGCCCGAAGTGGTGCCAACTATGTGGTGAAACTGAATGAAGGTCCACCGGTCAACCGGCACAAACCCTCAGTGGATGTGCTGTTTAAATCGGTGGCAACGTACGCCGGACGAAATGCGGTAGGGGTCATCCTTACCGGAATGGGCAATGATGGTGCCGCCGGGATGCTGGAAATGCATCGGGCAGGTGCCTGGACTATCGCCCAGAACGAAGCCAGCTGTGTGGTATTTGGCATGCCGCGTGAGGCCATCGCCACAGGCGGCGTGAGCGAAGTCGTGGATTTAAGCAACATCAGCCAGCACATGCTGGCGAAAATTAGCGCCGGACAGGCATTGCGTATTTAACAGGCCCGTCCCGCCGGGCGAGACAACTCAGGAGTAGATATGGCTGATAAAAACATGCGCTTTTTGGTAGTAGACGATTTCAATACGATGCGTCGTATTGTGCGTAACCTGCTGAAAGAGCTGGGCTTCAATAACGTAGAAGAAGCGGAAGATGGTGTGGATGCCCTTGGCAAACTGAAAGCGGGTGGCTTCGACTTCGTGATTTCCGACTGGAACATGCCAAACATGGATGGCCTGCAGCTGCTGCAGACTATTCGTGCCGACGCGGCGATGAGTTCGCTGCCGGTGCTGATGGTGACCGCGGAAGCGAAGAAAGAGAACATTATCGCCGCCGCCCAGGCGGGAGCCAGTGGATATGTGGTGAAGCCATTCACTGCGGCAACCCTGGAAGAGAAGCTGGGCAAAATTTTCGAAAAACTGGGCATGTAAGGGGATGTGATGAGCGACTTTCCGAAACCAACTGAGGATGCCGCGGCACACGACATCATTTCACGTATTGGCTCACTGACGCGCATGCTGCGCGACAGTCTGCGCGAGCTGGGGCTGGATAAAGCCATTGCCGATGCAGCTGAAGCCATTCCTGATGCCCGCGATCGTCTTGATTATGTGGTGCAAATGACGGCGCAGGCAGCCGACCGTGCGCTGAACTGTGTTGAAGCAGCACAACCCCATCAGGATAAGATGGAAGCCGGGGCAACTCAGCTGAAAGGGCGTTGGGATGCGTGGTTTGAGAACCCGATTGAACTGGGTGATGCGCGGGAGTTGGTGACGGATACGCGCGAATTCCTCACCGCCGTGCCAGAGCACACCGCCTTTACCAACAAGCAGCTGCTTGAAATCATGATGGCACAGGATTTCCAGGACCTGACTGGTCAGGTAATCAAGCGCATGATGGATGTGATCCAGGAGATTGAGCGCCAGCTGTTAATGGTGCTGCTGGAGAACATGCCAGAAGTCAGCGCTGAGAAGCGTCAGGAAGGCACCAGCCTGCTGAATGGTCCGCAGATCCACGCCGATGCACCGGGTGTGGTGGCGAACCAGGATCAGGTTGATGACCTGCTGGACAGCTTAGGATTCTGATCCGGTGTTGTCCGCCTGCGGGCGGGCAAAACGGCTCCCGGCGTCAAAAACAGGGTCACCTTCGGGTGGCCCCGTTCCGCATTGTCAGACCCATCCCCGAAAGAACGCCTGTTTTCCCCATCTTATCTCCGCTTTAACTTAAGCCAGATTTGGCATTCTAAGCTCAGAATTCCTGCCAACCGAGGTTTGTCGTGGCTGAAGATAGCGACGAAGACAAAACAGAATCGCCCACGGCCCACCGACTTGAGAAAGCGCGTGAAGAGGGCCAGATTCCGCGTTCGCGCGAACTGACGTCACTGCTGATGCTGCTGGCCGGCATCATGATCCTGTGGATGGGCGGCAATATGATGGCGCACCGGCTGGCGGCCATGGTGGCCACCGGGCTCCGTTTTGACCACGGCATGGTCAGGGATGACAAAATTATCGTCAGCCACATCGGCAGCCTGATCACCCAGGCACTGATGGCGCTGCTGCCGCTGATGGGCGGGCTGGTGCTGGTGGCGATTGCCGCGCCCATGCTGCTTGGCGGTATCATTTTCAGCGGCAAATCGATCAAGTTCGACCTGAAAAAGCTCAATCCGATGGCCGGTTTTAAGCGAATGTTTGCGGCACAGGCGTGGACCGAACTGTTTAAAGGCATTCTCAAAACCATTCTGGTGGGCGCAGTAGGCTGGTGGTACATCTGGAGTCACTGGCCGGAAATGTTGCGGCTGATCAGTGAAGCGCCCGTCACCGCGCTGATTCACGGCATGGAGATGATCGCGGTCTGCTGTTCGCTGGTGATGCTGGGGCTGATCCCGATGGTGGGATATGACGTCTTCTGGCAGCTCTACAGCCACTTCAAAAAGCTGAAGATGTCGATGCAGGAGATCCGTGACGAGCATAAGCAGCAGGAAGGTGACCCGCACGTTAAAGGGCGCATCCGGCAGCAGATGCGCGCCGCCGCGCGCCGCCGAATGATGGCCGATGTGCCAAAAGCCGATGTCATCGTCACGAACCCGACGCACTACTCAGTGGCATTGCAGTACAACGAGAAGAAGATGAGCGCGCCGAAAGTGGTTGCGAAAGGCGCGGGCGAGATCGCCCTGAGAATTCGTGAACTGGCTGCTGAACACCGCATCCCGGTTCTGGAAGCACCGCCGCTGGCGCGTGCGTTATACCGACATACCGAAATTGGTCAGCACATCCCCGGCGCGCTCTATGCTGCCGTGGCAGAAGTACTGGCGTGGGTCTGGCAGTCGCGTCGCTGGAAGCGCGAAGGCGGCCTGATCCCAACCAAACCAAAAAACCTGCCGGTTCCGGCAGAGATGGACTTTGCAGGAGAGAGCAAAAACGATGGCTAATAACCTGGCCGCAAAACTACGTTTACCGGGCAACTTTAAAGATATGCAGTGGCAGGTGCTGGCCGGGCCGGTGCTGATCCTGATGATCCTGTCGATGATGGTTCTGCCATTACCGCCGTTCATTCTTGATCTGCTGTTCACCTTTAACATTGCGCTGTCGATCATGATCCTGCTGGTGTCGATGTTCACCCAGCGGACTTTGGAGTTTGCGGCGTTCCCGACTGTTCTGCTGTTCTCTACGTTACTGCGTCTGGCACTGAACGTGGCCTCAACCCGTATCATCCTGATGGAGGGGCACACCGGTGCCGCTGCGGCAGGACAGGTCGTTGAAGCCTTCGGTCACTTCCTGGTGGGCGGTAACTTCGCCATCGGTATCGTAGTGTTTATCATCCTGGTCATCATCAACTTCATGGTTATCACCAAGGGTGCCGGTCGTATCGCCGAAGTGGGCGCGCGCTTTGTGCTGGACGGGATGCCTGGTAAGCAGATGGCGATCGATGCCGACCTCAACGCCGGGCTGATCGGTGAAGATGAAGCTAAACGCCGCCGTGCTGAAGTGACCCAGGAAGCGGACTTCTACGGTTCGATGGACGGTGCGAGTAAGTTCGTTCGTGGTGATGCCGTCGCCGGTATCATGATCATGGTGATCAACGTCATCGGCGGCCTGCTGGTGGGCGTAGTGCAGCACGGTATGGATGTGGGGCACGCCGCAGAGACCTATACGCTGCTGACCATCGGTGATGGCCTGGTTGCGCAGATCCCGGCGCTGGTTATCTCTACCGCAGCCGGTGTTATCGTGACGCGCGTCGCCACCGATCAGGATGTCGGCGAGCAGATGGTCACCCAGCTGTTTAAGGATCCTCGCGTGCTGATGCTCAGCGCCGGGGTGATTGGCTTGCTGGGTCTGGTGCCAGGCATGCCTAACTTCGTCTTCCTGCTGTTCACCGCCGCCTTGCTGGGTCTGGCCTGGTGGCTGCGCGGACGCGAAACGCAGCCGAAGAAGAAAGTGGACGTTGCTGGCAGCATCAGCAACAAAGCGGCAGCGGACACGCCCGCCGCCACTGAAGCATCCTGGACCGATGTACAGCTGGAAGATACGCTGGGCATGGAAGTGGGCTATCGCCTGATTCCGATGGTCGATCATCAGCAAAATGGCGAGCTGCTGGGCCGTATCCGCAGTATCCGTAAGAAAGTTGCGCAGGATGTCGGTTTCCTGCCGCCGGTGGTGCATATCCGTGACAACATGGAGTTGCCACCTGCGCGCTATCGCATTCTGATGAAAGGGGTGGAGATTGGCAGTGGGGATGCCTATCCGGGCCGCTGGATGGCGATTAACCCAGGCACGGCTGCCGGCAGTCTGCCGGGAGAAGCAACTGTCGATCCGGCCTTTGGCCTGGCGGCGGTCTGGATCGACAGCGCGCTGAAAGAGCAGGCGCAGATCCAGGGCTTTACCGTAGTAGAAGCCAGTACCGTGGTGGCAACACACCTTAACCATCTGATCGGCCAGTTCGCCAGTGAGCTGTTTGGCCGTCAGGAAGCGCAGCAGCTGCTGGATCGCGTGACGCAGGAGATGCCGAAGCTGACCGAAGATCTGGTGCCGGGGGTGATCTCACTGACCACGCTGCATAAGGTACTGCAGAACCTGTTGGTTGAGCGGGTCTCGATTCGCGATATGCGCACTATTATCGAAACACTGGCGGAACATGCGCCGGTACAGAGCGATCCGCAGGAACTGACCAGCGTAGTCCGTGTGGCGCTGGGTCGCGCAATTACTCAGCAGTGGTTCCCGGGCAATGATGAAGTGCAGGTTATCGGGCTGGATTCCACGCTTGAGCGTCTGCTGTTACAGGCGTTGCAGGGCGGTGGCGGCCTGGAGCCGGGGCTGGCCGATCGGCTGTTGAGTCAGGCACAGGCGGCATTGCAGCGTCAGGAGATGCTGGGTGCGCCACCGGTGCTGCTGGTCAATCATCCGCTGCGTGCGCTGCTGGCACGGTTCCTGCGCCGCAATCTGCCGCAGCTGGTGGTGCTCTCGAATCTGGAACTGAGCGACAACCGCCAGATCCGTATGACTGCCACCATCGGAGGCAAATAATGCGCGGGCTGCTGTTGGTGCTCTTCATGCTGCCGATGCTGGTTCAGGCGGCCGGGGGGGCCTGGAGCGCCACGGCCAACGGACCGCTGCTGGCGAATCGCGGCAGCTGGCAACGGACGCAGCCGCTGACGCCACCCGCCGATGTTGGCGGGGAGGTCAGCATCATTAACTGGCGTTATGAGCTGAGCAGACCTGCGCCGTCGGGCCTTGAAGTGCGGCTGTGCGGCGAACAGCGCTGCACCACGCTTGAGGGTGCCAGCGGCACCACGCGCGGGCTGGCACATCTTAACGCTGGAGAAACCCTGCATATGGTGTTTGGTTTTGCCGGCAGCGGGGCGCTGCCACCGGGATTACGGGTAGTGAGCAGCGAAGTCATGGTCAATTACGAGTAAGAGTCTCGTTGCTGAATTGACTGGCGCACCGCTGCACGGTGCGCCAGTGCGCAATGTGTCTTCAGGCGTTAACTCCCTTCATTCCCTCCTCAGAATAGCGACCGCCTTTGACCTCAATCTGCTGATGTATCGTATTCAGTAACCGCACGTCGTCCTCTTCCAGCCTGATATCCGCGGCGTGCGCATTCTCAGTGAGATAAGCAATCTGTTTGGTGCCCGGTATCGGCACAATTTTTTCATACTGTGCCAGCAACCACGCCAGCGCAATCTGTCCGGTGGTGGCGTGATATTTCTCAGCAAGTGGCGTCACCGCGTTAAGAAGCTGGAGATTGTGATCGATATTTTCCTGCCGGAAACGGTCATTATTTTTGCGGAAATCACCCTCGGCAAAATCGCTGTTTTTACGGTATTTACCCGTCAGGAATCCTCTGCCCAGCGGCGAATAGGGCACCAGTCCGATACCGAGTTTTTTCACCATAGGGAGAATCTCTTCTTCGATGTCACGCGTCCAGAATGAATACTCCGTCTGCAGCGCGGCCAGCGGATGGATCGCCTGCGCCCGATTCAGTGTTGAAGCCGATGCTTCACACAGCCCAATCCGGGCAATCTTTCCCTCCTGCACCAGACGGCTGAGACACTGCATGCTCTCCTCAATCGGTGTCGCCGGACTGATGCGATGCAGATAAAAGAGATCGATACGCTCAACGCCCAGCCGTTTCAGAGAGGCATGGCAGCTGCGGGTTAGGTAGTCGGGCTGATTATTGATAGTGCGGGCATAAGCCTCCTCCGCCGGACGCTCAATGCCACACTTGGTGGCGACGGTGAATTTCAGCCGTTCGGCTTTGCTCAATCCGGCAAGAAACTGGCCTATCAACTGCTCGTTGTGGCCGCGCCCGTAAAGGTCTGCAGTATCGATAAAGGTGATATCCAGATCACGCAGCCGGCTGAGCAGCTGGAGGGAATGGCGGTCATCGGTCTGACCATAAAATTCGCTGAGCCCCATCGCACCATAACCGATGGCGCTGACCTCCAGACCCTGAGTTAACGATCGCTTTTTCATCTGTCTCTCCTCGTAAGTGAGAGATGATTGTTTCACCTGGCGTGAAAGCAATGAATTGCTCTTTCGGTCATGCAAAAAAGGTATCAGCGAGCTTCAGGTACTATTGGTGCGGATAGTACAGCGACTTAGCCGCGCGGATGGGCGGGGGCTTCGGGTTCATCAGGCTGCGAGAGTGCGATCAGCGCATTAACAACTGCCGCATTGGTTTCATCGGCGCGAATAGCCGCATAAACGTCAATTGCCAGCTGTTTAGCTGCATCGTCAGCCAGTGGCCGGTAACAGAGGCCTGCCTGATGAAAGGTACATTTTGACTGCGGCATCAGGGCGAACCCTTTGCCTCTGGCGATGTGCGCCAGCATCAGCAGGGAGTCTTCTGGCTCTCTGACCCGTTTCAGCGTGACGCTGAGTGTGGAGAAGTAGCGCTCACATTTATCATAAAACTGCGGATTGGCACTGCGCGGAAACCAGCACAGCGGGAGGTCAGCCAGCGCCTCCAGCGCAACGTTTTCAGAGAGGCTGGCGGGGTGTGCTGACGGCATCGCAATCCGCAGTGGCTCACGGTATACCCAGGCATACCGGACGGTATCTTCCGCCTCCGGACCTTTTTCCCCGGTAAGGATCAAATCCAGGCTATTTTTCGCCAGGCTCTGCAGCAGCTGAGCCGAAGTGAGGCTGGGCATCTCCATCTCATCGCTGGCATGAAAAGCGGCGAGCAGCCGGTTAAGTGGGGAAATCAGTTCAAAGTTCAGCGTGCGGGTCAGCCCGATGCGTAGTCGTGCCGCGGCGGGCTGCGCATCCTGCTTCAGGGCACTCAGCGCAGTCAGGATCGCTTCCGCTTTCGTGACCAGCGCGTGGCCAGAATCTGTCAGGGTGACCTTATGCGTCGTGCGCCCGAAAAGCGGCTGGCCCAGCAGATCTTCCAGACTCTGAATCTGACGGGTGAGCGGAGGCTGCGTCATGCTAAGGCGTTCTGCAGCCCGGCGAAAATTAAGCTCGTGCGCGACCGCCAGAAAGCACTGTAACTGTTTAATTGTGGGAAGGTGGCTGCTGATGAGATGCGCGGCTAAAGACATGGCACCATCCTGCTGCTGAAAGAGTGGAGGGAGAACAGGGGAAACGTGAGGAGTCAGCAACGGAGAGGGAATTCCCTCTCCGTTGTAGCGATTACATGCGCTCGACGGTGTCGATACCGAGCGTATCCAGACCCTGCTTCAGTGTCTTCGCGGTCAGCGCGGCCAGCTGCAGTCGGCTCAGACGAGTCGCGTCTGATTCTGCGCTGAGAATCGGACAGTGCTCGTAGAATCCGGAGAACAGACCGGCCAGATCGTAGAGATAAGCACACATCACGTGTGGCGTACCGTCGCGAGCCACCTGCGTGATAACCTCTTCGAACTGCAGCAGGCGGGTTGCCAGCTGTGCTTCGCGCTCTTCGCTAATCACGATCTCTGCATCCAGCGAATCGGCATCAATGCCTGCCTTGCGGAATACAGAGAGCACGCGGGTGTAGGCGTACTGCATGTAAGGCGCCGTGTTGCCTTCAAACGCCAGCATGTTGTCCCAGTCGAAGATGTAGTCGGTGGTGCGACTTTTTGACAGGTCAGCGTATTTCACCGCGCTGATGCCCATCACTTCCGCCAGCGCTTTGACTTCCGCTTCGCTCATCTCCGGATTCTTCTCACGCACCAGCGTGTAGGCACGCTGCCAGGCTTCATCCAGCAGATCGGAGAGCTTGATGGTGCCGCCGCTGCGGGTTTTGAACGGACGGCCATCTTTGCCCAGCATCATGCCGAACGCATGGTGCTCCAGCGGCACAGATTCCGGCACATAACCCGCTTTACGCACGATGGTCCAGGCCTGAACCAGATGCTGATGCTGACGGGAGTCGATGTAGTAGAGCACCCGATCGGCTTTCAGCGTTTCGTAACGGTATTTCGCACAGGCGATATCAGTCGTGGTGTAGAGGTAGCCGCCATCCTTTTTCTGGATGATGACGCCCATCGGCTCCCCTTCTTTGTTCTGGAATTCATCCAGGAACACGACGGTCGCACCTTCGCTCTCAACCGCTAAGCCTTTCTGCTTCAGATCGGAGACGATGCCAGGCAGCATATCGTTATAGAGGCTTTCACCCATGACGTCGTTGCGCGTCAGCGTCACGTTCATACGGTCATAGATTTTCTGGTTCTGACTCATAGTGATGTCGACCAGCTTCTTCCACATCTGGCGGCAGTATTCATCGCCGCTCTGGAGCTTCACGACATAGCTGCGCGCGCGCTCGGCAAACTCAGGATCTTCATCGTAGGTGCGCTTGGCTTCACGGTAAAAGCCTTCAAGATCGGCCAGCGCCATCTCAGCGTGGTGTTCATTCTGCTGTTTTTCCAGGAACGCAATCAGCATGCCGAACTGCGTACCCCAGTCGCCAACGTGGTTCGCACGGATCACCTTGTGTCCGAGAAACTCCAGCGTGCGCACCGCCGCATCACCAATGATGGTGGAGCGGATGTGGCCCACGTGCATCTCTTTCGCAACGTTGGGCGCAGAGTAGTCGACCACAATGGTCTGGGGTTCGGCCAGTTGCACGCCCAGGCGCGGCAGACTCAGCGCTTCGCGGGCATGCTTTGCCAGCCAGTTGTGGTCGAGGAAGATATTGATGAAGCCCGGTCCGGCAATTTCAACTTTGCTGGCGATACCGGTCAGGTCGAGGTGCTGGATTACCGCTTCCGCTAATTGTCGCGGTGCCTGTCCCAGCTTTTTCGCCACGGCCATAATGCCGTTGGCCTGATAGTCTCCAAACTGAACCCGGGCAGACTGGCGAACCTGCGGTTCGCAATCGGCGGGTGCGCCGGCTAAAACCATTGCCTGACTGACTTTTGCGGAAAGAAGTGCCTGAATATTCACCGAGTTACCTTCATGTGCTGAACAACGCCCGGATGAAAAGCCGGGCTGTCATCATCTTGCCTGAGCGCATCGCGTAACGAATTGGCCGAAACGGATAGGACAGACAAAACGGAAAAAAATGAGGGGAAAAGTATACGTGAAATGTGGATGGGCGTCAGCAGTTGGATGAAGCGGGGAAACAGAGCTGAAGAAGATGTTTCCCGGAGGCGTTAACGACGTCGCAGATGACGGCGAGGGTTCTTTACGCTTTTATCTTCGCGCACCTTCCAATGGCGGGAAATTGCAAACCCCATCAGTGCGATCAGGACAGCGACAACGATGAGCATAGACATAGAGCCATTCCTTTTGGTTGTGTTAGGTCAAATTTATAGGAAGGCGGGGGAGGCTGCAATTGTTTGCCGTTCAAATAAGAGTTATCTTATTGTATTAAAGAAGGTCATTTAAATCAAATGCTTAAGGTGCTTTCATCAAGGAACTCATGGCCCTAAACAGGAGATAAATCCGAAATGAAAGATGTTATTATACGGTTTTGCGTTAAATTCCGGGCCAAATAAGATGAATCTTACCATTTTGTGATGCGGAGCACGCGGTGCACAATGAACCAGACTGATTATAAAGACTAAACAAACAGAGAGGAATCCCGGTGGCTGAGCAATCTTTTCCGGCAGAATTGGATGATTTAAAGACAGATTTAGGACGTTTTGAAGAATCGTTGCAAAGTTTTGCGCAGAGACTGGGTTTGCGCCTTAACGATCTGGAAGTTGACCATATTTCGCTGCGTTGTCATCAGGACACGACGGCAATGCGCTGGCAGCAAGGCCTGCAGCAGATTGGTACTGAATTTTCAGCAGCGATGATCAACGGAAGACAGATATGCCTGTTTAAACTACATGATCCGCTGTTCGTGGCGGGCAGGCAAGTTGATGTGGTTGAACTGCCGTGGCCGGGTGAAAAGCGTTATCGCCATGAAGGCTGGGAGCATATTGAAGTGGTGTTGCGCGGCGATCATCAGACGCTGGGCATGCGCGCGATGGCATTGCTTTCCGATGACGCGCTGACGCAGCCGGGTATTTCATTTAAAACCAGCTCACCGCAGGGCGAGAATGAGCGTTTGCCCAATCCGACCCTGGCGGTAACGGATGGGCAGACAACAATCAAGTTTCACCCATGGCGACTGGAAGAGATTGTCGCCAGCGAGCAGAACTAGATACGGGCGGCTACTGCGCGCTTCAGGCGCGCAACGGCCTCATCCAGCAGCGCGCGGGTACAGCCAAAATTGAGCCGGACAAACTGGTCATTGCCAAACTCGCGACCGGCGGTTAAGCCGAGTCCGTGCTTCTCAAAATAGAGGGCAGGACTGGCCACACCCAGCGCACTGGCGTCGATCCAGGCCAGGTAGGTCGCTTCCGGCGCGGCGACGGACAGACCGGTCATTTTATTAACCTGTGAGACCAGCCAGTCACGATTACTTCGCAGGTAGGTATTCTGCGCCTGCAGCCAGGGTTCACCTTCGCGCCATGCCGCTGCCGCGGCGGTGAGCGCCAGAATATCCACATCCGGCACAATACCGCGTCGCATTCGGTTAAAGCGCGCACGCAGTTCAGCATCAGGGATAATGGCAATGGACGCACCCAGACCAGCAATATTAAAGCTCTTGGAGGGTGACATCAGTGTCACACTGCGCTGAGCGGCATCTTCACTCAGCGACGCAAACGGAATGTGTTTAGCGCCCGGTTCCAGCAGCAGATCGCTGTGGATCTCGTCTGAACAGACGATAAGATCGTGCTTATGCGCAAATTCCAGCTGCGCCTGCAGTTCGTCGCGCCGATAAACGGTGCCGCCCGGGTTCTGCGGATTACACAGCATTAACAGCCGCTCTTTGCTGGTGAACTGATCTTCAGCCGCATCCATATCCAGCACCCAGCGTCCCTGTTTCAGCGTCAGCGGCAGATTGAGCTGACCCCGTTCTGCCAGTTTTGCCGAACCGCGAAACGGTGGATAGATTGGCGTAGGGGCAATCGTCAGCTCGTCCGGCGCGGTAAACGCACGCACGGCGAGATTAAGCCCGCTCACGACACCCGGCAACACCACAATCCACTCCGGATTAACGTGCCACTGATAGCGTGAGGCGAGCCACGCTATCGCACTGTCAATAAACGCCACCGGCGTATCACCATAACCAAAAATCCCATGCACGGCGCGGGTCTTAATTGCCTCGATGACGCAGTCAGGGGATCGGAAATCCGTATCTGCCACCCACAACGGCAGAATGTCCTGGTCCGCATATTTGTTCCATTTAAGGCTATCGCTGTGACGACGGTCTATCCGTTGGTCGAAATTGAATGCCATAGTTAACTTTCCCGGTAAACTCATTCCAGCAGCCAGACTAACTGATGAATCTGCCTTGAACCAGAGTCATGTAAAGGAGAAGAGAATGACCACACTGGAAATTTGCTGCTATGGCGTGGATTGCGCCGTGACCGCACAACAGGCGGGCGCTGATCGGGTTGAACTTTGTGCCGCACCGCGCGAAGGCGGCCTGACCCCGTCTGCGGGGATGCTGAATGCCGCCCGGCGCGAGGTTTCGATTCCGGTTCATCCTATTGTCCGGCCACGGGGTGGCGATTTTTGTTACACCGCACGTGAATTCGAGGCGATGAAATCGGATGTGGCGTTAATTCGTGAACTCGGTTTTCCCGGTCTGGTGATTGGGATGCTGGATGAAGACGCCCATATTCATCAGGGGCAGATGCGACAGATTATGGCGCTGTGTGACGGTCTGGCGGTGACCTTCCATCGCGCCTTCGATCTCTGTCACAGCCCTAAGCGCGCACTGGAAGCGTTAACGGATTTGGGTGTAGCGCGCATTCTGACATCCGGTCAGCAGCAGAGCGCTGAAAACGGAATTGCATTACTTCGGGAACTAAATGAGACCAGTACCGGTCCTATTATTATGGCAGGTGCGGGCGTGCGTCTCAGCAACCTGCAAAAGTTTCTCGACATGGGGATTGATGAAGTCCATAGCTCGGCCAGTCGCCTGACGGCGTCACCGATGCGCTACCGCAAAGCGGGTGTCTCCATGTGTTCTGAAGCCGAAACCGATGAGTTCAGCCGCTACTGCGTAGACGGCGATGTGGTTGAGGCGATGAAAAGCGTGATGCAGATGAGCACCGTTCGGGTTGCCTGAACCACAACAGATTTTGCCGCGCAGCACGCCGATCATTGACGTGGTGTTTGCAAGTACCAAACCCCAGTACAGCTTGCTGGGGTTCTTTTTGTGTAAAACACGCTCCGTTTGCCGTGACAGCGTTTCGTCCGGTTCAGTTAAAATGCCTGCCTTTTACTAACTAATTAATGTCATCCAGGAATTTAAGGCCTGACGGCATCCTTAACATGCGCTTTATCCGTTACGCTGGCGCCTTGTCGCATTTTCGATGTTTAAAAGGCGATGCTGGCTTAAATCATCGCCGCTGTTCATCTCCACAGCGTTTACACTGAAAGCAACGTCGCCTGGAATTTACCCTATGAAACGCAATCAGATTCTTACTTTAAGCCTGATACTGACCGCTAGTACTGGAAGCGCTGCGGCCAGCGTATGTGGGCCAGACAACACCGCCGTTTCCAGCAGTAATACCCTGATTTTGCTTGGCGGAAATGCGAAAGGCGCGGTGAAGCAGGTGATTGCAGGTGAATTTGGTAAAGATGTGAATTCGCAAAAGCGGGTGCTGGGACAGTTTGACGCCTGCGGCAATCTGACGGTGGCTGACGTCAGCTACGACAAAAGTGAACGCAACGTGATCCTCAGCATGGAGCAACACATCGCCCGGGTACAGGACGGCTGGGTGGCGGAATATGCGTATCTGGTAAAAGTGCTGAAAGAGGGCAGGGAAGTCGTGGTTGATAACCGGCAGGGAACGATTAACTGGCAGAAAGGCCAGCGTGGCACTATCACCAGCGCTTCCGACAGATTTACCAGCATGGGTAAAAGCGGCTTTACCGACACCACCTATCGGTATGATCGCCAGCTACGACTGGAGAAGAGTGTGGCACGTGGCAGCGATCCGCTGACCAACGGCGAGTTCCACTACCACTGGAACCCAAAAGGTCTGGTGACGCGCACCACCTCTGCCCGGGGGACCGACGAATACACCTACGATCACCAGTGGCGTGAAGTGCGGCTCAACGGCACTGCGACCACACCGCTTAGCACTATCCGGTCGGTCGATGAGTGTCAGTCCTGGGATGAGGTTGGCAACTGTACACTGAGCTATCTGCATGAAACCGAAATCTTTACGCGTGGCACCATTGAGCGCCATCTCAGTTCCGCCTACAAATATGAGTACTGGGACCAGCCTGCGGCAGAAGAGTAACAGGCGATCGGATGATCGCCTGTTGGCGGCTTATTTCACCATCTGACTAAAGGCATCCAGCGCCAGCAGGGCGTTGGCGATATCTTCCGGTGACAGATGAGGGTTGAGGTTTTTCAGCGTATCGCCCTCACTGTTCGCCAATGCCCCCACTTTCACCAGATTTTCCCAGCTTTCATTTTCCAGATGCATTTCACGCAACGTGGTCGGCATGTTGATGCTGCGATAGAAACGAATATAGCGCGCAATTTCCTCATCCGACCGCTGCTCAAGCACCATCTGCGTCAGTGTGCCGTAGGCGACTTTCTCGCCGTGGGTGAGATGATGGATATCGCCATCGATGGCGGTAAAACCATTGTGAATAGCGTGGGCGGCTGCCAGCCCGCCGTTTTCAAAGCCCAGCCCTGAAAGCAGCGTGTTCGCCTCAACCACCGCTTCCACTGCGGGCGTGACCCGTTTTTCGGTAACGGCGATGTATGCGCTGTATCCCCACTTAAGCAGTGTTTCTTCGCAGGCGCGGGCAATCGCCAGTCCGGCAAGGGTCGGATCGCCGCTGACCATCGATTTCGCATGGGAGCGCGCCACTGCCTGCGCTTCAACCCAGGTGGCCAGACCATCGGCAATGCCGGAGGCAAAGAGCCGCGCAGGTGCACTGGCGCAGACTGCCGTATCGACCAGCACCAAATCGGGATTTTTGCTGTAGAAGCGATAGCTCTCAAATACGCCGCTGTCAGAGTAGATGACTGATAGCGCACTACAGGGGGCATCGGTGGAGGCAATGGTCGGCACGATGGCCACCGGCTGTTTAAGTTCGTCCGCCACCGCCTTAACCGTGTCCAGCGTTTTGCCGCCGCCCAGCCCGACAATCACGTTACAGCCCTGGCTCTTCGCCAGCGCACTGAGACGGGTGATCTCATTACTGGATGCCTCGCCGTTAAACTGCTGCCAGCTGAATTTCACCCCGGCGGACTGCAATGTCTGTTGTGTGCGTTCGCCAATCAGCTTCCAGACAACGTCATCCGCCACCAGAAAGGCCTGATCGCCCAGTTCAGTCAGGTACGTTCCCAGCTCATCCAGCACACCTGCGCCCTGCACATATTTACGGGGTGATGAAAAAATAAATTTACTCATAATCACATCTCCTTAAAATGAATGGTTCGACCCGATCCAGCCTGGCACAATCCACTCAGAGTGGCAGTCGATTCCGCGCATGACTGCTCCATGGGCTGTTAAGCTGCCTGAACACCCCTTGCCGGGAGAAATAACGGAGAATCGTCATGAGCGCCACGCTCTTTTCATTTCTGTTTGCGATAACTATTCTGACACTCACACCTGGATTTGATACCGCGCTGGTGCTGCGAACCGCCATTGCACAGGGCTGGCAACGCGCCTGGGCGACAGCCCTTGGCGTAACGCTGGGTTGTCTGCTTTGGGGGATCGCAGTTGGGCTGGGGCTGGGCGCGCTGCTGATGGCCTCTGAAATCGCCTATAACCTGCTAAAGTGGATCGGTGCAGGCTGGCTGCTCTGTCTGGGCATAAAGCTGCTGCTTAAGCCGCGTCAGCAATCCGTGGGGACAGCTGAACAGCCTGCACATCAGCAGGGCTATCTGGCCTGCTTCAGTCGGGGATTAATGGGAAATCTGCTGAATCCGAAAATTGGCGTGTTTTACGTCACTTTTCTGCCACAGTTCATTCCGGCGGGGGCGTCCGTGACGCTCTGGTGCACACTGATGGCACTGGCGCACATGCTACTGGGGCTGTTCTGGAATGCGGTACTGATTGGCGGCAGCCACTATTTCGCCAGCCATCTGCGAAAACCGACGGTGCTGAAGGGGATGGATCGTCTGACCGGCTGTGTATTTATTGGATTTGCGGCGAAACTGGCGTTGTCTCGCCGCTAGGGTATTAAGGTTTGGTGGCGACCAGAACGGCGCGCAGAGGCGCCGGATAGCCTTCAACCGTTTTGCTGGGATCATCAGGGTCGAGGAATTCAGCCAGCGACTCGCTGGTCATCCAGTCGGTACGGCGCTGCTCTTCGGTGGTGGTCAGAGCAAAATCGACAATCCGCACATCGACAAAGCCGCTTTTCTCCAGCCAGCTTTTCAGCGCTTTCGCTGAAGGGATAAAGAACACATTGCGCATCTGTGCATAGCGTTCACCGGGCACCAGCACCTGATTCACATCGCCTTCAATCACCAGCGTTTCCAGCACCAGCTCGCCTCCGCTCACCAGCTGATTTTTTAGTTGTAGCAAGTGATCCAGCGGCGAACGACGGTGATAGAGAACACCCATCGAAAATACAGTATCAAACGCCTGTAACGCTGGGAGTTGCTCAATGCCCAGCGGCAGCATATGCGCACGGCGATCGTCATTCAGCAGCTTACGCACTGCTTCGAACTGCACCAGGAACAGCTGCATCGGATCGATGCCGACCACCAGGTGTGCGCCTGCGCCAATCATCCGCCACATGTGGTAACCGCTGCCACAGCCGACATCCAGTACTGTGCGGCCCGCCAGCGGGGAGATGTGCGGTATCACGCGTTCCCACTTCCAGTCAGATCGCCATTCTGTGTTGATGTGGGTGCCATAGAGGAAATAAGGCCCTTTGCGCCACGGCATCAGGTTACGCAGTAATTTCTCAATCCCCTCACGATGGCGGTCGCTGATGTCATCGCGGTCGGCGGTGACGCTGTGCAGCAGGTCCAGTTTTTGCGGTTCCAGCAGCGGCAGATACTCCAGCGACTTGTACCAGTCACGAAAGTGCCCGTGCAGGTTTTCACGCTGCCACTCACTGATTTGCGCCGGTAAGACTTCCAGCCACTTCGCCAGCGGGCCCACTGCAATTTGCTGATAAAAACGGCCAAAGTCGATCATTTCAACGCCACCAGAGATCCAAAATTAAAGCACTGGAACCAGAGTTCGGCGTGCGAGAACCCGGCCTGTTTCAGGCGGGCTTTATGCGCTTCAACGCTGTCAGTCAGCATCACATTTTCCAGCATGCTGCGTTTCTGGCTGATTTCCAGTTCGCTGTAGCCGTTGGCGCGCTTGAAGTCGTGATGCATGTTAAACAGCAGCTCACCGACCTCGGCATCTTCAAAGCTGAACTTCTCCGACAGCACCAGCGCGCCGCCGGGTTTCAGTCCCTGCCAGATCTTTTCCAGCAGCGCCAGACGCGCAGGCGGCTCAAGAAACTGCAGCGTGAAGTTGAGTACCACCAGCGAGGCGTTTTCAATCTCAATGTCGCGGATATCCGCTTCCAGCACCGTGACCGGTGTGTCCGCGCGAAACGCATCAAGATGGCGACGACAGCGCTCCACCATCGCCGGGGAGTTATCCACCGCGATGATCTGGCAACCCGGCACATGAATATTGCGACGCACCGAAAGGGTGGCCGCACCCAGCGAGCAGCCCAGGTCATAGACCCTGCTGTCCGGAGTCACAAAACGTTCTGCCAGCATGCCAATCATCGAAATGATGTTGGAATAGCCGGGCACCGAGCGCTGAATCATGTCAGGAAAGACTTCAGCTACACGCTCGTCAAAAGTCCAGTCGCCCAGTTTTGCAATGGGCGCTGAGAAGAGTTGATCGCGGTCAGACATATCGAAAATCCGAAGAGACGACGGAAAGGGCGCTATTCTCGCAGAAAGTGGGGCGGGCTGCACCCCTTAACCCAGGCTGGCTTAATGGAACGTCAGGACCAGTTCCCACGGCATATAAATCAGGTTGAAAATCACCATGCCACACAGTGAAAACAGCGTCAGGAGCATGCCATATTTACGGCCCGCCATGGCGCTGCTGCGCAATCCCCATGCGTGCAGCAGGCGGCTGATAAAGAACAGCAGGCCGGTGAGATGCACCATCCAGATATCGGCGCCGTTCATCTCCATCATCACCAGCAGAAACAGCGCCAGTGGAATGGTTTCGATGGCATTGCCATGAATGCGGATCGCCATTTTCAGGTCGTGATAGCCGCCATCGCCATACGCCACCCGGTAGAACCGACGGTAACGCACCACGTCCAGCGTGAATTTCATTATCAGCAATGCCCCTATCACCACATATAACGCGCTAACCATAGCCACTCCCGCGACTGTCCATAATGATTCGATTCTAACGGGCGCACAGCCCGCTGTCCTGTAACGCAATCAAAACAGTGACGTCTGTTGCGGCCAGTCGGGTCCGTTACCAATAGCCGGATCGATCTCCTGCAACTGCGGCCAGAGTGCCTGCACCAGCGGAAAGACCTGACCCATATCGGGCGTGTGCAGAAACAGCATGGCGTCGCCCTGTCGCTGCCACTCAGCCAGCTTAGTACGCCAGATCTGGAACAGCGGCACGCTCTCGTCCACGCTGTCGCTGCCGATAAACCGCACCATCGGCTGCGAGCCAGTTCGCAGGGCATGCGGCGGCACTCTCGGCTTCTGCGAACGCGCGACCAGCGCCGCCGGGCTTTGCGAGGTGGAGGCGTGAACCGGACGGCTGTCGAGGA
This sequence comes from Pantoea alfalfae, assembly GCF_019880205.1. Classification (NCBI taxonomy): domain Bacteria; kingdom Pseudomonadati; phylum Pseudomonadota; class Gammaproteobacteria; order Enterobacterales; family Erwiniaceae; genus Pantoea; species Pantoea alfalfae. The sequence continues at coordinate 1,739,826 of NZ_CP082292.1, forward strand.
TTACACGATTGATGCCACGGGTCAGCAGGCCCCGATTCAATGACCGTTCCGCCTCGCCCTTGGCAAAGAAAGCCGGATGACGCACTTCAACGCCATAGTGAAAACGGCGCGGCAGACTATCCAGAAAACGCCACAGGTCGTTGAGCTGTGCCGGGGAGAAGCTGGCGGGCAGCTGCAGCCAGTACTGACCGATGCGATCGGCCAGCGGCTCCATCAGGCGCAGAAAATCGGTCAGCAGATCATCGCTATGCTGCAGCGCCGCCTGATGGCTGATGGTGTTGGGAAATTTAAAGCAGAAGCGAAATGCATCGTGGGTCATGTCGCGCCAGCGCATCACCGTTTCAGCATTCGGCAGCGCATAGAGGGTGGTATTTCCCTCTACGCAGTGAAAGTAGCGGGCATAGTCCGCCAGGCTTTCGATACCCCAGCGTTTCCAGTGTGAATGCTGCCACTGGGGCAGGCCAATACGAAGTGTCACGCGCGCTCCTGGCTGCAGGTTAAGTGATCTCATTATCCGCTATGGTCAGGCTGAGGGGCAAATGCACACAGGAAATCGGTGCTTTGGCGCTGATCTGCTTATCCTGTCTGGCTTTTTCCATTATAATGGCCGCCATTTTTGCGACAGCATCGCATCAGGTAACGCGGCCGGATGCTGTCAGCTGCAGCGGCGAAGTTAAAAGGATAGTGTTATGCGTACAGAATATTGCGGACAGCTCAATCTGTCTCATGTGGGTCAGCAAGTCACGCTTTGCGGCTGGGTAAACCGCCGTCGCGATCTGGGCAGTTTGATTTTTATCGACATGCGCGACCGTGAAGGCATCGTGCAGGTATTTTTTGATCCCGATCGTCAGGACGCATTTAAGCTGGCTTCTGAACTGCGTAACGAATTCTGCATCCAGATCACCGGTACTGTGCGCGCACGCGATGAGAAGAACAAAAACAGCGACATGGCGACCGGCGAAGTCGAAGTGTTTGCCCAGGCGCTGACCATTATCAACCGCTCTGAGCCACTGCCGCTGGACTCCAACCAGACCAACAGCGAAGAAGCGCGCCTGAAATACCGCTACCTGGATCTGCGTCGCCCTGAGATGGTGACGCGTTTGAAAACCCGCGCAAAAATCACCAGCTTTGTCCGTCGCTTTATGGATGACGAAGGGTTCCTGGATATCGAAACCCCGATGCTGACCAAGGCGACGCCAGAAGGCGCGCGCGACTATCTGGTGCCAAGCCGGGTTCACAAAGGCAAATTCTATGCGCTGCCGCAGTCACCACAGCTGTTCAAACAGCTGCTGATGATGTCCGGCTTTGACCGCTACTATCAGATCGTAAAATGCTTCCGCGATGAAGATTTACGTGCCGATCGTCAGCCAGAGTTTACCCAGATCGACGTAGAAACCTCCTTTATGACTGCGCCACAGGTGCGCGAAATCATGGAGCGTTTAATCCGCAATCTGTGGCAGGACGTGCAGGGCATAGATCTCGGTGCGTTCCCGCAGATGACCTTTGCGGAAGCGATGCATCGCTACGGTTCCGATAAGCCGGATCTGCGTAACCCGATGGAGCTGGTGGACGTTGGCGACCTGCTGAAAAACGTGGAGTTCCAGGTCTTCTCTGGCCCGGCTAACGACGAAAAAGGCCGTGTTGCCGCGCTGCGTGTACCGACGGGTGCGCAGCTGAGCCGTAAGCAGATTGATGAATATGGCAAATTCGTGGAGATTTACGGCGCGAAAGGGCTGGCGTGGATGAAGGTTAACGTCCGTGCAGATGGCCTGGAAGGCGTGCAGAGTCCGGTTGCCAAGTTCCTGAATGCAGAGATCGTTGAAGGCATTCTGAGCCGTACCGGCGCGCAGGATGGCGACATTATCTTCTTTGGTGCTGACCGCGCCAAAGTGGTCGCTGACGCACTGGGTGCGCTTCGCCTGAAAGTGGGCCGCGAGCTGAACATCACCGATGAGAACGCCTGGGCACCGCTGTGGGTGATCGACTTCCCGATGTTCGAAGAGGACGAGGAAGGCGGTCTGGCCGCCATGCACCATCCGTTCACTGCGCCAAAAGAGATGAGCGCAGAAGAACTGGCAGCCGACCCGACACGTGCCGTGGCGAATGCTTATGACATGGTGATCAACGGTTATGAAGTTGGCGGCGGTTCAGTGCGTATCCACAACGGCAAAATGCAGCAGACGGTGTTCAGCATTCTGGGTATTGAAGAGCATGAGCAGCGCGAGAAGTTTGGCTTCCTGCTGGATGCGCTGAAGTTCGGTACACCACCGCATGCAGGCCTGGCTTTTGGTCTGGATCGCCTGACCATGCTGCTGACCGGCACCGACAACATTCGTGACGTTATCGCGTTCCCGAAAACCACGGCGGCAGCCTGCATGATGACCGAAGCGCCAAGCGAAGCGAACCCGGCTTCTCTGCTGGAGCTTGGCATCCAGGTGGTTAAAAAAGAAAAGCCTGAGAATAAATAATGGGCTATAAACACCCGGTTTCAGTGCTGGTCGTCATTTCGGCGCGCGATACTGGCCGGGTGCTGATGCTGCAGCGGCGTGACGATCCCACGTTCTGGCAGTCGGTGACCGGCAGCCTGGAAGCGGGAGAGTCACCGCTGACAACCGCGTGTCGTGAGGTGCATGAAGAGGTCGGCATTAACGTGCTGGCTGAGCAGCTGGAAATAGAGGATTGTCAGCGTCAGATTGATTTTGAAATCTTCCCCCATTTCCGCCATCGCTATGCGCCGGATGTTACCCATAATCACGAGCACTGGTTTCGCCTGCAATTGCCGGAAGAGCGTAATATCACGCTGACCGAGCATCTGGCGTTTCGCTGGCTGGCACCCGCTGACGCTGCAGCATTAACCCGATCATGGAGTAATCGCCAGGCAATTGAAGAATTTATCTGAATGCTCGCCATCGCCCGGTATTCCGGCGGCGGATAGATTAAATTTTATGAATCTGGTGAGTTTTAACAGGACTACACCAACCTATTGAACAGTCAGGCGTCATCCTCGCCACGAAATTGTTCACCGTCAGCGCGAATCCCCTGCGTACACAGATACGTGAGGATAACGCGTAACGCTCGCCTCTCAGGGCCGTCAGGTTGTCACTTACCTGGCTGAGCACCGACGGTAAATAAGCTCGCAGCCAGGAGAGTCTGCACCCTGTAAAAGATCGGAGAATATTTAACATGGCAGGACACAGTAAGTGGGCAAATACCAAACACCGTAAGGCGGCGCAGGATGCCAAGCGCGGCAAAATTTTTACCAAAATCATTCGTGAACTGGTGACGGCGGCCAAGCTGGGTGGTGGCGATCCGGGTTCCAACCCGCGTCTGCGTGCAGCGATGGATAAAGCGCTGGCCAACAACATGACCCGTGACACCATGGATCGCGCCATCGCGCGCGGGGTGGGCGGCGATGACAACGCCAACATGGAGACCATCATTTATGAGGGTTACGGTCCTGGCGGCTCAGCCATCATGATTGAATGCCTGAGTGATAACCGTAACCGTACCGTAGGCGAAGTGCGTCACGCCTTCACCAAAACAGGCGGCAACCTGGGCACCGACGGTTCCGTGGCGTACCTGTTCAACAAAAAAGGTGTGATCTCCTTCGCGCCAGGTCAGGATGAAGACGCGGTGATGGAAGCCGCACTGGAAGCGGGCGGCGAAGACATCGTCACCTATGACGACGGCGCGATTGATGTCTTTACCGCATGGGAAGAGATGGGCACCGTGCGTGATGCACTGGAAGCCGCTGGCCTGAAAGCGGATACCGCAGAAGTGGCAATGATCCCGACCACCAAAGCGGAAATGGATGCAGAAACCGCACCAAAACTGCTGCGTCTGATCGACATGCTGGAAGATTGCGATGATGTGCAGGAGGTTTATCACAACGGTGAGATCTCCGACGAGGTGGCGGAAACGCTGTAATGGCGGTTGTCACCCTGTTAACCGGAGAGGCGTAATGTCGATTATTCTGGGTATCGATCCCGGCTCACGCATCACCGGTTATGGTGTTATTCGTCAGACCGGCCGCCAGCTCACGTATCTGGGCAGCGGCTGTATCCGCACCAATACCACCGAATTGCCCGCCCGCCTGAAGCTGATTTATGCGGGCGTCTGTGAAATCATCACGCAGTTTTCACCCGATTTCTTCGCCATTGAACAGGTGTTTATGGCGAAGAATGCAGACTCCGCGCTGAAGCTCGGCCAGGCGCGCGGTGCCGCGATTGTTGCTGCGGTAAACCACGATCTGCCCGTGTTTGAGTATGCTGCCCGTCAGGTAAAACAGACTGTAGTTGGCATCGGTAGCGCCGAGAAAAGTCAGGTGCAGCATATGGTGCGAACCCTGCTGAAGCTGCCAGCAAACCCGCAGGCGGATGCTGCCGATGCGCTGGCGATAGCCATTACTCACTGTCATGTGGCGCAGAACGCCGCTCGCATGAGTGACAGCAAGCTGGTGCTGACGCGCGGACGGTTGCGCTCAGGTTAGGGCATGGCACAGAACAGACACTCAGGCTGGATATTCATCCAGCCTTTTTTATGTTATAAAATCCGCCACATTCGTTAGTTAAGGAAGCATTCAGGTGATAGGTCGTTTACGGGGCAACATTCTGGAAAAGCAGCCGCCACTGGTGCTGCTTGAGGCACACGGCGTCGGCTATGAAATTTACATGCCCATGACCTGTTTTTATGAGTTGCCTGAACTTCAGCACGAAGCGGTTATTTTTACCCACTTTGTCGTGCGTGAAGATGCTCAGCTGCTGTTTGGTTTTAACAGCAAGCAGGAGCGCGCGCTGTTTCGTGAGCTGATAAAAGTGAATGGCGTCGGACCCAAGCTGGCGCTGGCGATCCTCTCCGGCATGTCGGCGCAGCAATTTGTGACCGCTGTTGAGAAAGAAGAGATCGCGTCACTGGTGAAACTGCCTGGCGTAGGTAAAAAGACCGCTGAGCGTCTGGTAGTCGAGATGAAGGACCGCTTCAAAGGGATGCACGGCGACCTGTTTGGCGGCGATTCGGCCTTTACGCTCACCACGCCGAGCGCCGAGCCGGAAACCAACGATGCGGAATCTGAAGCGGTTGCAGCACTGGTATCACTGGGTTATAAACCGCAGGAAGCGAGCCGTATGATCAGTAAAGTCGGTCGACCGGATGCGGATTGTGAAACCCTGATCCGTGAAGCGCTCCGCGCCGCCATTTGAGGTAAGTCATGATAGAAGCCGACCGCCTGGTCTCCGCTGCCAGCATTAACGAAGAAGAGATAATCGACCGCGCCATTCGTCCGAAGATGCTGACCGAGTATGTCGGTCAGCCACAGGTGCGTGAGCAGATGGAGATTTTCATCAAAGCCGCACAGCTGCGTGGCGATGCGCTGGATCATCTGCTGATCTTCGGTCCGCCAGGTCTGGGGAAAACCACGCTGGCGAACATCGTGGCCAACGAGATGGGCGTGAACCTGCGTACCACATCGGGTCCGGTGCTGGAGAAGGCGGGCGATCTGGCGGCGATGCTGACCAACCTTGAACCCCATGACGTGCTGTTTATCGATGAGATCCATCGCCTGTCACCGGTGGTGGAAGAAGTGCTCTATCCGGCAATGGAAGATTATCAGCTCGATATCATGATCGGTGAAGGCCCGGCGGCGCGTTCGATCAAGCTCGATCTGCCGCCGTTCACCCTGATTGGTGCCACCACGCGTGCAGGCTCACTGACCTCGCCGCTGCGTGATCGTTTTGGCATTGTGCAGCGTCTGGAGTTTTATCAGGTTAAAGATCTGCAGCACATCGTAGGACGCAGTGCCGCCTGTCTGGGACTGGCGCTGAGTGACGAAGGGGCATTAGAGATCGCTCGTCGTGCACGCGGCACCCCGCGTATCGCTAATCGCCTGCTGCGCCGGGTACGTGACTTCGCTGAAGTTCGGGCGAATGGTGATATGAGCGGTGAGGTCTCCTGCAGTGCGCTGGATATGCTTAACGTCGACAGCGAAGGGTTCGATTATATGGACCGTAAACTGCTGCTGGCGATCATCGACAAGTTTATGGGTGGGCCGGTAGGGCTGGATAACCTGGCTGCGGCGATTGGTGAAGAGCGTGAAACCATCGAAGATGTGATTGAACCCTTCCTGATTCAGCAGGGCTTCATTCAGCGCACACCGCGTGGCCGTCTGGCCACGCAGCATGCTTATCGTCACTTCGGCATTACGCGCGAAGAGTAATTACACAGCCGGTTTGCGCACCATGCTGAAGATAAACAGGATGGCGGCACAGAGCACCACTGACGGCCCGGCAGGCGTGTCGTAAAACGCCGAGAAGGTCAGACCGCCAGTGACGGCGATCACGCCGATGACCACCGCGACGGCCGCCATGCCTTCCGGCGAGCGCACAAAACGGCGTGCGGTAGCAGCCGGAATAATCAGCAGTGAGGTGATGATCAGCGCACCCACAAACTTCATCGCCACGCCAATCGTCAGCGCCGTGACCAGCATAAGAATCAGCCGGGTACGCTGGATGTTGACGCCATCGACCTGCGCCAGTTCCGGGCTGATGGTCATGGACAGCAGCGACCGCCACTGCCACGCCATCACCAGCAGCACAATCACCACGCCGCCACCCATCATCCAGAGATCGTCTGGCGTCACCGCCAGCAGATCGCCAAACAGATACGCCATCAGATCGACGCGCACATTCTTCATCAGGCTGACGACGACCAGGCCCAGCGACAGCGCGCTGTGCGCCATAATGCCCAGCAGGGTATCGATAGCCAGATGCGGACGACGCTCCAGCCAGACCAGTCCCAGTGCCAGGCAGACCGTCACCAGAATCACCGCATAGTAGGGGTTCACGTTCAGCAGCAGGCCAAAGGCTACGCCGAGCAGAGACGCGTGCGCCAGGGTATCGCCAAAGTAGGACATCTTACGCCAGACGACGAACGAACCCAGCGGACCGGCAGCCAGCGCTAACATCACACCGCCTATCCAGCCCGGTAATAACAACTCAATCATGATGAACCCTGTCCTTTGCGTAAAACGATACGTCCCTGAAGGTCGTGACGATGATTATGATGATGACGGTAGATCGCCAGCTCCTGCGCGCCACGCGGGCCAAACATCGCGATAAATTCGGGATGCTGCGAGACGGCTTCCGGCGTGCCGGAACAGCAGATATGGTGGTTGAGGCACAACACTTCGTCGGTTTTTGCCATCACCAGATGCAGATCGTGGGAAACCATCAGCACACCGCAGTTCAGTTCCACACGTAACTGATTGATCAGGTCATACAGGGCAACCTGACCGTTCACGTCCACTCCCTGCGTCGGTTCATCCAGCACCAGCAACTGAGGCTGGTTCAGAAGGGCGCGCGCCAGCAACACACGCTGAGTTTCACCGCCGGACAGCTTCTGCAGCGGAGAGTTGAGCAGATGGCCTGCCTGCACTCGTTTCAGTGCCGGCATAATCTCCGCGTGTTTGCTGCCACGGGTCAGACGCATAAAGCGCTCAACCGTGACCGGCAGGGTAGGATCGATGTGGAGCTTCTGTGGCACGTAGCCGATACGCAGAGCAGGATCACGCTGAACCGAACCGGTTGTAGGGGCGAGCAGGCCAAGCACCACACGCACCAGCGTAGATTTTCCGGCACCGTTGGGACCCAGCAGGGTCAGGATGCGGCCAGGCTGCAACGCCAGGCTGACGCCTGATAACACATTGCGCTGGTTAAATTTTATGGAAACGTTATCGAGTGTGACAAGTGAGGTCATAGTATTTACAGGTTGCACAGAATTTCGAATGTTATAATATCACATTCCACCTCATGGTCACGATGGAATGACGCAATATGTTACATAATAAAAAGGGCACAATTTTCGCCCTGACTGCTTTATCTGTTTCAGCTTTGTTAACCCTTCCTGCCCAGGCGAATGTCGTGGCTTCACTCAAACCGGTAGGTTTTATCGCCGCAGCTATTGCTGATGGCGTTACACCGGTCGAGGTGCTGCTGCCAGACGGCGCGTCCGAACACGATTATGCCCTGCGGCCATCTGATGCAAAACGCTTAAAAAACGCGGACTTAGTTGTCTGGGTCGGGCCAGAAATGGAAGCCTTTATGGCAAAGTCTGCGGCTGAACTTCCGGCTCAAAAAAACCTCGCGATGGTGAACATCGACGGGGTAAAACCGTTATTGATTAGTGGTGGTGAAGATGAAGATGAACATGCAGCGGAAAAATCCGAAGATCAGGATGCTGAAGCCCATCATCACCATCACGGCGAGTTTAATATGCACCTGTGGTTGTCGCCAGAGATTGCGCGCAAAACCGCGGTTGCAATCCATGGAAAATTATTGGAACTTATGCCGCAAGATAAAGCCAAACTTGACGCCAACCTCCAGCAGTTTGAGGTAGCTTTGGCGGACACGGACAAACGCGTCAGCGCACAACTTGCTCCGGTCAGAAATAAAGGATATTTCGTTTTTCACGACGCTTACACGTACTTTGAAAAGCACTACGGTCTCTCGCCCGCCGGGCATTTTACCGTCAATCCTGAAATTCAACCGGGCGCTCAGCGTTTACACCAGATACGAACACAGTTGGTTGAGCAAAAGGCGGTCTGCGTCTTTGCTGAGCCACAATTCAGGCCAGCAGTCATCGATGCTGTCTCCCGCGGAACACAGGTGCGTAAAGGCACGCTTGATCCCCTGGGCACGGACATCAGCTTAGCCAAAGACAGCTATGTGAAATTCCTCTCACAACTGTCGAGCCAGTATGAAAGCTGCCTGAATGGAGCATGAGGAATAGGTAAAAGTGCAGCAGATAGCCCGCTCTGTCGCCCTCGCATTTAATAATTTGCCGCGCCCCCACCGCGTAATGCTGGGTTCTTTAACTGTAGTCACTCTGGCCGTCGCTGTCTGGCGGCCCTACGTTTATCATCCCACGGATGATGTGACGCCCATCGTTAAGAACATTGAACTGGATAAGAACACGCTTCGCACGCTGTTGCCGGAAGCCAGTGAGCCGATCGATCAAAGCACACCGGAACCGGACGAAGAGCTGCCTGCGGATGATGTCGACACCGACGCGCCCGAAACGGCAGGGGTGCATGACTACACCGTGTCATCTGGCGATACCCTGAGCAGTGCCCTTAATCAGTATGGCATCGACATCGGTGACATTAATGCGCTGGTGGTGAGCGATCGCGATCTGCGTAATCTGCAGGTCGGTCAGCAGCTTAGCTGGACGCTGGATGATGATGGCGGCCTGAAAACCCTGAGCTGGGAAATTTCCCGCCGTGAAACCCGCACCTATGAGCGCACCCCAGCGGGTGGCTTTAAGATGGATGCGGAGATGCAGAAGGGCGAATGGCGCAACAGCGTAATGCAGGGCGAAGTGCGTGGCAGTTTTGCCGCCAGCGCCCAGCGTGCAGGACTGAGCAGTGCCGAAGCCAGCGCGGTGATCAAAGCGATGCAGTGGCAGATGGACTTCCGTAAGCTGCGTGCCGGTGACCAGTTCAGCGTGCTGATGTCACGCGAAATGCTGGATGGTAAGAGTGCGCAGAGTCAGTTGCTGGGCGTGCGCCTGCGCAGCGGCGGTAAAGATTATTACGCATTCCGCGCGGAAGATGGCAAGTTCTACGATCGCAGCGGCTCGGGTCTGGCACGCGGCTTTATGCGCTTCCCGACGGTTAAGCAGTATCGTGTCTCTTCCAACTTTAATCCGCGTCGTCTTAACCCGGTAACCGGCCGCATTGCGCCGCACAAAGGCGTCGACTTTGCGCTGCCAATCGGTACGCCGGTGCTGGCAGTCGGTGATGGTGAGATTGTGGTAGCGAAGAACGGCGGAGCCGCGGGTAACTACGTCGCTATCCGCCATGGCCGTCAGTATATGACGCGCTATATGCACATGAAGAAAGTGCTGGTGAAACCAGGTCAGAAAGTGAAACGCGGCGACCGCATCGGACTGTCTGGCAACACCGGACGCTCCACTGGCCCGCATCTGCATTTCGAAATCTGGATCAATAACCAGGCGGTTAACCCATTAACGGCGAAGCTGCCGCGCATGGAAGGTCTGACCGGCAAAGATCGCAGCGATTACATGGCACAGGTTAAATCCTGGCTGCCCCAACTGGGTCTGAAGTAAGCGAATTTCGTCAAATCGCGCAAAAACCGACGGCTTCTCCGTCGGTTTTTTGCTATCTGGCGCAGGATGATTGCAAATTTTCAGGTCGTCACTATCATAAGCCGGTCATTGCTTGAGGCGAGTGCATGGAAACCCGTAAAAAAAATAACATTGAATTTATTCCCGTTTTTGAACGTTCTTTTCTCAAACCTAAGTACTGGGGCAGCTGGCTGGCAATAGGTGCGCTGGCGGGTCTGGCTTATTTACCGCCGAAAGTGCGCGATCCGCTGCTGGGCCGGTTAGGCCGGTTTGCCGGTAAGCTGGCAAAGGGCGCACGTCGCCGCGCGCTGATTAATCTCTATTATTGCCTGCCGGAACTCAGTGAAGCGCAGCGCGCCACGCTGGTCGATGAGATGTTTGCGACAGCGCCGCAGGCGATGACAATGATGACCGAGCTGGTGCTGCGCGATCCTGCGCGCATCCGGCAGCGCGTTGAGTGGCATGGTCGTGAAATCATCGACCAGATGAAAGCTGAGCAGCAGAATGTGATTTTCCTGGTGCCACACGGCTGGGCGGTGGATATTCCCGCCATGCTGCTGGCGTCAGAAGGCCAGAAGATGGCGGCCATGTTCCACAACCAGAGCGACCCGCTGCTGGACTATGCCTGGAATACGGCCCGTCGCCGCTATGGCGGCCGGATGCATGCCCGCAATGACGGGATTAAGCCGTTTATCAGTTCAGTACGTCAGGGTTACTGGGGCTACTATCTGCCCGATCAGGATCACGGTGCCGAGCACAGCGAATTTGTCGATTTCTTCGCTACCTATAAGGCGACGTTGCCTGCGGTAGGCCGGCTGATGAAGGTGTGTCGTGCCCGCGTGGTGCCGTTGTTCCCGGTTTATAACAGTGAAACGCATAAGCTTGAGATTTATGTGCGTCCGCCGATGGATGACCTGCTGGAGGCAGACGATCACCAGCTGGCTCGCCGGATGAATGAAGAGGTGGAAGTGTTTGTTCGCCCGCATCCAGAGCAGTACACGTGGATCCTTAAGCTGCTGAAGACCCGTAAAGAGGGTGACATCGAACCCTATTCGCGCAAAGAGCTTTATCCACGTAAATAGCAGTAAGGCCGCGAAAGCGGCCTTTTTTGATCCTGACGTTTGCGCCAGTCAACTGTGAAACGGAGCACGCTTAGGGCACAGTGTCAGATCGCAGATAACTGGCTCAGAGAGCATACGGCCTACGCAAAGACGCAAAACCACCATCCATGGCCCGCGATGCTTTGCTACAGGCGCATGCTCGCATCGCTTTGACTATGGTAGCCGTCTGAGAAAAGCGATTATGCAGGTTTTTTATAACGCTTCCAGCCTGCTGCGACGTTTACGCTCGCGCATAAACAGGGTGACGAGACCAAACCATAACACGCCACTGATAAAGTTGATCAGACAGAACCACAACGTGCCGCCGCTGAAGTAGCCACTTTTCGCCAGCTCAATCCCCACCGCCAGCGTCAGAATGCTAATCATTCCCAGCATGGCCGCCACGCTGCCTTTGCCTTCATCGCTGGCGTAGAGCGTCAGGCGATAGAGTCCGGCATTCACCATTCCCGCACCAAAAGCGTAGAGACTCAGGCCTGCCGTAATCAGCAGATAACCGTGACTGTTGAGCAGGCTTGCCACCAACGCCAGGCTCAGACCAATCAGAATCGGCCAGGCGGCGAACTTCACCGGCTGTTCAATCGGCACGCGTCCGGCCAGCTTACTCAGCGTCAGGTTACCGGCGATCATCGCCAGAAACACCGGCAATTGCAGCAGGGCATACTGCATGCGAGAAAGACCTTCGTCATGCATCAGGATCACCGGCGACAGAGCAACCCAGGTGAGGATCGGAATAAACACCAATCCGATAGCAAAAGATCCGAACATCACCAGACGGTCTTTCATTAGTCGGCCATAGTTGCGCGCCAGATTGGGCAGGGCAATGGAGTGACTGCGATCGCCGGCGGTTTCGGGCATCACACGCCACAACACCACAAACGCAACGAGGCTGCAGGCGGCAAACAGCCAGAACATACTGCGCCAGCTGCCCACGGTGAGCCAGGCGGCACCGGCCAATGGGCCTGCCAGCGGAGCCATCAGCGCGACGTTGGCCATCAGCGCCATCATGCGCACCGCCAGCGCCTCATCAAAGGCTTCCTGAATCGCGGCATAGCCGACTGCGCCAATAAAGCAGAGACTGATGCCCTGAATAAAGCGCAGGCTGACAAATTCTTCAATCGAACTGACCCAGTGCGTGAGCATACAGGCGACGGCAAAAAACAGAATGCCGGACAGCATCACGGGTCGCCGGCCAAACTTATCGGAGAGTGGACCCAGCAGCCATTGCAGCACCACGCCACCAATCAGGTAAGCGGTCAGCGACGTAGAAACCCATTCCGGGCCAACAGAAAACTCACTGGTGACGATCAGCATGCCGGGCTGAATCATGTCGTGAGCGATATAGGTCGCAAACTCGAACAGCACTAACGCCAGAGGAAAAAGTAAAATTCGGCCTGTAAGCTGGCTGATGGGCTGGAAACGGGGCATCTTGCCTCCTTGTCAGAAAAGAAAAACGCGACTGCCAGGCAGTCGCGTCGTTGATTCTACACCGACAATGTCAACGCGGGCGCAATTAATCCACGCGCAGCACACGAGTCGTATTGGTGGTGCCGGTGGCGCCCATTACATCACCCTGCGTCACGATGACCAGATCACCGGAAACCAGGAAACCTTTATCGCGCAGCAGGTTAACCGCGTCGTGTGCGGCCGCGACACCGTCGTTGTTACTGTCGAAGAACACCGGCGTCACACCGCGATAGAGCGCGGTAAGATTCAGCGTGCGCTCATGGCGCGACATCGCAAAAATCGGCAGGCCCGATGTGATACGTGAGGTCATCAGTGGAGTACGGCCCGACTCGGTCATGGTGATGATCGCGGTGACGCCCTGCAGATGGTTTGCGGCGTACATGGAAGACATGGCGATCGCTTCTTCGACGTTGTCGAACTGCACATCCAGACGGTGCTTGGAGACGTTGACGCTTGGGATTTTCTCCGCGCCCAGGCAGACCTTCGCCATCGCTGAGACGGTTTCCGCCGGATACTGACCCGCTGCGGTTTCCGCAGAGAGCATCACGGCATCGGTGCCATCCAGTACGGCGTTAGCCACGTCCATCACTTCTGCGCGAGTTGGCATCGGGTTCGTGATCATCGACTCCATCATCTGCGTCGCCGTAATGATGGTGCGGTTAAGCTGACGGGCACGACGAATCAATGCTTTCTGAATGCCGACCAGTTCCGGATCGCCAATCTCAACGCCCAGGTCGCCACGCGCAACCATCACCACGTCTGAGGCCAGAATGATGTCATCCATCGCTTCCTGACTGGCGACCGCTTCGGCACGTTCCACTTTAGCGACCAGCTTAGCGTCACAACCCGCTTCACGCGCCAGACGACGCGCCAGGTTCATATCTTCGCCACAGCGTGGGAAGGAGACAGCCAGATAATCGACGCGGATCTTAGCGGCGGTGATGATGTCTGCCTTGTCTTTTTCGGTCAGCGCTTCAGCTGACAGGCCGCCACCCAGCTTGTTAATGCCTTTGTTGTTCGACAGCGGGCCACCCACGGTGACCTCGGTGAAGACTTTCGTATCCTGAACTTCCAGCACCTTCAGCTGCACGCGACCATCATCCAGCAGCAGGATATCGCCCGGCACCACATCTTCAGGCAGACCTTTGTAGTCGATACCGACGCGCTCTTTATCGCCTTCGCCTTTACCCAGGCTCGCATCCAGCAGAAAACGGTCGCCAATATTCAGGAAAACTTTGCCTTCTTTGAAGGTCGAAACACGAATTTTTGGACCCTGGAGGTCACCAAGAATAGCCACGTGGCGGCCCAGCTTTGCGGCAATCTCACGCACTTTATCGGCACGTAGCTGATGGTCTTCTGCGGTGCCGTGAGAGAAGTTGAGTCGTACAACATTCGCACCGGCAGCGATGATTTTTTCGAGGTTATTATCACGATCGGTAGCCGGGCCGAGGGTTGTTACGATTTTGGTTCTTCTGAGACGTCTTGACATCGAGGACTCCGTAAACATTTAAGCGTGTCCGGGTCTGTGGACACAGCATGGTTATCTATTCTATATGATCGACGGGTTGTGATACGACTCACATTGTAAATGTGATGTTAATTTTTTTGCTGATCACTCTCTTCCCGAATGGTGTTCTTTTCGTAACGCGACGCTTTCAACGCCTCTTTCACGCGTTTCAGGTTTTCCCGGAAGGGAGCTCCCCGTTCCAGAGTAAAACCGGTCGCCAGCACATCGATCACGGTTAACTGCGCCAGGCGCGACACCATCGGCAAATAGACATCCGTATCTTCCGGTACATCAAGCACTAAAGCTATCGCTGCTTCATGGGCAAGGGGTGAATCGGGAGAGGTGATGGCAATAACGGTGGAACCGTTTACACGGGCCAGGCGAGCCAGTTCTACCATATTTTTTGTGCGTCCAGTATGCGAAATGAGAACAAAAACGTCACCGGCTCGACTATTTATGCAACTCATGCGCTGGATCACAATATCGTCCGACCAGATCACCGGCAGATTAAAGCGCAGAAATTTGGTAAAGGCATCATGCGCCACGACTGCGGACGCTCCCAGCCCGAAAAAGGCGAGTTTGTCGGCCTGCGCAAGCAGGGTGACGGCCTGTTGCAACTGCGTGCTGTTTAGTTGATCCCGTACACGCTGCAGTCCAGCCAGCGCCGAGTCGAAGATCTTGTGGCTGTAGTTCTCCACACTGTCGTCATCCTCCACGCCCCGGCTGACCCAACTGCTGCTTTTCACCAGACTCTGCGCCAGTTGCAGTTTAAAGTCAGGAAAGCCGCGTGCGCCAAGGTGATGGCAGAAGCGATTTACGGTGGGCTCACTCACGCCGGCAACGCCTGCCAGCGTCGCAATGCTGGAGTGCATTGCCGCCTGGGGTGCAGCCAGAATCTGCCGGGCGACTTTCTGTTCCGCTTTGCTCAGCGCAGCAAACTGCGCTTCAATTTTTTCCAGCATATTCATAAGCCGATAACCATTATCACTTTTATCAATTTCAATTATCACTGTCGCAGGAGGCGATTAACAGCGACTATATCGCGCCAGCACCCGGCGAGCGCAACGGCTGACAAGCCGATAGCGCTTTTTTTTGGGATACTTTGACCGATGCCAGATTTTCCTGACACCAGCAGACACAGAAAAAACCGGCAATCCGCACGTGTCATCACACGCGCTCAGCGTATCCGGTACAGAGTTAATGCGGTTGACCCGGCGAGTCGGTTTACCTGGCGCCGGGAAAAAAGTACATTGTGCTGAAAGAAAATAATAACCTGGACCCGGTGGCAGAGGATGCATCACCACCGGACTATCCTGCAACGAGGAGAGGAAAATGGCGGTAACACAAACAGCCCAGGCATGCGATCTGGTGATTTTCGGTGCCAAAGGCGATCTTGCACGCCGTAAACTGTTGCCTTCACTGTACCAGTTAGAGAAAGCGGGTCAGATCCACGAGGAAACCCGCATTATTGGTGTCGGCCGTGCCGAGTGGGACAAAGCGGAATACACCAAAGTGGTACGTGAAGCGCTGGAAACCTTCATGAAGGAGAAGATTGACGAAGCGCTGTGGGACAAACTCAGCAATCGTCTCGACTTCTGCAACCTCGATGTTAATGACACCACGCACTTCCCGAAACTGGGCAAGATGCTGGACCAGAAAAACCGCACCACCATTAACTACTTCGCGATGCCGCCGAGCACCTTTGGCGCGATCTGTCAGGGACTGGGCACCGCGAAGCTGAATGCGAAACCGGCGCGTGTCGTGATGGAGAAGCCGCTGGGTACCTCACTGGAAACCTCGCAGGAGATCAACGACAGCGTTGGTGAATACTTCGATGAGAGCCAGGTGTTCCGTATCGACCACTATCTCGGCAAAGAGACCGTGCTTAACCTGCTGGCGCTGCGCTTTGCGAACTCTATCTTCGTGAACAACTGGGATAACCGCACCATCGACCACGTGCAGATCACGGTGGCCGAAGAGGTGGGTATCGAAGGCCGCTGGGGTTACTTCGATAAAGCGGGTCAGATGCGTGACATGATTCAGAACCACCTTTTGCAGATTCTGACCATGATCGCCATGTCGCCGCCGTCCGATCTTAGCGCCGACAGCATCCGTGACGAAAAAGTTAAAGTGCTGCGCTCGCTGCGCCGCATCGACCAGACCAACGTGCGTGAGAAAACCGTACGCGGTCAGTACACTGCGGGCTTTGTACAGGGTAAAAAAGTGCCAGGCTACCTGGAAGAAGAGGGTGCCAATAAAACGAGCGCTACGGAGACTTTCGTCGCAATTCGTGTCGATATCGACAACTGGCGCTGGGCAGGCGTGCCGTTCTACCTGCGTACCGGCAAGCGTTTACCGACCAAGTGTTCCGAAGTCGTGGTCTACTTTAAAAACCCTGAGATGAACCTGTTCAAAGATTCCTACTCAGAGCTGCCGCAGAACAAGCTGACCATTCGTCTGCAACCGGACGAGGGCGTGGATATCGAGATCCTGAACAAAGTGCCGGGCCTCGATCACAAGCACAAGCTGCAGACCACCAAGCTGGATCTGAGCTACTCCGAGACGTTCAACCAGTCGCACCTTGCCGATGCTTACGAGCGTCTGCTGCTGGAGAGCATGCGCGGTATCCAGGCGCTGTTTGTGCGTCGCGATGAAGTTGAAGCCGCATGGACCTATGTCGATTCCATTATTGAAGCCTGGGCGGCGGATGGTGACTCTTCCAAGCCGTATCAGGCCGGCACCTGGGGCCCGGTAGCCTCGGTGGCGATGATCACCCGCGATGGCCGCTCATGGAACGAGTTTGAATAACTGAAGTGATGATGAAGCCCGTAACGCGGT
Organism: Pantoea alfalfae; assembly: GCF_019880205.1. Lineage (NCBI taxonomy): Bacteria > Pseudomonadati > Pseudomonadota > Gammaproteobacteria > Enterobacterales > Erwiniaceae > Pantoea > Pantoea alfalfae. Next base: position 1,756,893 of record NZ_CP082292.1, read on the forward strand.
GGTGAGATGGGTGATTATATCAGCCCGGTCTGTTGTAAGACTGTGACTGCGAAAGGAACACGGTCAGATCGGAAAGGCGCTTGCGCCAATCCCTGGCCGCTCGGCCCGCGCCGTCCATGGCGCGGGACGCTTTCCTCCTCTGCCCGTGTTCCCTGCGCCTTAAACTAAGACATTGCGGCCAGGCAAATACGAAACCTGGCTTCATCTGCAGTTACAGCCCGCAATGCGGGCTTTTTTTTCGCTTTTAAACCGGGCCAGCGGATATGAATAAAACTGAACTGCTGTTTCAAAATCGGCGCAGGAGGATAGACGCTCAGGAAGCGGATCATGTATGGTAGTGACGCAAATTACAGGGCAGGAGCCGATGCTCCATGACCGGGCCACAATCCCGGTGTTATCAAGCAAGGGGAACTGATGAAAAACTGGAAAACGAGTGCTGAACAGATTCTGACCACCGGACCTGTCGTGCCGGTCATCGTGGTGAACAAACTGGAACACGCTGTGCCGATGGCGAAAGCGCTGGTGGCAGGCGGTGTCAGAGTGCTGGAAGTGACGCTGCGCACGCCCGTAGCGATGGATGCACTGCGTGCGATGATCAAAGAAGTGCCGGATGCGATCGTCGGGGCAGGAACGGTGATTAATCCGCAGCAGTTACAGGAAGTGACCGATGCCGGTGCGCAGTTTGTTATCAGTCCTGGCGTAACAGAATCGCTGCTGAAAGCGGCGGTTGAAGGGCCGGTTCCGTTGATTCCGGGCATCAGCACCGTTTCAGAGTTAATGACCGGTATGGACTATGGTCTGCGCGAGTTTAAGTTTTTCCCGGCAGAAGCGAATGGCGGCGTGAAAGCGCTGCAGGCGATTGGCGGACCTTTTCCGCAGGTACGTTTCTGTCCGACCGGCGGCATCTCTCCCGCCAACTACCGTGACTACCTGGCGCTGAAAAGCGTGCTGTGCATCGGCGGCTCCTGGCTGGTACCCAACGACGCCCTGGAAGCGGGCGACTGGGATCGCATCACCCGCCTGGCACGCGAAGCTGTCGAAGGCGCGAAGTAAGTAATGGCGGTGAGCGTCTGCTCACCGCACAAATTTACCCCTGAACCGTAACCGCCGCTGCGCTGGCCACTGCACGCGCAATCGCCTGCGTGGTGCTGTCACCGCTGGCCAGCGCAACGCCAAGACGACGCTGCCCGCTGATCTCCGGCTTCCCGAACAGCCGCAGCTGCAGACCGGCCCCCAGTGCTGCTTCGACATTCACAAACTGCACATTCTGGCTGGTCAGTTGCGGCAGGATAACGGCAGATGCCGATGGACCATACTGACGAATCCCGCCAATCGGCAGACCCAAGAACGCCCGTACGTGCAGCGCAAACTCTGACAAATCCTGTGAAATCAGCGTCACCATGCCGGTATCATGAGGACGAGGTGATACTTCACTGAACACCACCTCATCACCGCAGACAAATAGCTCAACGCCAAACAGGCCATAGCCGCCCAGCGCCTTCACCACCTGCGCGGCAACATCCTGCGCTCGCTGCAGCGCCAGTTCACTCATCTGCTGTGGCTGCCAGGATTCACGATAATCGCCATCCTCCTGACGGTGACCAATCGGCGCACAGAAGTGAATCCCGTCGACCGCGCTGATGGTCAGCAGGGTGATCTCAAAATCGAAGTTAACAACGCCTTCGACGATGACGCGACCGGCACCGGCGCGGCCACCCTGTTGCGCATAATCCCAGGCTTTCTCAAGCTGACTGACGTCGCGGATAAAGCTCTGACCTTTGCCGGATGAACTCATCACCGGCTTTACAATGCACGGGAAGCCGATTTCGGTTGTGGCTTCATCAAAACGCGCTTTGCTGTCGGCAAAGCGATAGCTTGAGGTCGGCAACGCCAGCTCTTCAGCCGCAAGGCGACGAATGCCTTCACGATTCATAGTCAGCTTTGCGGCGCGGGCGGTCGGAACCACGCGCTGGCCCTGCTGCTCCAGCTCAACCAGTGTATCTGTAGCGATGGCTTCAATTTCCGGCACCACAAAGTCTGGCTTCTCTTCGGCAATCAGCGCAGCCAGCGCTGCGCCATCCAGCATATTAATCACATGACTGCGATGGGCGACATGCATCGCCGGGGCATCGGCGTAACGATCAACTGCGATGACTTCCACACCCAGACGCTGACACTCCAGCGCCACCTCTTTACCCAGTTCACCTGAACCCAATAGCATTACGCGCGTCGCCGCCGGACGCAGCGCTGTTCCGAGAGTCGTCATACATTCCTCTAAGCAGTCAAAATTCGCGCGCAAGTATAAACGAAAACGTTTGCGTTCTCATCTTTCGTACATACGACACCGCCGTTTGCCGTACTTTTCCCGCTCTGACGTTTCCTGACATCCTTTTGGTCAGGATAGCGGGCTGACATCTCAAAAAGGAGTGGATGATGAACAACTGGTTGCAACAGATTCAGTCGGTACTGACTAAGAAGGGCGGTGAAAGCAAATCGGGCAGCGGCTTAAGTGACATGCTGGCGCCGGGTGCGCTGGGCGGTCTGGCCGCAATGCTTGTCTCCAGTAAGTCTTCACGCAAACTGCTGACAAAATATGGCGGTAAAGCGCTGATTATTGGTGGTGGTGCGACCGCAGGAGCGTTGCTGTGGAACAAATACAAGCAGCGGGTCAGCGAAGCGCACCAGAATGAACCTGACTTTGGCGTGGCCCAGACGCCAGTCGATCAGCGCGCTGAACGTCTGGTCACGGCGCTGGTGTTTGCCGCTAAAAGTGACGGACACATCGACGATCAGGAGCGGGCAGCTATTGAGCAGAATATTCATCAGTCCGGTTACGGCCAGGATGCAGAGCAGCTGATTCAGAAAGCGATGAACCGCCCGCTGGATCCGCAGTGGCTGGCCGCCGATGTGAAAAATGAGGAAGAGGCGCTGGAGCTTTACTTCCTGAGCTGTGCCGCTATTGACGTCGATCACTTTATGGAACGCAGCTATCTCTCCGCGCTGGGCGACGCGCTGAAAATTCCTCAGGATGTGCGTGACGGCATCCAGCAGGATCTGGAGGCTGAAAAAGCCCGTCTGCCCGCCGGTTAATCCTTTCAAACGTCCGCTGGCAGGTCACAGAACGTGATTCGTCAGCGGCAGCTTCTCTCGTCATACCTGGCTTCCCACGGCTGAAGTGTTACGCTTACAGATCATTACGTTCACGGAGACGGATGGATGAAAGCACCCATCGCAAAAAAAATTCCCCATGAGATGACGCTGCATGGTGAGACGCGCGTTGACGACTACTACTGGCTGCGCGACGACAAACGCGAAAACAGCGAGGTTCTTGATTACCTGCGTGCCGAAAACAATTACGGCAAAAAAATCATGTCATCGCAGCAGCCGCTGCAGGACCGGGTTTTAAAAGAGATTATCGATCGACTGCCGCCGGAAGATCACTCTGTGCCCTATGTGAAAAACGGTTATCGCTATCAGAGCCGCTATCAGAGTGGTAACGAATATCCGGCTTATTACCGTCAACCGGCAGCAAGCGAGGAGTCTGGCGAGTGGAGCCTGCTGCTGGATGCTAACCAGCGCGCCTCGCACAGCGATTTTTACACGATGGGCGCGCTGCACATCAGCCCCGATAACCGGGTGATGGCGCTGGCCGAAGATTTCCTGTCGCGACGCCAGTACGGCATCCGGTTCCGCAACCTGGAGAGTGGCAGCTGGTATCCTGAAGTGCTGAGTAACGCCTCATCCAGCTTCGCCTGGGGCAACGACTCGCGCACGATCTACTATGTGCGGAAACATCCGCAGACGCTGCTCTCTTATCAGGTGTGGCGACATGAACTGGGGATGCCGCAGTCGGAGGACAAGCTCGTCTACGAAGAGCAGGATGACACTTACCATCTCAGCGTGCACAAGAGCACCTCTAAGCAGTTCATCATGATTGCGCTCTACAGCACCAACACCAGTGAAATTCAGCTTATCGATGCGAACTTCCCCGATGCGCAGCCACATGTCTTTCTGCCGCGCCGTCGCGACCATGAATACAGCATCGACCATTACGATCATCAGTTCTTCATTCGCTCAAACCGCGAAGGCAAAAACTTCGGTCTCTACCGCAGTCGTTATCTGGATGAGTCACGCTGGGAAACACTCATCCCGGCGCGGGAACAGGTGGTGATGGAGGATTTCCAGCTATTCCGCGACTGGCTGGTGGTTGAGGAGCGCCAGCGCGGTTTAACCAGCCTGCGTCAGATTAACTGGGCCAGCGGCGAAACCAGCGGCATCGCCTTTGACGATCCCACCTATGTGACCTGGCTGGCCTATAATCCGACGCCGCGTACCAGCAAACTGCGCTACGGCTATTCGTCGATGACCACGCCGACCACGCTGTTTGAACTGGACATGGATACCGGCGAACGCCGCATCCTGAAGCAGAGCCAGGTTAAAGGCTTCAACGCGGAAGATTACAAAAGTGAGCACCACTGGATTAAAGTCAGCGATGGCACTGAAGTGCCGGTGTCGCTGGTCTATCACCGCAAACATTATCAGCCCGGTCAGAACCCGATGCTGGTCTATGGCTATGGTGCCTACGGCAGCAGCATGGATGCCGATTTTAGCGTCAGCCGTCTGAGCCTGCTGGATCGCGGCTTTGTCTATGCGCTGATACAGGTGCGCGGCGGCGGTGAGCTGGGGCAGCAATGGTATGACGGCGGTCGCCTGCTGAACAAAATGAACAGCTTTACCGACTTTATTGATGTCACGGATGCGCTGGTGGCGCGCGGCATCGGCCACCCGGAACGGCTCTATGCGATGGGGGGCAGTGCAGGCGGCCTGCTGATGGGTGGCGTGATTAATCTGGCGCCTCAGCGGTTCCACGGCGTCGTGGCGCAGGTGCCGTTTGTGGATGTGGTCACCACCATGCTGGATGAGTCAATTCCGCTGACCACGGGTGAATATGACGAGTGGGGTAACCCCAACGATCCGGAATATTACTACTACATCCGCCAGTACAGCCCCTATGACAACATTGAGGCGAAAACGTATCCCCACCTGCTGGTCACGACCGGCCTGCATGACTCACAGGTGCAGTACTGGGAACCGGCCAAGTGGGTGGCGAAGCTGAGAGCGATGAAAACCGATAACAACCTACTGCTGCTCTGCACCGATATGGATTCCGGTCACGGCGGGAAGTCGGGGCGTTACAAAGCCTACGAGGGCATCGCGATGGAGTACACCTTCCTGCTCGGACTGGCACAGGGTACCCTGCCGCCAGCTCAGGACTACTGAGACTCCGACAGGTACTTATTCAGCGCCTGCCGTAATGGCGGGCGCAGATCGCTAACATTATTCAGCACCCACTTCAGGTAGCTCGGATCCTTTCTCGCAATCACTGCAATCGCCTGGCCGCGGTATTTGCCGAACGGCAGAATATCGTCGCGCTGGGCCGCTGGTTGTGAACGCACAATCATCTCGGAGGCCCCCCAGCCGGAGACCTCCATAATGCGAATCAGCAGCGCCGCTGTGACATAGCAGTCATAGAGTGCGCGGTGGGCATGCAGGTCAGCAGGCGGCGTCACATCCAGCTTCAGCGAATGACGCAGTGCCTGGTTGCCATATTTAATGCCCGGCCAGAGCTGGCGCGCCAGCTGCATGGTGCAGATCCATTCACCGTACATCTCCGGCAGCATCCGGCGATCAAAGCTGGCGTTATGCGCCACGTAGAAAGCACTGCCGTAATAGCGCGGGATCGCCTCTTCAATCGTCGGTTTACCGGCGACCATCGCTTCGGTGATGCGATGCACCGCCATCGCCTGACGGCTGATAGGGCGGTCGGGCAGGGTGAGATCGCTCATCGGATTCACAATCTGACCGTTGACCACATCCACGGACGCGACTTCCACCACGCCGCCCTGCAGACCGCAGGTTTCGGTATCGATAACGCGAAACATCATTGCTTCATCTTCGGTTCATAAGGAAGGCGCGACAGGCTGAGTGACGCCTGGCGGTATTGCATCAGACGCTGACGAAACCAGTCACGCAGCGCTTCGGGCTGCTCCTGCGCCACCATTTCGGCGACGACCGGCATGTTATAGCGCTCTTTGAACGCCACGCCCGCTGCCGCCAAATCGACATTGATCTTGTCTTTCTCTTCCTGGGACAGCACGGCAAGGTTATGGCTCATAATATTCTCCTGACGATAGCCGGCAAAAGTAATGTTTTCGGCGGTCTGAATCAAGGATAAGGATCGCATCGCTGGCCTCGACAGTGCAAATGCAGCAGCGTATCCTTTTGCCACGTTTTTCGCCCTGGCGGCGGTTAAAAGGATGATATTATGCAGAAAAAACCCATTTCCCGCATGGTTATTGCGCTGGCGACAGCAGGACTGATGGCATTCAGCTCGCTGGCCGCCGCGCATGCGCATCTCCAGACTTCTATCCCGTCAGCCAAAGCGCAGGTGACGACATCCCCCGATGCGCTGACGCTGAACTTCAGTGAAGATATTGAAGCGGCCTTCAGCGGCGTTACGTTGCTGGACAGTGAACAGAAGCCGGTCGCGACCGCCAAAGCCCGCGTTGAGTCTGACCAGAAAAATCGCCTGATTGTCGGTCTTCCTCAGCCGCTGAAAGCGGGGAGTTATCAGGTTAACTGGCATGTGCTGTCAGTGGATGGACATAAAACTGCAGGAAGCTATCGCTTCAGCGTGAAGTAACCCGGTGAACACCTTCTGGATCCTGCTGCGCGGACTGCATTTCGCTGCCGTGATGCTGCTGACCGGCAGCGCCTGTTACAGCGCGCTGCTGGCACCCAGACGCTATCGACTCCTGCTGGCGTTACGGTTAAACCCGCTGGTGAAGGGGAGCGCCTGGCTGGCGCTGCTGAGTGCGCTATTGATGCTGGCCTGTCAGAATGTGCTGATGAGCGGCGACAGTACCAATCTGGCCGATACCGACATCTGGCTGGCGGTGCTCGGCACACATTTTGGTGCGGTGTGGCAGTGGGAAATCATTTTCGGCGTCATGGGCATTTTCGCGCTATTACTGACCGGAAAGCTGCGCCAGCAGGTGTTACTGCTGGCAGGCGTGCTGCAACTGTCCTGCATGGCCCTGATTGGTCACGCCGCAATGCGCGATGGAGTGCCCGGTCTGCTTCAGCAGATCAGCCAGGCAATGCATCTGATTGCGGCGGCGTTTTGGGTGGGGGGATTATTGCCCTTGCTGCTGTTGATGCGCGAGGCGCGCCAGATTGATCGCCGCACCGACGCGATTCGTACCATGATGCGGTTTTCGCGCTACGGTCATCTGGCGGTGGCGTTAACGCTGCTGAGCGGCGTGATAAACAGCGTGATGATCTCAGGCTGGCCACTGATGTGGCACGATTCACGCTACATTATATTGTTGCTGTGCAAAATGCTGCTGGTTGCCCTGATGGTGCTGGTGGCGCTGATTAACCGGTACTGGCTGGTGCCGCGTTTCCGCCTGGCGGGCAGCGGCACGCAGCAAAAATTTATTCGCATGACGCAGCTTGAACTGCTGCTGGCGTGTGGAGTGGTTGGGCTGGTGAGCGTATTTGCCTCGCTGTCGCCAGCCTGAATGTGGTTTAAGAGAGAAAAGGGTAGTTATGTTGCTGAAGAAAGTGATCCCCGCAATCCTGTTGTTATCCGTATGCGGCCAGGCGCTGGCGACACAAATCATTACCGTCAGCCGCTTTGAGATCGGTAAAGAGAAGTGGCCGTTTAACCGTGAAGAGGTGATGCTGACCTGCGAGAAAGATGGAGCAATGTTTGCCATCAACCCGAGCACACTGATGCAATATCCGCTGAACGACATCGCCGACCAGCTGTTCAAAAACAAGCAGGTGAAAGCGCAGCCGATCAGCGTGATTCAGGCCGAAGACAAAGCGCATCCGGGCCAGATGATGAGCCTGCAGCCGATTATTGAGCGCACCCAGGCGCTGTGCGGTAAATAAACCTCTCGGGTGCAGCCTCGCGCTGCGCCCAATCTCCGATTTTTTGCCGTTGCGATCACAAACTGATCCACTTTATGGCCCTGATCCCCGCGTTTGCTGGCATTTCCACCGCGCTGTTCTAACCTTAAATTGCAAGGCGACATCGCCTTCATAAATGCCAACTTTTAGCGCACGGCTCCCTGAGAGCCATTTCCCTGGACCGAATATAGGAATCGTATTCGGTCTTTTTTTGGCTGGAATTTAAAAAATTTAATATCTAAATCAACCAGTTAAAACCCATTCTGTTACCTGAATTTCTATTCTGCTGGAATTTTACCCGCCACTTTGTCGCCATTTTTCTTCGCCAGGAACGCCAGCGAATTGCATCCTCAGGATGAGCGGGCGCGAAGTGGATGTAATACATAATTATCCGCATCAACGTTATGCTCACGCTTGAACACGGCCGCTTGCACTCACTGCCATATGTGCTCAAGATCGGTCAGCGTGCAGCCTTGGGTGACTTCCAGCTGCGCAATTTTCGCAGCGTTTTGTATTCCACTTCAGCCAGGTCGAACAGGATTTTTAACGCCGTCTTGATGGTGGCCGTTTGTTTGCCGGTTTCGGCCAGTAAGCCAGTTCCCGGCTCGTACTCGATCACCGCGCCGTCATGAAATGACCAGTGCAAAGCATAGGCCGGGGTGTTGTCAGATAAAATATCTGACAGCATAAAGCCGGTATCAATTTCATCGCCCAGACACAGAACAAGAACTTGTTCGCCCACTGACGGCGCATTCCATGAGCGGGTTTTATCCGCATCGGTGCTCAGCCAGTTGATTGTGTTTTCAGGTAACAACACGGCATAAAGGGCTATCAAGATTGAGGGCCGACACGGTTCCGATGCTGGTCACGTTGCGTAGCAGGCGCAAATCTTTAAGATTTGTAAGTTGATGGGGCTAGAGTGTCCCATCAACCAGAGAAAAAAGGGATTTAGCGTTTGTTCATGTATAGCTAAACATCAGAGGAAGTCAGAAAAGAAATAGTACCAAACCTCATCTTAGGTTCAGTAAGTTTCTGGTGACACTCTCGCTTAACTAGCAGCCCAACAGCAGAGAATAGCCTTTAAGGAACACAATCCTACCTAAAATTGACCTCAATCAACCTCTTCCAACATCCTCCCCAAACCCCTCACCATGTTTACCCAACGTATAAAAACTCAGTCGTAACCTGCCCCGGTGATATTCAATCAGGATCTGTTATGTTCTTAAAAAAAGTTATCCCATGTGTAATTGTAGCGTTAGCGAGTGCCGCAACGTCAGGTTGTGTGATGGCTGATGGTGGTCATCATCGTGGCCCATCTTCTGACTGGCATCGTCATCATGAAAACCATCATAATGACGCCAGCTGGAGTCAGCACGCCGGACCTGCTTCGCCAGTAAACAATGCTTCTCAGCATATGGGACCACCACCAGCGCCGGATAGTGCCGCTCAGCATATGGGGCCGCCACCCGCTGACAGTGGCATCCACCGCTGGCACTCTTAAGACGCGTTTGAGCAAATAGTACGAAATCATCTGAAGCGACAAGGGGCTTTATTGCCCCTTTTAACGGGCAATCTTTACCTGACTAAAATCGTACCGTAAGCGCGCTTTATTTGTCCCCGACAGAAAACTCAAGCCTGACGAAGCGTTGCCGCTAAACACAATCCCGCGGCTTCACCTAAAAAACCGACCCCACTCGCAAAAGCCACAACAACTCCCGCAGCAAGCACCCAAAGCTTACCTGTCATCTTGTCATCACCGCGGTTTGGCTTATTCTTAACCTCCAATCAAATGGAGGAACGTTTATGAAAGCGGCAATTGCTAATAGTGAACACCAGGTTGAAGTGGTTGAGAAGACGCTACGTCCTCTCAAAACCGGCGAAGCGCGGCTCAGGATGGAATGCTGTGGTGTATGCCATACCGATTTACATGTGAAGAACGGTGATTTTGGTGATAAGACCGGTGTAACGCTGGGTCATGAAGGGATCGGTATCGTTGAGGAAGTCGCGCCGGATGTCACCTCGCTCAAGCCGGGCGATCGCGCCAGCGTCGCCTGGTTCTTCAAGGGCTGCGGACACTGTGAATACTGTAACTCCGGTAATGAAACGCTCTGCAGGGACGTCATCAATGCCGGTTTTACCGCCGATGGCGGCATGGCTGAAGAGTGTATCGTCGTTGCTGACTACTCGGTCAAAGTTCCCGACGGACTTGATCCCTTTGCCGCCAGTAGCGTTACCTGTGCCGGTGTCACTACCTACAAAGCGGTAAAAGTATCAGAGGTCAAACCGGGACAGTGGCTGGCGATTTATGGCCTTGGTGGGCTGGGTAATCTCGCTCTGCAGTATGCGAAAAACGTCTTCAACGCCAAAGTGATTGCGATTGATGTCAGTGATGGACAGCTGGCGCTGGCGAAAGAGATGGGAGCCGATCTGGTCGTTAACTCTGCCAGCGAAGATGCGGCACGCTTTATTCAGGAGAAGACCGGTGGGGCACATGCTGCTGTGGTCACAGCCGTCGCCAAAGCGGCCTTTAATTCAGCGGTGGACGCGGTCAGAGCCGGAGGTCGGGTCGTAGCAGTCGGACTGCCGCCGGAAGCAATGAGCCTGAATATCCCGCGACTGGTGCTTGATGGCATCCAGGTGGTGGGATCGCTGGTCGGAACGCGCAACGATCTGGCGGAAGCTTTCCAGTTTGCGGCAGAAGGCAAGGTGGTGCCGAAAGTGACCAAAAGGAAGATTGGTGAGGTCAATGCCATCTTCGATGAGATGATTCACGGCAAAATCCGCGGCAGGATGGTTATCGACTTTACCGGTCAGCCTGCCAGTTAGAACCCAACTGAGCGTTACTAAGGCCCGCGCATTGCGGGCTTTTTTATGTCAGCAGCGCCTGGTCCTGCCACGTGAAGGCCTTAACGCGTATTCCCCACAAACATTAATAAGCACGGCTTTATGTTTCATTGTGTGATTTTCGCTTGCACTTTACCGGTAACATTATAGTTTATGAGGGGAAGGCATGATTACACACAACCGAAGGAGGGTTATTTATGGCGAAGCATCACTTACTTAAATCCATTGAAATTGCTGCAATTGTACTGTTTGTCCTGATACTGGCGTATCTGGCTGTGACCGGTCTGATGTCATCGACGGGCATGGATCACGCCTGGCCTTATCCCACTAAGTAACTGAGTGCGGCACCAGGGAAATTATAAATAATATAAATAGATAACCTTTCCCTCTCGAAAGGGATAAACCCCGCTATCGCGAGGTTAATCAGAGGTTACACCAGACTTACCGACAGCAGCGTCAGTTCTTCAGTTTCCAGCGACAGGCTTTTTTTGGTTTCGAACATAAAGGTCTCAAGCGCCTCCTCAACATCATCACCTTCAATAAAGGCATGCGTCGTAACATGATTTTCACCTTTTGGCTTAATGACGTAGGAAACAAACCACTTCTTCTTTTCCATGATGCTTTTCCTCTTCTGAAAATAGTAATGCCGCGTGGCGATAATGCCTTAACAGGCCGTTCTTTCGCCGGACTCTCAGCGGAACCTGACCTTAAACGCACCGTGGCCGATAAAGGCTAATCAAGCGGGGCAGGATGCAGCAGGTCAATTACGTCATCGATTTCATTGCTGGCCGCGTGGCGATCAAGGGCAACCGCATAATAGCGTCCCTTGCAGTAGTGCTTTGTTACCGCCACTCGATGGCCGGTATCGCTGTCAGCTTCACCGCCGCTCAGGGTCTGCAGATGGGGCGGGATAACCAGCTCACTTTCGAGTTGTTCTGCTTCAATGATCACCGCGCCACCGTCACTGGATAGCAGCAGATGCTGAATGCTCATGTTCTCTCCTTTGCTTCAGATTGCTAACCGGGAAAGTGTAGTTCACCTCAGCAGGCGTGCTGGCGAGGGCGCTTAATCATTGCCTGTACAGGGCTGATCAACGGTGTCAGAGGCAATAAAAAAGCCCCAGACAGGGGCTTTTAAGAAATGAGTGGACTGAAACTTAGCTGGTCTGATTGGCCAGCTTAGGCTTCAGTACGCGCTTACCCATCTGAATGCCGGGCTTCTCAACATACTTATAGAGTAAAGAGGCCAGCGCATAGGTCACCGGGATGGCAGATATGCAGACAATCAGGAAACGCATCATGTCGCTCTTAAACTCAAAGTCAGTATGAGTGAGCAGCAGGGCGATCAGCGGGATCACGATCAGCAGGTGCAGCAGGTAGACCGAGAACGAGACGTCGCCCAGCCACGTGCTGAGTCGGTTGTTCAGAAGTTTCCGCGGCAGGGCAATCAGCTGAGCCATCATGCTGCCCTGCGGGTATTGCCACAGAATCGCCGTCATACCGACGATCATCAGCGCCTCCATTATCACCTGCAGCTTAATCGCGTCCATGCCAATCGCCACGGTGACGACCGGGCCGAGCAGCGCATAGCCGACATAGAGCAGCGATTTACGGCGAATTGCTTCGGCCAGCAGCATTCCTGCCAGGAACATGTTCAGCTTAATCAGGATCATCGAAGGCATCTCAAACGCCTCATAATAATCGGCCAGCACGTACCGACCGGCGCAGCAGAGCGCCATGATGCCAATCAGGGAGGCGGCATAACCAAAGCGCAGCGTGACCAGCATGATGAACGGGAACAGCAGATAGAACTGCATCTCCAGCCCAATACTCCAGTCAGGTAGCACGGTGTTAAACCCATACTCGGGCAACATGCCGAACAGGAAGCTGAAGTGAGTCAGGATATTTGCCAGCGACTGGTCGTTGTAACGCGACGACTCCGTGGCGGTGCCGGAATAAAAATGCGCAATGGTGTCACGCATTTCACCAAACCACGGGCCATAAATCAGGGCAATGATTAACAGCAGATAGTAGAGCGGGGCGATACGGAAGAAGCGGCGGATCCAAAACTTCTTAATCGTCTCCGCGCTCTGCCATGGCTCTTTCTGCTGGCGCTCGACGTAGTTTTTCGCCATCAGATAACCCGATAACAGAATAAAAAGGTCGACCCCGATGCCCGGTGATGAAATTAGTGTGATATGGCAATGAACCAGTAAGCTGATATGGCCAACCAGTACCCAGAGAGAGGCAATGCCGCGTAACCCTTCCAGCTCCGTTGACCAACCTCGTGTTGCAGACATAACTTTTCCTCGTTTTTACCCGGCTTTTGGCGCTCACTAAGCCTTAAGGCAAAAGATATGTAAACGGGCCTTTACAAAAGTAAGAGGATTCCGAGCATAGAGATTAGGAAGAAATCAACTGCACAAGGGCTGGAAGGCACGCAAAGGTAAGAGTGTACAAGCGCACACCCTTAACCAGAATTACTGATTGAGATAAGCGATCAGGCCAGCTTTAACAGGATCATGCCAGCCAGCAGAAGAGTCAGACCGGCCCAGCCTTTGCGGTTTAGTCGCTGGCCAAACAACACCCATCCAGCCGCGACAGTGGCAATAATCCCAAAACCGCCCCAGACTGCATAGGCGATCGACAGATCGATGCCTTTGACCGCCTGAGCGAGTGCGCTGAAAGCGAGCAGCACACAGCAGAGTGATAGCAGACCGTACAGCGGTTTCTTAAACCCATCAGAATATTTAAGGAATATGTTGGCGGCAATCTCCAGCACGATAGCAAGTGCCAGCCAGACGGCATGAATAAAATCAGCGATGACCATGATTAACCTCCGCTGATGATTGGGTGCCAGTCTTGATCAGCACAATCCCGACGATCAGCGTTACCAGACCGCAGATTTTCAGCGCTGACAGCGCTTCGCCAAATAGTTGTACGCTGAATAACGTAATCAGCATGATGCCAATCCCTTCCCATAGGGCATAAGCCACACCCAGGGCGATACGTTTGATGGCGAAACTCAGCAGAATATAGGAACAAGCGATCATGCCCAGCATCATGAGATAGCCTGAATGGCTGCCATTGAGGCTGGACCATTTCATGAAAAGGGTACCAATAATTTCAGTAACAATAGCGAGTGATAGTAAAACCCAGGCGCGCATGGGTGCTCTCCAGCAACGATAAAAGACGACCTGCCACAGTACACAGGGCAGACTCAGAACAGTGTCGAAGTGGTGAGGGGACTACAGGGCGTTACGCCAGTGCTGATCGGCGACGTTCCAGCCAGAAAGGAAGGTGGGGGTAAGATGTGACATGAACATTCTGCTCATAAAATTTACAACGCATCCACATTGTTGCTTCTCGTCAGTGGACGGATAATGCCTCCGGTGAAATACACGCCGGATTTATACCATTCTGCACATCATGAAATCAACAGCAGATGCTGCTATTTTTGATTCCTGTTGAGGTTTGATGGTTCAAAAATCAGTTTTTTTTAAAACGTATGTAGGGAAGCGCGAGTTCGTAAAACAGTGCAAAAAAAACCGGGCAACAGAATGCCCGGTTTTTGTTACGTGACACCGTCACGAATCACTCAGCGCGCTGCGGCACGGTGCGAACCGGCGCATCACCCGCGACATAGTAAGTGGCGGTGCTGCGTGGCAGCGGATTGCGGCCACGAATCTTATCGGCAATCTTCTCGCCAATCATGATAGTGGTGGCATTCAGGTTACCGGTGATAATCAGCGGCATAATCGACGCATCAACGACACGTAAACCTTCCAGCCCATGTACACGACCTTCGCCATCCACGACGGCCATCGGGTCGTTACCCATCTTACAGGTGCCGCACGGATGATAGGCGGTTTCGCCGTGGTTGCGCACGAACTCGTCCAGCTGCTCATCCGTCTGGCAATCCAGACCCGGACTGATTTCACGGCCACGATATTTATCCAGCGCTGGCTGATTGATTATCTGACGCGTAATGCGGATAGCATCGCGGAACTCATGCCAGTCCTGCTCATGTGACATGTAGTTGAACAGAATAGCCGGATGACGACGCGGATCGCGTGACTTCAGGCGCACATGACCACGGCTTGGCGAACGCATAGAGCCGACGTGACACTGGAAGCCGTGGGCATCAACAGCGTTAGAACCGTTGTAGTTAATTGCTACCGGCAGGAAGTGATACTGAATGTTCGGCCAGCTGAACTCTTCGCGGCTGCGGATAAAGCCGCCTGCTTCAAACTGGTTGCTGGCACCGATACCGGTGCCGTTAAACATCCACTCTGCACCGATTTTCGGCTGGTTCCACCACTTCAGGGCCGGATAGATAGAAACCGGCTCTTTACACTCATACTGCAGATACATCTCCAGATGGTCCTGCAGGTTTTCACCCACGCCCGGCAAGTCGTGCACCAGCGGAATGTCGAATTGCTTCAGCAGCTCAGGCGAACCCACGCCAGAACGCTGCAGGATCTGTGGCGAGGCGATAGCACCCGCGCACAGCAGCACTTCACGACGAGCCGTCACTTTATTGATGGTGTTGCTGTCGCCCTGCAGATACTCCACGCCAACCGCGCGCTTGCCGTCGAAGATGATGCGATCGGTGGTGGCATGCGTAATGATCTTCAGGTTGGGGCGACCTTTGGCCATATCGAGATAGCCACGGGCAGTGCTGGAACGACGACCCTTTGGCGTCACGGTACGATCCATCGGACCAAAACCTTCCTGCTGGTAGCCATTCAGATCGTCGGTGCGTGGATAACCCGCCTGTACACCCGCCTCAATCATCGCTTCAAACAGCACGTTGTTGCCCGCTTTCGGCGTTGCCACGCAAACCGGGCCATCGCCGCCGTGGAAATCGTTCGGGCCGATATCACGGGTTTCCGCTTTACGGTAGTAGGGCAGGCAGTCCAGATAACTCCAGTTCTCCAGTCCCGGCTCGCTGGCCCAGTTGTCCAGATCCATCGCGTTGCCGCGGATGTAACACATGCCGTTAATCAGGGATGAACCACCCAGGCCTTTGCCGCGACCACACTCCATGCGGCGGTTGTTCATGTAAGGCTCTGGCTCAGTCTCATAGGCCCAGTTATAGCGTTTTCCCTGCAGCGGGAAGGCAAGGGCCGCAGGCATCTGTGTACGAAAATCAAAACGGTAATCCGGGCCGCCCGCTTCGAGCAACAGGACGCTCACGTTGCTTTCCTCGGTAAGACGGGTCGCCAGAACATTACCTGCGGATCCGGCTCCAATAATAATGTAATCAAATTCCATTCGTCGTTCCTCAGGTTAAGTGATTAAAAGACTGACTGAAAACGCGTCAGCTCAACCTGCACGGACTTCACCTGGGTGTAGCTCTGCAGCGTCATCAGACCATTCTCGCGGCCAATACCGGAGTGCTTGTAGCCGCCCACCGGCATCTCTGCGGCGGACTCGCCCCAGGTGTTGATCCAGCAGATACCGGCTTCGATCTGATGAATCACGCGGTGCGCTTTATTCAGGTCCTGCGTCACCAGTCCGGCGGCCAGACCAAACTCGGTATCGTTGGCGCGGCGGATCACTTCTTCTTCACTTTCATAGCTCAGGATCGACATCACCGGCCCGAAGATCTCTTCACGGACAATCTTCATCTCATCACGGCAGTTGGTGAACACGGTGGGGGCCACCCAGGCACCCTGGTCGAAATCACCACCAGTCAGACGTTTGCCGCCACACAGCACGCGTGCGCCTTCAGCAATGCCGGATTCGATGTAGCGCATCACGTTGTCGCGATGGCTGAAGCTGACCAGCGGACCAAAGTTGGTAGCCGGATCACGCAGATCGCCTGCTTTAATACGGGCAACGCGTTCGCTGATTTTGGTCTCGAACGCCGCCTGCAGTTTTGCAGGGATAAAGACGCGGGTGCCGTTGGTGCAGACCTGACCGGAGCTGTAGAAGTTCGCCATCATGGCGATGTCAGCGGCCAGATCGAGATCGGCATCATCAAAGATGATCAGCGGTGATTTACCGCCCAGCTCCATAGTGACCTCTTTCAGCGTTGACCCCGCTGCATTAGCCATCACTTTTTTGCCGCTGACAACGCCGCCGGTAAAGGAGACTTTGTCGATGCCCGGATGCTCGGTGAGCAACTGACCGGTCACCGAACCGATGCCCGGCAGCACGTTAAACACGCCATCCGGCAGGCCCGCTTCGGTGTAGATTTCTGCCAGCTTCAGGGCAGTAAGCGGAGTCATTTCGCTGGGTTTGAAAATCATCGCGTTACCCGCTGCCAGCGCGGGTGCGGATTTCCACAGGGCGATCTGAATCGGGTAGTTCCAGGCACCGATACCGGCGACCACGCCCAGCGGTTCGCGGCGGGTATAAACAAAGGAGGTTTCACGCAGTGGGATCTGCTGACCCTCCAGCGCCGGAACCAGACCCGCGTAGTACTCCAGCACGTCTGCACCGGTGACGATATCGACTGCTGAGGTTTCGCTGTAAGGTTTACCGGTGTCCAGCATTTCCAGCTCTGCCAGCTCATCATTACGCTCGCGCAGGATGTCGACGGCGCGACGCAGGATGCGTGAGCGCTCCATGGCGGTCATTGCCGCCCAGACCTTCTGGCCTTTTCTGGCGGCAGCAACGGCGCGATCGACATCTTCCTGGCCGGCGGCATGAACCTCTGCCAGGACTTCGCCGTTGACCGGGTTGATTGTCTGGAACGTTTCGCCAGACGCTGCGGCAACATAAGCGCCATCGATGTAGAGTTTCTGCTCGGTGAATCGGGACATGTTTTCTCCTTCCGTTATTCGTGCTCGCCAGCCAGTTGCTGACGGATGAATTGGGTGGTCAGTGTGAGCGCGATAGCGGGATCGAATGGCTTACCGCTTAGCGCGGCGCGCAGCCACAGACCGTCGATCAGGGCAGCCAGACCGTGTGCGGCCAGGCGTGCTTTTTCCAGCGGCAGTTCACGCCGGAATTCGACGACCAGCGTTGAGTAAAGCCGACGGCTGCTGACCCGCTCAAGCCGGTTAAGCTGGGGCTGATGCATGCTACTCGACCAGAAGTCGAGCCAGGCTTTCATCACCGCGGTGTGCACCTGGGTTTCATCAAAATTTCCATCAACAATGGCACACAGCCGCTGTTCTGCAGAGGCATCGGCCAGCGGTTTTAGCCGCGACAGTACTGCCTCGCGTAGCTGACGCGTCACATCACGCATCGTAGCTTCCAGTAAACCGTTCTTGTCCTTGAAGTAGTGACTGATGATGCCGGTTGAGACCCCCGCCCGCCGGGCGATCTGGGCAATCGTGGCATCATTAATCCCCATCTCATTAATCGTGCTCAGGGTCGCATCAATCAGTTGCCGACGTCGTATCGGCTGCATCCCTACCTTTGGCATAGCTCCAGCTCCACCCTCAAATCGAGCCCCTATTTAATCTTTTTTTGATTGCACGTTCAATATAAAAAGAAAATTTGTTAGGATGCTGTTTTTTAAATGTAACGTAAGCGAAACGGCAATGAGTGCTAAAATAGGCTGGATTGTCATAGCGATTAACAGGAAGTGACAGAACGAGACAGAGCCGCACGGCCTGAACACCGTGGGCGGCAAGACGTATCCATTGCGAATTTTCAGGACATTAACCAGAGGTAATCGATGAATAATCCACCTTCCGGTGAAAAAGACAGACTCAATCCCGTTGTATTTTATACCTCTGCCGGATTGATTCTGACGTTTTCACTTGTGACGATTCTCTACAGTGAACTGGCCGCGAGCTGGATCCTCAAGGCGGTCAACTGGGTTTCCGCCACCTTCGGCTGGTACTACATGCTGGCTGCCACCCTCTACATCGTCTTTGTGCTCTATATGGCCTGCTCACGCTTTGGCTCTATTAAGCTTGGGCCGGAGCACTCTAAACCCGAATTCAGCGTGCTCAGCTGGTCCGCCATGCTGTTTGCTGCCGGGATCGGCATCGACCTGATGTTCTTCTCGGTCGCCGAACCGGTGACGCAGTATATGCAGCCGCCGGAAGGAGCAGGGCAGACGCTGGAAGCCGCCCGCCAGGCGATGGTCTGGACGCTGTTCCACTACGGACTGACCGGCTGGTCGATGTACGCACTGATGGGCATCGCGCTGGGCTACTTCAGCTACCGTTATAACCTGCCGCTGACTATTCGTTCGGCGCTCTATCCCATATTCGGTAAACGCATCTATGGCCCGATTGGTCACACGGTAGATATCGCAGCCGTGGTCGGCACCATCTTTGGTATCGCCACCACGTTAGGGATAGGGGTCGTACAGCTGAACTACGGCCTGAAAGTGCTGTTTGATATCCCGGAAGGCCTGACCGCGCAGACCGCGCTGATAGTCCTTTCTGTGGTGATCGCTACCATCTCTGTGACGTCGGGTGTTGATAAAGGGATCCGTTTCCTCTCCGAACTCAACGTGATCATGGCGCTTGGCCTGATTCTGTTTGTGCTGTTCTTCGGCAACACCGAGTTCCTGCTGAATGCTCTGGTGCTGAACGTTGGCGATTACATCAACCGCTTCATGGGCATGACGCTCAATACCTTTGCCTTTGATCGTCCAACCCAATGGATGAACAGCTGGACGCTCTTCTTCTGGGCGTGGTGGGTGGCGTGGTCGCCGTTTGTCGGCCTGTTCCTGGCGCGTATCTCACGCGGTCGTACCATTCGTGAGTTCGTGCTGGGCACGCTGATTATTCCGTTCACCTTTACACTGCTGTGGCTGTCCGTGTTCGGTAACGCCGCGCTGTATCAGATCATTCACGGTAATACGGAATTTGCGCAGGAAGTAATGAATCATGCAGAGCGTGGCTTCTACAGCCTGCTGGCGCAGTATCCGGCGTTTAAACTCAGCGCATCGGTTGCCACCATCACTGGCATGCTGTTCTACGTGACCTCTGCGGATTCCGGTTCGCTGGTGCTGGGTAACTTCACCTCGCGGCTGAAAGACATTAACAGCGATGCGCCAAACTGGCTGCGCATCTTCTGGTCCGTGGCGATTGGGGTGCTGACGCTGAGCATGCTGATGACCAACGGTATCACTGCCCTGCAGAACACCACGGTGATCATGGGACTGCCGTTCAGCTTTGTGATCTTCTTTGTGATGGCGGGTCTGTTTAAATCACTGAAGATTGAGGATCACCGCCGTGCCAGCGCCACGCGCGATACTGCGCCCTATCTGGCGCATGCGACCGACCGTCTGACCTGGAAGAAGCGTCTGTCACGCCTGATGAACTACCCGGGTTCGCGTTACACCCAGCAGATGATGGAAAAGACCATTTTCCCGGCGATGCAGGAAGTGGCAAAAGAGCTGGAACTGCGTGATGCCCGCGTCACACTGGAAAGCGTCGAGGCAGATGAGGCGAACCCGATTGGCTATCTGGATCTGCGTGTTCATCTGGGCGAAGAGCAGGACTTCATTTATCAGGTCTGGCCGCAGCAATATTCGATTCCGGGCTTTACCTACCGCGCCCGTAGCGGTAAGTCGACCTACTATCGGCTGGAAACGTTCCTGATGGAGGGCAGCCAGGGTAACGACCTGATGGATTACAGCAAAGAGCAGGTGATCATCGACATACTGGATCAGTATGAGCGACACCTGAACTTCATCCATCTCAACCGTGAAGCGCCGGGCAGCAATATCAGCTTCCCAAGCGTGTAAACCAGGCCCGTCAGCACTGTGCTGGCGGGTTTTTTTTTGCCATCGACGAGCCGTTACACGCCGTCGCCTGCCGATATCGTCTATCTTTAGGGCTATGCTGGCCTGATGCCTGAAGGGTATAGACAGGGAGTCATATGGGAAAAATATTCAGTACGTTTCTGCCGCTCTACACCACCACGCTGCTGATGCTGCTTGGTTCCGGTTTACTGACCACCTATGTCTCATTACGGCTGGCCAGCGAGCAGGTTAACGGCGCGCTGATTGGTGCAATTATCGCGGCAAACTATATCGGGCTGGTCATTGGCGGCAAGGTGGGGCACAACCTGATCGCCCGCGTCGGCCATATCCGTGCCTACGTCGCCTGCGCCGGGATCATTACCGCCTCCGTGGTGGGTCACGGCCTGACTGACTTTATTCCGCTTTGGGTCTTTCTGCGTCTGATTATCGGACTCTGCATGATGTGCCAGTACATGGTGCTGGAGAGCTGGCTCAACGATCAGGCGGAATCGTCGCAGCGTGGCATGATTTTCGGCTTATATATGGTCGCTACCTACCTTGGGCTGAGTGGCGGGCAGGTGATACTGAGCCTGCAGACCGGATTTGGTGTGAGTACGCTGCTGATTGTCGCACTCTGCTTCGCGCTCTGTCTGGTGCCGATAGCGCTGACCACCCGCACCCATGTCAGGCCGATGACGCCCGCACCCATGGAACTGGGCTATTTTATCCGCACCATCCCCAAACTGCTCGGCACCACACTGGTAACCGGCATGGTAATTGGTGCCTTCTACGGTCTGGCACCCGTTTATGGCAGCAGCAAAGGCTTCACCACCGGTCAGACCGGCTATTTTATGAGTCTTACGATCTTTGCCGGGCTGGTGTCGCAGTTTCCACTGAGCTGGCTTTCTGACCGCTACGATCGTCAGCGACTGCTGTTTATTATTGCGATGCTGTTTGCCGTCATCTGCGTGCCACTTATCCTGCTGCCGCATCTGACGTTTGACTGGATGATCGGCATCGCCTTTGCCGCCAGCATGATGCAGTTCGCGCTCTATCCATTGCAGGTGGCGCTGGCCAACGATCAGGTGGCCGCCGAGCGCCGCGTATCGTTAACCGCCTGTCTGCTGATGGCGTTTGGTATTGGTGCCAGTATCGGCCCGCTGGTGGTCGGTGCGCTGATGCAGCCGCTGGGCAGCAATATGCTCTATCTCTTCTTTGCGCTCTGTGCGCTGGTGATTGGCGGACTGAGTTTTGTCCGTGCGCCAGGTCCGCTTCCGACAACCGAAGTCCCGCTGCCGCACGTTGTCATGCCTGACAGTCTGGCGACCTCGCCACTGGGTGCTGCGCTGATCCCGACGCTGGAAGAGGAGGTGATTCAGGCGTCAATGGGCGGTCAGGCACCGGAGGAGGAGTACGGTGGAGACGAGGGCGCGACTGATGAAGAGGCATTGTCCGACGATCATCCCGGGGAGGTTTCCGAAGATCAGCGCCATAAATAGCCGCGACAGGGCAGGACCTTGTTCGCCAGGCTTTGCATGGCTTTATGCATAATGTCCGGATCTGGCTCACTTCTGTCCGGTCACTGGCTCGACAGGCGGGCCAGCAGCAGCGATGCTGAGTCACCCGCTTCTTCAGGAGTCATACCATGCTGGAACTGCGCCCGAACTGTGAACACTGTGACGTCGATCTGCCGCCATCGTCTCTGGCGGCACGCATCTGCTCGTTTGAATGCACCTTCTGCGCTGACTGCGATGAGCATTTCGCGCATGTTTGCCCCAACTGCGGCGGTGAACTGGTGCGCCGTCCGGTGCGTCCGGCAGAGAAACTACAGAAATATCCGGCCAAAATGCGCAGCTGATCTCAAATGACGACGATTACGTCAGAGGCAGAATAGCCTGCGTGGCCCGATGCCGTTATGATGAATCTCGTCCCTGACAGAGCTACCACCTTAACTGAGTGCCGGAGATAAGCGCCGGGAGGGACGCACTTTTCTTCCACCCTCTGTTTCTCTTCGCCCCACAGCCTTACTGGTTCTGTTTCCCCGTTCATCACGCCGATTCGTGGCCAGCCCTGACTATACTCTGATAATGTTTTCAGCAGAGAGGCGCATGCACCCATGTATTACGACGTCCTGAATGGCGCAGCATGGCGACGGATCTGGGTGGTGGGCGATATCCATGGATGCCGCCGCGAACTCGATGCGCTGTTGCAGCAGCAACAGTTTGACTCTCAGCAGGATTTACTGATTTCGGTAGGCGACATTATTGATCGCGGGCCCGACAGTCTGGGTTGTCTGGCCCTGCTGGACGAGCCCTGGTTTCGCTGCGTGCGCGGCAATCATGAGGAGATGGCGCTGGCGGCGTTGCAGGGACAGGAAATGGCGCTCTGGCGGATGAACGGCGGCGACTGGTTCTTCCGGCTGCGGGGCGCAGCGTTAATCGCGGCACGTCATGCGTTGCGGCGCTGTGGTGAACGGCCGCTGATACTGCATCTGCAATTGGGTGAGCGCACTATTGTGATTGCCCATGCAGATTATCCGGCCCGGGAATACGCATTGAATAAGTCACTCGACTGGCAAAAGGTGGTCTGGAGCCGTCAGCGGCTGGAGGACCTGGAGTCAGGTGAGCAGGCGGGCATCCATGGCGCAGATGCCTTTTACTTCGGTCATACCCCGCTGAAACAGCCGCTGACGATTGCCAATCTGCATTACATCGATACCGGCGCCGTGTTTGGCAATCATCTGACGATGCTGCAACTCAAGTGAGTTAGCGGAACAGGCGACCGTCGCGCACCAGTTCGCGCGGATAGCTGTTCTTGATGCGGGTGCCAACTTTCTTCGCCAGCCCCAGCGGCTGCTGCTGATAGGTCACAATCATCTCATTGTTAACGGGTGCCGTTTCCGGATAGATATCCCGGCCGCGATACCACTCTTCAGCTTCTGCCGCCGTGAGCTCAAAGGCCTGCGTCGCATCGCGTTGCGCCAGTGCAATCACGGCTTCATGCTGCCAGCGATAGCCTTTAGCAAAGGTTTCTGCCAGCTTCAGGCCAATGCGCGAAAAGCGCACTTTGCCCAGCAGCGGGGTGACGGCTTTCGGGAAGAGCCAGATCTCTTTATCACGCTGCCACAGCTCCAGTGCGTCATCCCATTTGATAGAGACAGTGGCGGCGGCCTGTACGATCTCACTTTCCAGCTTACGGTTGAGAGGGGAGAAGGGCAGCTTACCCACTTTGTAGCCCGGCAGGGGTAAGGGCTCGACTGACGCGATTTTACGCAGACGCGCCACGAAAAAGCCTTCGCTGTCGAACATCTGCGGAAAGACATGCAGATAGCCTTCGGGCGTCGCGGCCTGATCACCACCCTCAAAAAGCCTGTCGAGCGGCACGACCTCAACCGCGTCCGGATAGCGCTGCAGCAGCCAGCTAATCACCTGCTGATTCTCAATCTGATTCAGGGTGCAGGTTGAATAAACCAGCGTGCCGCCAGGTTTGAGTGCGTGAAAGGCACTGTCGAGCAGATCACGCTGGGTCGCGGCGATCTCTTCGGTACTCGCCAGCGACCAGTTTTTCAGTGCATCCGCATCTTTACGAATCACGCCTTCGCCGGAGCAGGGTGCGTCGAGGAGGATGGCGTCGAACTGCTCCGGCAGGGCGGGCCCGAAGACCCGCGCGTCAAAGTGCGTCAGGGCACTGTTGCTGACGCCGCAGCGGCTGATGTTAGCGTGCAGCACTTTGACCCGGCTGGAGGAGAATTCGTTTGCCAGGATTACGCCCTGATTGCCCATTCGCGCCGCAATCTGGGTGGTTTTGGAACCCGGTGCCGCCGCCATATCCATCACGGCGCTGACCTCTGGCTGGGTATCAAACAGTGCAGTTACCGGCAGCATGGAGCTGGCTTCCTGAATGTAGAACAGGCCGCTGAGATGCTCAGCGACGCTACCCAGCGGCAGGCTCTCATCTTCCCGGCTGATCCAGAATCCCTCTTCGCACCACGGCACCGGCGTCAGCTTCCAGTCATACCCGGCGGTCTGGCTCAGGAAGGCAGCTACGCTGATCTTCAGGGTATTGACGCGAATACTGCGGCGCAGCGGTTGCTGACTGTAGGCGATAAACTGCGCGAAGCTCGCCTCATCGGGCAGGCTCTGACGCATTAATGAGAGAAAATCGGCGGGGAAAAACGAAGACGCATCTGACACGGGCACATTCCAGTTAAGGCAAAGGCGGCAGTGTAACATGAGGAAAGAAAACGGGCAGCCAGGCTGCCCGTTTGAGAGTGAGAATAACGTGAAGGCTCAGGGAGCATACGCCTTTCGCAAAGACGCTAAAGACGCCATCCCAGGCATGCTCAGCGCGGGCGATTACGCACCTCATCCCTGAGGTGCGCCCGTAAACGGGCCAACGCGTTGCGTTGTTCAAAAACGCTCCCGGCGTTTTTGTCCATGGCCCGCGATGCTTTGCTACAGGCGTATACTCCCATCGCTTTACGTTTTGAGCCGTCTGAAAGAAGCGGCTCGTTCAGAGTAAATTAACGCGGAGACGGAATCGCCGTTCCCCAGGTACGCCACTCTTTCGGCGCTTCATCCTGCAGCAGGAAATGTTTATCCGGGTTCGCCTGTGGCGCCAGCGGCACCGTTGGTGGCGTCGCAAACTGAATACCGCCGCGAATAAACTGCTGGAAGGTCCCGGTTTTCACCACGCCGCCCACCAGACCGAAGTCGAGGTTGTATCCGGACGCCAGCCAGAACACCGAATTGTTCCGCACCAGATGCTGGTACTTCTTACTGATGCGAAGGGCGATCTGCACGCGGTCGGCCATATTACCCAGTGACGTGCCGGTGACGGTACCCACTTCCACACCCCGGAACAGCACCGGCGTACCCAGCGACAGTGAACCGGCCTCAGTGGCATCAACATAAATGTTCAGGCCATTCAGGTAGCGCGAATCGGTAATGGTGCTTTCCTGCAATTCAAAGGTGCGTGCAGCACCGCCTTTGCCCGGATCAACGTTGACGTACGGCTGTAACAGGGTCTCCAGATGATTTACACCCGTAGCGGAAATCTCCGGTGAAACCACTGAGAAACGGCTGCCGAGGCGGGCAAAATCATTCACATATTCAGGGTAGAGTACGGCTTTCGCCACGACCTGATTGTTATCTTTGCTTAACGACAGTGACTCCACCTGACCGACGTTGATACCCAGATAACGAATCGGCATCCCGGCAGAGAGCTTGCTGGCGTCATAGGTGTGCAGCGTAATCTGACTGCCCACCGCGCGGGCGGCGGTTTCAGAGGAGTAGAGCATGCGTTTAGCCCCTTTGACCGACTGCGCACCACTCATATTGTCGAAGCTGATTGCGCCTTTCAGCGCACGGTTAAGGGGCGATGCCTGCACCGTCAGACCGCTGCCGTTAAGGCTGACGCGTGCGCCACCCTCAGCCCAGAACACGCTTTCGCTGGTCAGCAGCTTGCGATACTCCGGCTGAATATGCACCGCAATATCAAAAGCGTCAGCGCGCGGCGTCACTTTGACAATCTCGCCCACCTGGAATTTACGGTAAAGCACGACCGAACCGGCCTGTACGTCAGGCAGGCTGTTGGCGGTCAGCATCAGCGTCGTGGACGGGCCATCGCCGGTAATGCCTTCGTCCGCTTTTTCAGCATCGGCAAACAGCGGATAGGCGCTTTTTGGCTCGCCTTTTTTGCCCGGCTCCAGCCGGATGCCGCCATCTACCCACTCGCGGGCGCTGGCACCTAATACCTGCATGCCATCAAGACCGAACTTCACATCGAGGCGACTGTTGACGATAAATTTGCTGTCGCCATGCACCAGATTGCGATTTTCAGGATTGACCGCGACGACGAAATTGACGCCATTTTCATCCAGCGAACGTGACATGACCTGACCAATCTGCATACCGTGCAGCATCAGCGGCTGGCCCTGATCGATGCCGTAGCTCTCTGGTGCGCTGAGTTTGACCGTGAGTACGTTGGGTTTCTGCAGCAGTGTCTCATTCGACGCCAGCACGGTGAAGTGCTGCTGCGGCTCGCCTTCACCCGGCACCAGTTCCAGCGTATTACCGGTCAGCAGTGCGCTGAGGCTGGTATCGGTCAGGCTGATTTTCGGGCTGTGCATTTCGATGCGGGTACCGCTGCGCATCAGTCCAACCACAGAAGGATCAATCGTCAGCTCGCCGGTCACCTTGCCGCCATCCAGCAGGTTCAGTTTAGTCAGCGTACCCACCTCCAGGCCCTGGTACATCAGCGGGGTGCTGCCGGCCTTGAGATTTTTACCATCAGGCAGGTCAAGCGTGATTTGCACGCCGCGCTGGCTGTGCGCCAGATCGGGATAGAGCCGGTAGTTCTGCTCCGCTTTGGCGGTTTCCGCCCCCTGCGGTGAGTCAAACGCAATCGCGCCATTGACCAGCGCCGCCAGACTCTCCAGCTGCACTTTAGCGCCGCTCAGGCTGACGTCCGCATTGACGCCCGACACGTTCCAGAAGCGGCTGTTGGTCTTCACCAGATTAATAAAGCGACGCTCAATCAGCACATCAATTGCCACGCCATCGGCCTTATTATCAATACTGTAGTCATAGACCCGACCAACCGGAATTTTACGGTAGTAGACCAGCGAGCCAGTGTTGAGAGAGCCAAGATCGGGCGCATGCAGATGGATCATCAATTCGCCGGTATTGACCCGGTATTTCGGTTGCGTATCCAGCGCGGTAAACGCCTCGCTGGGTTTACCTTTACCCGGCATCATCCCGATATAGTTACCGCCGACCAGCGCATCCAGACCCGAGACGCCCGCCAGTGAGGCTTTGGGCGTCACCAGCCAGAACTGAGTATCCTCACGCAGCGCGTCGCGCATGTCGCTCTTGATGCTGGCTTTAATCTGGATTCTACGATAGTCGTCGCTGAGATTAATGCCCTGCACGGTGCCCACTTCTACGCCCTGATAACGGATCGGGGTACGACCCGGCACGATACCATCCGCCGTCTGAAAATTGATGGTGATGGTGGTGCCGCGCTCCTGATAATTAGTCCAGAGCAGCCAGCAGGCGATCAGCATCGCAATGACCGGCAGCAGCCAGAAGGGCGAAATTTTGCGCTTATTACGCAGCGTTGCGTTAGTCGGTGTAGTCGGCGTTTCCTGTTGCATGTGCATCCCAGAGCAGGCGGCTGTCCAGCCACTCAACAGACATAATGGTCAGGATGACGGCCGCGCCAAAAAACAGCGCAGCCGGTCCCATGGTAAAAGCCAGCAGCTGATCACGGTTGACCAGCGACATGGTTAACGAAATGACAAACAGATCGAGCATGGACCAGCGGCCAACCCAGGTCACAAACCGCAGCAACCGGATGCGGGTTCTCAGTCCCTGTTCACAGCGGAAATGAATGCTAAGCAGCAGCGTCAGCATGACCAGTACCTTGGTAAAGGGCACCAGAATACTGGCGATAAACACAATCGCTGCCACCGGAATATTGCCTTCACCCAGCCCCAGGATGCCGGAGAAGATGGTGTCCTCGCGCCGTGAACCGTTCAGGTAAACCACGGAAATAGGCAGCAGATTCGCAGGGATCAAGAACACAATCGACGCGATCAGCGCAGCCCAGGATTTCTGCAGGCTGTGGCGGCGACGGAAGTCGAGCGGCGTATGGCAGCGCGGGCAGCGGCCCCGTTCATCAGCGATGCCGGTGTTATGACAGTTGAGGCAGACCTGCATGTCGTCACGGGCCATATTGCCGGGGCTTTGCGGGTAGAAATGCTCCCACAGCTGTTCCATATTCAGATGGATCATGGTCAGCACGCTCAGCACCGTCAGGGCAATGTAGGCCGCCAGCCCATAGCCTATCTCCAGCGAAGCATAGTCCTGCACCTTGATGGATGCCACGGCGATGCCGACCAGGTAAATATCGAGCATTACCCACTCTTTGAGCTTCTCCAGCATGATCAATACGGGCCGCAGGTTCATGCCCAGACGATGACCAATACCGAGATAACAGATGCCGGCGACCAGCGTTACCGGCGCACCGATGGTGCAGAAGGCCACCATCGAAGCGGTCAGCACATCACCCTGCTGAGTCATCTGAATCACCCCTTCCAGCACGCTGGCATTAATGCGCATACCCAGCAGCCGGATATCCACCAGCGGCAGGGAAAAAGCGAAGGGCATTAACACGATCATGGTGGCGGCCATGGCCATCAGTCGGGTCATTGGCCAGTCGCGTCCACTGAGAATCTCAGCGTTGCAGCGCGGGCAGTGTGCCGACTGATGCGTTTTCACATCCGGTAAGGAAAAAAGGGTATCGCATTGCGGGCAACGCTGATAACGTGCGTGAGGCAATGTCTGGCTGATAGCGTGAATTTTCATAGGGTGATGCAATTTTCGCTCTTCAGAGGGAACAGATATTGGTCATTAAGACATTGTCTGTGTGCCTGTCTCGGGCATCACGCTTCGATCCACAGAATGCTAAGGGTATAGCAACTAACGCTATGATTCACCTTGTGGCTCTGGATATTTAAAACTTATTTTTAACGAACGGTCTCTATTGCCCCGTTCAGATGTCATTGGTAACGGTTAAATAATGAACAAAACTGCCTTTTACGCCGATTTGAATCGCGATATGCGCGCCTTGCTGGCGGGAGAAACGGCGTTCCTCGCCGCAATGGGAAACTTTAGCGCGCTGCTGTACGAACGTCTCGATGGCGTGAACTGGGCAGGTTTCTATCTGCTTACGGAAGCCGATACGCTGGTGCTTGGCCCGTTCCAGGGGAAAATCGCCTGTGTGCGCATTCCGGTCGGTAAAGGTGTGTGTGGCACGGCGCTGGCAGAAGAAAAAGTGCAACGAGTCGATGATGTGCATGCTTTCCCGGGCCATATCGCCTGTGACGCTGCCAGTAATGCTGAGATTGTGATTCCTCTGAAAGTGAATGGCACTGTGGTTGGGGTGCTGGACATCGATAGCGTGGAGTACAATCGCTTTGACAGCGACGACGAATCGGGGCTGGTCAAACTGACTGATGGGCTTTGTGAAGTGCTTGCGAACAGCGACTTAGAAAAATATCTGCAGCTGACGCGCAGCTAATCGACTGGATCACATGGCATTTAGCGATGTTGTCATTATAATGTCGCCTGTTCATGCCTGCGCTGGTCGGCAAACCCGTTGTAATCAGGAAATTTCATGGAAAATCAACCTAAGTTGAATAGCAGTAAAGAAGTCATCACTTTTCTGGCGGAGCGCTTTCCGCACTGCTTTAGCGCTGAAGGTGAAGCGCGTCCGCTCAAAATCGGTATCTTTCAGGATCTGGTCGAGCGTGTTCAGGGCGAAATGGGTCTGAGCAAAACACAGCTGCGTTCCGCGCTGCGTCTCTATACGTCAAGCTGGCGTTATCTGTACGGCATCAAAGCCGGTGCGATTCGTGTCGATCTCGACGGTAACGCCTGTGGCGTGCTGGATGAGCAACACGTTGAGCATGCACGTAAGCAACTGGAAGAAGCGAAAGCACGCGTCCAGGCGCAGCGTGACCAGCAGCGTGCTGCACGTCGTGAAGCGGGTGAAAGCGAAGAGGGCGCGGCACCGCGTCGTCCACGCAAGCCCGCGCCACGTAAGCCTGCAGAAGGCGATGCTGCGCGTAAACCACGTCCGCAGACGACTGCACCGCGTGCGACCGCCTCACAGCATCGCAAGCCAGCCCCACGTCCGGAGCAGGAAGCCCGACCCATCACTGATACCTCAACTTTGCAACCCGGCCAGAGTATTAAAGTTAAAGCAGGCAAAAGTGCGATGGACGCTACCGTTCTTGAAGTATCAAAAGACGGCGTTCGGGTCCAGCTCGCTTCCGGCATGGCAATGATTGTGCGCGCAGAACACTTGCAGTTCTGAAACGGAGGCTAACCCCGGCATGAACACCCTTTTTAAAGTTGGACTTATTGCGGGCCTGCTCTTAGCAGGCCCAACCTTCGGCGCAGAGAATATTACCCGCGCCGATCAGATTCCCCAGCTTCACGAAGACCCGCAGGATCCGACGGTCAGTGAGCGCGTCACCTCGCGCTTTACCCGTTCCCACTACCGCCAGTTCGATCTGGATCAGAACTTTTCAGCGAAAATTTTTGATCGCTACCTGAACATGCTCGACTACAGCCACAATGTGCTGCTGGCGTCAGATGTGGCGCAGTTTGCCAGCAAAAAAACCACCGTCGGCGATGAGCTGCGCAGTGGCAAGCTGGATCTCTTTTACGATATTTATAATCTGGCGCAGAAACGCCGTTTTGAGCGCTATCAGTATGCGCTGACGGTGCTGGCGCGTCCGATGAATTTCAGCGGCAATGACACAATCGACATTGACCGCGCCAAAGCGCCCTGGCCGAAAGATCAGGCTGAACTCAATGCGCTCTGGGATGCCAAGGTCAAATATGACCAGCTGAGTCTGAAGCTGGCGGGCAAAGACGATAACGAGATCCGCGACGTTCTGACCAAGCGTTACAACTTTGCTATCCGTCGTCTGGCCCAGAGCAACGGTGAAGACGTTTTCCAGCTGGTGATGAACGCGTTCGCCCGCGAAATCGATCCGCACACCAGCTATCTGTCGCCGCGTAACACTGAGCAGTTCAACACGGAGATGAGCCTGTCACTGGAAGGCATCGGTGCGGTACTGCAGATGGATGACGACTACACCGTGATCAACTCGATGGTCGCAGGTGGCCCGGCCGCGAAGAGCAAAGCCATTACCGTTGGCGATCGCATCGTCGGTGTTGGTCAGCCAGGCAAGCCGATGGAAGATGTGATTGGCTGGCGTCTGGATGATGTCGTGGCAAAAATTAAAGGACCCAAGGGCAGCAAAGTGCGCCTGGAAGTTCTGCCCGCCGGTAAGGGTACTAAAACCCGTACTGTAACGCTGACGCGTGAGAAAATCCGTCTTGAAGATCGCGCGGTTAAACTGACCATCAAAAATGTCGGCAAGCAGAAAGTGGGCGTGCTCGATATTCCTGGTTTCTATGTCGGCCTCACCGACGACGTGAAAGTACAGCTGCAGAAACTGCAGAAACAGAACGTCGATAGCGTCGTGATCGATCTCCGTACCAATGGCGGTGGTGCGCTAACCGAAGCGGTCTCGCTTTCCGGCCTGTTTATTCCGAGTGGTCCGGTGGTGCAGGTTCGCGACAATAATGGTCGGGTGCGTGAAGACAGTGATAACGACGGCGTGGTCTACTACAAAGGCCCGCTGGTGGTGCTGGTCGATCGCTTCAGCGCCTCCGCCTCTGAGATCTTTGCTGCTGCGATGCAGGACTATGGTCGTGCAGTGATTGTCGGCGAGCCAACCTTTGGTAAAGGCACCGTTCAGCAGTATCGCTCGCTGAACCGCATTTACGATCAGATGCTGCGTCCGGAATGGCCAGCGTTAGGCTCCGTTTCTTATACGATCCAGAAGTTCTATCGCATTAATGGCGGCAGTACACAGCGTAAAGGCGTCACGCCGGATCTGCTGATGCCAACCGGCGTTGAAGCGGCTGAAACCGGTGAGAAATTTGAAGATAACGCGCTGCCGTGGGACAGCATCAAAGCGGCAACCTATACCAAAACCGGTGATGTTAAACCGCTGGTTGCGCAGCTGACGAAGCAGCATGCGGACCGTATCGCTCAGGATCGCGAGTTCCAGTACATTATGAAGGACATTGCCCGTTACAATGCCCTGAAAGATAAGCGCAATATCGTGTCACTCAATCTTGCCCAGCGCGAGAAAGAGAACCACGAAGATGATGCGTCACGACTGGAGCGAATCAACGCGCGCTATCAGGCCGAAGGCAAAAAACCGCTGAAAAACCTGGATGAGCTGCCGAAAGATTATAAAGAGCCGGATCCCTATCTCGACGAGACGGTGAAGATCGCGAACGATCTTGCGCAACTGGAGAAATCCCAGCCAGAGGCGCCAGCGGCGAAATAATCCGCTGTTGCCAGAAAAAGCACCGCTCAGCGGTGCTTTTTTTTGTACTCAGAAAAGTTTCCAGTAAGCAATGATTAGCGCTGGTGAAGGTGCCTGAAGGCTGGGCTACTCATCAGGCGTGTCAGAATGTAAAGTTATGTTTTTTTAGGCACTTAAACGTTAAGGTCGCTTGAAAAGCCGCCCAATGCTCATAGGATATGTATCCGCGTATAGGCGCGTGAACTACTGAGGAAGATTAACAAAAATGATGCGTATTGCTCTTTTCCTGATGACCAACCTGGCTGTGATGTTGGTATTCGGGCTGATTCTCAGCCTGACAGGGATCCAGTCAAGCAGTGTTCAGGGCCTGATGATCATGGCAGGCCTGTTTGGCTTCGGCGGTGCGTTTGTTTCACTGCTGATGTCGAAGTGGATGGCGCTGCGTTCGGTTGGCGGTGAAGTGATTGAACAGCCACGCAATGAAACCGAGCGCTGGCTGGTGGATACCATTGGCCGTCAGGCCCAACAGGCGGGCATTGCGATGCCACAGGTCGCGATCTATCACGCACCTGATATCAATGCCTTTGCGACTGGTGCGCGTCGTAACGCCTCACTGGTGGCTGTCTCAACCGGTCTGTTGCAGAACATGAGCCGTGATGAGGCGGAAGCGGTGCTGGCGCACGAAGTGTCGCACATCGCCAACGGTGACATGATTACCATGACGCTGATCCAGGGTGTGGTGAACACCTTCGTGATTTTCGTTTCACGTATTCTGGCACAGATTGCGGCGGGCTTTATGTCCGGCAACCGTGATGGCGAAGAGAGCAGCAACGGCAATCCGTTGGTCTACTTTGCGGTGTCGATGGTGCTGGAGCTGGTATTTGGTATTCTTGCCAGCATCATCACCATGTGGTTCTCGCGTCATCGTGAGTTCCACGCCGATGCCGGTTCAGCGAAGCTGGTCGGTCGTGAGAAGATGATTGCGGCGTTGCAGCGCCTGAAAACCAGCTACGAACCGCAGGAGCCGAGCAGCATGCTGGCGTTCTGTATCAACGGTAAAGGTAAATCATTCAGCGAGCTGTTTATGTCGCATCCGCCGTTAGATAAGCGTATTGAAGCACTGCGCAGCGGTCAGTATCTGAAGTAGCGTTAAGCAGAGCAAAAAAGGCGACCCGCGGGTCGCCTTTTCTGTTTAGAAACCATAATCAGACTGCCTCTGACAGCAATATCTTAGCTCAACATGCAGGGAACCCGGGCAGAGGAGGAAAGCGTCCCGCGCCAGGACAAAAACGCCGGGAGCGTTTTTAAACAACGCAAAGCGTTGGACCGTTTACGGTCGCACCTCAGGGATGAGGTGCGCAATGGTACGGGCCGACCGTTATGGATGACAGAAATCTTTCCGAGCTGACCGGGTTCCCTGTGAAGGCCCGGCCTGACAGCGAATCGGCTCACCCTCTGCCAGGTGGGTCGCCTTTTCTGTTTCTGCCATCAGGCGCGGGTCTGCGTCATCCGCGACACACTGACCAGTGCGGCCACGGCGGCAAAGCTGCCCGCCAGCAGCAGCGAAACGTGCGTCCCACGTTCATTAAACAGATTAAACATCAGTGCGACCAGCGCGGCACCCATACTCTGTCCCAGCAGGCGCGCAGTACCCAGCATGCCGCTGGCACCGCCACTGCGATTACGTGGCGCGGAGGTGACAATCGTGTGGTTGTTGGGTGACTGGAACAGCCCGAAACCGGCACCGCACAGCATCATGCGCCAGATAATATCGCCATCATCCGGATTTACCGGCAGCCACGCGAGCAGGAACAGTCCCAGCGCGAACATCGCCAGTCCAATTCCACCCAACAGCCCGGCATGCACCCGTTCAATCAGGCGGCCGGCAATCGGCGCAAATACCATCGTTGCCAGCGGCCAGGGCGTCAGCAACAGACCGGTTGCCACCTCATTACGCTGCAGGACGTTCTGCAGAAAGAAGGGCAGTGAAACCATCGCCAGCATCTGGGCGCAGAACGAACAGACCGACGTCCCCATCGACAGGCTGAAAATCGGGATACGCAGCAGATCAACCGGCAGCAGCGGCACCGCCATGTTGAGCTGACGACGAATAAAGAACCAGCCAATGACCAGCAGCGCAATGACCTCGGAGAGCACCAGCAGATGACTCTGTCCCTGAGCAAAGCCGCTCAGCGCGGAGATGATCAGACCAAAGAACAGGGCATTCATGATCGCGCTGGGCACATCGAATTTTTGTGTTGTGGCTTTCTGCGGGTTATCAGGCAGCGTTCGCAGCGCCAGCCAGAGCGCAATGGCACCCAGCGGAACATTAATCAGAAACAGCCATTTCCAGCTGGCGACCGAGAGTATTGCTGCCGCTACCGTCGGCCCTGCCGCAGTTGACACCGCCACCACCAGCGAGTTGATCGCCATACCGCGTCCCAGATACCGCTGTGGATAGATAATGCGTATCAGCGCGGTATTCACACTCATCAGCGCCGCGCCGCCCAGGCCCTGCAGCACACGGGCAAAGGTCAGCATGGTTAGCGTGGTCGAAAAGGCGCAGAACAATGATGTCGCAATAAACAGTGCCAGGCCTGCCTGGTAGACGCGGCGGTAGCCCAGCATATCGCCCAGAAACGAGAGCGACAGCAGCGAGACGATAATCGCAATCTGATAAGCATTCACAATCCAGATCGACTGCGCCGGGCTGGCATTCAGCTCACGCGATATGGTCGGTAACGCGACATTGGCAATCGCGCCGTCTAACACCGCCATGGTCAGGCCCAGCGCAATGGTAACGATGGCCATATAGCGCTGACGCGTGGGTAATCCATCCTGAGGAGGAGAGCGTGTCATAAGTTAATTACTAAAGAGGGTGAATATCATCATGCTAATGAAATAAGCGCGGAAAAGCAGCGTCCGGACGAATAAAAAACTGTCTTAAAATATGACTCAATGGTTAAAGCATTGCTGCCGACCTGTGCGTCACTCTATACTGACAGTCCGTTCCATTTTTTTTGAAACAGATTTAACAAGGTGCGCGATGTCCTCTGCTGAAAATGATAAACAGCCCGATTCCGTCTCTTCAGTGCTTAAAGTATTTGGCATTTTGCAGGCGCTGGGTGAAGAGCGCGATCACGGTATTACCGAGCTTGCGCAGCGCGTGATGATGTCAAAAAGCACCGTCTACCGTTTTCTGCAGACCATGAAGTCGCTGGGCTATGTCACGCAGGAAGGTGAAAGCGAGAAGTATTCACTGACGCTGAAGCTGTTTGAACTGGGTGCCAAAGCGCTACAGAACGTCGATTTAATCCGCAGCGCGGATGTGCAGATGCGCGAGCTGTCGCGTCTGACCAAAGAGACGATTCACCTTGGGGCGCTGGAAGAGGACAGTATTGTCTACATCCATAAAATCGACTCGCTTTACAATCTACGCATGTATTCGCGCATTGGCCGCCGCAACCCGCTGCATACCACCGCAATTGGTAAAGTCCTGCTCGCCTGGCGCGATCGCAGCGATGTTGAGGAAATTCTGCGGGATGTGGAGTTCAAACGCAGCACGGCCAATACGTTGCTGAGCGCGGAGGCGTTGATCACGACGCTGGATCAGGTCAGAGTGCAGGGTTATGGCGAAGATAATGAAGAGCAGGAAGAGGGGCTACGCTGCCTTGCCGTGCCAGTGTTTGATCGGTTTGGCGTAGTGATTGCGGGACTCAGTATCTCATTTCCCACCATTCGTTTTTCAGAAGATGCCCGCCAGGATTATGTGGCGATGTTGCATCGGGCGGCCCGCACGCTCTCAGCAGAAATGGGCTATCACGACTACCCATTCTGAACAAAGCGGGCCATCCGGCCCGCTTTATCACTAGTTATCGATCACTTCTCCGCTTTTCTTCAGCAACGGACAATCCGTCACGCCCACCACACCGCTGTCGGTATGCAGATACTGCGCGTTGATGACGCCGCGAGCGGTAAGATAGCTGCACTGCAGGCCAAGTCCGGCGGCATTTTTAGTACTGCCGGTTAACACGCCATAGCCGGTAAACAGCATTGCCAGCCAGATCACCGCCAGCAGGCCTATTGTGCGAATAAACAGTTTCATTGTGTCTCCTTGTGAAAGATAACTCAGCGCGCCACCTGGTGCTGCCGGTTATGATGATACCAGCATGCCTCGCTTTTCTGACGGGATCGATCAGAGATAACTGAAACGGCAAATTCTGCATTGATGTATCTCCCATTATCTTTTGCGATGGCTACAGGTAGAATGAGCGGTTGTTTAATTTCCACTGAGTTTTACGAGGCAGTTATGAATGAGTTAGCCGCAAATTCGGGCCCCCTGGTCAGCTATGGTCTGCTGGTCATTATTTTGATTGTGGCGTTTATCGCCTGGTTCTTTGTAAACCGGGCCAGCGTGCGCGCGGGTGAGCAGATCCGTTTACTGGAATCCTTACTTGAAGAGCAGAAGAAACAGAATCAGCTGCTGCGCCGTCTGATTGAGATGCAGCCTGGGGCAGAAAGTAAAAAAACCGAAGACGATCGGGAAAAGCGCGACTTTATCCGGTTAATCCCGGAACGTTAATCACACCAGAGAGACGGAATGGCCTGGAAAAATCCGTGGTATGACAGCAGCAAAACGCATCACACGCCAGAGGGATTTCGTAATCCTGAACCGGAGCAGCGCAGGCCGGGTGACCTGAAACGCTGGCGCAGGGAGCGCAAAGCACTGGGGCTACCAATACCCCCACAGCAGGGTTATGCGGCGTTCACCAGGCAATGGTGGCAGCCCGCGGATATCAGCGGCAGTGACGATCGTATCTGGTGGCTTGGACATGCTGCCGTACTGTTACGGCTTAAGGGACAATATATCCTGATCGATCCGGCACTCGGCTCACGCGCCTCGCCGCTGGCGTTTGCGGGGCCACAGCGTAAAACACCCGCACCCATCAGCATCGCTGATCTGCCACGGCTTGATGTCGTGCTGATTTCACACAACCATTACGACCATCTGGATAAACCGACGGTTAAAGCGATTATCCGGCATTTTCCGCAGGCGACCTTTATTGTGCCGCTGGGACTGGCGAAATGGTGCAGAGCGCAGGGCGTAAATCAGGTGCACCAGCTCGATTGGTGGCAGCAGGTAACGCTCGGTAATCTCTGTTTTGATGCGGTGCCAGCCCGTCACTGGAGTATGCGAACCCCATGCGATCGCAACCGTTCACTCTGGTGCGGTTGGGTCGTACGCTCTGCCTCACTGCGTTTCTGGTTTTCTGGCGACAGTGGCTACAGTGACCGCCTGCAGGAGATTCCGGCCCGGCTTGGCCCGTTCAGCGTGACTGCGTTACCGATTGGCGCGTATGCACCTAAATGGTTCATGGCAAGCCAGCACATGGATCCCGATCAGGCGGTGGCGTTATGGCAGGCAGCAGGCAGGCCATTGACGCTGCCTATTCACTGGGGCGTGTTTGAACTGGCCGATGAGTCGCTGGATGCGCCACCACAGGAACTGGCGAATGCGCTACAGCGGGCAGACGAACATAATGGCCGCTTCGCCCCCTGGCGAATAGGCGAAGGTCGCAGTCTGAATAATTGCAGCCAGGAATAATCCTAAAGCCTCCGGTGTAAATAAAAGACGGAGGTTTTTATCAGACATCAATTTTTCAAATCAAAAGTTAAATTCTTAATAAGTAAAATCCGCATCCCTGCTTTTATTTGGAGCAAGGCTAATGGCTGGCTCCTGCTTTTGGTGCAAAAAAAGCGTTATTTGTACGAAATAAAAGGCGCTGTACAGGATTGACGTCAGATTTTGGATATCTACAACCGTTACCGCTTCGCTTATTCATTTCGCCATTGCCATATTTGTGAAATATTAATTTCTTATGGTATCCATCGGGTTATGCCTGGCAACACAGGCAGGAGCGCGCGCTGGCCGCGCATGGACTTTATTCTCAGACACATTTGTAGACCCCGCGGAACAGGCAATGTGAGCCTTCTGGCAAATATGTGCGCAGGCGCGTCAGGGCTTTAAAAATGGCTTGCCATTATTTTTGGGATATGTGATAACAATTCGTGGGTTAAACGAGGTACAGTTCTGTTTATGCATGGCATCTTCAGTAAAGAAGTACGAGTAAAGACGTTGACGTTGAATACCGCTTCCTTGCCGAACCTTAATTAGTGCCTCATGCAGTAATGTCTCTGGTTTTTCTGTAAGACAGCTTTCGGGCTAAATAAACATCTAAAGGAATTTGCAAAATGGCAAAGATTAAAGGTCAGGTTAAGTGGTTCAACGAGTCTAAAGGTTTTGGTTTTATCACTCCTGCTGACGGCAGCAAAGATGTGTTCGTACACTTCTCTGCTATTCAGGGCAACGGTTTTAAAACCCTGGCTGAAGGCCAGAGCGTTGAGTTCGAAATTCAGGACGGCCAGAAAGGCCCGGCAGCTGTTAACGTCACTGCTATCTGATTCGACTCCGCCTCGGTGC
Source organism: Pantoea alfalfae (assembly GCF_019880205.1). NCBI lineage: Bacteria > Pseudomonadati > Pseudomonadota > Gammaproteobacteria > Enterobacterales > Erwiniaceae > Pantoea > Pantoea alfalfae. The sequence continues at coordinate 1,795,778 of NZ_CP082292.1, forward strand.
ATTGCACCCTGACACGGAATCTTAAAGCCCTGGCTCTACAGCCGGGGCTTTCTTTATGCTTCCGATGCGGAAACGTTAAGGTTACACTGCGCCGCGTTATCTGATGCCGGAGCACCTGATGTCCCTGACCTGCCCTCTTTGTCACTCTCCATTGACCTTTACCGACCGCAGCTGGTGCTGCGAAAACCGCCATCAGTTCGATCAGGCAAAAGAAGGGTATGTCAATCTGCTGCCCGTTCAGCATAAACGGTCACGTGAACCGGGTGACAGTGCAGAGATGATGCAGGCACGACGGGAATTTCTTGAGGCAGGCTATTATCAGCCGCTGCGTGAGCAGGTAGTCAACCTGCTTGCGCCGGTGCTGAATCAGCCAGAGTGTAAAATCCTGGATATCGGCTGCGGTGAAGGGTACTACACCGCAGCACTGGCAGAGGCGGCAGGCGAAGAGGCCCAGATTTATGGGCTGGATGTCGCCCGAATGGCCATCCGGCTGGCAGCAAAGCGTTACCCTGCGGTGCGCTTCTGCGTCGCCTCCAGCCAGCGCTTACCCTTTGCCGATCACTCACTGGATGCGATTGTACGCATCTACGCACCCTGCAACGAAGCGGAACTGGCCCGTGTGCTGAAGCCGGGTGGCCTGGTGCTGACGGTTACCCCAGGCCCGCACCATCTGCAACAGTTCAAAGCGCTGATTTACCGCGAAGTGCAGCTGCATGTGCCAGAGCAGAAAGATTATCCCGGCTTCCGGCAGGTAGCGCAGCATGCCCTGCGCTACCCGATGGCATTAACCGGCGCAGCCGCCACAACCCTGCTGCAGATGACGCCTTTTGCCTGGCGGGCACGTGAAGACGTCTGGCAAACGCTGCAGCAGAGTGAGCTGTTCGGTTGCGATGCGGATTTTACCCTGACAATGTGGCAGCGCGACTAGCGCGCGTCGACCAGCGTATTGTAGATGCGCTCCAGGTCGTCGAGTTGCTGCACGGCAATCAGCAGACGGCGCTGTTCCAGCTGAATGACCAGAATGCCATCCTCAGAAAGATTCATGCCCTGAATCCGCCGGTAATCGATCCAGACGCCGGCGTAAAACAATCCCTCATTCTTCATCAGCAGCGTGGGTTTGCGCAGCCAGAAGAGCCAGAACGCCATAAAACTCAGCACCATCAGCAGTGAGGTGGTGAGCTGCGGGCCATGATGACTGACATTGTTCCACAGCAAAATCAGCAGCAGGCCGATGAAAATCAGACTGTCGAGTTTATGCTGCCTGCGCAGTGTTACCCGTAGGCGGGTCGGCCCGTGCCGACGTGGCAGAATAGCCTCATGGTAAACGGCAAATCCCATCAGGACGGCGACACAACACGCAATCAACGCGTCAGTTAAAGACATCACTTCTACCTCAAACAGGGTGAGCTCAGCCGGTTGTGGCTCAGCTCACCACGCTTAAAAGCCGGGAGCAGAGGCTCCCGGCAGGATGAAATTACAGACCGAGCAGGCCGATCCAGTAACCAAAGATACCGATGGCAAAGAAGCCGACGATAATCCATAGCGCATTCACTTTACGGCGTAACAGCCACATACACCCAAAGGTCAGCAGCAGTGGCACAATGCCTGGCATCAGCTGATCGAGGATCGACTGTACCGTGGTAACAGTGGTTTTGCCGGTAGAGTCAGTAATGCGCGACACCACCAGCGGGATGTTGACGTGCGTCCACTTGTTGACCAGCGCCCCCATGACAAACAGCCCTAGAATCGAGGCGCCCTCCGTGAGCTTCTGCAGAAAACCGCCGCCCATGTCGCTAACGATGTCGATCCCTTTGCGATAGCCATACGCCACGCCGTAGTAGCGGGTCAGCAGACGAGCCAGGTTAAACAGTATAAAGAACAGCAGGGGACCCAGCAGACTGCCGCTCATGGCGATACCGGCACCCAGTGCGGCAAACACCGGACGTACCGTACCCCAGAAGATCGGGTCGCCAACACCGGCCAGCGGTCCCATCAGCCCGACTTTCAGGCCGTTAATCGCACCGTCGTCGATAGGTGCGCCGTTGGCACGCTGCTCTTCCATCGCCATGGTGACGCCCAGTACCGGTGCGGCGACATAGGGATGGGTATTGAAAAACTCCAGATGACGTTTTATCGCCTGCCTGCGCTCATCGTTATTCTCAGGATAGAGACGGCGGATGACCGGCACCATTGAGAAGCAGAAGCCCAGCGCCTGCATACGCTCAAAGTTCCATGAACCCTGGAAAAGGTTAGAGCGCAGAAAGACGGCGCGGACATCACCGGGGGTCAGTTTCTTTTCAACTTTCGTCATATCAACCATGTGATCACCTGTTCCTTAATCGAGTTCGTTATCAAGATCGTTTGCGGTTGCAGCACCTGTGGGTGCTCCCGCCACACGGTTGTATTTCGGGCTGAGCTGAATATAGAGCACTGCCATAACCACGCCAATCACGCCCAGCGCCACCAGGTTAAAGTTGGTGAACGCTGCGGTTACAAAGCCGAGGTAGAAGAACGGCATCAGATAGCCTGCGCGCATCATGTTGATGACCATCGCGTAACCGACCACCACAATCATGCCACCGGCGATATTCAGGCCATTGGTGACCACTTCAGGAATAGAACTCAGCAACGCATGAACGGCACTGGTGCCGACAGAAATCGCCACAATCAGCGCCGGGATGGCGATACGCATTGCCTGTAACAGCAGGGCAGAGACATGAATCCAGGAGATGGCCGTAAGATTGCCTTTCTCGGCGGCTTTATCAGCCGCGTGCTGGAAGGCCACGGTCAGCGTACGCACGATAATGGTCAGCACCTGTCCGGCTGCAGCCAGCGGAATCGCCAGCGCGATACCGGCACCCACACTCTGACCACCAGCGATGACCAGGATTGTCGAGATGATAGAGGCGAGGGCGGCATCAGGGGCAACCGCTGCACCGATGTTCATCCAGCCCAGCGCAATCATCTCCAGCGTACCGCCGATGATAATACCGGTTTTCATATCACCCAGTACGATACCAATCAGCGTACAGGCGACAAGCGGACGGTGAAACTGGAACTCATCCAGAATTGACCCCATACCGGCAATACAGGCGACAATAAAAATCAAAATAATTTGTAGCGAGGTTATTTCCATCATACTTCTTGTCCTCAGCAGGTTAATCAGGAGCCCGGAAACGCAGGCGCAGAAGTGCTTCTGTTACGCGTTTACTTTCGCAATCAGATCCATCATTTTCAGTTTTTGATCGCTGGAAACTTTACGCACTTCCAGTTCAATATTACGTTCATTGAGTTTGCGGAATGCGGCAATATCTTTCTCATCAACCGAGACCGCATTATTGACCTGGGTTTTCCCCTGGCGGAACGCCATACCACCGATGTTGACCGTTTTAATATCGACACCCTGTTCAACTACGCGCAGGACATCGGTAGGGTTGGTAAACAGCAGCATGACGCGATCCTGACCATATTTCGGGTTGTTCCATACCCGGACCATTTTGTCGACATCCACCACATGAGCCGTCACGCCGGGCGGCGCGACCTGCGTCAACAGGGTTTTGCGCACATGATCGTTGGCCACTTCATCGCTGACCACAATAATACGCTGAACGTTTGTCTCTTTAGTCCAGCGCGTCGCGACCTGCCCATGAATCAGACGATCATCAATGCGCGCCAGCCCGATTTTCATGTGATCCCCGGGGGCCATCGGCTTAGCTGGTTGCGCCGCCGCGGCCGGTTTCTCAGCAGCCGGTGTCGGTGCTTCTTCTTTGGCTTTCAGGGCTTTGACCCCTTCACGACCGGTCTCCACCGCCACGGCGACCAGTTCGTCAAATCCGGGATCGTCATCGCGCGCCATCAGCGTTTCAACCAGCATCGGAATATTGACCCCGGCAATAACCTCATAGTGTGGCTTGTCGACAACAATGCGGCTGGCCGCATTGAACGGGCTGCCGCCCCAGGTATCGACCAGAAAAAGAACCCCTTTACTGGTATCCAGTTCAGCCAGTCGTGCCTGATATTTTTCAATCAGCGTTTCTGCATTTTCACCGGGGACAAAATCTATCCAGCCGATATTCTCCTGCTCGCCTAAGAGCATTTCTGCTGTTTTCAGCAGTTGTTCCGCTGCCCAGCCGTGTGTACCAATTACAATCGCAATGGTCACGTGCTACCTCCGTTCGCTAGAGATGCTCATCTGAGTAAATGAACTGTATTGAGACATGTTTTGATTATCCGTTTAACCCGGTCATTCGACTTTCTGATATAGCGTCGAAAAAACAGGGGTTAACTTCATCAAGGCGGTAAAGTCGCGATTTATTTTAGTGATCGAAAAAATAAATTATGTGATGTCCGTCAGCTATTCACCCCGTGAAGTGGCGCTTTACCTTTTTTATGCGCCCGATCATCCCTTACAGAGATTGTAAAAATAAGAAAATTTTTTGACGCAATTTGCCGACCTGATACATTAACGTTCTGTTTATTGCTCAGGAGTAACGGGCTTCAGCCCACCTTTATGGATCGTCACCGACGTCGCTTAATCTGTTCTTTGCGCCTGCTGGCGCGTCACCCTTCGCCTCACGGCGTTTTCACCGCTTTCCCGACTACCCGGATGTCACGCTTCGCTGCGCTGACAGGCACCGGCTCGATCTGTTCCCTGCTCTGGAGTCATAAATAATGGAATTTTTATTCGACCCCTCAATCTGGGCGGGTTTACTGACGCTTATCGTGCTGGAAATCGTACTGGGTATCGATAACCTGGTGTTTATTGCCATCCTGGCCGACAAACTGCCGCCAAAGCAGCGTGATAAAGCACGCCTGATCGGCCTGTCACTGGCGCTGGTGATGCGGCTGGGTTTGCTGTCGCTGATCTCCTGGATCGTCACGCTGACAACGCCTCTCTTCAGCGTAGGCGGTTTCAGCTTTTCCGGACGAGATTTAATCCTGCTGTTCGGTGGTTTCTTTCTGTTGTTTAAAGCGACCATGGAGCTACACGAGAGGCTGGAGAACCGTCAGCTTGATGGTTCCGCAAATCGCGGATACGCCAGTTTCTGGGCAGTGGTACTGCAGATTGTGGTGCTGGACGCGGTCTTCTCGCTGGATGCGGTGATTACCGCCGTAGGTATGGTGAACCACCTGCCGGTGATGATGACCGCCGTGGTGATTGCCATGGGGGTGATGCTGCTGGCGTCTAAACCGTTAACCAACTTTGTTAACGCGCATCCGACCGTAGTGGTGCTCTGTCTGAGCTTCCTGTTAATGATCGGTCTGTCGCTGGTGGCAGAAGGCTTTGGTTTCCATATTCCTAAAGGCTACCTCTATGCGGCGATTGGCTTCTCAATTCTGATTGAGCTGTTCAACCAGATTGCACGTCGTAACTTTATTCGCCATCAGTCAAATCGTCCAATGCGTGAGCGTACCGCAGAGGCCATTCTGCGCCTGATGGGCGGCCGTAATCGTGCGCTGGCATCCAGCAATGGCAATAGCAGCGGTAACACCAGCACCAGTGAAGAGTCTGCGCTGACGGAAGCGATGCCGCAGGAAGCGTTTAAAGATGAAGAGCGTTACATGATTAATGGTGTGCTGACCCTGGCTTCCCGCTCGATTCGCAGCATTATGACGCCGCGCGGTGATATCTCCTGGGTCGATGCGAATCGTCCGGTGGATGAGATTCGCGGTCAGCTGCTGGATACGCCTCACAGCCTGTTCCCGGTCTGCCGGGGTGAACTGGATGAAATTGTTGGCGTGGTGCGCGCCAAAGAGCTGCTGGTGGCGCTGGAGCAGGGTGTTGATGTGGCGACCTTCGCGGCGAATACACCGACCATTGTGGTGCCGGAGACGCTGGATCCGATCAACCTGCTTGGCGTGCTGCGTCGTGCTAAAGGCAGCTTCGTGATCGTCACCAATGAGTTTGGCGTGGTGCAGGGTTTGATTACGCCGCTGGACGTGCTGGAAGCGATTGCGGGTGAATTCCCGGATGAAGACGAAACGCCTGATATTGTTGCAGATGGCGATGGCTGGTTAGTGAAAGGCGGAACCGATCTGCACTCGCTGCAGCAGTTACTCGACTTCCATGAGCTGGTCGATCCGACAGAAGATCACGCCTCGCTGGCGGGCCTGCTGATTGAACAGAAAGGGCAGTTACCGCTTCCTGGCGAGGTGATTGATATTACGCCGCTGCACTTCCAGATTATCGAAGCGACGGATTACCGTATCGATCTGGTGCGTGTCACCAAAGATAAACCGCATGACGAAGAGGAAGAGGGTTAACGCTTCCCGTTGTTGCTGAGGCGCTGCCGGTATTACCGGCCGCGCTGAATCTCTCTGACAGCCGCTGCTGAAACGCCGCGGCTGTTTTTTTGTGGGGAAGTCGTATAAGGGCGGAACGGCGCTGACGCGGCAGTTAACGGTGCGTATCAGCCTGATGCAGCGTCAGCCAGGCTGGAAAATCTTCCAGCGGCATCGGGCGGGCAAAATAGTAGCCCTGCAGATGATCCACACCGCGTTCGCGCAGATAAGCTGCCTGTTCAGCCGTCTCTACCCCTTCGGCGACCAGACTGATATTCAGGCGCTGGGCCAGCGAAATCACCATATCCGTTACCGTGGCGTTAATGGCATCCGTACCGATGGCCGCTGTGAAAATCTTGTCGATTTTGAGCACGTCTGGCTGTAAATCTTTCAGGTAGGAGAGCGAGCTGTGACCGGTGCCAAAGTCATCAATCGCCAGCCGGACGCCAATGTCGTGCAGTTGTGCAATCACCGACTGATCGACGACCGGCAGGGCATCCCGTTCAGTGAGTTCCACTACCAGTTGCGGCACCGGACTGGCAGGCCACCACAGGTTCTGCAAATCTTCCAGAATGGCGCGGTCGCGGAAATGACTGGCGGCCACATTGATGGCGATATGAAAGGCGGGATCATTGGGCAACTGAGGCAGATGCCTTACTACCTCGTTCAGCACAAAGCGCGTCAGCGGCTTGATCAGGTTCTGGCGCTCGGCCAGCGGAATAAAGACATCCGGTGCGATCCAGCCCTGTCGGGCGTTATGCCAGCGCAGCAGTAATTCTATCCCGTCACACCCGCCGCTTTTGCTGTTGATCAGCGGCTGACAATAGACCATAAACTCACGGGCCGTGATGCCATAACTGATTTGCCAGCTAAGGCTCATGCGATTTGCCGTCGCAAGCCAGATAATATAGCCCATCAGCAGGCTCAGCAGCAGCGCCAGCGGCAGCTGTGAGGGAAGTGTCGCCAGCGCCAGCCGTGTCGGCGAAGGGCCATAGAGGGTAAGGGTAAACGGGTAGCGCAGCGAGCCCTGCTCGTAGCTCACTTCGTCATCTGCCGGCACCGTTGGCTGTATCAGCGGATTGCCATATTCCAGGCTCTCACCATTGACGTTAAACACGGCGCGTTCCACCCAGGGCAGTTGAGGTTCCAGCAGATAATTGCTCATCATTTCAATGTTGATGACCTGCAATATTCCCGACCGGTTATCCAGACTTTTTGGCGTCCATAGCAGTAAGACCGGCGAGCCTTTCAGCAGATACTGGTCGGTTGACAGGGTCATACGCTGGCTGTTGAAGGCAAGGTCAGGATAAGTCTGGCTGAAAGGGATATTGCGCGAGCCGTAAATACTGGAGCAGTAAAGCATGTCGTTTTCGACCAGTAGAATGGCACGAACCGTCTGCAGTGATGAAATTTTTTCGACGAGCGGAAAACGCACGTCCTGACAGGGAACGCCTACCAGCCCCAGCGTATTATTGGCTGAAACCTCCAGCGGTGAAAACATCCTGTCAAACCGCATAATCGCTTTGTCGGCAAAAGCCATCGCCTGCTGTTCAATACGTGACTTCTCTTCGATATAGCGAAAGGCCAGCGTTAATATCAGCATTACGGTGGCGATTGACAGGGCGATCAGCAAACGCTTGCGCCTGAATTGTCCAACAAATTGCTGGGCCATAAACATCAGTATCCACCTTCCCAAAAAGCCAGAAAAAAGCAAAAAATACGGGGTTAGTATCGGCACGGCCAGATCAATATTGAGGCCGGAATGCAGAAAAGCGGGTCTGGAAAGCTGCGCAGACCGGACGGCTGCGCGGAAAACACTCTACCGTTTAAACCTGCGCTGAGATAGCGCAGGATGCGGATTTTATTACGTTTGCATGTTATTTAAACGATTAAACGTTTCGCTTAGTCACACTGAACTTTAATCGCCAGACCGCCACGGGAAGTTTCACGGTATTTCGCGTTCATATCCTTGCCGGTCTCATACATGGTCTCAATAACCTTATCCAGCGAGACGCGGGGTTCACTGGTGCGACGGAGTGCCATACGCGCCGCGTTAATGGCTTTTACCGAGGCGATAGCATTACGTTCAATGCAGGGAACCTGAACCTGACCGGCCACGGGGTCACAGGTCAGTCCAAGGTTATGCTCCATGCCGATTTCAGCGGCGACGCACACCTGCTCCGGGCTACCGCCCAGCAGCTCTGCCAGACCAGCGGCCGCCATCGAACAGGCGACACCCACTTCACCCTGGCAGCCCACTTCCGCGCCTGAAATAGAGGCGTTCATTTTGTACAGCACGCCTATAGCGCCAGAGGCGAGGAAATAGCGCAGGAAAATATCGGGCGTCACCGGCTCGATAAAGTGATCGTAGTAAGCCAGCACTGCAGGCACGATACCGCAGGCACCGTTCGTCGGCGCGGTCACCACACGGCCACCCGCGGCGTTCTCTTCGTTGACCGCCAGGGCATACATATTGATCCAGTCGATAACAATCATCGGATCGCTGGAGTGCTTGGTGGAGGAGGTCAGCAGGCGACGCAGGGAGGCGGCTCGACGGGGTACGCGCAGCGGTCCGGGCAACACGCCTTCAGTATTCAGACCGCGATCAATACAGGCCTGCATGGTCTGCCAGATGTGGGTGAAATAGGCATGAATCTCGTCGCGGCTATGCAGTGCCAGCTCATTTTTCATCACCAGACCCGACAGCGACAGACCGGTTTCGCGGCAGTGCGCCAGCAGATCTTTGGCGGAGTGGAACGGCCAGGGCACAGAGACTTCATCCAGTGCCGACTGACCGAAGTGCTCTTCATCCACAATAAATCCGCCGCCCACAGAGTAATAGGTTTTCGACAGGATCAGCAGGTCGCCCGCGAATGCCAGCAGGCGCAGGCCATTTTCATGCAATGAGAGGTTCTCACTGCGGAACACCATGCCGCCTTCACGCGGGAAATCGACTTCATGCGCGCCTTTCGCCAGCAGCAGTCGCTCACGCTGTTCGACATCTTTAATGAAAGCGGGGATCGCATCGATATCCACCGTGTCCGGCGATTCGCCCGCCAGACCCATAATAATGGCGATATCCGTGTGGTGGCCTTTACCGGTCAGAGACAGAGAACCGTAAACATCCACGGCGATCCGGGTGACCTCCTGCAGCTTTTCCTGTTCGCACAGCAAATCCACAAATTGTTTACCCGCTTTCATCGGGCCGACAGTATGCGAACTCGAGGGGCCAATGCCCACTTTGAACATGTCGAAAACACTAATCACAGGTGACACTCCTCACATTTATTCTCAGTCTGCCGGGGCAGTTTATGGCGCCCATAGTAATGGTCATGCACCGGAAAAGAGCAGCTTTTCGCATGAAATAAACTTATCAAAACAGATAGAAAAAATTATAGCGCAGCCCGGCAGGTCGCTGATGGGCTGGAAGGGAATAAAAAAGAGGAAGAAAGGTCTCAGAAGGCGATCTGCGTACTCAGTGAACGAATAATTCCTGCTGTCATGCCCCACACCAGATAATCCTGATAGCGCGACAGCCAGACCGGATGGCGTACACCCGCCCGATGCACCTCCAGCGCGCTGTAGCGGCTGAGCTGCAAAGCCTCGGCCAGTGGCATCTCGAAGGCACTGCTCACCTCATCCGGATTAATCGTTAAGCGCAGGTCGGCCGGAATAATGCCCAGCACGGGTGTCACCTGAAAGCCGGTGCTGCTGGTGACAGCGGGCAGCGCGCCTAATATCTCGACCTGATGTGGATCGATACCGACCTCTTCCTGCGCTTCACGCAGGGCGGTGGCGATCAGCGAGGCATCGGTGTCATCCTGCATCCCGCCGGGAAAGGCGACCTGTCCGGCGTGTTTGCGCAGGGCGTGCGAGCGCTGCGTCAACAAAAGCCCCGGTTCATGGCGGGCTATAATCGGCACCAGCACCGCGGCATGACGTCCGGAGAGATGCTGCGTGCTGCGGGCCGGCTGCTGCAGCAGAAAACGGCTGCGAAAAACCTCAAGCGTCAGTGCCAACTGAACCTCCTGTCTGTTCCAGTGCCGGTAAAATCCGGCTGACTTTATCGAGCGTTTCCTGATATTCCGCTTCAGCATCGCTGTCTGCTACCAGGCCGCCACCCGCGGCACAGTAAAGCTGTTGGCCTTCGGCGATCAGCGTGCGGATCGTGATACTGGTGTCCATCCGGCCACACAGGCTGAGATAGCCGATACTGCCGCACCAGGCATTGCGCCGCTGCGGCTCCAGCTCATCAATAATCTCCATCGCCCGAATTTTGGGCGCACCGGTTATCGAGCCGCCCGGAAAACAGGCGCGCAGCAGATCGGTGGCCTGCAGGGTGTCAGGCAACTGTGCGCGCACCGTGCTCACCAGATGATGGACGGCGGGGAAGGGTTCAACCACAAACAGTTCAGGCACCGTGACCGAGCCGGGCTGCGCCACGCGGCCAATATCGTTGCGCAGCAAATCGACAATCATCAGGTTTTCAGCCCGATCTTTCTCCGCATGGCGCAGTGCCTCAGCCTGTTGCGCATCGGCAATCGGATCGGCACAGCGTGGCCGGGTACCTTTAATCGGTCGGGTTTCAATCTGGTTTTGATTCAGCGACAGAAAGCGCTCCGGCGACAGGCTGAGAATCGCACTTTCCGGCAGGCGCAGAAACGCGCTGAACGGCGCCCGGTTAGCCGCGTTAAGCAGAGTAAACGCCTGCCACTCATCACCCTGATAACCGGCCTGAAAACGCTGCGCCAGGTTAACCTGATAACAGTCACCGGCCTGAATATAGGCCTGAACCGCGGCAAAGCGTGCGGCGTAATCGGCATAGCTCAGATTGGAGCGCCAGCGGCTGGTCAGTGAAAAGGGCACGATTTCACGCGCGGGCCACTGCGCCAGCCAGGCGGCGCGCGCTTCAGCGTTCTTCAACGCCACCAGCGTCAGGGTTTGCTGATGATGATCGGCAATCAAGGCCCAGTCATAGATCCCCACCGCCATGTCCGGCGTGGTGAGATCGGCTGTGGCTTTTTGGGGCAGTGACTCAAACCGGCGGCCCAGGTCATAACCAAACAGGCCCAGCGCACCGCCCTGAAACGGCAAAGCCTCACTGGCTGTGGGTCTGATGCCCAGCGCATCACACTGCTGCTGCACCAGCAGCAAGGGATCCGCGGTCGATTCGGTGGTGCCGGTCGTGTCGCTGATGGTCGTGATCGGCCCGCGGGTCACCAGGGTGACGCGGGGATCGGCGGTCAGAATGTCGAAGCGGTTGTCGCTGTGGCTGGCCTGCGCGGAGGAGAGCAGCATCGCCCACGGCAGATGGGCAAGGGTGGCAAAACGCTGTGTCAGCGCATCCGGGGTATAATCAAGCGTGAGGGTTTCAACAATCATCAGGCAGACAAATCAGAAAGCAAAGAGGCGGTCAGACTGACATATTTTTTCCCGACTGGCACCTGTTAGTTCCGCATGGGATACTGTGTGCCCCAACGCAGGAGTAGAACATGTTTATTGGATTACCGGCTCTCTCACATGAGCAGCAACAGCAGGCCGTTGAACGTATTCAGGAGTTGATGACGGGTGGTTTATCGAGCGGTGAAGCGATCGCCCAGGTGGCGCAGGAAATCCGTCAGAATCACAAGGGCGAACAGATTCGGGCGTTATTCGACGACGAAGATGAAGAAAACGAAGAGGAATAACACCCGACATCGTTAACGTGCAGCGATAATTTTAATTTCGATTTTGTACTTTGGATTCAGCAGGCCGGCCTGAACGGTGCAGCGCACCGGCGCATTACCCGGTGAGACCCAGGCGTCCCAGGCCCGGTTCATGGCGGGGAAATCGGCTTTATCCACCAGAAACAGCGTCGCATCCAGGATCTTACTTTTATCACTGCCGAGGCGAGTCAGGATCGCGTCAATGACCGCCAGCGCATTGGCGGTCTGCGCTTCTGCGTCGGCATCCAGATTCTCAGGCACACTGGTGTAATAGATGGTGTCGTTGTGGATCACAGCTTCGGACATACGATGTTCCGGGTCAATGCGGGTAATACTCATCGGTTTCTCCCTGGTTAAGTGCGCATTAGCCTGGCACACTCCCGACATCGCTGTCACGCCTTACGCCTTACAGGCAGCGTTGCACAATCGCCTGTCTGTCCGCTATTACCTGAGGAGCCATCCGGAAGGTCGTGAAATATTTTACCTCTGCCCCTTTTCTGTGGGGAGAGATATCCGCAAAAATCGAATCTTCCCAGGTAAAGACGCTGATCTCGTTGCCGTTCGGCTGGGTGTGGGTGGTGTTATCTCTGGCAATAACGCTGGTGGTTGACCAGCCACGATAAATACAGTCGCTGAGCTGAGGGACGGTACGGGTACTTTGACTCTGAAAAACGGGTGGCTGCAGACGAGCCTGATCAGAAGTGGGAGCCTGGCAGCCGCAAAGCAGCAGCACGCCAGCCAGAGAGCCGATGCGGTAATAGTTCATAACATGCCTCCGCCTGAGTCAGGCAGTCGGGTTAAGGCCATCTGCATAACATCGCCTGAACGACAATGTTAAGCCAGTCTCAGCACGTCAGCTTACGGGTGCCACATCCCAACAGTAAGCTGATTTAATCATTATAAGCCGGGCCTTTGTTTCCTCGCTGCGTTCCTCTGCATTTGCTAACTGCATCACACTGTCTGCATCATGATCATGAGCCGCGGACGTTGTCACTGTTGCAGCCCTGCTGCACTAAAGCAGCATAAAGCGTCGAAAGAGCGGGAGAAGTGAGGGCACGCGCGGCAGAAAAATGTTATAAAACAGCAGATAAATCGCGCTACGGATGAGGATTCAGGCATGGCGAATACGCAGTATCTTTTTTGGGTGATGGTCAGCGCACTGACGCTGCTGTTTATTGTGGTTTCGGCATTTGTTGGATTGTCCCGTGGCAGTAAGCAGGGATTTATCACCTTTGCGGTGCTGTTCATCGTTATGCTGGCGGGTGCGTTGTACGTCCGCTTATAAGCAGGTCACAACAGCAGCGTCGCCCACAATCGTGATATCAGGTCACCAGCCAGAAACAGATAAACGCCCTGTACCAGAATGAGCCGTATCTGACTGAGCGGCCTGCTTTATTTGCCGCTTTTTATCTGGCCAGTGTTGAATCAACCCTGCTATTGCTGCTCAAAAAACTCACCAGGCAAGGGTATCGCTTACCGCGAAAATCCGCCGTGATATTGATGGTGAGATCCTGCTGCTTCCCATCTGGACGTCGTTTGCGTTATGTTCTTCTCTGGATTACCCGCCATCGGATCGATATGTCTCCCCGCCAGCACGCCCACCTGTCCAGGCGGCGAATATCTGATAAAAAGGCACTCGACCAGCAGGTATAATTAACGTTATTTTTTTGCTAGCTGCTGGCCTCTGAAGTGAAGATGTAATAAGCGACATCAGCAGGGGCGATTCCTTCAACACGTTTTTGTGCAATACCCTGTTTTACAGATTCTGGAAAACGCAGGTAAATACGATGATCTTCACTGAATAAGGCCTTGTCTATTTCTTTGCCGTCATCTTTGAAACAGGATGCATAGGTGTCCCTGAATATTTTAGTGGCATTATCGATATCTCTGCTGAGTAAAGTGACTTCATTTTTTTTCAGATAGTTATTCTGAATGTTTTGACTCGCTACAGGGTGGATTAAAAACGTTGCGCTGGGTAATGTTTCCCTTTTCGCACCTGCACAATAGATGAGAGTAGCCGCCGAACCCGTCATTGCGGCATTGATGGTTTTTATCGGAATCCTTGACCCTCTGACGGCCTGGCCGCCCATATAGCCAGCTTCCATGTCGCCGCCAAAGCTGTTTATATAAATCGATATTTCTTTTACAGCAGGATAACTTGCATTAATATCATCGATGCCTGCCATCAATTCTGCCACTTTATTGCCATTAACCTCGCCAATGTAAACAATTTTTGCCGATTTTATCTCTTGTGCCTTCAGGGTGTTATTCATCACCACTGACGTTTTTGCTATGCAGCAAGCCGAAGTGACGCCAAATAATAGAAAAGTGAAATAACGCACCATAAAAAACTCCATTTAAGGGTATGACGCTTTCAGTTTAAGGATCAGTAATGTTTGAAAAGAAAGTAGCCGGTCGTCATTTCAATCGTGATGATATAAAAGAGAATTATGACAAGTATCAACAGCAAACTCGCTCTGGCGTAGTTTTTCTTTGAACGTTTAGTCCTTCGGTTTAAGGACCAGTAAAGCAGCATGAAAAGATTTAATACGGGTATGCCGGTTAAAATTAATGTGACAATCCAATCCCATAGAGAGACATCATCGACGTGTTGATTATTTTCCACAGTGTTTTTTACGCTATGTGAGTGGTGGAATAACGACGTTAGCCGCTACGACGTGCAGATCATTTTCTGACTGCTGGCGAGTTTTTATTGATTCGCTGAGGATAAACGTCAGACCAGTCTGGTTGTTCGCCGGACATAATCGCGCGCCGCTGTGCAGGGCTGATTCCCTGGTTTATATGCGGCATGACAGTTTCACTATGTTGTCCGACTGGGTTAAGTTTGACCTCATCGTTGGTAACGCAACCGCTCAGCGTCAGAATCACTAAGCTATACCGGGGTAATTTAGGGAACAATGATATTTCTCCTTATTGATGTAATGGTGTCCAGTTTGACAGATAGATGCAACAGCGTAGCAACAGCCAGATTACATCCCACTTAACTTATAATATAAAATCCCACTTCATTTACATTAACGGATATCTTTAGCGAGATAGTCTCAAACGGTCTTTTAAAGAGGACGGATGCCGTGGGCATCATTTCTATTGTGATGTGGCTGCATCAGAGAAAAAATTCAATCCGCTAGCGCTCATGATTTTCGTTTAAATTCTGTCTCTTTTATATCAGGGATTTTTTCTTATAACAACATAACGATGTTTAATGCTATTCCTGTTGAGTTTTTATTTAATGTAATCTTTCCTCGTGCATAATTGTGCTTTGAATCGCATCATTACCTGTTCGTGCCCCTATATTATAGGCAGTTAAGTTCCGCCTTTTATTCATTAAACAAGTAAGAGGTTTTTTAAAATCACAGACTTTTCAGCGGCGAATTATTAAACCCGCTATCAGACTGACGTCAATGATAACGCGGCTGGGGGAAGCGAATAGGCCTCCGATTAACCGGTACGTTATCAGCACCGGCTGTGACGCAAGGCTGTATCACGCAGTGGCGAAGCAGAGTCTGCGGCAGCGCCCGCATTTCTGATATCTTTTGCGAGCCTTGCAAAACAGATGGCAGGAGTAAGCTACACTCAAAGGGCATAGCAAAATTGCTATCTGACACCGGAGGAAATTATGTCTGAACGCCCTGATTACGATGAACCGCTGCCCGATGACGCTGAGATTTATCCTGAAGATGAGGAAGAAGATGAAGAAGAGGAGCCATTAGAAAAGGATGTCTAGCGTCACCTGTATAGTCTTTTATGACGCTTTATCGCGTTGCACCGCAAAACCGCCTGCGTGCAGTTTTGCGGTTTCTTACGCCGCCTGAGTTGATTGCAAAAATTCCCCTCCCGGCTCGTTTCGACGATCAAACTGATAAATACAGCAAATGAAACTCTTTTTATTCAGTGATATCGATATCAACCCTTTCCTGAAGTGCTTAAAAACGTCAAATCGTGATGTTTATTAAATTAACATTGATTGTAATTATAAACTCTTTATTCGTTCTGATTTTGATTTAACGCATTTTGTCACCTTGCTGACTCAGTAGTCAGCAGAATAGTATCCCTGCCGCAAATAAGCTTATAAAGCAGGGATAAAAATGAAATTACCAAAAATGTTAAGTCTTGTTGTGGCGCTTTCTACCCTCAACGTAGCCGGTGCGGCGGAACCGCACTGGACGTACGAAGGCAAAGCTGGCCCGGAACACTGGAGCGAACTGACCAGCGACTTCCACATCTGTCACGAAGGTAAGTCCCAGTCGCCAATCAATATTAAAGATCCGATTGAGGGGCATTTACAGGCACTCGATCTGGCCTACCACACATCGGCTGAGAAGGTGCTCAACAATGGCCACACGATTCAGGTGACCGTTGATGAAGAAGATGATTTTGTACTGGATAGTGAAAAGTTCACGCTGCGCCAGTATCACTTCCATACGCCGAGTGAGAACCAGATTAATGGGCACACCTTTCCCCTGGAAGCCCACTTTGTGCATAGCAAAGAGGATGGCGATCTGGCCGTGGTCGCGGTGATGTTTGAGGTCGGTAAAGAGAATCCGGCGCTGACACCTTTGATTGACGCTATGCCGAAACAGGAGAACCAGCAGGTAAGTATTAATCGCCAGGTAAATTTACGGGATCTCTTTCCGGAAGATCTGCACTATTATCGTTTCAGCGGCTCCCTGACGACGCCACCCTGTAGCGAAGGGATTCGCTGGCTGGTGCTGAAACAGCCGGTTACGCTCTCTCAGGCGCAGCTTGACGCCTTTAAACAGGCGCTGAAAACCACCAATAATCGTCCGTTGCAGCATCTCAATGGGCGCATGATTGTAGAGTAAGCACAGCGGTTTCTGCTTCCTTTCGCGGTGCGACTTTTCCATCAGGAATCCCGGTGCTGCGAGCGCTTCTCTTCAGGCGGCCCCGTGCCGCCTTTTTCCTCATCTTTCAGACGCGATCCAGAGTCTTTAGCTGCCACGCTCCCAACCGCTGAAAATAGATAAGATATTGATAATTATCAATTTTGCTTTGTTGATCCAATACTGACATAATTACAGTGTTTTTGCCGTTCTTAGTGAGGGTATGTGGCAGACGATTTTGCAGTGGATGGCGCGCTGGCGCTGGCGATCGCAGGCTTTAAGCCGCGTGAAGCACAGCGTGAGATGGCGCAGGCGGTATCTGAAGCCGTAAAACAGCAGGGTGAACTGGTGGTCGAGGCCGGTACCGGTACCGGAAAAACTTATGCCTACCTGGCTCCCGCTCTGCGGGCCGGTAAAAAAGTGATTGTCTCCACCGGATCCAAAGCGCTGCAGGATCAGCTCTATGGCCGTGATCTGCCTACGATGATCAAGGCGCTGGATTTCAAAGGTAAAACGGCCTTGCTGAAAGGACGCTCTAACTACCTTTGCCTGGAACGCATGGAACAGCAATCGATGGCGGGCGGCGATCTCACCGCGCAGGGGCTGACCGATCTGGTGACGCTACGCAACTGGTCATCGCAGACGGAAGATGGCGACATCAGCAGCTGTGCGGGCGTGACCGAAGACAGCCCGGTCTGGCCGCTGGTCACCAGCACCAACGATAACTGCCTCGGCACTGACTGCCCGCGCTATAAAGAGTGCTTTGTGGTCAGGGCGCGTAAACGCGCAATGGACGCCGATGTGGTGGTCGTGAACCACCATCTTTTTCTTGCCGATCTGGTGGTGAAAGAGGGCGGCTTTGGCGAACTTATTCCCGAAGCGGATGTGATGATCTTCGACGAAGCCCATCAGCTGCCCGATATCGCCAGTCAGTATTTTGGTCAGCAGCTCTCCAGCCGCCAGTTACTCGATCTCGCCAAAGATATTATTACCGCCTACCGCACCGAGGTGCGTGATGCTCAGCAGCTGCAGAAATCCGCTGACCGCCTGGCGCAGTGCGCGCAGGATTTTCGCCTGTCATTAGGCGATCCCGGCTATCGCGGTAACCTGCGTGAACTGCTGAGCGATAACAACATCCTGCGGATGTTTACGCTGCTGGATGATGCGCTTGAGCTCTGTTACGACGTTATCAAACTCTCACTGGGCCGTTCAGCCCTGCTGGATGCCGCCTTCGAGCGAGCCGCGCTCTACCGTACCCGGTTAAAACGGTTACGGGCGATTAACGAGCCGGGCTACAGCTACTGGTATGAATGCACTTCCCGCCACTTTATCCTGGCGCTCACGCCGCTCTCGGTAGCGGAACGCTTCCGTGAGGTGATGGATAACCGCAAGGCCGCATGGATTTTCACCTCGGCCACCCTGGCGGTAGATGAGAAAATGGCCCACTTTGCCGAACGGCTGGGTGTCAATGCGGCAAAGAGCCTGATCCTGAACAGTCCGTTTGACTTTGCGAAGCAGGCTTTGCTCTGTGTACCACGCAATCTCCCGGAACCTAACCGTCCCGGTGGCGCGCGCCAGCTGGCCGCAATGATGAAACCGTTGATCGATGCGAATAAAGGCCGCTGTTTCTTCCTCTGTACTTCGCATCTGATGATGCGAGAGCTGGCCGCAGAGTTTCGCGCCTCGATGACACTGCCGGTGCTGGTGCAGGGTGAAACCAGCAAAGGTCAGTTACTGAAGCAGTTTATCGAGAAGGGTAATGCTCTGCTGGTGGCGACCAGCAGCTTCTGGGAAGGCGTGGATGTGCGGGGTGATGCGCTGTCCCTGGTGATCATCGACAAACTACCGTTCACCTCACCGGAAGATCCGCTGCTAAAAGCCCGAATGGAAGATTGCCGGATTCGCGGCGGCGATCCCTTTGCGGATGTGCAGTTGCCGGATGCGGTGATTACCCTGAAGCAGGGTGTAGGCCGTCTGATCCGTGATACGGACGATCGTGGTGTGCTGGTCATTTGCGATCAGCGTCTGGTCTCACGGCCTTATGGCGCACTGTTTCTTAACAGCCTGCCGCCGACGCCGCGCACCCGCGACATTGCTCAGGCCATCGCCTTTATCCGCCAGCAACCCGAACCAGACGCGTAATTTTATGCTAAGATGCGCGCCGTTTTCTTTCTTCTGAGGTAGTCATGTCAGCCCGAATTTTAGCGCTGGATACGGCGACAGAAGCCTGTTCAGCCGCCTTGCTGAATCAGCAACAGATTGATGCCCGATTCGAGATTGCTCCGCGCGATCATACGCAGCGTATTCTGCCGCTGGTCGAGGAACTGCTGCTGGCGCAGCAATTGGAACTGACCGAACTGGACGCGCTCGCCTTTGGCCGGGGTCCTGGCAGTTTTACCGGCGTGCGGATCGGTATTGGTATTGCTCAGGGCCTGGCACTGGGCGCATCACTGCCGATGATCGCCGTTTCCACGCTGGCGACGCTGGCGGAAGGGGCCTGGCGTCTGCACGGTGCAACCCGGGTGTTAACCGCTATCGATGCGCGAATGGGCGAGGTTTACTGGGCCGAATATCAGCGTGATGAGCAGGGTGTCTGGCAGGGTGAAGCCAGCGAATGCGTGCTGTCCCCTGAGGCAGCACTCACCCGGATGCAGGCGCTCTCTGGCGACTGGATGACCGCCGGCACCGGCTGGCAGGCCTATCCTGCCCTGCAGCAGGGACACGATCTGACCCTGAACACCAGCGACGTTACTTTGCCTGCCGCACAGGATATGCTGCCACTGGCGATGCTTGCGCTGGCGCAGGGGAATACGTTGCTGCCGGAGACGGCGGAGCCGACGTATCTGCGTAATGAAGTCGCCTGGAAAAAATTACCTGGCCGGTAAAATACACGCAACTTATTGTTATGCATCCAGTCTAACGCTTTACCTAGCGGGAGAACGTCTATGTCGTCAATGTGTGGTAAAGGGCTTTCAGGTCTGCTGCTGACCTGTGTGCTGGCGTTAACCGGTTGTGTCTCCATTCCTGACACACTGCAGGGCAGCTCACCTCAGCCACAGCAGGATCTGTTGCGGGTGATGAGCGATCCTTCGCTCTTTGTCGGGCAGGAATCGCGCTTTGGCGGCAAGGTAGTGAATGTCACTAACCTGAACGGCAAAACCCGGCTTGAGATTGCGGCACAACCGCTGGATGAGAGCGCCAGACCGCGTCTGGGGGCAGCCTCGGTTGGCCGGATTTATGCAGACATTCACGGCTTTGTTGATCCGGTGGATGTCAGAAACCAGTACGTTACCGTGCTGGGTACGCTGAAGGGCACGGAGCAGGGTAAAATTGGTGAGGCCGATTACAAATTTGTGGTCATTGATGTGCGCGGTTATCAGCGCTGGCGCATTGCCCAGCAGGTAACCGCACCGCCACAGCCAATGGATCCCTGGATCTGGTATGGTCCGACCCGTCATCGCGGCGGATACTGGGGACCTAATCCCTACTGGGGAATGGTCAACACCGGACCCTCAGAGGTGCAGACCATCCTGACCGAATAAGTGTAAACATGATTTATCCAGCCCGGTCGCGGCGCTCGCTACCGGGCTTTTTATTGGCCTGTTTTCCCGGCACGAAATTTAGTGATGCACTTCGCAACCTCAACATGCCGAAACAGGCAAACTGGTACAATCAGTTAAAATATTGTTAACAAACCAGATTGGCTGAGGCAGCGATGGAAATACAACATAATTATCGGGGTGGATCCTTGAATAAGGTTTGGCTGAAACGCTACCCGGCAGATGTACCTGCCGAAATAAGTGCAGATCGTTACACCTCGCTGGTGGATCTTTTTGAGCAGGCAGTAAAACGCTACGCCGATCAACCCGCATTTCTGAACATGGGTCAGAAGATGAGTTATCGTCAGCTGGAAGAGAAGAGCCGTGCCTTTGCTGCTTATCTCCAGCATCAGCTGGGCCTGAAAGCAGGTGATCGGGTGGCGCTGATGATGCCTAACTTACTGCAGTATCCGGTGGCCCTGTTTGGTGTACTGCTTGCCGGTATGGTCGTGGTCAATGTGAATCCGCTCTACACGCCGCGTGAGCTGAAGCATCAGCTCAATGACAGTGGTGCCAGCGCCATCGTTATTGTCTCAAATTTTGCGCATACCCTGGAAAAAGTGGTGGCTGAAACCGCTGTGCGGCATGTCATCCTGACCCGGATGGGCGATCAGCTGGCACCGATAAAAGCCACACTGGTTAATTTTGTCGTCAAGTATGTGAAGAAGCTGGTGCCCAAATACCATTTACCCGGCGCCATTTCGTTTCGTCAGGTGCTGGAAGTGGGTGCCACGCTCAATTATCAGCGACCGACTGTCTCGAATGACGATCTTGCCTTCCTGCAATACACCGGCGGCACCACCGGCGTGGCGAAAGGGGCAATGCTAACCCATCGCAACATGCAGGCGAATCTGGAGCAGACCCGTGCGACATACGGTAAGGTACTGCGTGACGGAAAAGAATTTGTTGTCACCGCGCTGCCGCTTTACCACATCTTCGCTTTAACCGTGAATGGCCTGCTGTTCCTGGAGCTGGGCGGTCAGAATCTGTTAATCACTAATCCCCGCGATATTCCCGGCTTCGTTAAAGAGCTGGGTAAAGTTCCGTTTACCGCGATTACCGGCGTGAACACGCTGTTTAATGCGCTGCTGAACGATGAGCAGTTCAATAAACTCGATTTTTCAACGCTGCGCCTCTCTGCGGGTGGCGGAATGGCAGTGCAGAAAGTGGTGGCTGAGCGCTGGGAAAAGCTCACCGGACACTATCTGCTGGAAGGCTACGGCCTGACCGAATGTTCGCCGCTGGTATCCGTCAATCCGTATGACATCAGCTGCCATACGGGCAGTATCGGCCTGCCGGTTCCTTCGACCGACGTACGCATTCTCGATGATGCCGGAAACGAAGTAGTGCCGGGGGAGCCGGGCGAACTCTGTATCAGTGGTCCGCAGGTGATGCTGGGCTATTGGCAGCATCCGGAAGCAACAGCGGAAGTGCTGAAAAATGGCTGGCTCCACAGCGGTGATATTGTTACCGTTGACCAGGAAGGGTTCATTCGCATCGTTGACCGCAAAAAAGATATGATTCTGGTCTCCGGTTTTAATGTCTATCCGAATGAGATCGAAGATGTACTGATGCAGCACCCGAAAGTGCGTGAAGCCGCGGCAATTGGCGTGCCCAGCGACCTGTCAGGCGAAGCAGTAAAAGTCTGCATCGTGAAAAAAGAGGCGTCGCTGACCAAAGAAGAGGTGCTCGATCACTGTCGCCGCCAGCTGACCGGTTACAAGGTGCCAAAAATCATTGAGTTTCGTGATGAGTTACCGAAAACCAACGTCGGAAAGATCCTGCGACGTGAGCTGCGCGACGAGGCCAAGCCCGGCGCGAACTGAATCTGTATAAGAATTGAGGTTGAACGCCGGCATGTCCGGCGTTTTTATTGTTTTTAACATGGAGCGCCGCGCGTTGTTGGCTGCGGTGGAAATCAGACGTGAATTATTCCCTTATCGACCAGGATGAACAACTGGCTGACGTGTGTCAGAAAGCCCGCCAGCATACAGCGGTGGCACTGGACACCGAATTTGTCCGCACCCGCACCTACTACCCTCAGCTTGGCCTGATCCAGCTGTTCGACGATCACCAGCTGGTGCTGATTGACCCGCTGAATATCCGTGACTGGTCACCCTTTATTGCGCTGCTGACCGACACCCGCGTGACTAAATTTCTGCATGCCGGAGGGGAAGATCTGGAAGTCTTCCTGCACCGTTTCGGCGTGCTGCCGACGCCTATGATTGACACTCAGATTCTGGCAGCCTTCTCCGGCCAGCCACTTTCCTGGGGCTTTGCTTCCATGGTGGCGCATTTTACCCAGGTCGAGCTGGATAAAAGTGAATCCCGTACCGACTGGCTGGCGCGCCCTCTGACCCAGCGTCAGTGCGAGTATGCGGCGGCGGACGTTCACTATCTGCTGCCGATTGCCCGTCAGTTGATGATCAACACGGAAGAGGCTGGCAACATGGCGGCGGCACTCAGTGAGTGCGATAACCTCTGTCAGCGCCGTCTCGACAGCGTGGCACCGGATGAAGCCTGGCGGGATATCACCAATGCCTGGCAACTGCGTCCGCGTCAGCTGGCGGCACTGCAGCGGCTGGCGGCCTGGCGTCTGAAACTGGCGCGTGAAAAAGATATGGCGGTGAATTTTGTGGTGCGCGAAGAGCATCTGTGGAAAGTGGCGCGCTTTATGCCTGGCTCTCTGGGGGAGCTGGATCATCTGGGGCTGTCAGGCCACGAAATCCGTTTCCACGGCAAAACGCTGGTGGCGCTGGTGGCCGAAGCGGAGGCGCTTGACGAGAATGAACTGCCGGCACCGCTGGGCAATCTGATCGACCATCCGCACTATAAGCAGGTGTTTAAGGCGATGAAGGCGCTGGTGCAGCAGGTCAGTGAGCAGAGCGGATTCAGTCAGGAGTTACTGGCGTCACGACGTCAGATTAATCAGGTATTAAGCCAGCACTGGGGCCTGAAGCCACAGGGACGTCAGCCGGAATTACTCACCGGATGGCGGGGCGAACTGCTGAAACCCGGCATTGAGGAGATTCTTGCGGGTTGTTAACCGGTTAAACTTCCCCTGCCACTGCGCAGGGGAAATTCAGGAAACGGTCAGCGTCATTTAGTCACTTCATCCGTTTCTGGCAGCGTGACGTTCAGCTCCAGAATCGAGATGTCATCACCTTTCTGATCGAGCTGTACCGTGACCATTTCCGGATCGATCTTCACATATCTGCAAATCACTTCCAGAATGTCGCGCTTAAGTTGCGGAAGATAGTGGGGCTCACTGTCGCCCCTTCTCCGTTCTGCCACGATAATCTGCAGCCGTTCCTTGGCTATGTTGGCAGTGTTCTTCTTCCGGGATAAAAAGAAATCAAGTAATGCCATGGTTTATCCCCCGAACAGGCGTTTCAGGAAACCCTTCTTCTCTTCTTCGATAAAGCGGAAGGGGCGTACTTCACCGAGTAACCGTTCAACGGTATCGGCATAGGCTTTGCCAGCATCAGATTCGCCGTCAAGAATCACCGGCTCACCCTGGTTAGAGGCACGTAACACCGATTGATCTTCAGGGATCACACCGACCAGAGGAATGCGCAGAATTTCCAGCACATCTTCCATGCTCAGCATATCGCCACGGTTTACCCGGCCAGGGTTGTAGCGGGTCAGCAGCAGATGCTCCTTCACCGGGTCCTGACTGTTTTCAGCGCGGCGGGATTTCGATGAGATGATGCCGAGGATACGGTCGGAGTCGCGGACAGAAGAGACTTCCGGGTTAGTGGTGATGATTGCTTCGTCCGCAAAGTAAAGTGCCATCAGTGCGCCCGTTTCAATCCCTGCCGGTGAGTCACAGACGATGAAGTCAAACTCCATTGCGGCCAGATCGTTCAGGACTTTCTCAACACCTTCACGGGTCAGCGCATCTTTATCGCGGGTCTGCGATGCAGGCAGAATGTAGAGCTGCTCAGTGCGTTTGTCGCGAATCAGCGCCTGGTTCAGCGTGGCATCGCCCTGGATAACGTTAACGAAGTCGTAGACCACACGGCGTTCACAGCCCATGATCAAATCCAGGTTACGCAGACCGATATCAAAGTCGATAACGACCGTCTTTTTGCCTTTCTGCGCTAAACCGGTGGCGATGGCCGCGCTTGACGTGGTCTTACCAACGCCCCCTTTACCGGATGTAACTACAATAATGCGTGCCATAAATGTTGATTTCCTTAACAAAAGAAAAGGGGCCTAATTAAGTGTCTGGATAGTCAGCGCGCCATCCTGCAGGCACAGGCGCGCGGCTTTACCAAAAAATTCTTGCGGGATCTGATCCATGATCCAGTACTCTCCGGCAATCGAGACCAGCTCGGCAGCCAGGTTAGTACAGAAAATCTGGCAGTTGCGATCGCCGCTGGCACCTGCCAGAGCGCGACCGCGCATCATGCCGTAAATATGAATGTTGCCATCGGCGACCAGTTCGGCACCGGCACTGACGCTGCTTGTGATGATTAAGTCGGCGTCACGCGCATAAATCTGCTGGCCTGAGCGCACCGGCGTGTTCACGATGCGGGTTTTCGCTGCTGCCGTCTCGGTTACAACCGGCTGTGGTTCAGGAATGGGGGCCGGCTGCTGTGTCTCGGCGCGCGGTCTGGACTCTTTGCCTTCTGCCAGTACCGGCAGCCCTGCACGGGCGATCATGCGTTTCAAAGCATCATCTTTGCAGCCGCTTACGCCGACAATGCGTAAACCGGTAGCAAGAATGGCCTGCTGCAGCTGTTTCCAGTTAACATCGGCACTCAATGTGGCGACGTTTAGCACCACCGGGGCGTTTTTCAGGAAATCGGGAGCCTGGTCAATCTTGTCCTGGAGTGCCTTGCGAATCACCACAGGGTCTTGGTGATGCAAATGGACGACAGACAGGGTGAAACTGCTACCTTTGAATTCGATTGGCGTTTGCGACATCTGTCCCGACTCAGTCCTGTTTTCACTACCGTTAACCCGGCGATGATAAAATCATCGCTGAAGCGCTAACGGTGAATATTCGAAGTTCTGCAAGCATGTTATAGTTACAGCTATATTCAGACAAGCCTCAACGCCGGTTAATTCGAGTAAAAAATATGTTTTGTGTGATCTACAGAAGCCCGTTACGTGACCAGACTTATCTCTATGTTGAAAAAAAGGACGATTTTTCGCGCGTTCCGGAAGAATTGCTGAAAGGATTTGGCAAGCCGCAACTGGCGATGGTGCTGAAGCTGGCGGACCGCGACAGGCTGGCTAACGCAGATATCAATAAAGTTAAGCAGGGATTGAGCGAGCAGGGTTATTATTTACAGCTTCCACCGCCGATTGAAAGTCTGCTAAAAATTCATTTAGAGGCCGATAAAAAAGTTTAACTCGGATTCTTCTGTAAATATAAATCCTGTCGGTGCGATACTGCAGGGTTAATATTGCTCTGAAGCTGCGCAAAATTAACGGCGCAGCTTATCTGTTTACCCCTGTTTAAATACCCAGTCCACATTTTCACATCTTATTTGTACGATTATTCAGCACGCCAGGGGCATCGTTTACGCTTTTTGACAAATTCCGCACCCCGGATGGTTAAAAGGATCTTATTATCACGCTCTGTTGCTGGCATTTCGATCAACGCATCAGCAAACATCAACCCGCCAGCCGCGCTGGCACAACACCTAACCTGAACAGGGGATGAGCATGTATCAGCATCATAACTGGCAAGGCGCTCTGTTAGATTTTCCGGTCAGCAAAGTGGTTTGCGTCGGCAGTAATTATGCAAAACACATTAAAGAGATGGGCAGTGCGACCCCAACCGAGCCGGTAATCTTTATCAAACCGGAAACAGCGCTATGTGATTTGCGCCAGCCGCTCTCTATTCCCGACGCCTTTGGCGAAGTTCATCACGAAGTAGAACTGGCGGTGCTGATAGGTGCGACGCTGAAGCAGGCGAGTGAAGAACACGTGGCTAAGGCGATTGCAGGCTATGGTGTGGCGCTGGATCTGACGCTGCGTGACCTGCAGTCCGGGTTGAAAAAAGCGGGCCAGCCATGGGAAAAATCCAAAGGCTTTGATAACGCCTGTCCCATCTCCGGTTTCATCCCGGTAGCCGAATTCAGTGATGATCCACAGAATGTCGAGCTTAAGCTGGTGGTAAACGGAGAAGTGCGTCAGCACGGCAACACAGCCGATATGATTCACAAAATTCTGCCGCTGATTGCACATATGAGCCACTATTTTACGTTGCGTGCAGGCGATGTCATTCTGACCGGGACACCTGAGGGTGTGGGTCCGATGCGCTCGGGTGACAAGCTGGACGTGTCGCTGGCGGGTCACGGCATCAGCACGCGCGTACTCTAAAAACTTGCATCACCGCAGCATAGGCTTTATAAGGTGCGTTTCAGGCACAACCCGGACAAATCATCATGACTGACACCCCTTTCTGGCAACAAAAACGCCTGGCACAAATGAGCGATGAGGAATGGGAATCCTTATGTGATGGTTGTGGCCAGTGTTGCCTTAACAAGTTGCAGGACGCTGACACGGATGAGATTTACTTCACCAACGTCGCCTGCAATCAGCTCAATATTAAAACCTGCCAGTGCCGTAACTATGAACGCCGCTTCGATTTAGAAGAGGATTGCATCAAGCTTACGCGCGAAAATCTGACTACCTTCAACTGGCTGCCGCGCACCTGCGCCTACCGGTTGCTGGGCGAGGGCAAAGGATTGCCGGTCTGGCATCCGCTGCGGGCTGGTTCGAAAAC
Organism: Pantoea alfalfae; assembly: GCF_019880205.1. Taxonomy (NCBI): domain Bacteria; kingdom Pseudomonadati; phylum Pseudomonadota; class Gammaproteobacteria; order Enterobacterales; family Erwiniaceae; genus Pantoea; species Pantoea alfalfae. The sequence goes on from NZ_CP082292.1 coordinate 1,822,971, forward strand.
CGCGATGCATGCGCAGCGAATTTCGGTGCGTTATATTGCAGTGCGGGAGAGTGAAGTGCGGGACTGGGAAGATCACATTATTGATCGTCCCGATCGCAACGGCTAAGCGCTACTGCCTCATCTGAAACGTAAAAAGGCTGCCACTGGCAGCCTTTTTTGATCTCAGCAACGTTTCGTGTCAGCGACTAAAGAGATCGCGACGCTTAGGTTTGAAAGGCTGGGCAATCAGTACCAGCACTGCGACCAGCAGATAACCGGCAAATACCCCTATCATCCACTGCGGCATGCTGAGCGTCAGGAAAGTCCAGCTACGTTCTGCGCAGTCACCGCTGGCCAGAAACACCGACGGCAGCCACTTATCCAGCGGTAATCCGCTGGGGAAACGGGCGGCAAAATCACAGGTAGTAAACGGGTTTGGATGCAGCTGAATCATCGTGTGTTCATAAGAGAGACGCAGACCCTCCCAGGCACTGTAGATCCATAACGCCAGAGCGCCCAGACGCAGCGGTGATTTCGGTGCAATCGCACCCACCAGACCCGCGCCCAGTACACCAAACAGCGCATTACGTTCATAAATACACATCACGCAGGGCTTTAGTCCCATCACGTGCTGAAAGAAGAGTGCCGTTAATTCCAGTGTAAGCGCTGTCAGTGCCAGTAATAACCAGGCTCCCCGACCACGAGAACATTGATTCAGATATCGCAACATATTGCATTCCCTGTAAACGTTAATGCCACGCAGTGTAAACCAAAAGCGCGGGCAAACCAGCCAGGGACAGGGAAAAATCGTGTGCAAACATGGCCTGATTCTGATCCAGAGCAGGTTACATGAGGATAAGCGGAGGCCCTCAGGGTTTTGCCTGCTCAGTAAACAGCTTGAAGGTGGGGACGTTAAGAAAACCCGGCTGCGATCGACAGGAAGCGAAACGGCAAGCGCAGGCCATCCGGTACCAGCATGCTGTACTTTCAGGATGTTTTTCTGCTGGTTTTTGAGACTGAATGTTCCCGCGCAGAAAAACGTGCACCCGGCCGTCGCCTTATAACAGTTGCACTCGTCGCCAGCCAGTCTGAAATATGCGCCCGCGCCCGGTTTTAATGGTTACGCAGGCTATATCCGCTATAGGGCGTCTGGTATGATGAGTCCCCATCATGATTAGAAAAGCAACGAGAACACATTGCTATGGTTATAAAGGCTCAGAGTCCAGCGGGATTTGCTGAAGAGTATATTATTGAAAGCATCTGGAACAGTCGCTTTCCGCCCGGATCGATTCTTCCTGCTGAGCGTGAGCTTTCTGAATTGATTGGGGTGACACGCACTACATTGCGTGAAGTGCTGCAGCGCCTGGCACGTGACGGCTGGCTGACGATTCAGCACGGCAAACCGACGCGCGTGAACGATTTCTGGGAGACATCTGGCCTGAATATTCTGGAGACGCTTGCCCGCCTTGATCACGACAGTGTGCCGGTGCTGATTGACAACCTGCTGTCAGTCCGCAGCAATATTTCATCAATTTTTATCAGCCGTGCGCTGCGCCATCATCCGGACAAGGCGCGTGAAGTGCTGGAGACGGTAAGTGCCGCGGCCGATCAGGCGGATGCCTATACCGAACTCGACTATCGGGTGTTCCGCGGTCTGGCATTTGCATCAGGTAATCCGATTTACGGTCTGATCCTCAATGGCCTGAAAGGCCTCTATACCCGTGTAGGTCGTCACTACTTTTCCAGTGCGGAAGCGCGTCAGGTTGCGCGTGATTTCTATCTGACACTTCTGGCGCTGTGCGACAAAGAGCCAGGACAGGATGAGATTGTAGAGGTGGTGCGCAACTATGGCCGCCGCAGCGGCGAAATCTGGCACAGTATGCAGAAGAACCTGCCAGACGACCTCGGCAATAAGCGATAAAAAAACCGGACATCGCGTCCGGTTTTTTTATGTTTAGCCTGTCAGAGCGATGAACCGCGCGGCGGATTACGATCCAGTAACTCAACGCTGCCATCTTCGTTCTGCTGTTCCAGAATCACATCAAATCCCCACAGACGATGCACATGCTTCAGCACCTCGCGACGACTCTTATCGAGCGGCGTCCGGCTCTGCGGCACATAGCGCAGAGTCAGTGAACGGTCACCGCGCACATCCACGTTATAGACCTGAATGTTGGGTTCGAGATTACTCAGGTTGTACTGCGCAGAGAGCTGCTGGCGAATTGCCCGATAGCCTGCTTCATCATGAATAGCGGCGATTTCGAGATAGTTATTGCGGTCATCATCCAGCACGGTAAACAACCGGAAGTCACGCATCACTTTCGGCGACAGGAACTGGCTGATAAAACTCTCATCCTTGAACTCACGCATCGCAAAATGCAGCGTTTCCAGCCAGTCTGAACCGGCGATATCCGGGAACCAGTAGCGATCCTCTTCGGTCGGTGACTGACAGATGCGCTTAATATCCTGCATCATCGCAAAGCCTAAGGCGTAAGGGTTGATGCCGTTATACCACTGACTGTTATAGGGTGGCTGAAACACGACGTTAGTATGGCTGTGCAGGAACTCCATCATAAAGCGTTCAGACACTTTGCCTTCGTCATAGAGGTGATTCAGGATGGTGTAGTGCCAGAAGGTCGCCCAGCCTTCATTCATCACCTGGGTCTGTTTTTGCGGATAGAAATACTGGCTTACCTTGCGCACGATGCGCAGAATCTCACGCTGCCAGGGCTCCAGTAGCGGAGCGTTCTTCTCCATAAAGTAGAGCAGGTTTTCCTGCGGCTCAGAAGGGTAGCGCGCGGCTTCAAAGGCCACGGCTTCTGTTTCACGCCGTGGCAGCGTACGCCACAGGGTGTTCACCTGGCTCTGCAGATACTCTTCGCGGCTTTTCTGTCGCGCCTTCTCCTCCTGAAGGGAGATTTTTTGCGGGCGTTTATAGCGATCAACGCCATAATTCATCAGGGCATGGCAGGAGTCGAGCAGCCGCTCGACTTCTTCGACGCCATAGCGCTCTTCGCAGTCACTGATGTAGTTTTTGGCGAACAGCAGGTAATCGACAATCGATCCGGCATCCGTCCAGCTGCGGAACAGATAGTTATTCTTGAAGAAGGAGTTATGGCCATAACAGGCATGCGCCATCACCAGCGCCTGCATGGTCATGGTGTTCTCTTCCATCAGGTAGGCGATGCAGGGGTTGGAGTTGATAACGATTTCATAGGCCAGACCCTGCTGACCATGCTTATAGCGCTGCTCGGTCTCAATAAACTTTTTACCGAATGACCAGTGTGAATAGTTGATGGGCATGCCAACGCTGGAATAGGCATCCATCATCTGTTCTGAGGTAATCACTTCAATCTGGTGCGGGTAGGTATCAAGCCGATACAGTTTAGCAACCCGGTCTATCTCTGCTAAATAGACATCAAGCAGTTCAAATGTCCAGTCTGGTCCGTCATTGAGTCGTTTGCTGTCTCTGATGGCTTCGTCAAAGATCGTCGTCATAGCGCACCTCTTTTTTGCAAACCGGCTGACCCGAAAGACAACCCGTTCTGGTTATTTAAGGCTTCATCCTGAAAAAGGGAACCCGAAAAAAACTGAGCGAACACAACAATGATAGCCCACTGTCGCTTATCCGAAATGCGAACTCAAACGAATTCTTTGGCACAAAATCATTCAGACAGATGCGGCAGAGAAATTAATAGCCTTTAATTCGAACGTTATTTTATAACGCGGAATATCATCCTGTTTATAAGCAGAATGTATGGGGTTGAAGCATTCTCCTGCCATGCGCAGATTTAACTGCCTCCGTTGTCATTTATTTCTGTGTTTATGGAATAAGACGCATAAAGCGCTGAAATTGGCTGTGCGACAAGATTTTAGTTACCTGAAAAGTGAAAAAGATGTGAAATAGATGCTGAATTTATGGGGTGGTGTCCGCTGTGTAAATCCGCTGACTATCATCTCCTGAACAGTGAATTATGCTTTTACATGCCGGGTGGGGGAGCTATGCACGTAGTCATTCTTGGAAGTGGTGTGGTTGGCGTGGCAAGTGCCTGGTATCTGGCGCGTGCCGGACATCAGGTTACGGTCATTGATCGTCAGCCTGCTGCGGCGATGGAGACCAGCGCAGGAAATGCTGGTCAGATCTCACCGGGTTATGCCGCGCCCTGGGCGGCACCAGGCGTGCCGCTGAAAGCAGTGAAGTGGATGTTCCAGCGTCATGCGCCGCTGGCTATCCGGCTGGATGGCAGTAGTTTTCAGCTGGAGTGGATGTGGCACATGCTGCGTAATTGCGACATCAACCATTATCAACAGAACAAAAGCCGCATGGTGCGGATTGCCGAATACAGTCGTGACTGTCTGAAAGCGTTACGCGCTGAGACCGGCATCGCCTATGAGGGTCGTCAGGGCGGAACATTGCAGCTTTTCCGCACGCAGCAGCAGTTCGACAGCGCCAGTAAAGATATTGCGGTGCTCCGCGACGCGGGCGTGCCCTATGAGCTGCTGGAGGCGCATGAGCTGTCTCGCGTGGAACCGGCGCTGGCGGCAACCCAGCATAAACTCACTGGTGGACTGCGCCTGCCTAACGATGAAACCGGTGACTGCCAGCTCTTTACGCAGCGACTGGCAAAAATGGCCGAAGAGGCAGGCGTGGTTTTCCGCTTTAACACCCCGGTCGATCACCTGCTGCGCGATGGCAATCGCATTTATGGTGTGAAGTGCGGCGAGGAGATCATCAAGGCGGACAGCTATGTAGTGGCCTTTGGTTCCTACTCGACCGCACTGCTGAAAAACGTCATTGATATTCCGGTCTATCCGCTGAAAGGCTACTCACTCACTATTCCGATTAAAAATCCTGAGGCTGCACCGGTTTCGACGATTCTGGATGAAACCTACAAAGTGGCGGTGACCCGGTTTGACGATCGTATCCGCGTCGGCGGGATGGCGGAAATTGTTGGTTTTAACACCAGACTCACCGAAGCGCGGCGGGAAACGCTGGAGATGGTGGTCAGTGATCTCTATCCTGAAGGCGGTCATCTCGCGCAGGCGAGTTTCTGGACCGGTCTGCGTCCGATGACGCCAGACGGTACGCCGATTGTCGGTGCCACGCCACTCTCCAATCTTTATCTCAATACCGGTCACGGTACGCTGGGCTGGACGATGGCGTGTGGTTCTGGTCAGTTGCTGGCCGATCTCATCTCCGGTAAAAAGCCAGCCATTGCGGCGGATGACTTAGCGGTGTTCCGCTACTTACCCGGTTTCGCGGCGACCTCATCGCCGCTGCGTAACGCCAACGCAACTCGTTAAGTATTCAGGGAGAGAGAGGATGTCACGTCCGATTGTCGCTACCATTAACCAACAGGCGCTTCGTCATAACCTGACGGTTGTTCGCCAGGCGGCGCCCGTATCCCGCGTCTGGTCAGTGGTGAAAGCCAATGCTTATGGCCATGGCATTGATCGTGTACGCGAAGCGTTATCTGCCACCGACGGCTTTGCGCTGCTTAATATGGAAGAAGCCATTCTGCTGCGCGAGCAGGGCTGGAAAAAACCGATTCTGCTGCTGGAGGGATTTTTCCAGCCAGAGGATCTGCAGCTGATTGACCGCTATCGCCTGACCACCAGCATACACAGTAACTGGCAAATCAAGGCGCTAGCCAGTGCGAGCCTTTCTGCGCCGATTGATATCTATCTCAAAATGAACAGCGGCATGAACCGTCTGGGCTTTCGCCCGGAGCAGGTTTCTGGCGCCTGGCTGAAGCTGCGGGCGCTGAGCAATGTTGGTGAGATGACGCTGATGGCCCATTTTGCCGATGCCGAAAATCCGCAGGGCCTGATTACACCGCTGCAGCGTGTTGATCAGGCGGCGGAGGGGCTGAACTGCCCGCGGTCGCTCTCGAATTCCGCCTGCACCTTATGGCATCCTGAAGCGCATTTTGACTGGGTCCGGCCCGGTATTATTCTGTACGGTGCGTCGCCCAGCGGTGACTGGCAGGACATTGCCGGCAGTGGCCTGAAGCCAGTGATGACCCTGAGCAGTGAGATTATTGCGGTTCAGCAGTTACAGGCGGGCGATGGCGTCGGTTACGGCTACCGTTATCACGCCAGTACGTCGCAGCGGATTGGCGTCGTAGCCTGTGGTTACGCCGATGGCTATCCGCGCCATGCCCCGACGGGCACGCCGGTCTGCGTCGATGGCGTGATGACGCAGGTGGTTGGTGCCGTTTCCATGGATATGATCACGGTGGATTTAACCCCCTGTCCGCAGGCGGGCATCGGTTCTTCTGTTGAGCTGTGGGGTGAGCAGGTGAAAATCGATCAGGTGGCAAAAGCGGCCGGAACGGTAGGGTACGAACTGATGTGTGCGCTGGCACCCCGCGTCCCGGTCACGGTTATTTAAGCGCGGTCAGGCTGCCGCGCATCTTTCTGCTGCAGCGCCAGGCGATAAAGGCCAGCGCTGCACCCAGCAGCATCATCAGACTCAGCGACAGCTTCTCCGCCACCGGCAGCGCGACGGTCACCAGGCTGCCTGCCGCACCACCGGCCATCTGAATAAAGCCCTGCAGGGCGGACGCCACGCCCGCCTGTTGCTGATAGGGCTCCAGCGCATAGCTGGTGGCCGGTCCCACCGTAAAGGCCAGTCCGGCCACCGACACGGCGACCGGGAACATGTAGAGCGCCCAGTGCGTCTGCATCTCCGCCGGGAAAATCTGCATCCCTGCCACCAGCAGCACCGCGCCCAGCAGCATGGTGAAGAATCCCATTGCCAGGCAGAACGGCCGACCTGCTTTACGAATCGCTTTATTCACGAACATACTGACAAACATGATCCAGAAACCGTTAGCGCCGAACGCAAACGAGAACTGGATCGGCGTCAGCCCGCCTTCGGTCATTAGTACCTGCGGTGCCAGCGACACATAGGTCAGCACCATACCCAGCGCACCGGCATTGGCAAAGGCGAAGGCCAGGAAGCGCGGCTGACGCAGAATTTCAGCGTACTGTTTAACCGGTAATCCTTTTACCCGCAGCGTATCAGCCGGACGTGTTTCTGGCAGCCATATAATCACCAGCAGCGTAATCAGCACGCCGTAGGCGCAGAGGAACCAGAAGGGTGCGCGCCAGTCGAAGGCGCTGGCCAGGAGTCCGCCCAGCAGCGGTGCCAGGGCTGGAACGATGTTCAGTGCACCGTTCAGAAAACCATAGGCGCGGGCGGCATCATCACCGCTGAGGCGGTCGCGGACGCCGCTAAAGGCGACTACCGCGCTGCAGCAGACGCCACAGCCCTGCACCAGACGGGCAAGGACGAATAGCGGAAATGAGGTGGCGGTAGCGGCGATGGCGCTGCCGGTGATGTAAAGGCCCAGCCCCAGCAGGGCAATCGGCTTACGGCCATAGTTGTCCACCAGCGGACCGGTCACCAGCTGGCCCAGTCCCATCACCAGCAGAAACAGAGGAATGGTGGTCTGTACCAGTGAGACCGGCGTATCCAGCCCTTCAGCGATTTGCGGCAGCGTGGGCAAATAGAGATCAATGCCTAAAGGTGCCAGCAGCACCAGGCTTAATAACAGCAGAGTAAATTTTTGCATAACAACCAGAGGGTAAACGTTCTGTTAAAAAACGAGCGCAGAGGGTAATGATTCAGAGGCAAAAAAGATAGAGGAAGTCGTGCGGAAAGTGCGATGCCTGCTGTAAACAGGCATCGCAGGGTCTTGCTTAGTAAGCACCGTCGCGGCGTAGCACCACGCCTGCGGTTTTGAACAGGATCGCGATATCGGTCCAGAGCGCCCAGTTTTTGACATACCAGGAGTCAAAATAGACGCGGGTATCATAGTCGATATCGTTACGTCCGCTGACCTGCCAGAGGCCGGTCATGCCTGGCTTGGCCATCAGGTAGTAGTCGACGTCACCGGCATAACGCTCCAGTTCAGCTTCGATGACCGGACGCGGGCCGACCAGACTCATCTCACCGCGAATCACGTTCCAGAGCTGCGGCAATTCGTCGAGGCTGGTTTTACGCAGGAAGCTGCCAATCCGGGTTACGCGCGGGTCATTCTTCAGTTTGAAATCTTTGTCCCACTCCATCCGTGCCTCTTCACTGGTCGCCAGCAATTTCTCCAGCACCTCTTTGGAATTGGTCACCATGGAACGGAATTTCAGACATTTGAATTTTTTGCCATTCTGGCCCACACGTTCGTGACCATAAATTGCATTGCCGCCGTCACGTTTCACCATATAGCAGAGCAGGGCGAAGATTGGGCCAAGGAACAGCAGCAGCATCGACGCTACGACGATATCAAAGGCACGCTTCATGAAACGTGAGGAGTGCTTCGCCAGGTTATTGCTGACTCGCAGGATCATCACTTCATGACTGAAGATAAAGGACATGTCGGTGCCGTAAAGCGGCACGCCGCGCAGCGTCGGGATCACCGAGACGGACCGGCAGTTCATCTTCGACAGGAATTTCAGCCAGCGATCGCGCATCGGCTGCTGCTCATACTCCATGGCAACAATAAACTGCACATTGTCACGGTCAATGGTCTGCCAGTTAATGTCTTTCCAGGTGATCACTGGCACACCATTCACGCTCTGCTGAGCAGGAACCTCATCCACCGAGATAAAGGCCTGCACGTTGTAGCCCAGGATCTCTTCACTCTGCAGCGCCGCATACGCTTCAGTGGCGTTGCGGCCGGAACCGATAATGATGGTCTCTTTCTGCCACTGGCCCGCCTTGTTAATGGCACGTTTAACCAGAGCACGCATCAGCGGCAGCAGCAGCAGGGCATATGTCCAGCTGAAGACCCACACCATGCGGGAGAAGTCCCATTTAGAGAAGGCGATAAGCGCCAGGTCAAGCAGCGAGAAAACAAATAATGTTTTAACGATCTCTTTCAGTTCAAACCAGAAGGGTTTGCGATAGGTGTAATGGCGCAGACGTACCCAAAACCAGCCGGTACACATGACTGACATAATAAACTGAGCCACAAAACGATATTCAATCTGATGCGGTGGAATAAAGGTATCCAGCTCGCCCCAAATACCCTGTATCGTCGCGGCAGATAAAAACAGCGCCAGGTTGAGTGCAATCAGATCGGAAAAACTCAGGGCGAATTTCACGATGATATTTTTACGCGTTCCGCTCCACGAGCGGCTCGGGCTATTCATTATCAATGTACTTGCCATAAAACCTGCTCTCTTTCTCAAGTAAAAGATGGCCTGATCAGAATCAAATACGCGCTCAGGAGTGGGCCTCTGAAAAATTAAAAAATAATTTTCAGTCTGTTGCAGTCAGTACAGCCAGTGCAGCTGCAAAAAAGGTAACGATTAAAGCGTGATGGTAATCACGAAATGTTGCAGCATTGAGAATGAGTATGCAGGAGTTATTTGACAGAGTTAATACGGAAAAAATCTGAAAACATCAAAAGTGATTAAAGTTTTAAATCTATAACTACATGTTTTTGTTTAATAAAATAAGGAAGAGGTCAGTTATAACCAAACTGTTTAAGACACTTTTTAGGAATTACCGCCAAATCATATGACTGGCGGTAGTGATAGTGACTCAGGCAGGTTTCTTTAAAATCCAGCGGTCCTGCTGTTTATCGTAGTGGCCAATCTGCAGATTCACTGGCTCCCCGTCAATCCAGGCCGGTACGCTGGTATCACGATCCCAGCCATCGAGTTGGGTAATTAAGCCGGGATTGGTGTGACAGGGGATACTGACGGTGTCGGCGTTCTCACTGTCAAGATCGGCATCTACAATCTCATAACGACCAATTTTAACCACGTGTCCCATTCATTTCTCCCGTTTTAACTGGCATTGACTGTTAAGCTTAGCGCACTGAGAGAAAATAACGTGGCTGAATGATTAGGATTATTCCTTCTCTTCAGCCGGACGGACACCAATCTTTACGATGCGGTTATCCTCTTTCTCCGCGACGGTCCAGGTCAGCTGATTCCACTCCACCTGATCGCCGACGACTGGCGAGCCACCCAGCATCGCCAGCACCAGTTGCCCCAGCGACTGCTGATCGTTGGTGCGCTCATCCAGCTCGAGTCCGTAAATCTGCGCAACGTCGCGCAGGCGGGCCTCTGCATCCAGAATAAAGTCACCAAAGAAGCGCTGGTCGAGCGAAACCGGCGGCGACTGGCTAAACATTTTGCCCAGCGCCGGAAGATCGCGCTCACGGCCAATCACGCAGATGACGTCGTTCTCTTTCAGCCGTGTGCCGCCGTTGGGGTGCATCAGTACATTGTCACGGAACAGGGCAGCGATGCGGGTCTCGCGCGGCATCTTTAGGTCACGCAGCGCGGCACCGACGCACCACTTGTCGGCGCTGAGCTGATAGACAAACTGCTCCCACGGGTTTTCCGGGTGAATGTCCAGACCGATACGGCTGATCGGCGAGGCGGTCGGCGGCACCACTACTTTGGCTTTTTTCGCCGCAAAGCCCAGCGAGGTACCCTGCAACATCAGGGAGACCAGCACCACAAAGAAGGCGATATTGAAATAGAGCGAGGCGTTCTCTAAGCCGGCCATCATCGGGAAGACTGCGAGGATAATCGGCACCGCACCGCGTAAGCCGACCCAGCTGATAAAGACCCGCTCGCGGGTGGTGAAGTTGCGGAATGGCAACAGGCCAATAAACACCGACAGCGGACGCGCCACCAGAATCAGCCACAGGGAGAGGATCATCGCGGGTACCGCGATATGCCATAAATCAGACGGCGTCACCAGCAGACCCAGCACAATAAACATGCCAATCTGGCTCAGCCAGGCCATCCCATCAAAGGTCTGCAGAATGCCGTGACGGTTACGAATCGGGCGGTTGCCCAGTAAGAAGCCGCACAGATAGACCGCCAGGATGCCGCTGCCCTCTAACACGGTGGTGAGGGCAAACACCAGAATGCCGCCACTCAACGCCAGTAGCGGATAAAGCCCTGGGGCCAGACTGATCCGGTTAATCAACTGCTGCAGCGCCCAGCCACCACCCAGGCCCAACACGATACCCAGACCGAACTGCTGCACCAGATGCACCAGGAACATCCAGTCAAGGCCGCTGCGGCCCTGTTCAATCATCTCTATCAGGGTGATGGTCAGAAACACCGCCATTGGGTCGTTACTGCCCGACTCAATCTCCAGCGTAGAGCTGACGCGCTCATTCAGGCCTTTGTCACCCAGCAGGGAGAAGACGGCGGCGGCATCTGTGGATCCGATAATGGCGCCAATCAGGAAGCCCTGCATCATGTCCAGGTTAAATAGCCAGGCGGCCACCACGCCGGTCAGACCTGCGGTGATCATTACCCCGACAGTGGCCAGCGACAGCGCAGGCCCCAGCGCGACTTTAAACGAGCTGGCTTTGGTTCGCATGCCACCATCCAGCAGGATGATCGCCAGTGCCAGGTTTGAAATCAGATACGCCGCGGGATAGTTATCAAAGGCGATGCCGCCGATACCATCAATACCGGTCAGCATACCCAGTGCAAGGAAGATAACCAGAATAGGAATGCCCAGCCGGGACGAGAAAGAGCTGAGCAGAATACTCGATGCGACCAGCACGGAACCAATGATAAACAGACTGTAGACAATAGTGTGGTTCAAACCCGGTCTCCTGAGATATGACAGTGCGATGCAGCAAGGGGTGACAAATATCCATGCTATCTCTGAAAGATAATGTTTTATCAAGGAGTTGTCATTGTGAAAATGCGTATTATACGAATTGCTTAACAGCATATGGAATCAGATTAATGTGAAGAATGAGGGGATTGGCAGGCAAGCGGGAGAAAACAGACTGTTTTAGCATGTTATTCAGCAGATAAAAAAAGCCGGTGATTAACCGGCTTAGTGCATCAGGCTTCCGTTGCCTGTTTATGGAACAGCGTTCGGAATACCGGATAGATATCTTCCGGCTCACGAATATGTTCAATGGCAAAGTTATCAAACGTCGCCTGCAGATGCTCATACTCGCGCCATAGGGTCTGATGCGCCCGGCGGGTGATCTCGATATAACTGTAGTAACGCACGACCGGCAGAATGTGCTTCGCCAGAATCTCATGACAGAGCGGCGAATCGTCGGCCCAGTTATCACCATCGGAGGCCTGAGCTGCATAGATATTCCATTGCGCCGGGTCATAACGCTCTTTTACTACCTCATCCATCAGTTTCAGCGCACTGGAAACGATGGTGCCGCCGGTCTCCTGAGAGTAGAAGAACTCCTGTTCATCCACTTCTTTAGCCTGCGTATGATGGCGGATATAAACCACATCGACATTCTTGTAGGTGCGGCTCAGGAACAGGTAGAGCAGGATATAGAAGCGTTTTGCCATGTCCTTAGTCGCCTGGTCCATCGAACCGGAGACATCCATCAGACAGAACATCACCGCCTGGCTGGAGGGCTCCGGGCGCTTCTCAAAGTTTTTGTAGCGCAGATCGAAGGTGTCGATAAAGGGCACCCGTTCAATGCGCGCCCGTAACTCGGCAATCTCTCTACGCAGCCGTTCCTCCTCCAGCAGTTGTGCCGGTTCAGCATTCTCAACTTCCTGCAGCGTCTCTTCCAGTTCGTGCAGCATGCGGCGTTTACCTGCCGTCATCGCCGTACGACGCGCCAGTGAGTTCTGCAGTGAGCGCACAACGCTGATATTGGCTGGCACGCCATTAGAGGTGAAACCGGCCCGGTGGGTCTTATACTCATTAAGCTGACGATGCTGGTTGCGACGCAGGTTAGGCAGGGCGAGATCTTCAAACAGCAGGTCAAGATACTCATCTTTCGATATCTGAAAGACAAACTCATCCTGACCTTCACCATCCTGACTGGCATTGCCCTGACCACTGCCGCCACCACCGCCACCCTGCGGACGCTCAACGCGGTCATTCTGAACAAAATGGTCGTTGCCCGGATGGACCCGATGGCGGTTACCGCCGCGGCCCTGATGGAAAATGGGCTCATTAATATCGTCAATCGGGATAGAGACGGACTCACCGCTGCTTACGTCGGTCACCGAGCGTTTATTGATGGCCTCGGAGATCGACTGCTTAATTTGCGACTTATAACGGCGCAAGAAGCGCTGGCGGTTAACCGCGCTCTTGTTTTTGCCGTTAAGCCGGCGATCGATGAAATAGGCCATGGTATTCCCCCAAACTACATTGTAAGCAGGCCGGGCGAACCCGACCCTGTCAGACCGGTATCACTTACCGGCAAGCTTACAGACTCTTATCAGGACGATTTACGCACACGCAGATACCATTCGCACAGCAGGCGAACCTGTTTGCGGGTATAGCCTTTTTCCATCATGCGATCGACAAAATCATCATGCTTTTTCTGCTCATCGGTAGAGGTCTTGGTGTTAAACGAGATGACCGGCAGCAACTCTTCCGTATTTGAGAACATTTTTTTCTCAATCACGGTGCGCAATTTCTCGTAACTGGTCCAGTTTGGATTGCGACCGTTATTGTGTGCCCTGGCGCGCAGCACGAAGTTGACGATCTCGTTACGAAAATCTTTCGGATTACTGATACCAGCAGGCTTCTCGATCTTCTCAAGCTCCGCGTTGAGCGATTCACGGTCAAACAACTGTCCGGTATCGGGATCGCGATACTCCTGATCCTGAATCCAGAAGTCGGCATAGGTCACATAGCGATCAAAAATGTTCTGACCATATTCAGAGTAGGATTCCAGATAGGCGGTCTGAATCTCTTTGCCAATAAACTCAGCATATTTGGGAATCAGATAACCTTTAAGGTGCTCAAGGTATTTCTCAGCCTGATCCTGCGGGAACTGCTCACGTTCGATTTGCTGCTCAAGCACGTAGAACAGATGCACCGGGTTAGCCGCTACTTCGGCGTGATCGAAGTTAAATACCCGCGACAGGATCTTAAAGGCAAAGCGGGTTGAAAGACCGTTCATACCTTCATCCACACCGGCGTAGTCGTGATATTCCTGCCATGACTTCGCTTTAGGGTCGGTATCTTTCAGGCTTTCGCCGTCATAGACCCGCATTTTAGAGTAGATACTGGAGTTCTCCGGATCCTTGAGACGTGACAGGATAGAGAAGCGTGCCAGCGTTTCCAGCGTACCCGGTGCGCAGGGCGAGGTTGCCAGCTCACTATGATTAAGCAGTTTGTCGTAAATTTTGATCTCTTCAGAAACCCGCAGGCAGTAGGGCACCTTGACGATATAAACGCGGTCAAGGAACGCCTCATTATTCTTGTTGTTACGGAACGTCACCCACTCTGATTCGTTGGAGTGCGCCAGAATAATGCCGTTAAACGGCAGCGCCGAAATCCCCTCGGTGCCGTTGTAGTTCCCTTCCTGCGTTGCTGTCAGGAGGGGGTGCAGCACCTTAATCGGCGCTTTAAACATCTCCACGAACTCCATGATGCCCTGGTTCGCGCGGCAGAGTGCACCAGAGTAACCGTAGGCATCAGGATCGTTTTGCGCGTGGTTTTCCAGTTTACGGATATCCACTTTACCCACCAGAGCAGAGATATCCTGGTTGTTCTCATCACCCGGCTCGGTTTTGGCGATCGCCAGCTGTTCCAGAATCGACGGCCAGACTTTTACGACTTTGAACCGCGAAATATCGCCACCAAAGTCGTGAAGGCGTTTCGCGGCCCACGGCGACATGATGGTGCCGAGGTAACGGCGCGGCACGCCATACTCTTTTTCGAGAATATGCGCGTCTTCCTGCGGATTGAACAGGCAGAGAGGATGATCATTGACCGGACTGCGTTCACCGTCAGCGCTCAGCACATAGATGGGCACCCGCTGCATCAGCGACTTAAGCCGTTCCGCCAGGGAAGATTTACCACCACCGACCGGACCCAGTAAATAGAGGATCTGTTTCTTCTCCTCAAGTCCCTGAGCGGCATGTTTCAGATAGGAGACGATCTGTTCAATCGCTTCCTCCATGCCATAAAATTCCTCGAACGCCGGATAGCGTCCCATCACACGGTTGGAGAATATTCTGGAAAGGCGTGGCTCCTGAGCAGTGTCGACCATTACTGGCTCTCCGATGGCCATTAACAGTCGCTCTGCAGCGTTGGCGTATGCACTGCGATCCTGCTTACAGATAGCAAGAAATTCCTGCAGTGTGAACTCTTCGTCCTTGGCAGCTTCATAACGCTGACGATAGTGATCGAATATATTCATAGCGATGCCCGTCCTTTCGTTTTTAGCACAGGTAAGGAGCGTAATTTAAGACGTGTAGCAGCTCCCGGAAGATATTCTCTGTTGAGTACAGCAACCCTTATGCCAACCTGATCTTTTTTATCGGGATACACAACTTTTATGGTTACTCTGCTCGTACAAAATCTCTGCTGTTAATTCTAACTGTAGATGGCTTCTAGGAAATTTCCTCCACGGGTTTGTGCGAATGAGGGGGAGATCAAGACGAATTCGGATCAGTTAAGAGATGAGTTCGTATGGGTGATGCTTTAACTTAACGTGTTTTTAACCTTTGGTGCCACATTCATCTGTTGGTTGCTTAAAGGATTTCGATATAAGTTAATCCAGCCGTAAAAAAACGTTAGACTTCCTGTTTGATTGTTATATTTATGGAATGAATAAATTGTGAACCAATTCAAATTTAAGACGCTTGTTGCACTTTTACCCTGTTGTTTACTGGCGGCGCACGCCAGTGCCGCTCCGCTTTCTGTAGGGGCATCGGTTATCTATGCCGACTCACCTTATCGTGGCGGACAGGACCGTTATCTTCCGGTTCCGGTTATCAATTATGAAGGTGAAAACTTCTGGTTCCGTAGCCTGCAGGGCGGTTACTACCTGTGGAAAGATCCTCAGAATCAGCTCTCTCTGACGCTACTGGGCTCACCGCAGGAGTACAAACCCAGCGACAACGATCTGGGCGATATGAAAGGGCTGGATAAGCGCCGCATGACGCTAATGGGTGGCGCAACCTATCGTCACACCGCCGACTGGGGGGTTGTCCGTACGGCATTGCTGGGCGACGTGCTGAATAACAGCAACGGCATGATCTGGGACCTGACTTACCTCTACCCCATCCAGATGGGCGACTTCAGCCTGACGCCGGGCATCGGTGCCATGTGGAATAGCGCCAATCAAAACCGTTATTATTACGGTGTTTCCGCGCATGAAAGCGCACGTACCGGCATCAGTCGTTACAATCCGGACGACAGCTGGTCACCTTATGTTGAGCTGAGTGCCAGCTATCAGATTGCAACGCAGTGGAATGTTGGCGTGGTAGGACGTTACACCCGCTTTGACAGCGAAATCAAAGACAGTCCAATGATTGATAAGAGCGGGCAGACGACGATCTGGACAGGTGTCAGCTACACCTTCTGATAACGCACCGAAAGAGGGCACCCAGTGCCCTCTGTTCTTTTATGGGGCCTCAGAATGAGGCGGGAGAGCAGAATGCACAACACGATTAACTTCGCTGGCTTCAATAACCTGCCGTTAATCGGGCAGGGCACATGGTATATGGGCGAAAACCCGGCGCAGCGGGCCGGTGAAGTCGCGGCATTGCAGGCAGGTCTTGAATGTGGATTGCAGCTAATTGATACCGCCGAAATGTATGCAGACGGCGGCGCTGAAGAGGTGGTCGGGCAGGCACTGCAGGGGCGTCGCGATAAAGCGTTGCTGGTGTCGAAGGTCTATCCGTGGAATGCCGGCGAAGTGGATGCCATTGAAGCCTGTGAGCGCAGCCTGCGCCGTCTGCAGACCGATTACCTTGATCTCTACCTGCTGCACTGGCGCGGTAATATCCCGCTGGAAGAGACTCTGCGCGCCATGGAGCGCCTGCAGCAGCAGGGCAAGATTCGTCACTGGGGCGTCTCGAATTTTGATACTGATGATATGGCCGAACTGTGGGACGAACCCGGAGGCGAACAGTGTGCGACCAACCAGGTACTCTACCATCTGGCTTCACGCGGTATTGAATTTGATCTGCTGCCCGTCTGTCAGCAGCGTGGCGTGCCGGTGATGGCCTATTGTCCGCTGGCACAGGCTGGACGGCTACGGGACGCGCTGTTTACCGACGTGGTGCTGAATCAGATTGCACAACAGAAGGGCATCAGCGTGGCGCAATTACTGCTGGCCTGGGTAATTCGTCAGTCTGGCATCATTGCCATTCCCAAAGCCAGTTCTGTGGTTCATGTTCATGAGAATGCTGCGGCACTGGAGGTGGAACTGACCGATGAAGAATTGCAGCTCATCGATCGTGCCTGGCCAGCACCACAGCATAAATTACCGCTGGATATCGTTTAGCCGTTGCCCCTGTCGCTGGCTGCGGCTTTCTTCTTAAGGCGGAATGTTGTAGCCAGACGTGCTGGCTTTTCACCTGCGCTGCGTAACGGTTTGCTGATACGTGCCGTCTCTACGCAGACCATCGTCTTGTAACCTTCATTTGCCATGTCCGACATACTGCAGGAGAGTTCAACACCCGGATTCCACGTGACAACGTCACTATGATGATGGTGATAAACCTCAATCTGCCGTTCACCCGCCGTATCATTGATGACCGAGCAATCTTCTGCTGCAGTAAAAATACGGTCGATGCGCCCCGGATAACGCTGTTTGCCATCACTGCTGGCAACCTCGCCATTATTGACTTTGTCGATATAGCGGTTGCCCAGACCGGAGACCTCAACCCCGTTGATGTCACTGACGGTAAAGTAGCTATGCAGCGCTGCCGTGGCTTCAAAGTCACCATGAGCTTCCAGCTCAATCTCACAATGCTGACCCAGGCGGAAGCGGGCGATAAGGGTAAATTCGTGTGGCCACAGTTTCAGCGTCTGAGCGTTGCTCTCCAGCACCAGCGTCAGCATCACGCCATCTTCATTCTCATCATGCGCCGTCAGTTTCCATGTCTGAATCCGGGCGAAACCGTGAGCCGGTTCGCCTGCCGGACCAAACCAGGGCCAGCAGATCGGTACACCGCCACGAATCGCTTTGCTTGGTGAAAACAGACTTTTGCCGCTCAGCCAGAGTACCGGCTTTTCGCCACTCGGCTGCCAGGCGATCAGGTGCGCGCCCTGCAGCGTAATCGCTGCGCGTACCTTAGGGTGACTGATGACAATCGTCGGCAGTTCGCCAACCTGACGCTGCGAAAGGTAAGGGGAGATCTGCGTGACTACGGGCAGAGAAAACAGTTTATCTTGCATGTTCGATTCCTTCCTGTGCGGATCAAAAAAAGGGCGACCGAAGTCGCCCTTAATCTTAATGATGTCTGTCTGCCTTATTTAGCAGAAACCAGCGCAATCAGGTCAAGAACTTTGTTTGAGTAGCCAGTTTCGTTGTCATACCAGGAAACCAGTTTCACAAAGTTGTCGTTCAGCGCGATACCCGCTTTAGCATCAAACACTGAAGTCAGGACTTCGCCGTTGAAGTCGGTAGAAACCACGTCATCTTCAACGTAGCCCAGAACGTCTTTCATCTCACCTTCTGCAGCAGCTTTAATGGCAGCACAGATTTCTTTGTAAGAGGCCGCTTTTTCCAGACGCACGGTCAGGTCAACAACGGAAACGTTAGGGGTAGGTACGCGGAATGCCATACCGGTCAGTTTGCCGTTCAGCTCTGGCAGAACTTTACCAACGGCTTTTGCTGCGCCAGTTGATGAAGGAATGATGTTCTGCGATGCGCCACGGCCGCCGCGCCAGTCTTTGTGAGACGGGCCATCAACGGTTTTCTGGGTAGCAGTGGTAGCGTGAACAGTGGTCATCAGACCTTCAACGATACCGAACTTGTCGTTGATGACTTTTGCCAGCGGTGCCAGGCAGTTGGTGGTACAGGAGGCGTTAGAAACGATATCCTGGCCATCATATTTGTCGAAGTTTGCACCACGAACAAACATTGGGGTGTCATCTTTAGATGGACCGGTCAGAACGACTTTCTTAGCACCTGCGGTGATGTGTTTACGCGCGGTTTCGTCGGTCAGGAAGATACCGGTTGCTTCCGCAACAACGTCAACGCCCACTTCATCCCACTTCAGGTTCGCTGGATCACGTTCAGCAGTAACACGGATTTTTTTACCGTTAACCACCAGTGCGCCATCCTGAACTTCTACGGTGCCGTCGAAACGACCGTGCGTAGAGTCATACTTCAGCATGTACGCCATGTAATCCGCGTCCAGCAGGTCGTTGATAGCAACGATTTCGATGTCAGAACGCTTTTGAGCAGCACGGAAAACGATGCGACCGATACGGCCGAAACCATTGATACCTACTTTGATAGTCATATATTCCACCAGCTATTGGTTAGTGAATAAAAGGTTGCCTGTAAAATTACAAAAACCTTACCAGGCGTCAAGCGGAATCGTGTCAATTGTTGCGACAGGTCAATTCGCCTGACAGGAATAATTCGATGCGCAACCGCTTGCGCGCCGCCAATGATATCGCGTTTCGTCGAACCAATCGCCGAATATATAGGGATGCCCGGGATAAAAGGTGATCAAAGTCACAATTACGCTTTGCAGTGGACGGCATGAAAGGGTGAGCACAAAAAAAGACCCGGTAATGTTGATCATTTGTTAGAATAATAGTCGAATTTTTCAGAATGGCACTTCCCCGGAATCCTAAAAATGGCTAAAGACACCGCACCCGACGCAAAAATCGCCGAGCTGACAGAAATGCAGCGTTATGTGACACAGCAACGCGGAACGGAACCGCCTTACAGCGGCGCACTGTTGCACAACAAGCAGGAAGGGATTTACCACTGCCTGGTCTGTGAGGCGCCACTTTTTCTCTCAGAGACTAAATATGATTCTGGCTGCGGCTGGCCCAGTTTCTATCAGCCGTTCAGTGACGATGCAATTCGCTACATCGAAGATAATTCACACGGCATGCAGCGTGTTGAGATCCGCTGTGGCAGCTGCGATGCGCATCTGGGGCATGTCTTCCCCGATGGCCCGCAACCGACCGGTGAACGCTACTGTGTTAACTCCGCCTCGCTGAATTTCACCGACGAGCAGGGCGAACAGACAAAAGGGTAAGGCGATGAAGGAACAACTTGAAGCGATGCTTGCGTCGATGACACCTGAAGTCTACGAACGACTGGCAACAGCAGTTGAGATTGGAAAATGGCCGGATGGCGTGGCACTGACGCAGGAACAGCGCGACAACTGTCTGCAACTGGTGATGTTGTGGCAGGCAAGACATAACGATGCGCCGCAGCATATGACCATCGCTAAGGGCGGCGAGATGGTGATGAAGTCGAAAAAAGAGCTGAAAGAAGCGTTCGGCATCGATCCGGATGTCACCCGCATTCATCTGCACTAAAAAAAAGCTGGCGTCATGCCAGCTCCTTTTTTAAATCAGAATCGCGCCCTGCGCCGTCATCTGAGCAAAGGCGATTTCACTGTCCTCAGGATTGAGATTAACGCCGCGGCAACCTTCTTTGACCACCTCGACGTGATACCCCAATTCCAGCGCATCCAGCACGCTATATTTCACGCAGTAATCTGTCGCCAGCCCCAGCATCACCAGATGGGTGATGCCACGCTCACGCAGCCAGCTGTCCAGCTCGGTTTTACGACGGTGGCCATTATCAAAAAAGGCGCTGTAGCTGTCGACATCCTGATCTTCACCTTTATGGAACGTCGCATCGAACAGTGAACGATCCAGACCGGGATGGAAATCCGCACCTGCTGAGCCCTGAATGCCGTGATCGGGCCACCAGATTTGCGCCAGACCATTTAACTCGCCCAGCGTGTAGACCGGCTCACCGGAAACCGAGGCAAAGCTGCCGTGATCGGCCGGGTGCCAGTCCTGCAGGGCCAGTACGCATTCACCGTTCTCACGGAACAAACGCGCATAGCGATTAGCCACCTCGACCGTGTGGTCGCCCTCATGGACTGCCATCGGGCCGCCGGGGCAAAAATCGTTCTGAATATCAATAATGATGAGTGCCCGCTTCATTACATGTCGCTCCGTTTCAGTCTTCAGTCAGTTCGCCGCGCAAATTCTGCTGCATTCTGGCACGGATTTGATCGGCAGAGAGTTCCTGACTGAGTAAAAAGTGTAGCTTGGTCAGCGCGGCTTCTACCGTCAGGTCAAATCCGCTAATCACGCCAGCCTCTTCCAGCGCATTGCCGGTGGCGTATCCGCCCATATTCACCTTGCCTGAAATACACTGGGTCAGGTTTACTACCACGATACCACGTTCGCTGGCCTGCTGAAGTTCGGCCAGAAATTCCTTGTTCTGCGGGGCATTGCCCACGCCATAAGAACGCAGGATCAGCGCCTTCACCGGCTGACGCAGGAAGTTACGCACCACGTCGGCGGAAATTCCTGGATAGAGGGTGACCACACCAATGGGCTGAGGCGTAATGGTGTGAACGTTCAGTTCACCCTGACCGGACGGGGCAGGTGGCGTATTGAGGCGGCGAATATGAATGCCCGCTTCCAGGAGTGCGGAGAGGTTCGGCGAAGCAAAGGCGTTGAAGCCATCGGCATGAGCCTTGGTGGTACGGTTACCGCGATAAAGTGTGTTATTGAAAAACAGAGACACTTCGCTAATCGGATAGTTAGCCGCTACATAAAGAGAATTCAACAGATTCTGCTGACCATCTGAGCGCAGTTCCGCCAGTGGAATCTGCGACCCGGTCACGATCACCGGCTTGGCCAGATTTTCCAGCATGAACGAGAGCGCAGAGGCGGTAAACGCCATGGTGTCAGTGCCATGCAGAATCACAAAGCCATCGTAGCGATCGTAATTTTGTCGGATATCGTTGGCGATAAACTGCCAGTCTTCCGGGGTCATGTCGGATGAGTCGATCAGCGGCTGATATTCATGAATGGTGAAATCAGGCATCTCGGGGCGGTGGAACTCGGGCATATTCGCCAGCTGCTGCTGCAGGTGCCCTGAGACCGGAATATAGCCCTGCGCAGAGCGCTGCATACCGATTGTCCCGCCCGTGTAGGCTACGTAGATGTTTTTCTTTTGCATTAGAGAACTCAGACTCGCCATAAAACGCGCAGTATAAGGGGAATAGCGGGGAAAAGCAGCCCGACCAGCGGCCGGGCTGAGAGGTTTATCGCACTTCGCCGCAGTTCAGGCAGAAGGCATAACGATTCTGAGGATCGTTCTGCTTGTCGAACAGACCCGGCTGGGCTTTCATGGCACTCATCACATCCAGCATCGGTGCGGGCAGCCAGGCTTTCAGCGTATCCGGCAATACGGCCTGTACAGAGGCGTTCATCTGGCCCAGCACCATATCCAGGAAGGTCGGTTCATCCTGATACCAGCTCAGCATAGGTTTACTGACTTTCGCCAGCTCGCCCGCCTTCTTCACGGCATCATCGAAGTCACCCAGCGCATCCACCAGACCATTGGCTTTGGCATCGCTGCCGGTCCAGACATGGCCCTGCGCGATCGCATCAATCTGCTCTGGGGTTTTATGACGCGACTTCGCCACCAGACCCACAAAGTTGCGGTAGCCATTTTCGATAGTCAGCTGCATCAGCTGCTGAACTTCCGCTGGCAGCGCTTTGGTGGTAGAGATATCCGCCAGCGGGGAGGTCGCGACACCATCTGTGTGTACGCCAATGCTGTCCAGACTGTTCTCCAGCGTATTAATCACACCGAAGATACCAATCGAGCCGGTCAGCGTGCTGGGGTTCGCCACAATATAGCTGGCAGGCGTTGAGATCCAGTAACCGCCGGATGCCGCCATGCCGCCCATAGAGACCACAATCGGCTTACCTGCGGCCTGGGCCGCCGCCAGCTCTTCACGAATGGCTTCCGAAGCCGTCACGCTGCCACCCGGGCTGTTGACCCGCAGAATGATCGCTTTGATTTTTGGATCGAGACGCGCATCGCGAATCTGCGCGGCCGTGGTATCACCACCCACGTTGCCCGGCGTCTCTTCCCCATCCATGATGGCACCGCTGGCCATGACGACCGCAATGTTGCCATCCTGCTGCGAGGAGGCTGGTTTCACGCTGTAGTCATAGATGCTGACGTTACGGTAATCGTTGCTCTGCTTATCCAGACCAAAGGTTTTTACCAGCTCCTGATCGGCTGCTGCACGGGAACCCAGGGCATCGACCAGCTTGTTATCCAGCGCATATTGCGCGGTATCGCCTTTAACCGCGTTTAAACCAGCAATAATCGCTGCTGCGCCAGGGAAGAGTTGTTCCGGCGTCAGCTGGCGATTCGCCGCCACGGTATTCAGGTAGTTCTGCCACAGCTGACCGACCCAGCGGCTGTCAGCATCACGTGCCGCTGGTGACATGTCGTCACGCAGGAATGGCTCGACCGCTGATTTATAGGTCCCGACACGGAAGACGTGTGAGGTGACTTTCAGCTTCTCCAGCAGGGTTTTGTAGTAGAGTCCATTGGTGGCGAAACCATGCAGATCCACGGTGCCCTGCGGCGACAGATAGATTTTCGTGGCGTAGCTGGCAAGGTAGTATTGCGCCTGGCTGTAGCTGTCGCCCAGAGCATAAATTGGCTTGCCGCTGTCGCGGAATTCACGCAGCGCTTTACCCACATATTGCAGCGAAGGCTGATCGCCACCGGCAAACTCGCGTAGATCGAGCACCATGCCTTTAATGTTGCTGTCATCTTTTGCCTGGCGAATGGCATCGACCACATCAAACAGCGAATTTTCCTGTAAGCGATCACTGCTGGCACCCAGCAGCTGGCGACCAATTTTACTCAGACGGTTGCTTACCGACGGTTTATCCACCAGCACGCCGCTGAGATCGACCTTCAGCGCGCCCTGCTGAATCGGCGCTGAACTGCCGCCCGATCCGCTGACCTGAAGCCAGATCCCTACACCCACCACAATCAACAAAATCAGGAAAATATTCAGAATAAATTCCCTGATAAAATTCAATACCCGCCAGCTCCAGCGGAACAGACCTGCAATTATTCGCCACAATGTGCGCATCAGACTCTCCATAAATATGTAGCAGGAAGTGGCCGCCGCGCGGACCAGACTTCCCCGACGAGCTCATCCTAAAGAGCGGCGTGTGAAAAGTCAGCAGGAAATCACTGCGCACTGTTACAAAAAATCTGCCTGTGCCAGGATAATGGCAACATTACAGAGATCGGGAGAGAAACATGGACGCACTGGAGTTACTGGTCAACCGACGTTCGGCTTCACGCCTGACTGAGCCGGCACCGGCAGGTGACGCACTGGAAAATATCCTGCGGGCTGGCATGCGCGCCCCGGATCACGGCACGCTGCAACCCTGGCGCTTCATCATTGTAGAAAATGAAGGGCGTGACCGGATGAGTCAGCTGCTGGAGAGGGCGGCACGCGATAGCCAGCTGGATGAAAAGGCGATTAATAAAGCGAGCCAGGCGCCGTTTCGCGCACCGATGATTATTACCGTGGTGGCACATTGCGAAGAGCACCACAAAGTGCCGCGCTGGGAACAGATTGCCTCGGCCAGCTGTGCGGTGATGGCGATGCAGATGGCAGCGCTTGCTCAGGGTTACAACGGTATCTGGCGCAGCGGTCCCTGGACCGATGACGAGCAGGTACGGCAGGGTTTTGGCTGCCGCGAGCAGGATGCCATTGTTGGCTTCCTTTATCTGGGGACCCCGCAACTGAAATCCAGCACCACGGTGCTCCCGCCTGACACCGCGCCTTTCGTCCGCTACTTCTAATCTGCATGTCCGGTTCCGGCAGGGTGCATTTCAGCCCTGCCTTTTGCACGGTTCCTGTGCGAACGATCGCTAACACCGCGCGTCACGCTTACGCCCGAAGCCCTGCCAGGCTAACATAGCCCCAAGATTCAAACCGACAGCGAACAACCGGTTATCACTGTGTTCCCCTGATGTTAAGGATGTCCTGATTCAATGCGTTTGTTTATTGCGGAAAAACCGAGCCTTGGGCGTGCTATCGCAGATGTGCTGCCGAAACCGCATCGCCGCGGTGATGGCTTTATTGCCTGCGGCAACGATCAGATCGTCACCTGGTGCGTGGGACACCTTCTGGAGCAGGCGCAGCCCGACAGTTATGACAGCCGTTACGCACGCTGGTCGCTGAACGATCTGCCGATCATCCCGGAAAAATGGCAGCTGAAACCGCGTCCGTCGGTCGCGAAGCAGCTGAAAGTGGTTGAAAGTCTGCTGGCGCAGGCGAGTGAAGTGGTGCATGCCGGTGACCCGGATCGGGAAGGGCAGTTGCTGGTGGATGAGGTGCTGGATTACCTTAACCTGCCGGCTGAAAAACGCAGCAAAGTGCAGCGCTGTCTGATCAACGATCTTAACCCTCAGGCAGTGGATCGAGCCGTAAATCGCCTGCGTGAGAATCGCGAGTTTATCCCGCTGTGCGTCTCTGCGCTGGCCCGCGCCCGGGCGGACTGGCTTTACGGCATCAACATGACCCGTGCCTGGACGCTGCTGGGACGCAATGCTGGCTACGATGGCGTGCTGTCGGTAGGTCGGGTGCAGACACCGGTACTGGGGCTGGTAGTCCGGCGCGATGAGGAGATCGAAAACTTCGTGCCGAAAGACTACTTCGAAGTTAAAGCACATATCCTCACGCCGGATGGTGCCAGATTTGTTGCCAGCTGGATCCCCAGCGAAGCCTGTGAGCCTTGGCAGGATGAAGAGGGGCGTCTGCTTAAACGCGCACTGGCCGATCATGTGGTAGCGCGTATCACCGGTCAACCCGCTATCGTCACGGCCTACAGTGATAAGCGCGAAAATGACGTCGCTCCGCTGCCATTCTCCCTGTCCAGCCTGCAGATCGAGGCCGCAAAACGGTACGGACTGAGTGCCCAGACGGTTTTGGACGCCTGTCAGCGGCTCTATGAAACACACAAACTGATTACCTACCCGCGTTCAGACAGCCGCTATCTGCCGGAAGAACATTTTGCTGGTCGTCATGCGGTCTTAAAGGCGATACAGGCGCATCAGCCCCAGCTTACCCCACCAGCAGACTTTAACGCCGATCGCAGAAATCGCTGCTGGGATGATAAAAAAGTCGATGCTCACCATGCCATTATTCCCACGGCCCGAAGCAGCGCGGTAAAGCTCAGCGAAAATGAACAGCATATCTATGAGCTGGTGGCACGCCAGTATCTGATGCAGTTCTGCCCGGATGCAGTATTTCGTAAATGTGTCATCGACCTTGATATTGCGGGCGGAAAATTTGTGGCGAAAGCGCGCTTCCTGGCTGAGGCGGGCTGGCGCGCACTGCTGGGCAGCAAAGAGCGTGATGAAGAGAACGACGGCATGCCGCTGCCAGAGGTGGCGAAGGGTGATGAGTTGCTGTGTGAGCGTGGCGAGGTGCTGGCGAAGCAGACTCAGCCGCCACGCCCGTTTACCGATGCGACGATTCTTTCTGCAATGACCGGCATCGCCCGTTTCGTTCAGGATAAAGAATTAAAGAAAGTGCTGCGTGCGACCGATGGTTTAGGAACGGAAGCCACACGTGCCGGCATTATCGAATTACTGTTTCGTCGTGGCTTCCTGGTGAAGAAGGGCCGTTACATCAATTCCACGGATGCAGGACGCGCCCTGATTCACTCTCTGCCCGATCTGGCCGCGCGCCCGGATATGACGGCGCAGTGGGAATCGACACTGACGCGTATCAGCGAAAAGGCCTGCCGCTATGATGAGTTTATGCAGCCGCTGGTGCAGACCTTAACCGGCCTTATCCAGCAGGCGCGGCAGCAGCCTGCGGCGCATGCATTTCGGGGATTACCGTCCACCGGACAGAAACGTCCGGTGCGCAAAACCAGGCGTAAAGTGAAGGAGACGGAATGAGGCATTATTCAGTATTACTGGCCCTGGCTCTGATGCTGGCGACCAGCGCAGTGCAGGCCAACAGTCGTTATCAGTCGATGCCACAACAGGGCAACAATGGTGTAAACACTGATGTAGTGGTGGATATGCCGCCTGAAGCCTGGACGCAGTCAGAGAGACGTCAGCAGGACTGTCTCCGCTGCTGTATCTTTGAGAACCGCAACTACACAGAAGGTGCGGTAGTGAAATCTGAGGGCGTGCTGCTGCAGTGTGCGCGTGATGAACAGTCTCTTGGCACCAACAACCTTATCTGGAAGATAGTGAAATAGCCGTCGCGTGGCGCTCTGCCACGCGACCATTAATTAAAAGTGGAAGGTTGACCAGATGGGGGCGTGGTCAGATGGTTTTTCCATGCCCCGGATCTCATAATCAATGCCGGTCTCAACGCAGTGCGACGCCAGGGTTTTGCTCGCCAGCACCAGATCGATGCGTAACCCGCGATTATCATCAAACCCTTTCGAACGGTAATCGAACCAGGAAAAGCGATCCGCCACCTCCGGATTGTGCTCACGCCAGGTATCAACCAGTCCCCAGCCCAGCAGGCGGTCCATCCACTCGCGCTCTTCCGGCAGGAAGGAGCATTTGCCGGTGCGCAGCCAGCGCTTGCGGCTCTCCTCACCAATACCAATATCCCGATCGGTGCTGCTGATATTCATGTCGCCCATAATCAGAACCGGCTTATCAGCAGGCAGATCCTCGGTCAGCAGACGTTGCAGATCGCGATAGAACTTCTCTTTAGCCGGGAACTTGGTGGGATGGTCGCGACTTTCGCCCTGCGGGAAATAGCCATTAATCACCGTGATGTCGCCAATCGGGCTGGGAATTTCCGCCATGATCAGGCGGCGCTGGGATTCTTCATTATCGCCCGGAAAACCCCGGCTGACTGACACTGGCTGAGCTTTGGTTAGCAACGCCACGCCGTAATGGCCTTTCTGACCATGATAAAAGACGTGATAGCCAAGCTTTGCCACCTCCTCCAGTGGGAACATGTCGTCATGGACTTTGGTTTCCTGCAGACCGATCACATCGGGCTGATGCTGTTCGACAAGCGCCTGAAGCTGATGTGGGCGGGCACGCAACCCATTGATGTTAAATGAAACAAATTTCATGAGATCGACCATTATTCAGCAAGTAATGGGCGAAGATGGTAGCGATTTTTATTGAGAAAGTCATGACGGAACAGACTGAGATTGTGCGAAAGCGGGTAAGAAACGTGAGGAGGCGTAAGGCAGACCAGGAAGCTCAGGTATCGTTTTGGGAGTCGTGTGCACGATGCCCGACCCGAACCTTAATCGAAGGTTCTCATCCCTCTCCGCGCAGAACAGGAGGCTGTGATGTTTTTTTGGGATTAAGTGCGACATGCAGGATGGTGGTGGGAGAAGGATTCGAACCTTCGAAGTCTGTGACGGCAGATTTACAGTCTGCTCCCTTTGGCCGCTCGGGAATCCCACCAGGGATTGAAGTGGCTTAAGATGATTCAGATTCAGATGGTGGTGGGAGAAGGATTCGAACCTTCGAAGTCTGTGACGGCAGATTTACAGTCTGCTCCCTTTGGCCGCTCGGGAATCCCACCATGGCCTGAATCTTTGTCTTTTAAAGCGGGGCGCATCATACCAAATGCGATAAGGGTGTAAAGCGCCCACTGGCAAAACCACAACTGTTTGCCCACTTTTTACACGTAGCGCTGAATCTGCAGGCAATTCAGCGTCCTGGCTGATTAAAGAATAATCGTACGGTTGCCGTAAACGAACACGCGCTGTCCCAGCACTTTATACAGTGCGTTGCTCAGTACATTCTTTTCTACGTCGCGACCGGCACGCATCATCTCATCCGCGGTATAGCTGTGATCAACGTTAATCACATCCTGCATGATGATGGGACCTTCATCGAGATTGTCATTCACGTAGTGCGCGGTAGCACCGATGATTTTCACGCCACGCTCATAAGCCTGGTGGTAAGGGCGGGCTCCAATAAAGGCGGGCAGAAAGGAGTGATGAATATTGATAATCTGGTTCGGATAACGCTGCACGAAAGCGGGCGTCAGAACGCGCATATATTTTGCCAGCACCACGTAATCGGGCTGATAGCGGTCAATCTCTTCTGCCATGCGGTTATCGTGCTCTTCCCGCGTCAGCCCCTCATGACTCACCAGCACAAACGGAATATCGAAACGCTCAACCAGTGAACGCAGGGTATCGTGGTTACCCACTACCGCTGCAATTTCCATATCCAGGCCGCCAAACGCGCTCTTCATTAACAGATCGCCCAGGCAGTGTGCCTCTTTAGTCACCAGAATCACCACGCGACGGCGACCGGCACTGTGAAGTTCCCGCACTGAACCCTGCGGCAGGGCGCTGTCGAGATCAGCGAGCAGGGTATTATCGTTGAAAATTCCTTCCAGCTCGGTGCGCATGAAAAAACGCCCGGTGCGATGATCAACAAACTCATTGTTCTGCACGATATTAAGTTCGTGCTTGTAACAAATATTGGTGATTTTGGCGATCAGACCTTTTGCATCGGGACAAATGGTTCGTAAAACTTTTCTTTGCATGGTTTGCGCTTGCATCTCAATCAGAGTCCTGTCAAAGCATTAGGGTGTAAACCGCTGGGGTAGCCGTCAGCTTAACCACAACATTTTTTGTATTTTTTGCCACTGCCGCACGGGCAGGGATCGTTACGCCCGACGGGCGGTATTGTACCGTCAACATAGTACCAGCGTTGATCCTCGCGAAGAAAGCGTGAACGCTCATGAATGGTATGAATGTTTGTTTTCTCGCGGTATCGCGCAAAAAAGGTAACGAAAGCTTCTTTCTCATGGTTTCCATGATTACAACGGGTTACATTCAGGCTAAGCCATTCGGTGCCCGAAAAACTTTCAGATAAAAGCCCCGACAGCCCCGGATGGCGTTTGTCAGGATGCCAGGTTGCAACCAGATAGTCCGCATTCTGCTGAACATAGGCGCAATAACGGGATCGCATAAGTTGTTCAGCTGTAACAGGAGTCTGGTTACCCTGCAGAAAGGGCCCGCAACATACGCTATACTGCTCTCCGCTACAACATGGGCAGGTTTCTGACACATTGTCTCCCGGGAATGATGAGTCGATTTCACAAGCGCGCTATGTTAGCTGACCCCACGTTGTGACGCTACGTATTGACGGCAGGACCAGATACAAATGAGAAAGGTAAGAATTGGATTGGCTCTTGGATCTGGCGCGGCCAAGGGATGGGCGCATATTGGCGTGATTAACGCGCTGGAGCGGGCCGGTATTGAGATTGACGTTGTTGCAGGCTGCTCAGTCGGCGCACTGGTCGGGTCTGCCTATGTGAATAACCGTTTACCGCTGATGGAAAAATGGGTCAGTGCATTTCGCTACTGGGATGTGATTCGCCTGATGGACGTCTCCTGGCAGCGTGGCGGGTTGTTACGCGGCGAAAGAGTATTCAGCCATGTCCGTCAGCTGATTCCCAATGATGCGATTGAGCACTGTAATAAACCCTTTGGCGTGGTGGCGACCAACCTCAGTACCGGACGTGAGCTCTGGCTGACCGAGGGCGATCTGCATCAGGCAGTACGCGCATCCTGCAGTATGCCAGGTTTATTACCGCCGGTGGGCTACAATGGGTATTGGCTGGTGGATGGTGCTGTGGTTAACCCGGTGCCGATTTCACTGACGCGCGCCCTAGGGGCAGACATTGTTATCGCCGTTGACTTACAGCATGACGCACATTTAATGCAGCAGGATCTCTTTTCCGTTACACCTCAGAACAGTGAAGAAGAAGCCGCCGCAGCGGCATTAAGTTGGGGGGGGAAGTTGCGACAGCGCCTGGTGAATTTCACCCAGCGCCGTGCATCTCAGTCACCTGGCGCGATGGAGATTATGTCTACTTCTATTCAGGTACTGGAGAATCGCCTTAAGCGAAACCGTATGGCAGGCGATCCGCCCGATGTTTTGATACAGCCGATCTGTCCGCAAATTTCGACGCTGGATTTTCATCGTGCTGAAGAGGCCATTGAGGCAGGCAGGGCCGCCGTAGAGAAGAAAATGGATGAACTATTACCACTGGTCCGTGGCAGATAATCAGGTTGTTCATTCAAAACGGTGACTTCGGGCAATACTGAAAGGCGCAACTGCGTTTTATGAACCACTATTGAATTATCTGGTACGCAGGGGGAAAGAATGGAAAAACCACTACTCGGCAAAAAGATACTCATTGTCGAAGATGAGGCTGTTTTCCGTTCGTTGCTGGACCAATTTTTGTTATCGATGGGTGCTGTGACGTTACAAGCGGAAGATGGTCTGGAAGCAATTGCACAACTACAACAGCATACTGTCGACCTGATTATCTGCGATCTGGAAATGCCCCGTATGAGTGGCATCCAGTTTGTTGAACATATTCGTACCCGTGGCAATGTCGTGCCGATATTGATCATCTCGGCCACTGAAAACATGTCTGATATCGCTCATGTGCTGCGTCTTGGGGTGCAGGATGTGCTGCTTAAGCCACTCAAAAACTTCGAACGCTTCCGTGAAGCGGTTTATGAGTGCCTTTATCCCTCAATGTTCACCTCAAAAGTGGAGGAGGATGAGCAGCTTTTCCAGGACTGGGATGCGCTGGTTCGCGATCCAAAAGCAGCCGCCAAGCTGCTCAAGCAACTTCAGCCGCCGGTACAGCAGACCATTGCCAACTGCCGGATTAACTATCGCCAGTTGACGATGGCCGAGCAGCCTGGTCTGGTACTTGATATCGCGGCACTCTCCGACAAAGATCTGGCGTTTTACTGTCTCGATGTGACGCGCGCCGGTGATAACGGCGTGCTGGCGGCACTGCTGCTGCGCGCACTGTTTAATGGCCTGCTGCAGGAGCAGCTCACGGGCCAAAAACAACGTCTTCCGGAGCTGAATGGACTACTCAGACAGGTCAATCTGCTGCTGCGTCAGGCGAACCTGAGCGGTCAGTTCCCGCTACTGGTTGGTTACTATCATCGCGGTTTAAAAAATCTGATTCTGGTTTCGGCCGGATTAAACGCCACACTACATGTGCATGCCCATCAGATTCAGCTCAGTAATGGTGTCCCGCTTGGCACTATGGGCAGCACCCATCTTAATCAAATCAGTCAGCGCGCAGATAACTGGCAGTGCCACGTATGGGGCGCGGGTGGTCGCATCCGGCTGATGCTGTCTACAGAAGAGTAAGGGTAAAAAACAGAGAGATTCTGGCGATGAACTCAGGGCCAGAGTTTAGCTTTACAGTTGGGTAATAGTCTTAATTTCGACAGTTTAGTCCCTTCCAGGATAAATCCGTTCGATACTAACTGATATACTCATTTCCGATTTTAAACCGACATATCAAGTATTAACTTGAACGGCCTATAAGAGAGGTATCTTAATGTCTGCCAATAATACCAAAGTAAAAAAAGCGGTAATCCCGGTAGCGGGTTTGGGTACGCGTATGCTCCCGGCTACCAAAGCGATTCCAAAAGAGATGTTACCGCTGGTTGATAAGCCGTTAATCCAGTATGTCGTCAACGAGTGTATCGCTGCTGGCATCAACGAAATTGTGCTGGTTACGCATTCATCAAAAAATGCCATCGAAAACCATTTTGATACCAGCTTCGAACTGGAATCAATGCTGGAAAAACGCGTTAAGCGTCAGCTGCTGGATGAAATCCAGTCAATCTGCCCGCCACACGTTACCATCATGCAGGTCCGTCAGGGCATCGCTAAAGGTCTGGGTCACGCTGTGATGTGTGCACACCCGCTGATCGGTGATGAGCCATTTGCGGTCATCCTGCCAGACGTCATCATCGACGAATATGAATCCAACCCAACCAAAGATAACCTGGCAGAAATGCTGAGCCGTTATGAAGAGTCTGGCCGCAGCCAGATCATGGTTGAGCCGGTTGACGATGTTACCGCGTACGGTGTTGTTGATTGCCAGGGCGCAGAACTGAACCCAGGCGACAGCGCACCTATGGTTGGTGTGGTTGAAAAGCCTAAAGCGTCAGAGTCACCATCAAATCTGGCCGTTGTAGGTCGCTATGTGCTGTCTTCAGACATCTGGCCACTGCTGGCGAAAACTCCTCCAGGTGCAGGCGGCGAAGTTCAGCTGACTGACTCCATTGCGATGCTGATGGAAAAAGAGACGGTTGAAGCTTATCACCTGAAAGGCGTGAGCCATGACTGTGGTAATAAGCTGGGCTACATGCAGGCTTTCGTTGAGTACGGTGTTCGTCATCCGGTATTGGGCAAAGATTTCTCTGAATGGCTCGATGGCGCAGTTGGCAACAAAAAGTAATTCATAAACACAGGATAACTCGATGAAAGTCACTGTATTTGGTATCGGCTATGTCGGTCTGGTTCAGGCTGCGGTGTTAGCCGAAGTCGGACATGACGTTCTCTGCATTGATGTCGACGCTAATAAAGTCGAAAATCTGAAAAAAGGCATCATTCCTATTTTCGAACCAGGTTTAACACCGCTGGTAATGTCCAATTACGAAGCGGGTCGTCTTAAGTTCAGCACCGATGCTGAGCAGGGCGTAAACCATGGTGTTATGCAGTTTATTGCAGTCGGTACTCCACCGGATGAAGACGGCTCTGCCGATCTGAAATATGTGACCGCCGTAGCGCGCACTATTGCGCAGCATATGAACGATCACAAGGTGGTTATCGACAAATCAACCGTTCCGGTTGGCACAGCAGACAAAGTTCGTGCAGTAATGACGGAAGCGCTGAAAGCGCGTGACGCCAACATCACCTTCGATGTGGTTTCAAACCCGGAATTCCTGAAAGAGGGTGCAGCAGTTAATGACTGTATGCGTCCGGAGCGTATTGTTGTCGGTACTGACAACGACGACGTGGTAGAACTGTTACGCGAGCTCTATGAGCCGTTTAACCGTAATCACGATCGCATGATCATGATGGATATCCGCAGCGCGGAGCTGACCAAGTATGCCGCAAACTGCATGCTGGCAACCAAAATCAGCTTTATGAACGAGATGTCTAACCTGGCTGAACGTTTAGGTGCGGATATTGAGAAAGTACGTCAGGGTATCGGTTCTGATCCCCGCATTGGCTATCACTTTATCTATCCTGGCTGTGGCTACGGCGGCTCCTGCTTCCCGAAAGATGTGCAGGCGTTAATCCGTACCGCTGAGTCCATTGGCTATCAGCCACGTCTTTTGCAGGCGGTGGAAGATGTGAATGACAACCAGAAAAACAAGCTGCCTACCTTTATCAAGCGTCATTTTGGTGACGATCTGAAAGGTAAGACGTTTGCACTCTGGGGTCTGTCATTTAAGCCGAACACTGACGATATGCGTGAAGCCTCCAGTCGTGTGCTGATGGAAACGCTGTGGGAAGCGGGCGCATCTGTTCAGGCGTTTGACCCTGAAGCAATGGATGAAGCGCAGCGCATCTATGGTCACCGCAGCGATCTGAAGCTGATGGGTACCAAAGAAGCCGCACTGCAGGGCGCAGACGGTCTGGTCATCTGTACGGAGTGGCAAAATTTCCGTGCGCCTGACTTCGACGTTATCAAAAATGCACTGAAAGAAGCCGTGATTTTTGATGGTCGTAACCTGTATGATCCAGAGCGTATCAGCAAACGCGGTTTCGTTTATTATGCAATCGGCCGCGGAGCGTCTATTCAAACTGCATAATTAACGAGGGATTTATGAACTTTCTGGTCACCGGCGCCGCAGGCTTTATTGGTTTTCATGTCAGTCAGCGTCTGCTGGCCGCCGGTCACCAGGTTGTCGGTATCGACAACCTGAATGATTATTACGACGTAAATCTCAAGCATGCCCGTCTCAATTTAATTAAAGCCGATTCTGGTTTTACATTTATTGAGATGGATCTGGCGGACCGTGACGCAATGGCGTCACTGTTCGACCAGCACACATTCCAGCGAGTTATTCACCTTGGCGCTCAGGCTGGCGTCAGGTACTCCATTGAAAATCCCCATGCCTACGCAGACTCGAATCTGATCGGTCACCTCAATATCCTTGAAGGCTGTCGTCATCATAAAATTGAACATCTGCTCTATGCCTCATCCAGTTCAGTTTATGGCCTGAATCGCAAAATGCCGTTCTCAACCGAAGATAGCGTTGATCATCCGGTTTCTTTATATGCGGCGACTAAAAAAGCTAACGAGTTAATGTCGCACACTTACTCGCATCTTTATCAGCTGCCGACGACCGGATTGCGCTTCTTTACCGTTTACGGTCCCTGGGGCCGTCCTGATATGGCACTCTTTAAGTTCACCCGGGCAATGATTGCAGGTGAAGCGATAGATGTTTATAACCAGGGCCAGATGAAACGCGACTTTACCTATATTGACGATATTGCTGAAGCGATTGTACGTCTGCAGGATGTTATTCCGCAGCAGGATGATAACTGGACTGTTGAAACCGGTTCACCTGCAACCAGCTCTGCGCCTTATCGGGTTTATAATATTGGTAACAGTCAGCCGGTTACCTTGATGAACTATATCGAAGCGATTGAGAAAGCGTTGGGGATTACGGCGAAGAAAAACCTGATGCCAATGCAGCCCGGTGATGTGCTGGAAACCAGTGCGGATACCGAAGCGCTGTATAAGGCCATTGGTTTTAAACCGCAGACCGGGGTCGAAGAGGGCGTTAAAAATTTCGTTGACTGGTATCGCGATTTCTACCGCGTCTGATTAAAAGAAAAAGGAAGCTCCGGCTTCCTTTTTTATTGGGGTAGCAGGCTAACGCTTAAGCAGCGAAGCAGTCAGCATTACAGTAAAAAATCGTCCAGCGTTTTACCCTGTTCTTCCAGCGCTTTTTTAATCACGGCCGGTGTCCGTCCCTGACCTGTCCAGGTTCTGGACTCGCCTTTTTCATCGGTATAACCATATTTGGCCGGGCGCACTGAGCGTTTACCTTTTGCCGCAACCCGGTGAGTGGCGGTCAGCGTGTTAATCAGTTCATTCGGGTCGATTCCATCTGCCAGCAGCATTTCACGATACTGATTAAGCTTACGCGTGCGTTCTTCATTTTCTGCCTGAAAATGTGACTCTTCTTCGCGGCGTTCTTTTACCACCACGTCCAGTTTTTCCAGCATCTCTTCCAGTGTTTCGACGGAATACTCTCTGGCCTGGGCGCGCAGCGTACGGATATTATTAAGAACTTTTAGTGCTTCGCTCATTGTCCTGGTCTCTGAATAAGGAAAAAGTTGTGTTGCCCGCTAATAGTAGTGGTGACATTAAATAACTTCAATCTTAAAACAATATCAGAACGATAATTCCCTGAGTAATTAAAATAATCACAGTGAAAAATTCACGGTTATGGCAAATAAAAAAAGAGTTTCCGCAAGTCTGATATGCAATAAATTTAATGTATTTAGCGTGGTAACAAAAATGTCATTCCTTTTGTTGCGGGTAAAATAAGCAAAACTTATCCAGCGTGAAGCGCACATAACCGGCTCCCGGCTATGCACCAGGATGAATAACCGGTCAGCCGTTACGCTTTAATTACCGCTACACCGCAATGTATTACCTGCACTTTGTGTTAATATGCGCGCCATTCCGTTAAGTCCTGATGAAGATACGCTCCTATGGCTCAACTCTATTTTTATTACTCTGCCATGAATGCAGGGAAATCGACGGCACTGCTGCAATCCTCCTATAACTATCAGGAGCGCGGCATGCGCTCGCTGGTCTATACCGCTGAAATCGATAACCGGTTTGGTGCCGGGCAGGTGAGTTCCCGTATCGGACTTTCGTCACCGGCCATGCTCTACAATGCTGAAACCGCACTCTATAGTGACATTGCCGCCGAGCATGCCGCGCAGCCAATCCACTGTGTGCTGGTTGATGAGAGTCAGTTCCTGACCCGGGAGCAGGTTAAAGCACTCTCTGATGTCGTAGACGATCTGGATATTCCGGTGCTCTGCTATGGCCTGAGAACCGACTTTCGCGGTGAACTGTTTGTGGGCAGTCAGTATCTGCTGGCATGGGCTGACAAGCTGGTTGAATTAAAAACCATTTGTCATTGTGGCCGCAAGGCGAGCATGGTGCTGCGACTGGATAGCGAGGGTAAACCTTTCAGCGAAGGCGAGCAGGTGGTCATTGGCGGTAACGAACGCTATATCTCCGTCTGCCGTAAGCATTATAAACAGGCGATAGAGCAGGGGTCGTTACAGGCGATTCATGGCGCACAGACTCCGCTGAATTAACCGCATCATTCAGGTAATAAAAAACCCGCCGCGGCGGGTTTTTTTATCAGACAGTCAGAACCGGACTATCAGACTTTCTTCACTTTCTTATCAACCTTCACGCCTTTCACCGGCTGCTCAGAGACAGCTTCGGCGACACTTGAGAACGGTTCGACAAATTCACGTCCGTAGTAGGTATCGAGCATAATCTGTTTCAGCTCAGCAATCAGCGGATAGCGTGGGTTCGCGCCGGTACACTGGTCATCGAACGCATCATCGGCCAGTTTATCGACTTTCGCCAGGAAGTCCGCTTCCTGCACACCGGCTTCGCGGATTGAGGTCGGAATACCGAGTTCAGTTTTGATCTCGTCCAGCCATACCAGCAGCTTCTCAATTTTCTGCGCGGTGCGGTCGCCTGGTGCGCTCAGACCTAAGTGGTCAGCAATCTCTGCGTAGCGACGACGCGCCTGCGGACGATCATACTGGCTGAATGCGGTCTGTTTAGTCGGGTTGTCATTCGCGTTGTAGCGAATAACGTTCGAGATTAACAGGGCATTAGCCAGGCCGTGTGGGATATGGAACTCTGAACCCAGTTTGTGTGCCATTGAGTGACAGACCCCGAGGAATGCGTTGGCAAACGCAATACCGGCGATAGTTGCGGCATTGTGTACGCGTTCACGCGCCACCGGATTTTTAGCGCCTTCGGCATAGCTGGCCGGCAGGTTCTCTTTCAGCAGTTTCAGTGCCTGCAGCGCCTGACCATCAGAGTATTCATTCGCCAGCACAGAAACATAGGCTTCCAGAGCATGGGTGACTGCATCCAGACCACCGAAGGCGCAGAGTGAACGTGGCATATCCATCACCAGGTTGGCATCGACAATTGCCATATCTGGTGTCAATGCATAGTCAGCCAGAGGATATTTCTGACCGGTCGCATCGTCGGTTACCACAGCGAACGGTGTGACCTCTGAACCGGTACCTGAGGTAGTCGTGATGGCAACCATGCGTGCTTTGACGCCCATTTTTGGGAACTTGTAGATACGTTTACGGATGTCCATGAAACGTAACGCCAGCTCTTCGAAATGGGTTTCGGGATGTTCGTACATCACCCACATGATTTTCGCGGCATCCATTGGGGAACCGCCGCCCAGGGCAATGATGACGTCAGGTTTAAAGCTGTTCATCTGCTCTGCACCTTTACGTACGATGCTCAGCGTTGGGTCAGCTTCAACTTCGAAGAATACTTCAGTCTCGATGCCGTGTGATTTCAGCACGCGGGTCACCTGGTCAGCATAACCGTTATTGAACAGGAAGCGGTCAGTGACGATAAAGGCACGTTTCGCGCCGTCCGTTGCCACCTCTTCCAGCGCAATTGGCAGTGAACCCCGACGGAAGTAGATGGATTTAGGAAGTTTATGCCACAACATATTCTCAGCTCGCTTGGCGACAGTTTTGGTATTGATCAGGTGTTTTGGACCGACGTTCTCTGAAATAGAGTTACCGCCCCAGGAACCACAACCCAGCGTCAGAGACGGCGCCAGTTTAAAGTTGTAGAGGTCACCGATACCGCCCTGAGAGGCCGGGGTGTTGATCAGAATACGCGCGGTTTTCATTTTGTCGCCGAAGTAGTGCACGCGCTCAGTCTGGTTATCCTGGTCGGTGTAAAGGCAGGAGGTGTGACCGATACCGCCCATGGCGACCAGTTTCTCGGCTTTATCTACAGCATCCTGGAAATCTTTTGCCCGATACATTGCGAGGGTAGGTGAGAGTTTTTCGTGGGCAAATGGCTCAGACTCATCCACCAGTTTCACTTCACCAATCAGGATCTTGGTGCTCGGCGGCACGGTGAGACCGGCCATCTCTGCAATTTTGAAGGCAGGCTGACCCACGATCGCCGCATTCAGACCGCCGTTTTTGAGGATGATATTCTGTACGGCGCTTAGTTCAGCACCCTGCAGCATGTAGCCGCCATGGCTGGCGAAACGTTCACGCACGGCATCATAAACTGAATCAACCACAATGACAGATTGTTCAGAGGCGCAGATCACCCCGTTATCAAAGGTTTTTGACATCAGAATGGAGGCAACGGCACGTTTCACATCGGCGGTTTCATCAATCACTACCGGCGTGTTACCGGCACCGACACCAATCGCCGGTTTACCGGAGCTGTATGCTGCTTTCACCATGCCCGGACCGCCAGTGGCGAGAATCAGGTTGATGTCAGGGTGATGCATCAGCTGGTTTGAAAGTTCAACAGACGGGGCATCGATCCAGCCGATAATGTCTTTCGGCGCACCGGCAGCAATGGCGGCCTGCAAGACAATATCGGCAGCTTTGTTTGTCGCATCTTTGGCGCGAGGGTGTGGCGAAAAGATAATGCCGTTACGGGTTTTAAGACTGATTAATGCTTTAAAGATGGCGGTTGACGTTGGGTTGGTTGTCGGGACGATACCGCAAATCAGGCCAATCGGCTCGGCGATGGTAATCGTACCGAACGTATCGTCAGTGGCTAATACACCACAGGTTTTTTCATCTTTATAGGCGTTGTAGATATACTCGGAAGCAAAGTGGTTTTTAATGACCTTGTCTTCGACGATGCCCATACCGGATTCGGCAACGGCCATCTTGGCTAGCGGGATTCTGGCGTCAGCGGCGGCAAGGGCGGCGGCACGGAAGATGGCGTCGACCTGTTGTTGAGAAAAGTTGGCATATTCACGCTGGGCTTTTTTTACACGTTCGACCAGTGCATTGAGTTCAGCGACATTGGTTACGGCCATGGTGTTCTCCTGAAGGAAGTTAAACTTTTTTAGTAAACAATCCTGCGTCCTGAGTATAGTCACGCTGAAATAACGTGACTGGCTGACAGGTAAATCCCGGATTTTCAAATATTTACTGAACGAGTCTTCTGCTGGCGTTAGCGAGCTTTCTTATCCTTCCGTTAAGAAAAGATTACCTGGTTTGGGGTAGGTCAATTTTGATGCAGATCAATTTAAGCGCAAGCTGACACCTTTCAGCAGCCCTTTATAGTGCTTTCCTGTTAAGTCAGCGTGCTCCTGTGCTCAGCCGTCCTGGCAGTGGCTAAATCCAGCCACTTTTTAATCTCTGGCGGAAAGCGCTAATTGCTTTGCTGTTCATCAGGATAAATACCCAGGCGCACATCTGGCGTCTCTGCACGTTTTCACATACATTAGGCGCGTTTTCCCCCCTGTGGTACGGAGTAGAGTTGTGAATCCAGCGCTGTTAGATCTATCAGGCTACATAAAATTTTTTGTCGGGCTCTTTGCGCTGGTCAATCCGGTAGGCATTATTCCGGTGTTCATCAGCATGACCCGTTATCAGGGGGTAGCTGAGCGTAACAAAACCAACCTTACAGCTAATCTGGCCGTTGCCATTATTCTCTGGACGTCACTTTTCCTCGGCGATGCGATTCTGCATGTGTTTGGCATCTCGATTGATTCCTTCCGGATTGCGGGCGGGATTCTGGTCGTCACCATTGCCATGTCGATGATCAGCGGCAAGCTGGGCGAGGATAAGCAGAACAAACAGGAGAAGTCAGAAACGGCGATTCGTGAAAGCGTGGGGGTTGTGCCGCTGGCATTGCCACTCATGGCGGGGCCGGGTGCCATCAGCTCAACCATCGTCTGGAGTACCCGCTACCACAGCTGGCTCAATCTGCTGGGATTCACCCTGGCCATTGCTATTTTTGCCTTCTGCTGCTGGCTGCTGTTCCGCGCCGCGCCGTTAATGGTGCGCATTCTTGGGCAGACCGGTATCAACGTCATTACCCGAATTATGGGCCTGTTACTGATGGCGCTGGGTATTGAATTTGTTGTGACCGGCATGAAGTCGATTTTCCCCGGCTTGCTGAACTAGAAACTCACTTATTTCATGCAGCGAAGCGAATTGGTGACCTGAATTGGTGCAGTAAGGTAATTTATTGCACCATAGTAATGCAGTCATTCATCCTGCTTAATAAAAACAGACGATTATAAATTCCGTTACTGTGGGTTTGCTCACAGACTTTTTTTCTCAGAATAATGTCACTATTTTCACACGATAATCTGCTATCTGATCTCCGCTCAACCCGATAAATACCCAGGCTTCAGCGGCCAGCCTGAATTTCATCACGTCGATGCTCTTTTTATCAATACAAATACCAAAACAGACGCTTTTTGTAGCTGCATAACGCCCTGGAAACAGGTTTCCAGCTAAATAGCCTATTTTTCATATCGATATAATATTTTCAGGACGAAAATTAACACTTTCGCTGCCTGACATCTCATGATAAAAGAGACTTAGTTAACATTTTAGCTATTTTGCTTTGGCGCCCCTTCGCGGCTTCTGATAATTTTTGGCCCAGCGTAAATTTTTTCTCCGAAAGTCCAAAGTGAGAACGCTTTTTGCTTAAGCCTATCGGGATACTTAATTAAAGGTTGGCGTTTCGCATGATTGGGATGAAAAACTTGCAACAACAGCGGTCAGCAATCGCACTCTTTTTGTTCACGGCTTTTTCTCCGGCTTATGCCGCCACCATTCCGCCTGGAACGGTTCTGGCCGCCCAACAGCAAATAGTGATCAACAACGGAAGCGAAGTCTCTTCGCTGGATCCACATAAAACCGAAGGCGTGCCGGAATCTAATGTTATCCATAACCTGCTGGATGGCCTGGTTAACACCGATAACCGCGGTCAGGTTGTGCCGGGCGTCGCCAGAAGCTGGGAAAATCCACAACCCACGGTCTGGATTTTTACTCTGCGTGATGATGCAAAGTGGAGCAATGGCGAACCGGTGACGGCCGCTGATTTCGTTTATAGCTGGCGTCGGCTGGTGGACCCGAAAACAGCATCGCCATATTCCAGCTATCTGCAGGCAGCTCATTTTGCCGGTATTGATGCCATCCTCGCCGGTAAAGCATCACCCGATCAATTGGGCGTAAAAGCACTTGATGCCCATCGCCTGCAGATTACCCTGAGTGAACCCGTGCCTTACCTGGTGGCGATGTTAGCGCACACGGCGATGAAGCCGGTTTATGCGCCAGCCATTAAGCAGTGGGGCGACGCCTGGACCCGTCCCGGTCACTACATCGGTAACGGTGCCTATACACTGAGCGACTGGGTGGTGAATGAAAAAATCGTTGTGACGCGTAATCCCCTCTACTGGGACAATGCGCATACGGTGATTGAGCAGGGGACCTTCCTGCCGATCGCTTCTGAAAACAGTGACATTAATCGCTATCGCAGTGGCGGCACGGATATCACTAACAGTGCGATACCGCCAGAGATGTTTGGCAAGCTGCGCAAAGAGCTGGGTGATGAAGTCAAAGTCAGTCCGCTGCTTTGCACCTTCTACTACGAAATCAACAACAAAAAAGCGCCGTTCACCGATGCACGGGTGCGCGCTGCGCTGAAAATGACCCTCGATCGCGAGGTGATTGCCAATAAGATCATGGCTCAGGGACAGATTCCGGCCTATAGCCTCACGCCACCGTTCACGGCTGGTATTAAGCTATCCCCGCCTGAATGGTTCACCTGGACCCAGGCGCAGCGTAATGAGGCGGCGAAAAAGCTGCTGGCAGAGGCGGGTTTTGATGCCAGCCATCCGCTGAACTTTACGCTGCTCTATAACACCTCTGATCAAAATAAGCGGCAGGCGATTGCCGCCGCGTCGATGTGGCAGAAAAATCTGGGCGCGAAGGTGACGCTGCAGAATCAGGAGTGGAAAACCATGCTGGAGACCCGTCATCAGGCCCAGTATGACGTGGTACGTGCCACCTGGTGTGCCGATTACAACGAGCCCTCCACCTTCCTGAACATGCTGATCAGTAACGCCTCGATCAACACCGCGTTTTACAGCAGCGCGACCTTCGATCGCTTAATGGCGGAAACGTTGACGGCGGGCAGCGAGGCGCAGCGCGTCGACCTGTATCAGCAGGCTGAAACACAACTCGACAAAGACTCACCAATTGTGCCAGTTTACTACCGCGTAAGTGTGCGCCTGGTAAAGCCCTGGGTTGGCGGCTTTACGGGCAAAGACCCGCAGGACATGACAGACCTGAAGTACTATTTCATCAAACAACACTGATCTGATCGCCGTTTCGGCGAGACAGTCGGGACACGCATCAGCGTACAGACCATTTTGGGGTCAATCTCCCTGGGAACAGGCCAGGGAGCCCGGAGACGGGGGACGCCGTGGCGGAGCATCGCCACGGTGACGATAATAAAACTGGAGTGTAATAATGAACAACATCACGAAAAAAAGCCTGATTGCAGCGGGCGTTTTTGCCGCAGTGAGTGCCCTGGCAGGGAATGCGGCTTTCGCGGCAACCGTGCCTGCGGGCGTTGAGCTGGCCGCTAAACAGGAGCTGGTTCGCGGCAATGGCGATGAAGTACAGTCGCTCGATCCGCACAAAATCGAAGGCGTGCCGGAAGATAACGTGGCGCGCGATCTTTACGAAGGTCTGCTGGTCAATGACAGCAACGGTAAACCGATCCCGGCCGTAGCGGAAAGCTATGAAAATAAAGATTTCAAAGTGTGGACTTTCCACTTACGTAAAAATGCCAAATGGTCCAATGGCGAGCCGGTCACCGCGCAGGATTTCGTCTACAGCTGGGAGCGTCTGGTCGATCCTAAAACCGCCTCACCGTATGCCAGCTATCCGCAGTAT
Organism: Pantoea alfalfae; assembly: GCF_019880205.1. Classification (NCBI taxonomy): domain Bacteria; kingdom Pseudomonadati; phylum Pseudomonadota; class Gammaproteobacteria; order Enterobacterales; family Erwiniaceae; genus Pantoea; species Pantoea alfalfae. The sequence continues at coordinate 1,866,521 of NZ_CP082292.1, forward strand.
GGTCATATCCTGAACGTCGATGACATCATCGCCGGTAAAAAACCAGTTACCGATCTGGGCGTAAAAGCTATTGATGACCACACGCTGGAAGTCACCCTGAGCGAGCCGGTTCCCTATTTTGATAAGCTGCTGATTAACTCCGTCATGTCACCGGTTTACAAACCGGCGATTGAGAAATTTGGCGATCAGTGGACGCAGCCGCAGAACTGGGTCGGCAACGGTGCCTTTAAGCTTGAAGCGCACGTGATTAACGAACGTATCACCCTGGTGCGTAACCCGAACTACTGGGACAATGAACATACGGTGCTGAACAAAGTCACCTTCCTGCCGATCAGTTCAGAAGTCAGTGACGTTAACCGCTACTTCTCCGAGAACGGCAGCGACATGACCTATAACAACCTGCCAATTGAGCTGTTTAAAAAGCTGCAGCGTGACAACGGTAAAGAGCTGCACGTCGATCCATATCTCTGCACCTATTACTACGAAATCAACAACCAGAAAGCGCCATTCACCGATCCTCGCGTGCGCGCGGCCCTGAAGCTGGGTCTGGATCGTGACATCATGGTGAATAAAGTGCTGGCGCAGGGCCAGAAACCTGCCTATAGCTACACGCCACCAGCGACCGACGGCATGGACATTCTGCCGCCAGACTGGTTCACATGGTCACAGGACAAACGTAATGCCGAAGCGAAGAAGCTGCTGACTGAAGCGGGCTACACCGCTGACAAACCGCTGACCTTTAACCTGCTGTATAACACCTCCGATCTGCACAAGAAGCTCGCGATTGCCGCCTCGTCGATCTGGAAGAAAAACATCGGCGTAAACATCAAGCTGGAAAACCAGGAGTGGAAAACCTTCCTGGATACCCGTCATCAGGGTAACTACGATGTGTCGCGTGCGGCCTGGTGTGCGGACTACAACGAACCCACTTCCTTCCTGAACACCATGGTGTCCAACAGCAGCAGTAACACATCGCACTACAAGAGCGATGAGTTTGACAAAGTGGTGCGTGACGCGATCAAAGCCCCGGATGCGAAAGCCCGCGCAGTGGATTATCAGAAGGCTGAGCAGATCATGGATAAAGACAGCACCATCGTACCGGTTTACTACTACGTAAATACGCGTCTGGTGAAACCTTATGTCGGCGGTTATACCGGTAAAGATCCACTGGATAAAACCCTGGATAAAAACTTCTACATCATCAAACACTAATAGCATTCAGGCTATCAGCAGTGGCGGCGCGTCTGGCGCCGCCTTTTTTAATTTTTTATATGTTGTGAAGCAACAGCCTGGTAGGTACGGCAATGTTAAAATTCATCCTGCGTCGCTTGCTTGAAGCGCTACCGACGCTGTTCGTCCTGATTACTATCTCCTTCTTTATGATGCGCCTGGCCCCCGGTAGTCCTTTTTCCGGTGAGCGTACGCTGGCACCCGAAGTCATGGCCAACATTGAGGCGAAGTACCACCTCAATGATCCCATTGGTAAACAGTATGTCGATTACCTTGTGCAGCTGGCGCACGGCGATTTCGGCCCGTCGTTTAAATACAAAGACTATTCGGTCAACTATCTGGTCGCACATGCGTTCCCGGTTTCTGCCAAACTCGGTCTGGCCGCGTTCCTGCTGGCGATAGTGCTGGGCGTGACCGCCGGCGTCGTCGCTGCGCTCAAACAAAATACGTTGTGGGACTTCGCGGTGATGGGGGTGGCAATGACCGGTGTGGTGATACCCAGTTTCGTGGTCGCACCGCTGCTGGTCCTGCTGTTCGCCATCAGCCTGAAATGGCTGCCGGGCGGTGGCTGGAATGGCGGGCAGTGGAACTACATGCTGCTGCCGATGGTGGCGCTGTCGCTGGCGTATATCGCCAGTATCGCGCGTATTACCCGTGGATCGATGATTGAAGTGATGCACTCCAACTTTATCCGCACCGCGCGCGCCAAAGGCCTGCCGCTGCGCCGCATTGTGCTGCGTCATGCGCTGAAGCCCGCCTTGCTGCCGGTGATCTCCTACATGGGACCGGCGTTTGTCGGCATCATCACCGGGTCGATGGTCATTGAGTCGATCTATGGTCTGCCGGGTATCGGTCAGCTGTTTGTGAACGGTGCGCTGAACCGTGACTACTCACTGGTGATGAGCCTGACCATTCTGGTCGGTTTGCTGACCATTATCTTCAACGCGATTGTTGACGTGCTCTATGCCGTTATCGATCCAAAAATTCGTTACTGATTGCGGAGTTCGCCATGATGTTAAGTAAGAAAAACAGCGAAGCTCTTGATGCGTTCAGTGAGAAGCTGGAAGTAGAAGGGCGCAGTCTCTGGCAGGACGCGCGTCGTCGTTTTATCCATAACCGGGCGGCCTTAATCAGCCTGCTGGTGCTGCTGGTGATTACCCTGTTCGTGATCTTTGCGCCGATGATGGCGCAGTTCACCTACGACGATACCGACTGGGCCATGATGTCCTCGCCGCCGGATACCACTTCCGGCCACTGGTTCGGCACTGACTCATCGGGTCGTGACCTGCTGGTGCGCGTGGCGATTGGTGGCCGTATCTCCCTGATGGTGGGTGTGGCCTCAGCGCTGATCGCGGTGATCGTGGGCACACTTTATGGTTCGATTGCTGGCTATCTCGGCGGCAAAACGGACTCGGTGATGATGCGTATTCTGGAAATCCTTAACTCCTTCCCGTTTATGTTCTTCGTCATCCTGCTGGTGACCTTCTTTGGTCGTAATATCCTGCTGATTTTTGCCGCTATCGGCATGGTTTCATGGCTGGATATGGCGCGTATTGTGCGCGGCCAGACGCTGAGCCTGAAGCGTAAAGAGTTTATCGAAGCGGCCCATGTCGGCGGGGTATCAACCTGGAAAATCGTGGTGCGCCACATCGTGCCAAACGTGCTGGGCGTGGTGGTGGTTTACGCCTCGCTGCTGGTGCCAAGCATGATCCTGTTTGAATCCTTCCTGAGCTTCCTCGGTCTGGGTACGCAGGAGCCTTTGAGCAGCTGGGGCGCACTGCTCAGCGACGGCGCCAACTCGATGGAAGTCTCACCCTGGCTGCTGCTCTATCCAGCGGGCTTCCTGGTGGTTACGCTGTTCTGTTTCAACTTTATCGGCGATGGCCTGCGTGATGCCCTCGACCCGAAAGATCGTTAAGGAGTTTCCCGATGACTATTCATGAATTTCAGCCAGCAATGGCGGCCCGCGCGGGAAGCGAACAGCTACTTACGGTCAAAGATTTACGCGTGACCTTTGGCACGCACGATGGGGATGTGACCGCCGTTAATGACCTCAACTTCTCGCTGCGCGCCGGTGAGACGCTGGGCATTGTTGGCGAGTCCGGTTCCGGCAAATCACAGACGGCCTTTGCCCTGATGGGGTTGCTGGCAAAAAATGGCCGCATTGGCGGCTCGGCGATGTTCAACGGCAAAGAGATCCTGAACCTGCCTGAGAACCAGCTTAATAAACTGCGCGCCGAACAGATTGCAATGATCTTCCAGGACCCGATGACGTCGCTGAACCCCTATATGCGGGTGGGCGAGCAGCTGATGGAAGTGCTCAAGCTACACAAAGGGATGAACAGCGCACAGGCGTTTGAAGAGTCAGTGAGAATGCTGGACGCGGTGAAAATGCCGGAAGCACGTAAACGCATGAAGATGTACCCGCATGAGTTCTCCGGCGGGATGCGTCAGCGCGTGATGATTGCCATGGCGCTGCTGTGCCGGCCAAAACTGCTGATTGCCGATGAACCGACCACGGCGCTGGATGTGACGGTGCAGGCGCAGATCATGACGTTGCTCAACGATCTGAAGCGTGAATTCAACACCGCTATAATCATGATCACCCACGATCTCGGCGTGGTGGCCGGGATCTGCGATAAGGTGCTGGTGATGTATGCCGGACGCACCATGGAGTATGGCCGCGCTCGCGATGTCTTTTATCAGCCTGCGCACCCTTACTCAATTGGTCTGCTGAATGCAGTGCCGCGCCTGGATGCGGAGGGCGAGAGCCTGACCACCATTCCGGGCAATCCACCCAACCTGCTGCGGCTGCCGCAGGGCTGTCCGTTCCAGCCGCGTTGTCCGCACGCAATGGATATCTGCACCCAGGCTCCGCCGCTGGAGCCGTTTGGCGAAGGCCGTCTGCGTGCCTGCTTTAAGCCGGTGGAGGAGTTAGTATGAGCACCGTAGCTGAAAAAAGAGTGTTACTGGAAATCGCCGACCTCAAAGTCCATTTTGATATCAAAGATGGCAAGCAATGGTTCTGGCAGCCGTCAAAAACCCTGAAGGCAGTGGATGGCGTCAGCCTGCGCCTTTATGAGGGAGAAACGCTGGGCGTGGTAGGCGAGTCTGGCTGCGGCAAATCGACACTGGCACGCGCCATTATCGGTCTGGTTAAAGCCACGGAAGGTCGGGTGGCCTGGTTAGGCCGCGATCTGCTCGGTCAGAGTGAAGAGGAGTGGCGCAAGGCGCGCAGCGATATCCAGATGATTTTCCAGGATCCGCTGGCGTCGCTGAACCCGCGTATGACCATCGGCGATATCATCGCCGAGCCACTGCGCACCTACCATCCAAAAATGGCGCGGCAGGAAGTGAAAGACCGCGTCAAAAATATGATGATGAAAGTGGGGCTGCTGCCCAACCTGATTAACCGCTACCCGCATGAGTTTTCGGGCGGTCAGTGTCAGCGTATCGGTATCGCCCGTGCGCTGATTCTGGAGCCGAAGCTGATCATCTGCGATGAACCGGTCTCGGCGCTGGATGTTTCGATTCAGGCGCAGGTGGTGAATCTGCTGCAACAGTTACAGCGTGAGATGGGGCTGTCGCTAATCTTCATTGCCCACGACCTGGCTGTGGTGAAGCATATCTCTGATCGGGTGCTGGTGATGTATCTGGGGCATGCGGTGGAGCTGGGTACCTACAGCGAGGTCTACAGCAATCCGCAGCATCCTTACACCCGTGCGCTGATGTCTGCCGTGCCGATCCCCGATCCTGATCTGGAAAAGAATAAGCAGATTCAGCTGCTGGAAGGGGAGTTGCCGTCGCCGATTAATCCGCCGTCAGGCTGCGTGTTCCGCACCCGCTGTCCGATCGCCGGGCCGGAGTGTGCGAAAACCCGGCCGCTGCTGGAAGGCAGTTTCCACCATGCGGTCTCTTGCCTCAAGGTCGATCCGCTCTAAAGCAAAACGCCGGGCACGTGCCCGGCGTTTTCTTATCTGATGCTTACTCGCGCCACAGGATATGACAGAGCTTGTGATCTTTCTCGCGGCACAGCAGCACGCGGGCAAAGACATCAGTGATTGGCTCACCATCCGCTTCACCCAGCCCGATGACTACCTCGGCGAAAAAGTCCGGGTTCAGATCAAAATCGACATGGTCTTTCCAGTCTTCAGAGGGATCAAACAGCTCTGCGCCACCGCGCTCTTCGAACTGCAGATTGAAGAGAATGACGTCTGCCGGGTCGAGATTGTCGACGGCCAGTTCGAGAAAAATATCGTAGGCCTGTTCCAGCGTTTCATCTTCGGTAAGGCGATTATTCAAATCCATAGTCTGTCCTGTCGGCCTGCGGCCATTTACACAATCTGGCTCGTTTTACAGTAAAGGACTGAAGAAGTAAAACAGTCGTTCGACGATGCGCTGCCACCAGGCACGTTTTGCCCAGCGCTTACCGTCCAGCAGGCGGGAGCGGGCAATGTAGTCATCCTGCACACAGGCGAGATCGCTGCCAAATCCTGCATCATCCACCACCAGCGTCACTTCAAAATTCAGCCATAAACTGCGCATATCAAGGTTAACGGTTCCCACCAGACTCAGCTGTCCGTCGACCAGCACGCTTTTAGTGTGCAGCAGACCATCTTCAAACTGATAGATTTTCACGCCCGCTTCCAGCAGTTCGCTGAAGAAGGAGCGGCTGGCCCAGCCGACCAGCAGGGAGTCGTTGTGGCGCGGCACAATCACGCTGACACTCACGCCACGCTGCGCAGCGGTACAGATAGCATGCAGCAGATCGTCGCTGGGCACTAAGTAGGGTGTGGTCATAATCAGCTGTTCACGCGCTGAATAAACCGCGGTCAGCAGCGCCTGATGGATCATATCTTCCGGGAAGCCAGGTCCGGAGGCGATCACCTGCACGGTGTGGCCGCTCTCCTGCTCAAACGGCATGATGTTGCGATCGGGCGGTGGGGGAAGAATGCGTTTACCGGTCTCAATCTCCCAGTCACAGCTGAACACAATGCCCATCGCGGTCGCAACCGGGCCTTCCATACGCGCCATCAGGTCAATCCACTGGCCTACACCCGCGCTCTGTTTAAAGAAGCGTGGATCCACCAGGTTCATGCTGCCGGTATAGGCAATGTAATTATCAATCAGAACGATTTTGCGATGCTGACGCAAATCCATTCGCCGCAGGAAGACGCGCAGCAGGCTGACCTGCAAGGCCTCCACGACGTCGATACCGGCATTGCGCATCATGCCGACCCATGGGCTGCGGAAAAAGTTGACGCTGCCTGCGGAGTCGAGCAGCAGTCGGCAATGAACGCCACGGCGTGATGCGGCCATTAGCGATTCGGCGACTTCATCCGCCAGGCCGCCGGGATGCCAGATGTAAAACACCATCTCAATGTTATGACGGGCCAGCTGGATATCACGAATCAGCGCCTGCATGACGTCGTCGGCGCTGGTGAGCAACTGAAGCTGATTGCCCTTAACCCCGGCAATGCCCTGACGATGGTAGCAAAGCTCAAACAGTGAACGGGCAACGTCACTGTGCTCGGTGGCAAAAATTTCACGGCACTGTTTCAGGTCGTTGAGCCAGCGTGCGGTCGACGGCCACATAGTGCGGGCGCGCTCCGCGCGACGTTTGCCCAGATGCAGTTCGCCAAACGAGAGATAAGCGATAATACCCACCAGCGGCAGAATATAGATAACCAGCAGCCATGCCATCGCCGAGGTTACGGCCCGGCGCTTCATTAATACACGCAGCGTAACCCCGGCGATCAGCAGCCAGTAACCAAATACCAGCAACCAGCTGATCAGGGTATAAAAAGTGGTCATAAAGTGGACATCCCGTTCGCGCTTTCGTCTGGCAAGTTTACGTGCAGATCATCGCTAACGAAACCCTTTATCCCGGACAGTCTCGATGAGAGATCTGATTTGGCATTACGACGGAGATCTCTATAATGCCTTCGCACAGGTCTTGCATGTATGAAGTCAGAGAGGATGTGATGAAACGAAGCAGAAATGAAGTGGCGCGCTGGAGAATGTTACGTCAGGTGCATCGCCGCCGCTCCCGCTGGCTGGAAGGGCAGTCGCGGCGTTACAAGCGTATCCATTGCATTCGCCATCAACTGGCACAGCAGCAACGTCGCTCGATCCTGTTTATTACGCAGTTAGTTTAGGTTATATCGGCAGCAGCCCTGCTCAGGCTTCAAAAAATCCCGACTCTGCCATGACTCGTCGCGCTATAGCATGCTCCTGACGCGACGCACCCCGGTCACTGACTTCGCGCATGAGGCACTCCATCGTGCTGCCCAGCGCCGCTGGTCTGCGATACCCCGTCCGATCGTACCATTCGTAAGACCATTTTCCCGATTTACGCTGGTAATAGAGGGTCAGCCATGCAGAGCAGTTTGCAGGATAACCACTCATGACTTCGATTTTCGGATCAATAATCGCCACAATTCGGGATAACAGTGGCTCGATCAGAGTAAGTGACTGGCCGGGATAGGTTTTATTCATAATTTGCCCGCGATTACGCTGTGCTTCCATTCAGAGGTTTAACTCACAAAAGCTAAATGTAGACAGCTCTGCCAGATAATTCCTCCCGACGGCTAAAAAAATGACACAGAGATCATTTTTAAAAGCTAAACAGGCTATCTCAAGGTGTAATTTAAGAGGTGTACAGCCGCTGACGTTAAACCTGTACAACTTTACATTTTTGCAAGTCACTGTTCCTAAATGATTTATTCATTTAATCAGCAGGCACGGCGAAATTTTGAGTTAAATATCTGTACAGTTAAGGGGTTGTTGTATAACTTTACCGTATCGGTTACTAACTTTTAATGAATCCTATGAGGGCCAACCATGCAGACTAACGTTCGTATTCCCGCTTCAGTATCTGACCTCTCCGCTTATTTACACAGTGCTGCACAGCCTTCACAGCAGGCCATTCTGGGGTCTGTCGTGACGGAAATCATCGCTTCTGGCCGTAGCCTGAACCGTAAAGCGATTTGCTCAAAGTTGATCAGCCGTTTACAGCATGTCACCAGCCCGGAAGAAGAGCAGCACTATCATGCGCTGATTGGTCTGATTCTGGACAGGGGTTAATTCAACGCCACTATGCCAGTGAGTGACGGGAAAACAAAGCGGGCTAACTTAACGAGCAGGCCCGCTTAGCCATAAATAAGCTCTTAACGGTCAGGCGGAGAGCGTCGCGTTCAGCCGTATGGGCAGAGGAGTAATGCAGTACGAAAGCTTTTTCTGACAGGGGTATTTACGCTGATATCGCAATAAGCTGCATGAATCATTAACCCGAAAGACGTTGTGACGTCATCATCAGCGTTACATTCACCAACTGCAGTGCTGCCGCCAGCACGACCAGCATCACAATCCACTGCTTTTTACTACGCCAGCCCTTTGTTCGCCAGAGGTATAGCGCACCGCCAATCAGTAAAGCGATAATTGCCAGTAGCCCCAGAATGATTATCTGCATCTTTCCTCTCTGAATATTCAAAACAAAAATGGCGTCTGTGCCAGGCACAGACGCCATTTTGACTGCAGATACGTTATCAGAAGACGCGTTTAAACGGCTTAACCGAGACCTGTTTATAGACGCCCGCCGCAAAGTAAGGATCATCCTGGGCCCATGACTGTGCGGCTTCTAAGGACGGAAACTCAGCAATAACGGTTGAGCCAGTGAAGCCCGCCACGCCGGGATCGTTGCTATCCACAGCAGGCATTGGGCCTGCGATGATCAGGCGTCCCTCCTCCTGCAGCAGTTTGAGCCTCGCCAGGTGGGCAGGGCGCACGGCGTTACGTTTTTCCAGTGACTCTGCAGTATCTTCTGCATAAATGACGTAAAGCACTAAGGAACTCCTGGTTATCAGAATTTTGCAACACGTTAAGGGATTGACGATTAGAGTGCAAACGAAACCTGTGGGCGGCTAATGGCTCAGCATAAAGGGCTAAAAAGCGCTTTTCTTCAGGCCGGATGGCGGGAGTTATTGAAACTGATTGCTATTTGCATTTAAAATCGCTGCTCTATTCAATCACTGCGACTGTTATGACCACGCTGACTATGCCATTTCCTAAACGCACGCCTGTCTCCATGTTGTTGTCTGTTGCTCTGCATGGAGTCGTGATTGCCGGAATTCTTTATGCTTCATTCCAGCAGGTGATTGAGGTGCCCAAAGCATCGCAGCCCATCAGCGTTACCATGGTCGCGCCCGAAGTCCAGCCCGAGCCAGCACCGGCTATCGCAGAGCCGCCTGCGCCACAACCTGAACCGCAGCCTGAACCGGAGCCACAGCCAGTGCCGGAACCGCCAAAAGCGGAGCCGGTACCCCTTCCGAAACCTGAACCGAAGCCTAAGCCTAAACCAAAGCCGGAACACAAACGGGAGCAGCCAAAACGCGAGGTGAAGCCGCGTCAGGAGAGCAAACCGAAGGCCGACCCGTTTAAGCAGGAAGCCCCGGCGACGCAAAACAAACCGACCACGGCGCCAAAATCTACACCGTCACCTGGCTCATCGGCCTCAACTGGCCCTAAGGCACTGAGCGTGAGTAAGCCTGGCTATCCTCAGCGTGCTTTTGCATTGCGGGTAGAAGGACGTGTAAGGGTGAAGTTTGATGTGGACAGCGACGGACGGGTGGATAACATCCAGATTCTCTCTGCTGAACCGCGCAATATGTTTGAGCGGGGCGTTAAGCAGGCGATGAAAACCTGGCGCTATGAGAAAGGAAAGCCAGGGCAGGGTCTTACCATGAATATCGTGTTTAAAATTAATGGTGGTGCCAGCATTGAATAAGGTACCGGGTCAGGCAGACGCCGCCTGACCCGTCACTTATCCAGCAGGCTGCTGATTGGCGCGACCGGCTGGCAGAGGACGGGAATTGCCCGCATTGTCGACCGCCACATAAATAAACACCGCTTCCGTCGCAATGTAAGTTTGTCCAATCGGCTCAGACGACACTTTTTTGATCCACACTTCCACATTAATCGTCATGGAACTGTTGCCGGTACGAAGACAGCTCGCATGGCAGCTCACCACATCGCCCACCGCGACGGGCTTCATAAATGACATGCCGTCGACGCGAACCGTCACCACGCGTCCTTCAGCGATCTCTTTCGCCAGGATAGCGCCACCCATATCCATCTGTGACATCAGCCAGCCACCAAAAATATCGCCGTTGGCGTTGGTGTCTGCTGGCATGGCGAGCGTACGCAGCACCATTTCGCCTTTCGGCAATTTATGTTTTTCGCCCATTGCTTCCACTTCTATGCAGGTGAATGCTAAAAAAATGCCCGGCGGACCGGGCAGATGATTATTTTTGTTCCTGCTGCGGCATCTGTCGCCAGATGTAAAGCCCGCTGAGCAGGGTAAACAGTAAGGTCAGACCGGAGAGACCGAACACTTTAAAGTTAACCCAAAACGCCTGAGATAACCAAAAGGCGACATAGATGTTTACCAGGCCGCAGATGAAGAAGAACAGCGCCCAGGCAACGTTGAGCCGACGCCAGACCGCATCGGGCAGGTGTAACTCTTTGCCCAGCATGCGCTGAATCAGCGTCTGCTCCATAAACCACTGGCTGTAGAGCAGGGCGGCGGCAAACAGGCTGTAGATCACCGTGACTTTCCACTTAATGAACTCATCGTTGTGGAACACCAGCGTCAGGGTGCCAAAAACCGCCACCAGCACAAAGGTGAAAATCGTCATCTTTTCCAGCTTGCGATAGAGCACCCAGCTGACAACCAGCGCCAGGCCGGTGGCCACGATCAGTGCGCCCGAGGCGACAAAAATGTCATACAGCTTATAGAAGATGAAAAAGACCACCAGGGGGAGAAAGTCGAGTAGCTGCTTCATAGTTTTTCCATTCAGAGTTGGCTGCGAATGTGCCCGAAGGCACACCGCCAATCAACGTAACAGCATATAGAGCCGATAAAGATAGATAATCAACATCGCTGAAACCACATTGCCAGCCGCGGTAAAAATCACCGACGAGACATTGAGGGGTAATACCGTCAGCGATGAGAAGAAAAGCATCACAATGACTTTAGCCAGCAGCCAGAGCAAAATCGCCGGGGCGATCAGCCTGACATTCTTCCACGCCATCCGCATACTGGCGCGCATGGCGGCAAAGACACCCATCTTCTCACTCGCCACCATCACCGGCGCCAGCGACAGCAGGATCGTCAGCAGAATGCCTGGCACGACCAGCACCATAAAGCCCAGCTGCGCGACCAGCGTCATCAGGAAGGTGAGCAGTAGCAGCTTTGGCAGCAGCGGAGCTGAGGCACCAATGGCCCGCAACGCACTGACACGCTGGCCGGAAGAGACCATCGGGATCAGATAGAGCATACCGCCAAGCAGCAGGGTATTCCCCATCAGCGCGGCAAAAGTGCTGGCCGCTGAGGCGCGCAGCAGTACCTGTTGCTGTTCCGGTGACATATTCTGCACCATCTCAAATAACGAACTGGCGCTGTCATCACCCTGCTGCAGGATGGCCATCTGATCGGCACCAGGCGTCAGCACATGCACCAGCATGACGGTGACAAACGCGGCCAGCAGCGACATCAACAGCACCGTAGCCAGTTGATGGCGCGCGAAATTTCCTGTGTCACGGTATAACGAGCTTGCCGTGATAGACATGTACACTCCTTGGAGGAACCGGGTTAATTAACCCGGCGATTGTACATGTTCTGGCAGCTCCGGGGCACCCGGCAGGGCATAACTTTCTGTAATATGAGGTAAAGAGGGCGCAAAAAGGGCAGGAAGGCCATAACGCGCGCGGGCGCGATCGCAGGCTTCATTATGGATACCTGCTTCACCCGACATTGAAAACTCCCGACAGGGCGTCGGACGTTGTTCATAAATGCCGCAGGAAACGCAGCCGCCAATGTCGCCCTGCAGGGCGACGCAGCGGGGCGCACGATCGTTGGTACCCCGCATGTTGCGCATTAACAGGCCTAAAGGCTCCGTTAATTCAGTGGGAACCAGACCGCCCGCATCATCGGCTTCAGCCCAGTAAAATGAGACGCGGAAATGGGCGCAGCAGGCGCCACAGCTGACACAAGGGTTAGAGAGCTCACTCATTTGATCACCCGCCCCTCCCAGGGCATCGAACCAAAATCAACAATGAAGATAAGCAACATAGGGCCAGCGAAATTATTCAGCAAGCGGAATTTGCATGCTGCTGACAGCGCCGAAATTGATCTAAATCAATTCATTGTTTTTTAAGCAATTTATCTCAGGGGTACTGAGTGCAATTTTCTGTAAATCGCGTTAAATAATTGCCAGCAAAAAAAGCGATTCCGTTCGCGACATTAACATTAAGCAAAGGAGTGATAATGAAACTGGCAAAATGCGCGATGCTGCTGGCCCTGGCCCTGCCTCAACTGGCGATGGCCCACGAAGCAGGCGACTTCTTTATGCGTGCCGGCAGCGCTACCGTCCGGCCGACTGAGGGTTCCGATAATGTGTTAGGAATGGGCGAGTTCAGCGCCACTAATGACACACAACTCGGCCTGACCTTCACGTACATGGCAACAGACAATATTGGTGTTGAGTTACTGGCCGCCACGCCTTTCCGTCACAAAGTGGGTCTTGGCCCGACGGGTACGCTGGCTACCGTTCGCCAGTTACCGCCGACGCTGATGGCGCAGTACTATTTCTTTGACAGCAAAAGCAAAGCGCGCCCTTACGTTGGCGTGGGGATCAACTACACCACCTTTTATGATGCCGATTTCAACCAGACGGGCCGCGATGCGGGCCTGACCGATCTCAGCGTGAAGGACTCCTGGGGTGTGGCGGGTCAGGTCGGTCTGGATTATCAGATTAACCGTGACTGGATGCTGAATGCATCAGTGTGGTACATGGATATTGATACGGAAGTGAAGTTTAAAGCAGGAGGCGAGCAGCAGAATATCAATATGCGCATCGATCCCTGGGTCTTCTTCTTCGGAGCGGGTTACCGTTTCTGATGAGAAAAAGGCCGCTGAATCAGCGGCCTTTTTTTCTGTTACGACGTTATTTGATCTGCATATTGTTGACGACTGACTTCACGCCCGGCACGCTGCGCGTAACCTGAACGGCACGATTCGCCATCTGTGGTGATGAAACAAAACCGCTCAGCTGAACTTTACCTTTGAAGGTTTCTACGTTGATTTCAGTCGATTTCAGCGAGTCATCTTTCAGCAGTTCACCTTTCACTTTTGTGGTCACCACGGTGTCATCAATATAGCCACCGGTTCCCTCTTTGGTTGCGGTTGGCGCACAGGCGCTCAGTGTCAGCGCAACCACGCCCGCCAGTACAGCACCTGTCAGCAGTTTAACGAATTTCATTGCTCTCTCTCCCTGTCACAAAATGGATGCGACGTTACCGTAACGGCGCATTGTCATTGTGGTGCAGATTTTGCAAAAAGGGCAAATAGCGGAATGAAAAAAAAGGAAACAAATCATGCCTTATCGCGCGATAAGGCATGATGGCAGGATTAACGGCTGGCGGCCTTGAGGCGGCTGACAAAATTCTTCAGTTCACTCAGCATGACCTCAGGCTCTGCATGGTGTTTTTCAATGATTCTGACAATCGCAGATCCGGAGATAGCACCCGCTGCACCTGCAGCGATCGCTTCTTTCACCTGTTCCGGTTCTGAAATACCAAAGCCCTGCAGCGGCGGCGCGGCGTGGTATTCACGCAGCTTGTCGATCAGGTGCTGCAACGGCAGGCTGGCACGGTTTTCAGCACCGGTCACACCCGCGCGTGACAGCAGGTAGGTGTAACCCCGTCCGTGTGACGCGATCTCGCGCAGCAGCTCATCGCTGGCGTTAGGCGGACAGATAAAGATAGGTGCTATGCCATGACGCAGCGCCGCCTGACGGAAGGGTGCAGACTCTTCAACCGGCACATCCGCAACCAGCACCGAATCCACACCGGCTTCAGCACAACGGGCATAGAACGCATCCACGCCGTTGGTGAAAACCAGGTTAGCGTACATCAGCAAGCCAATCGGCAGATCCGGGTATTTACGGCGGATAGTCGCCAGCATTTCAAAACACTGGCTGGTGTTGGTACCCGCCGCAAAGGCGCGCAGCGTGGCGTTCTGAATGGTCGGGCCATCTGCCAGCGGATCGGAGAAGGGAATACCCAGCTCCAGTGCATCCGCGCCACCTTCCACCAGCGCGTCAATCACGCGCAGTGAAAGCTCCGGAGAGGGATCGCCCAGCGTAACGAAAGGAACGAAAGCGCCTTCGTTATTCGCTGACAGCCGTGTAAACAGTTGATTGTAACGTTCCATCAGATTTCTCCCTGCGCTGTCAGAATGTCATGAACGGTGAAAATATCTTTGTCGCCGCGGCCAGAGAGGTTGACCACGATCAACTGCTCTTTTTCTGGTTCAGCGTGAATCATCTTCAGGGCATGCGCCAGAGCATGAGAAGACTCCAGCGCCGGAATAATCCCTTCCGCACGGCACAGCTGTTTAAAGGCGTCCATCGCTTCATTATCGGTAATGGAGACATACTCCGCGCGACCAATGCTGTTCAGATGCGCATGCTGCGGACCCACTGACGGGAAGTCGAGGCCGGCAGAGATTGAATAAGACTCCTCAATCTGGCCATCGTGGGTCTGCATCATCGGCGATTTCATACCGAAGTAGATGCCGACGCGACCATGTTTGAGCGGTGCGCCATGCTCGCCGGTTTCAATGCCGTGACCCGCGGGCTCCACGCCGATCAGCTTCACGCTGGTCTCATCGATGAAGTCGGCAAACATCCCGATGGCATTTGAACCGCCGCCTACGCAGGCGAGGATCGCGTCAGGCAGCCGGCCTTCTCTTTCCAGAATCTGCTTTTTAGTCTCTTCACCAATCATGCGCTGGAACTCACGCACGATAGTCGGGAAGGGATGCGGACCCGCCGCGGTGCCGAGCATATAGTGTGAAGTCTCATAGCTGCCAGACCAGTCACGCAGCGCTTCGTTACAGGCATCTTTCAGCGTGGCGGAGCCGCTGTGAACCGGGATCACTTCTGCACCCATCAGACGCATACGAAACACGTTAGGAGACTGACGTTCGACATCTTTCGCACCCATATAGATGCGGCACTTCATGCCCAGCAGCGCACAGGCCAGCGCGGAAGCGACGCCGTGCTGACCGGCACCGGTCTCGGCAATGATTTCGTTTTTGCCCATACGTTTAGCTAACAATGCCTGACCCAGCACCTGGTTGGTCTTATGCGCGCCACCGTGTAGCAGATCTTCACGCTTAAGATAGAGGCGGGTTTTGGTGCCTTTCGTCAGATTTTTACACAGTGTCAGGGCAGTAGGACGACCGGCATAGTTCTTCAGCAGGTCGGTAAACTCGGCCTGAAACTCAGGATCTTTCTGGGCGTCGACAAACGCCTCTTCCAGCTGGCGCAGGGCTGGCATCAGGATCTGCGGAACATACATTCCGCCAAATTCGCCAAAGTAGGGATTCAGTAACGTCATTTTTCTCTTCCTTTCTCGGGCCCGCCGTTGAGCAGGCCAGGCAAATCAGTAGGCACGCAGCGTCTGAAACACCGCGGCAATTTTTCGGGCATCTTTGATGCCAGGCGCGCTTTCCACACCAGAGTTGAAGTCCAGTCCGGCACAGCCCAACTGCGCGGCTTCAACACAGTTATCCGCACTCAGGCCACCGGCCAGCAGCACATTGTCCAATGTCTGCCCCTGTAACAGCGACCAGTCAAAACACTGTCCGGTTCCGCCATCACCATTATCAAATACATAGCGATCGACATGTGGCCAGTCGCGCGCAGGTAATGCGCCTTCAATGCGAAGTGCTTTCCAGATTTGAATCTCTGCAGGTAAGGAAGCACGCAATTCTGCCACAAATTCCGGCGTTTCATTGCCGTGAAGCTGCACTGCTGACAGCGAAATCGCACTGGCCTGCGTGACAACGTCACTGATGGAGTGGTTGCGGAAAACCCCGACGTAACGCAGCGGCGCGGCGGCAATCACATGTTGTGCCGCGGCGGTGTCAATCTGGCGCGGTGACCCTTCCGCGAAAATCAGACCGCCATAGATTGCACCGGCTTCATACGCAGCGCGGGCATCTTCGGCACGGGTCAGACCGCACACTTTATTGCTACCCAACGTAACCCGACGTACCGCACCGGTCAGGTCAGCTTCTTCCATCAGGGCAGACCCAATCAGGAAGCCGTTGGCAAAGTGGCTCAGCTCACGAATATCTGCGTAGCTGTTTATGCCTGATTCGCTGATTACGGTGACGCCGTGTGACAGGCGTGGCGCCAGCTGACGAGTGCGGTTGAGATCGATAGAGAGATCGCGCAGGTCGCGATTGTTAATTCCCACGACTTTTGCCTGCAGCGCGATAGCCCGCTCCAGTTCCTCTTCATTACTCACTTCCGTCAGGATGCCCATTTTCAGGCTGTGCGCTACGGCGGCCAGCTGACGATATTGCTCATCATCCAGCACCGACAGCATCAGCAGGATCGCATCCGCCTGGTAATAGCGGGCCAGATAGATCTGATAAGGGTCGATAATAAAATCTTTGCACAGCACCGGCTGGGTGATGGCGGCGCTGACAATCGGCAGAAAGGCGAAGTCACCCTGAAAATATTTCTCATCGGTCAGCACGGACACCGCAGAAGCATAGTGGCGGTAAACCCCGGCTATGGCGGCCGGATCGAAATCCTCGCGAATCACACCTTTTGAGGGCGACGCCTTTTTACATTCCAGGATAAACGCAGTTCTTGCACCCTGCAGCGCGTCATAGAAATGACGGCTGGCAGGTTCAATGCTGTTCTGAAAGGTGGAGAGAGGCTGCTGCTGCTGACGGGCTTCCACCCAAATCGCTTTGTCCTGAACAATTTTTTCTAACACGGTGCCTTTCATGATTATCCTCTTGCTGCCAGTGCGACAACACGCTCATAAGCCTGTCCGCTGCGGATGGCGTTAAGCGCCTGCTGTGCGTTTTCACGCAGATCTTCCTGACCGAATACTTTAAGCAACATCGCCACGTTGACGGCGACCGCCTCCTCATGGGCCTGCTGGCCATTACCCTGGAGTAAAGCCGTCAGAATGTCACGATTTTCTTCCGGCGTGCCGCCCGCCAGCGCCTCTTTGGGATGGAAGCCAAAACCAAAGTCTTCCGGCGAGAGCTGATAGCGGGTAATTTCCCCTTCACGCAGCTCAGCCACATGGGTCACATCGTGCAGCGCCACTTCATCCATGCCGCCACCGTGAACCACCGCGGCGCGCTGATAACCCAGTACTTTCAGGGTCTGCGCAATCGGCAGCACCAGTTCCGGGCTGTAGACGCCAATCACCGCCAGTGGCGGGCGCGCCGGGTTGATTAATGGGCCTAACACGTTGAACAGCGTGCGGGTCTTCAGCTGCTGGCGCACTGGCATCGCGTGGCGAAAGCCAGTGTGATACTGCGGCGCAAACAGGAAGCAGACGTTAAGGTCGTCCAGCGCCTGACGCGCCCGGTCAGCGGGCATATCAAGGTTGATTCCAAAGGCGGCCAGCAGGTCAGACGAGCCCGATTTACTGGAGACGCTGCGGTTGCCGTGCTTCGCCACTTTCAGACCGCAGGTTGCGGCAACAAAGGCGCTGGCCGTGGAGATATTAATGCTGTTACTGCCATCGCCGCCGGTGCCGACGATGTCGGCAAACGCGTATTCCGGGCGGGGAAACGGTTTAGCATCTTCCAGCAGCGCCGTCGCGGCTCCGGCGATCTCTTCCGGTGTTTCACCGCGTACTTTCATGGCGATCAGCGCGGCAGCGAGCTGCGTTGGCTCCAGCTGTCCGGTAATAATGGCGCTGAATAGCTGATGACTCTCCGCCTGATTCAGCGTCTGCGCCTGGTAAAGTTTTTCCAGTGTCTGTTGCATTATTATTCTCCCTGTTACTTTGCCAGCGCCCAGGCCAGCGTCTGCTCAAGCAGGCGCGCGCCCTGAGAAGTCAAAATCGATTCAGGATGGAACTGAAACCCGCAGACGCGATCGGTTTCATGACGAACCGCCATCACCATCCCGTTAAAGCTGGCGTTGACTGTCAGCTCATCCGGCGTGTTGCTGCCCACCAGCGAGTGATAGCGCGCCACCGGCAGTGGATTACTCAGGCCGGCAAACATCGCCTCGTCGTCATGGACGATAGACGAGGCTTTGCCGTGCAGGATTTCGCCCGCCTGGCCTACATGGCCGCCATAGGCTTCCACAATCGCCTGATGGCCCAGGCAGATGCCGATAATCGGCAGACGTCCACGCAGCACCCGCAGCAGTTCCGGCATACAACCGGCATCTTTTGGTGCGCCGGGACCCGGTGACAGCATCAGCACCGGATCTTCCATCCGCTCCAGCTGTGCAATTAGCAGTTCAGCGGGCAGGTTGTTGCGGTAGATCACCACGTTGTGACCAAAGGTCCGCAGCTGATCAACCAGGTTATAGGTAAAAGAGTCGATGTTATCGAGCAGCAGAATATCGGCCATCAGAAGATCTCCTTGCAGTGATGGGCAGTCGCGATAGCGCGCAGAACGGCACGGGCTTTATTGCGGCTTTCATCCGCTTCAGCCTGCGGATTCGAATCCAGCACCACACCAGCGCCCGCCTGAACAGTGGCGACGCCATCTTCGACATAGGCCGAACGAATAACGATGCAGGTGTCGAGATCCCCCTGCGCGGTGAAGTAGCCCACCGCGCCACCATAGCTGCCGCGACGGGTGCGTTCAGCACCGGCAATCAGTTGCATCGCGCGAACTTTTGGCGCACCGCTCAGCGTGCCCATGTTCATACAGGCGCGATAGGCGTGCAGCACGTCGAGGTCGGCGCGCAGCGTGCCGACGACGCGGGAAACCAGATGCATCACGAACGAGTAGCGATCAACTTTGGTCAGGTCAGCCACGTAGCGGCTGCCTGGCACGCAGATGCGCGCCAGATCGTTACGCGCCAGATCCACCAGCATCAGATGTTCAGCCAGCTCTTTATGGTCGGTGCGCATCTCCAGCTCAATGCGGCTGTCAAGATCGCGGTCCAGTGAGCCATCGGCATGGCGACCACGTGGACGGGTACCGGCAATGGGGTAGATCTCGATCTGACGAGAGGTCGCGTCATACTTCAGCGAGCTTTCCGGCGATGCGCCAAACAGGGAGAAATCCTGATCCTGCATAAAGAACATATACGGGCTTGGATTGCTGTTTTTCAGCGTGTCATAGGCGGCCAGCGGTGACGGGCACGGCAGTGAGAAGCGGCGTGATGGCACGACCTGGAAAATTTCACCGATGCGAATCGCCTGCTGCATGGTGCGAACCACATCACAATACTCTTCATCGCTCTGGCTGGTGGTCAGCGTCATCTGTTCGACCTTTTGTACCGGCAGCGCAGGTGCTGGCTGCAGCATCTGGCCGTGCAGTTGCTCAATACGGCGTTGCAGACGCTGGAACTCGCTGGTGGACGGGCAGAACAGGCTGGCCTGCAGACGCGCACTGCGGGTCTGGTGATCGATCACCAGTAACGTCTCTGCCAGGTAGAAACAGTAGTCGGGGCAGCGTTGCTGATTATCCAGTTCCGGCAGGGTTTCAAAACCAGCCACCAGGTCATAGGCAAACAGGCCACCCAGCAGCACGGCTTCGCGCTCGTCGGCAGAGGCGTTAACCAGCTGTGGAATCAGACGCAGTGCATCAAACACCGAGAGTGCTTTGAGACGGGAATCTTCGTCCTGATGCGGATCGGTGCTCTGCGGAAAAGTCAGCTCACGTCCATCGGGACGGACCTGATTGCTGACGGAAGCGGGCAGGGCCTCATCCAGCAGCGGCAGCACGGCACGGCCATTTTCTGACAGCGCCTGAACGATAACCGTATTACCCATGGCGCTGATACGCAGCGCGCTGTCGACAATCAGCAGACTTTTTAAATTACGCTTGCTGTCGATATCCGCAGATTCGAGCAGCAGGGTTGCCGGACGTGCGCCGCACAGCTGGTGAAACACTGCGGCCGGATCTTCGCGATAAGGCGCGGTGCCGGTAATCAACTTCACTGTAGGTTTCGCATTTGGCATGATGATTTCTCTGAATTTCGCTCAAAAAAAAGCCCGCTCGGTGGCGGGCTTAGGTATTAGCACAGCGTTTACGCAAAGTGTGCACGATCCTGTCGCCCGTTTTCGGGAACATTGCGCCAACCGTTTAAATGCGTGATTACAACAGCCATGATTGAATACCCGTTACGTGTGAACTTGTGTACTAGTTAACGGGTTCATGGCGTAAATGTCAATACACTTTTTCACTGACCGTGAAAATCGTTATCATGCTGGCCGGTTTAGTTTTAGCAGGAGTTCTCTTGAGCGATATCGCCCGTTTCCCGGTTTATGATTTACACAGCCACACGCGCGCCTCCGATGGCTTACTGACGCCAGCCGCGCTGGTGCAGCGAGCCGTTGAGATGCGCGTGGGCGTACTGGCGATCACCGATCACGACAGCGTTGCAGGGGTAGAGGAAGCGCAGCAAACGGCACGCGACCACGATTTACCAATAAAAGTGCTGCCCGGGGCAGAGATCTCCACGCTGTGGGAGAACCATGAGATTCACATCGTCGGCCTGAACATTGATATTCACCATCCGGCGATGGTGACCTTTCTGGCCGGACAACATGACTGCCGCCGGACGCGGGCGCAAGAGATTGGTGAGCGACTCGCGAAGGCACGTATCCCGGATGCGCTGGCGGGTGCGATGCGTCTGGCTGATGGCGGCGTCATTACCCGTGGTCACTTTGCCCGCTTCCTGATTGAGCAGGGCAAAGCGGACAATATGGTACAGGTATTCAAAAATTATCTGGCGCGTGGCAAAACCGGCTACGTGCCGCCACAATGGTGTACAATTAAACAAGCCATTGATGCGATTCATCATTCTGGTGGGTGTGCCGTGCTGGCGCATCCTGGCCGATATGGCTTATCGGCGAAGTGGCTCAAACGGCTGGTCGCCCATTTCCGCGAGGCGGGCGGCGATGCGATGGAAGTCGCGCAGTGCCAGCAGCCACCCAATGAGCGTACAACGCTGGCACAATATGCCAGAGATAATGCACTGGCCGCATCACAAGGTTCTGATTTTCATCAACCCTGCCCGTGGATTGAACTGGGTCGTAAACTCTGGCTGCCCGCAGCGGTTGAGCCGGTCTGGGAACGCTTCCCGGATCTCGCGCCCGGCCTGACAATCACGGAAAGGTGACACGAGGTTTCTATGAGTCAATTGTTTCACATTCATCCGGACAATCCCCAGCCACGGCTGATTAACCAGGCGGTCGACTACCTGAACAAAGGCAGCGTCATTGTCTATCCCACCGATTCCGGCTATGCGCTGGGCTGTCGGCTGGAAGAGAAGGGCGCGATGGAGCGGATTTGCCGTATCCGTCAGCTCGACGGGCACCACAACTTCACCCTGATGTGCCGGGATCTCTCTGAGCTGTCGGTTTATTCGCAGGTGGGTAACTCGGCTTTTCGTCTGCTGAAAAACAATACGCCCGGCAACTACACCTTTATTCTCAAGGCGACCAAAGAAGTGCCGCGTCGCCTGATGAATGAAAAGCGTAAGACCATTGGTCTGCGCGTGCCCTCCAATCCGGTAGCGCTGGCGCTGCTGGAAGCGCTGAATCAGCCGATGATGTCGACCTCATTGATTCTGCCAGGCAACGATTTTACCGAGTCAGACCCGGAAGAGATCCAGCACAGCATTGGTAAGCTGGTCGATCTGATCATCGACGGTGGTACGCTGGGTCAGCAGCCGACCACGGTGGTCGATCTGACCACCGATTCGCCGGAAATCGTGCGTGAAGGCGTGGGCGATACCCGCCCGTTCCTGTAATTACGTCGGGCTTCAGACACCGCGCGTCGGTGTCTGAGCCAGATTCGACTCTAACCAGTTCTTAAACTGACCGTAAGGAATATAAAGTGATACATCTTTGAGGATCACTTTGTTATTACGCCCATTCCTGATCGAGTCAGAATAGCCAACAATAACGCCGCCCAGCGTATCATCCCGGTTATACACGCCACCGCCAGACATTCCCTGAACGACGCCCGCATTCGAGGCCATCGCTAAGCAGGGACTTTTATTCCATTTATTCCGAATAGCCGTGCGGGCTAAATTAACCCCGGACGATTCAACCGGCATCGCTGAAATAAAGCTGTAGCCATACATTTTAACTGGATCACCGATGTCACTGCTGCGGAACTTAGTCAGCGTGCTGGCATCATTCTTGTGATAAATAATCGCAAGGTCGCAATAAGGGTGATAAGACTTAACGCGCTGCACGGCGGTTTTAGCCACGTGCGCAGCCGTAAGGCTATATTCAGGCGTCAGAGGAATGCTGGTGCCCAGTGTGCCCAGACCGAGGATCGTCGGAATGCCTGTCACGCTCATATCTACGTGCTGCATCGCCGTACGACTGTACTCGGTGTGGCCCACGGAACACCCGCTCAGCACCAGTGCAGCAAGCACCGGGCTCAGAAACAGGTTTCTCATGATGTTTTTCTTTATTCAGGCATGTCGGGAAATCCCTGGTGAAGATTTTTGACATGCAAGCAAGGTTCATCACTGAACCGTATTAACGCAACAACTCCGGATGCGCCGGTTTATTGGATTAATGTAAAAACACTTTTTTTATTAACGAATCAATTAAGCAAGACTCAAATGTCGCAAGAACGCTTTATCGCGTGCTTTGCTTTTTTATTATGCTGCCGTGATAAAGTGTATCAGCTTAATAATGTCGTACAATTTATTAAAGCTAATAACAATCAAATTGCATGAGAAATAAGGTTTTAAATCAATCTTCATTAGGAATAATCTGACTTTTTGATTTTGGCAGTGCATACGGAATGATTAAATTCAATTAACCAGCATTTTATGCTGTCTTTGATATTTTTTTTAGATGTTATAAAGCCTGGTAAGAGTGATGGAAGTGTAAGATAGCGTTAAGGTTTTATTCTCAGAATATCGCGTTGATGAAAAACGGGTGGTTAGAAAATTTAATAGTGATCAGCTATAAAGTTTTTGATACACGCGTTTTATTAAACATATTCTCTTACCATACGCCGCGTTTTTTATTAAATCAGCAGCAAGGATTATCAGAGCTCAAACTATGAGAGGTTAACCTTTCTTTATTTACGATGGCACTATCCATAAAGGGCGTTACTTCAGCGTTAAATGCCTGTATAATGGGGCAAACTTGCTAAGTTAACTTGTTGATTTAGAAAGGATTATCACCCAATCATGACGCCTGGGAAGGCGACAAAGAGGAAGCTCAATGAGCGAAAAGTTACAGAAAGTCTTAGCGCGTGCCGGACATGGCTCGCGTCGTGAAATCGAATCAATGATTGCTGCCGGCCGTGTCAGCGTTGACGGCAAAATCGCCACCCTGGGCGACCGCGTCGAAAGCAGCAAATCTCTGAAAATCCGTATTGATGGCCATCTGGTATCGATTGCTGAATCAGCAACCGAAGTTTGCCGCGTGCTGGCTTACTACAAACCGGAAGGTGAACTCTGTACCCGCAGCGATCCTGAAGGCCGCCCGACGGTGTTTGACCGTCTGCCTCGTCTGCGCGGTTCACGCTGGATTGCCGTTGGCCGTCTGGATGTGAACACCTGTGGTCTGATGCTCTTCACTACCGACGGTGAACTGGCGAACCGCCTGATGCATCCGAGCCGTGAAGTGGAACGTGAGTATGCGGTGCGCGTGTTTGGTCAGGTAGACGACGATAAAATTCGTCAGCTGAGCAAGGGCGTTCAGCTGGAAGATGGCCCGGCTGCGTTTAAAACCCTGAAGTTTGGCGGCGGAGAAGGCATTAACCAGTGGTACAACGTCACTCTGACGGAAGGACGTAACCGTGAGGTGCGTCGTTTATGGGAGGCGGTCGGCGTACAGGTCAGTCGTCTGATGCGCGTTCGCTATGGCGATATCACCTTACCAAAAGGCCTGCCGCGCGGCGGCTGGACCGAACTGGATCTGCCTGCGGTGAACTACCTGCGTAACCTGGTGGAGCTGGATGATGAAACGGTCACCAAGCTGGTGGTCGAAAAAGATCGTCGTCGCACCAAGGCGAACCAGATTCGTCGTGCAGTAAAACGTCACAGTAAAGTGAGCAGCACGCCACGTGCGCCACGCCGCAATCCGGGCAGCAAACGTAACGCCGGTTAATATCGTTGCTCGATCGCTAAAAACGCAGCCCCAGGGCTGCGTTTTCTTTTTATGTTACCAGTCAATTCCCTGCTGAGCCTGTATACCGGCATCAAAGGCGTGCTTCACCGGCCGCATTTCCGTCACCGTATCCGCCATTTTAGTCAGGCGACGATGACAGCCACGTCCGGTAATGATGACGCTCTGATGCGCCGGGCGCTGTTGCAGGGCAGTGATCAGATCGTCCAGCGGCAGATAATCCATGCTGACCATATAGGTTATTTCGTCGAGCACGACCAAATCGAGCTGCGTATCGGCCAGCATCCGTTTTGCATGCTGCCACACGGCCAGACAGGCGGCAGTATCCGTTTCGCGGTTCTGTGTGTCCCATGTGAAACCGGTTGCCATCACCTGAAACTCAACACCATGCTGTTCCAGCAGGTTACGCTCACCATTCGGCCAGTCCCCTTTAATGAACTGAACAGCCGCTGCGCGTTTACCGTGTCCGGTGGCGCGCAGGGCGGTACCAAAAGCCGCAGTGGTTTTGCCTTTGCCATTGCCGGTAAACACCATCAGGATGCCACGCACCTCGGTGGCTGCTGCAATCCGCGCATCGACCTGCTCCTTCAGGCGCTGCTGACGCTGCTGATGACGATCGTCAGCCATTACTCTGCGGCTCCGGGTTTTCTGCCCGGCTGCGCATCAAAGCTGATACCGGTTTTGCGCCGGCTGTCATCACCCATCAGATAAAGATAGAGCGGCATCAGATCGGCAGGCGTTTTCAGCTTGTTAGCATCTTCCTGTGGGAAGGCGCTGGCGCGCATTTTGGTCCGCGTTCCACCCGGATTAATGCAGTTCACCCGCAATGCCTGCGTTTTATACTCATCGGCCAGTACCTGCATCATCCCTTCGGTGGCAAATTTAGAGACGGCGTAAGCGCCCCAGCCCGCGCGACCGGTACGGCCAACGCTTGAGGTGGTAAAGACCAGTGAACCGGCATCTGACTTTAACAGCAACGGCAACAGCGCCTGGGTCAGGAAGAAGGTGGCGTCCAGGTTGATGTTCATCACCTGCTGCCAGATCTGAGGGTCGAGTTCCGCCAGCGGAACGATTTCACCAAGGATACCGGCATTGTGCAGCACGCCATCAAGGCGAGAAAACTGCTGTGACAGCTGTTCGGCTACCTGATGGCAACGTTCCGGCGTCGCTTCAGCCAGGTCGAACACGACGGTATGAGCAGCACATTTATTAAGTTGATCGATTGCCTCTTTAACCCGCTGAAGTTTCTCAGGGCTACGGCCCATCAGGATCACTTCAGCACCATAACGGGCATACGTCAGCGCCGCTTCCCGACCAATGCCATCTGAAGCACCCGTGACCAGGATAATACGGTGATTGAGCAGGTCGCTTTTCGGTTGATAATGCACAGCGGGGTCCTCCGGCGAAAACAACATGATTCCGCTTTATGCCCGAATTTACGAATGGGCGCAATCGCCAGACTACCCATTCTGTGCCGGCTGCTGGCATTTCAGGCGACGGAGTAGGGTAAAACGGCTAAACTGGCGAATTGTTTTTTTATTCTTTGTGAAGGCGACCTGATGGATTTTATTTCAACGTATGGACTGTTTTTAGCGAAAGCGGTGACACTGGTGGTTGCCGTCGCTGCGATTGTCATGATTATCATGAATGCCGCGTTACGCAAACGGGCACAAAATGGTCAGCTTCGTCTGACCCATCTGGGTGATGACTATCAGCAGATGAAAGAGGATTTGCAGCTGGCAAAAATGAAGCCGCAGGCGCAGAAGGTCTGGCTGAAAAATCATAAAAAAAGTGAAAAGCTGAAAGCCAAAGCGGAAAAACAGGCGGCAAAGCAGGGACAGACAGACAGCGTTAAGCCCACGCTCTACGTTCTTGATTTTAAAGGCAGCATGGACGCCGGTGAGGTGAGCTCACTGCGTGAAGAAATTTCAGCTGTGTTGGCGGTGAAGCAGCCTGGCGACGAAGTGCTGCTGCGCCTGGAAAGCCCAGGCGGCGTGGTGCATGGCTATGGCCTGGCAGCATCGCAGCTGCAGCGTCTGCGCGATGCGGGTCTGCACATCACGGCAGCCGTAGATAAAGTGGCAGCCAGCGGGGGCTACATGATGGCCTGCGTGGCCGATCGCATTGTGGCGGCACCGTTCTCGATCATTGGCTCCATCGGCGTGGTTGCGCAAATCCCTAACTTCAACCGCCTGCTGAAGCGTAACGATATTGATGTTGAGCTGCATACTGCCGGACAGTACAAGCGCACGCTGACGCTGTTCGGTGAGAATACCGAAGAAGGGCGCGAGAAATTTCAGGAAGATCTTGATGAAACGCACCTGCTGTTCAAGCAGTTTGTTCACCAGATGCGCCCGTCACTCGATATTGACCGGGTGGCAACCGGAGAGCACTGGTATGGTCGTCAGGCGCTGGATCTCGGCCTGATTGACGAAATCGGCACCAGCGATGACCTGATCATCCGTCAGATGGATCAATTCAGCGTACTTGGCGTGCATTATGTACGCCGGCGTAAAATGATGGACCGTTTTACCCAGAGCGCCGGCTCGGTGGCGGAACGGTTGCTGCTGAAACTCTGGCAGCGCGGCGAAAAGCCACTGCTTTGATGCGAAACCCGGCCTGTGCCGGGTTTTTTATTCCAGGTGATAGCGCGGCGACAGCTCCACAGCAAGGTATTTGAAGACGTTAAACACCGCTGTGGTTTTCGTGGTCGGCAGTCCATCCGCATCAAGAAAGAACGGTCCGCGAAAGACCAGCACATCCGCCTGCTGAATCACCTCATCCGCCTGCATGCCTGCTAAATAATCATCATGTTCTTTAATCAACGCATTGGCCTTTTCCAGCAACGCCTGACGGGAAATAGCCTGAGTCGATCTCTGCATTTATTCGCTCCTTTTTGACAGCATCCAAATTCTTTCTATATTACTGGCCTGTCTCGCACTGTGACAAATCGGTCTGAACGATGAAAACCTGGCGTAAGTTCGGGCTGAGTGCTAATTAAGTTGCGTAACAGATTTTATCAGGTAGAGTGTGGGCGATTCCGATTTCAGGGATTTTGCACCGGGATGTGCGAAGAGTTCAGATGGAAAAAGCACGCTTTATCATGCAGTTGCAGCAGGCCGCATCATCTGATCTGAGATTGACCCCTCCGCCTTGAAATGTTAAACAGGCGCAGCAATATTGAACCCACTGGGTTTTTGGGCATCCAATCCTCTCCCGTTAAGCAGGATGTTTTCATTAGGTAAAGGTAAATATGGGTAAAGCACTCGTTATTGTTGAGTCCCCGGCAAAGGCTAAAACAATCAATAAATACCTGGGTAGTGACTACGTGGTTAAATCCAGCGTAGGTCATATCCGGGATCTGCCGACCAGTGGTTCAACCGCGAAGAAGAGTGCTGACGCCTCGACAGATAAGAAAGTCAAAGACGCTTCAACTGACAAGAAAGTCAAAAAAGTTAAAAAAGATGAGAAAGCCGCACTCGTCAGCCGCATGGGTGTAGACCCCTATCACGGCTGGGAAGCGGATTATCAGATTCTGCCCGGCAAAGAGAAAGTGGTTGCTGAACTGAAGGCGTTAGCCGCTAATGCTGACCACATCTATCTCGCAACCGACCTTGACCGTGAAGGGGAAGCCATCGCCTGGCACCTGCGGGAAGTCATCGGTGGCGATGACTCGCGCTTCAGTCGTGTGGTCTTCAACGAAATCACCAAAAATGCGATTCGTCAGGCATTTGAAAAGCCGGGCGAACTGAATATTGACCGGGTAAATGCGCAGCAGGCGCGCCGTTTCATGGATCGCGTGGTGGGCTATATGGTCTCACCGCTGCTGTGGAAAAAAATCGCCCGTGGCCTCTCTGCCGGCCGTGTGCAATCTGTTGCGGTTCGCCTGGTGGTGGAACGTGAACGTGAAATCAAAGCCTTTGTTCCCGAAGAGTACTGGGAAGTTAATGCCGCATTGACCACGCCAAAAGGCGATGAACTGTCGATGGACGTGACGCACAAAGGTGACAAAGCCTTCCGTCCGGTCAATCGCGACGAGACCTATGCCGCGGTAGCGCTGCTGGAAAAAGCGCGTTATGAGATCGTCGACCGTGAAGATAAGCCGACCAGCAGCAAGCCGGGCGCACCTTACATCACCTCGACGCTGCAGCAAGCTGCCAGTACCCGTCTCGGCTTTGGCGTGAAGAAAACGATGATGATGGCTCAGCGCCTGTACGAAGCCGGTCACATCACTTATATGCGTACCGACTCAACCAACCTGAGTCAGGATGCGGTCGCCATGGCGCGTGGCTATATCGAAAGTCATTTCGGTAAAAAGTATCTGCCTGAAACCGCCATTACTTACGCCAGCAAAGAGAACTCCCAGGAAGCGCACGAAGCGATACGTCCTTCTGATGTGGAAGTGGTGGCGGAAAAGCTGAAGGATATGGAAGCGGATGCGCAGAAACTTTATCAGCTGATCTGGCGTCAGTTTGTTGCCTGTCAGATGACACCAGCAAAATATGATTCCAGCACCATTACAGCGGCGGCGGGTGAATTTAAACTCAAAGCGAAAGGCCGTATTCTGCGTTTCGATGGCTGGACCAAAGTCATGCCTGCGCTGCGTAAGAATGATGAAGATCGTACATTGCCAGCCGTCAGCGTGGGTGATGTTCTGGATCTGCAACAGCTTCTTCCGGGTCAGCACTTCACCAAGCCACCGGCGCGCTTCAGCGAAGCGTCACTGGTGCGTGAACTTGAGAAACGCGGCATCGGTCGTCCATCCACTTATGCGGCTATTACCTCGACCATTCAGGATCGTGGCTACGTGCGGGTAGAGAACCGTCGCTTCTATGCGGAAAAAATGGGTGAAATCGTTACCGATCGTCTGGAAGAGAACTTCCGCGAACTGATGAATTATGATTTCACCGCCCGCATGGAGAGCAGCCTCGATCAGGTAGCCAATAACGAGGCGCAATGGAAAGCGGTTCTCGATCACTTCTTCGCCGACTTTACTCAGCAGCTTGAACTGGCAGAGAAAGATCCTGAAGAAGGTGGCATGCAACCGAACCAGATGGTGCTGACCTCGATTGCGTGTCCGACCTGTAGTCGTCAGATGGGAATCCGTACCGCCAGCACCGGCGTTTTTCTGGGCTGCTCCGGCTATGCGCTGCCGCCTAAAGAGCGCTGCAAACAGACCATCAACCTGATTCCGGAAAATGAAGTCCTCAATATTCTGGAAGGCGATGATGCTGAAACTAACGCCCTGCGTGCCCGTCGACGCTGCCATAAGTGTGGCACCGCGATGGACAGCTACCTGATCGACAATGAGCGTAAACTACACGTCTGTGGTAATAACCCGGAATGTGACGGTTACGAAATCGAGAAGGGCGAATTCCGCATCAAAGGCTATGACGGCCCGATAGTGGAGTGCGAGAAGTGTGGTTCGGAGATGCACCTGAAGATGGGACGCTTTGGTAAGTACATGGCGTGTACCAACGAAGAGTGCAAAAACACCCGCAAGATTCTGCGCAGTGGTGAAGTCGCACCGCCAAAAGAAGATCCGGTTCCACTGCCAGAACTGGCGTGTGAGAAGTCCGATGCTTACTTCGTGTTGCGTGACGGCGCAGCGGGTGTTTTCCTTGCGGCTAACACCTTCCCGAAATCACGCGAAACGCGTGCACCGCTGGTGGAGGAGCTTCAGCGCTTCAAAGATCGTCTGCCTGAGAAGTTGAAATATCTGGCCGACGCGCCAGCCGCCGATCCGGAAGGCAATAAAACGCTGGTGCGCTTCAGCCGCAAAACCAAACAGCAGTATGTTTCCTCTGAAAAAGAGGGTAAGGCAACCGGCTGGTCCGCCTTCTATATAGACGGAAAGTGGCAGGAAGCGAAAAAGTAATCCACACAGGCCAGCGTTTGCTGGCCTTCTTCTTACTGTTTTTACCCGATTTGACCACTGACACTGACAACGCACCACATTCAGGCCAGCGCTCGCTGGCCTTTTTCTAAGCCTTATATCAATCCGTTCTACTCTGTCACTTAAAATGATATAGTTGTTATAGCATTTCCGACCTTTCCTGATGCATAGCATTTCTTGACCCTTGCGACTATACGTCAAGCGGGGATGCGACTCTGTAACTTACCGGGATGGAATAGATATGAAATTACAGCAGTTGCGCTATATCGTCGAAGTGGTGAACCATAATCTCAATGTCTCTTCGACAGCGGAAGGTCTCTACACCTCTCAACCCGGCATCAGTAAACAGGTGCGTATGCTGGAAGATGAGCTGGGCGTGCAAATTTTTGCCCGCAGCGGTAAACATCTCACTCAGGTGACGCCTGCAGGCGAAGAGATCATCCGTATAGCGCGTGAAGTTCTCTCCAAAGTCGATGCGATCAAATCCGTTGCCGGCGAGCACACCTGGCCGGATAAAGGCTCGCTTTATGTCGCCACCACACATACCCAGGCACGTTACGCGCTGCCAGGCGTCATCAAAGGATTTATCGAGCGCTATCCGCGCGTCTCTTTACATATGCATCAGGGTTCGCCAACCCAGATCGCCGAAGCGGTTTCCAAAGGCAATGCGGACTTTGCCATAGCCACTGAAGCCCTGCATCTCTATGACGATCTCATCATGTTGCCGTGCTACCACTGGAACCGCGCGATTGTCGTCACGGCGGATCATCCGCTGGCCGGAAAAGGGCAGGTGAGCATCGAAGAGCTGGCTGAATATCCGCTGGTGACCTACACCTTTGGCTTTACCGGGCGCTCGGAACTCGATACGGCCTTTAATCGGGCAGGATTAACACCCCGCATCGTCTTCACCGCTACTGATGCCGACGTCATTAAAACCTATGTCCGTTTAGGTCTGGGCGTGGGGGTTATTGCCAGTATGGCGGTGGACCCGGTGGCCGATCCTGATCTGATTCGTATTGAAGCTGCCGATATCTTTACCAACAGTACTACCAAAATTGGCTTCCGCCGCAGCACCTTCCTTCGCAGCTATATGTATGATTTTATCCAGCGTTTTGCACCACACCTGACCCGAGACGTGGTGGATACCGCCGTGGCGCTGCGCTCAAATGAAGACATTGAGGCGATGTTCAAGGACATTAAGCTGCCATTTAAATAGCGTTGATGCTCTCCGCGACAACATAAGGCTGCCTGGTGCAGCCTTTTTTGTTGTCAGGCTTTAGCGCCAAATGAGAATCAAAAGTTTTTATGATTTTTTTGTAAATGAAACATTGATCACATGTTTTCCGGTTGGGCTTTCTTAAATGCGAAATACAACACACTTTTAACTATGTCACTTTGCGACTCGCCAGGATTATTCCCATACTCCAGTTAAGAGCTGATGTGTGGAGCCAGTAAACATAAGGTTCTTTAGATGTATCTTTAGTTTTAAATGGATCTGTTTTTAATTTAACTCAAATTTTTTAGCTGACTGTTTAATTAAATATTCGTTCGGGAGTTAATGATTTCTTACGTTATCGAAGCCTATTGATTAATACCGTTAATCGTTTTACTCAATAAAAATAACTGGATTTTTGGCCTTAACGCGTTTAGGATTCCTCCTAAATCTTAATCGATGTTATCAATCATTTTGTTGAGAGTGATTATCAAAAACTATGAATACACGACTGACTGTACAACCGGGTTTCCCGGCAAAAAGCACCAAGGTTGAGCGTACTGGCAATACCCGTCGCAATGCCTGGTTAACCGTATTCGCTGCCTCTGCGCTGTTCTGGGTAGTTGTAGCGTTAATGATTTGGCGTATCTGGGGCTAAAGCCATGTGGGCACATACACTCAGTCATAAACGTTCTTTGACCACGGGTCAGCACAAGCCAGTATCCTGTAAAGGAAAAGAAGCCCTTGCAAAGGACGAAAAAGTGTCTATCCCCGAGTCATGGGATTTGAGTGATAACCAGCGACTGTTTATAGAGTCGTTTCTGGATCCTGAAAACAAATAACGTTGTAAGACCATCTCTTCGTCATTGCTCTTTTATAACCGGAGTTTCCGGTGGGCTTTAAAATGCCCCTATCCACATCCAGCAAGACCAAAGGGTGTCGCCGATTGACAGGCGACCGCAAAAACTTTTACGCCCGATTCCGGCGAAGGAGTGAACCAAATGAATATTATTAAAATGTCCTGGCTTAGCGCGTATGCTTTCTCCTTTGCGTTCTGGTCTGCGGCGGTGTGGATAACACTGTAATTTGAATTAAATCACCTCTTTCTGATGCCTCGTGTTTTCACGGGGCATTTTCGTTTTCAGGCGATTGTAGCAATTTGTGTTGTAATCAAAACGTTAACGAATTTGTGGTCTATCTTTAACATAAACCTTTGTCTCACTAAGGTTTAAGACCATGAACGAAAAAGGAGGAGCTATGTCGTCTACCCTACGCGAGCAGAGTCAGGAAATACTGCAGGTCGACACCAATAACTATCACATCTTCAGTCTTCCCCGCGCTGCTCAACAACTGGGCAATATTGATAGCCTGCCCAAATCTCTCAAAGTTCTGCTGGAAAACTTACTGCGCTGGCAGGATGGCGACTCTGTCACCACTGAGGACATCCAGGCGCTGGTTGACTGGCAGAAAGATGCCCACGCCGACCGCGAAATCGCCTACCGGCCAGCCCGCGTATTAATGCAGGACTTTACCGGCGTGCCGGCGGTGGTCGACCTGGCGGCCATGCGCGAAGCCGTGAACCGTCTGGGCGGCGATGTAGCCAAAGTGAATCCGCTGTCGCCCGTCGATCTGGTTATCGACCACTCGGTCACTGTGGACCATTTTGGTGATGATGACGCTTTTGAAGAGAATGTCCGGCTGGAGATGGAGCGTAACCATGAGCGCTACGTTTTCCTTCGCTGGGGTCAGAAAGCGTTTGATAAATTCCGCGTCGTGCCGCCAGGAACCGGTATCTGTCATCAGGTGAACCTGGAATATCTCGGCAAGGCGATCTGGCATGAAACCCTTGATGGCGAAGAGTATGCCTGGCCCGATACGCTGGTCGGTACCGATTCTCATACCACCATGATCAACGCGCTTGGCGTGCTGGGATGGGGAGTCGGGGGCATCGAAGCGGAAGCAGCCATGCTGGGTCAGCCTGTCTCCATGCTGATCCCGGATGTCGTAGGTTTCAAACTTACCGGCAAACTGCGCGCAGGCATTACCGCAACTGACCTCGTTCTGACTGTCACTCAGATGCTGCGTAAGCATGGCGTTGTCGGTAAATTCGTTGAGTTTTACGGTGACGGCCTGGCCGACCTGCCGCTGGCAGATCGTGCGACCATTGCCAACATGGCCCCTGAGTATGGCGCAACCTGCGGATTCTTCCCGGTTGATGACGTCACGTTGAGCTACATGACGCTGACCGGACGCGATGCCGATCAGGTAGCTTTAGTGGAAGCGTATGCCAAAGCGCAGGGGCTGTGGCGCAATCCCGGCGATGAGCCGCGTTTCACCAGTACCCTGGCACTGGATATGAACGAGGTGGAGTCGAGCCTGGCAGGACCAAAACGTCCGCAGGATAGGGTGTCGCTGGGCGATGTGCCCGCTGCGTTTGATGCCAGCAACGAGCTGGAAGTGAATCAGGCGCAAAAACCGCATAAAAATGTTGAGTATACCGACAGCGGCACCGGCCTGACTCACACACTGACCGATGGCGCGGTGGTGATCAGTGCGATTACCTCCTGTACCAATACCTCTAACCCAAGCGTGCTGATGGCGGCCGGTTTACTGGCGAAGAAAGCGGTAGAGCGTGGTCTGAAACGTCAGCCGTGGGTTAAAGCCTCGCTGGCACCCGGTTCTAAAGTGGTTTCCGATTATCTGGCCGTCGCGCAGTTGACCTCGTATCTCGACGAGCTGGGCTTTAATCTGGTCGGCTATGGTTGCACCACGTGTATCGGTAACTCCGGCCCGCTGAAAGATGAGATTGAGACTGCGATCAAAGCGGGCGATCTCACAGTTGGTGCCGTTTTATCCGGCAACCGCAACTTTGAAGGTCGTATTCATCCGCTGATTAAAACCAACTGGCTGGCTTCGCCGCCGCTGGTGGTGGCTTACGCGCTGGCGGGTAACATGAAGATCAACCTGCAGACGGAGCCGCTTGGCCACGATCGCCAGGGCCAGCCGGTCTATCTGAAAGATATCTGGCCGTCACCGGAAGAGATCGCCACAGCCGTGCAGCAGGTCACCAGTGATATGTTCCATAAAGAGTACGCCGAAGTCTTCGATGGCACGCCAGAGTGGCAGGCGATCAGGGTCAGTGAAGCGGCAACATACGACTGGGATGAAGGCTCGACATACATCCGTCTGTCGCCGTTCTTTGATGATATGGAGAAAGAGCCTAAGCCGGTGCAGGATATTCGCGGTGCGCGGGTGCTCGCCTTGCTTGGCGATTCTGTCACTACGGACCATATCTCGCCAGCGGGCAGCATTAAAGCGGAAAGTCCCGCCGGACGCTATCTGCTGTCACACGGCGTTGAGCGCAACGATTTTAACTCCTATGGGTCGCGTCGTGGTAACCATGAGGTGATGATGCGCGGCACCTTTGCCAATATCCGTATCCGCAATGAGATGGTGCCAGGCGTAGAAGGTGGCTATACCCGACACTATCCGAGTGGCGAACAGCTGGCCATCTACGATGCAGCGATGAAATATCAGGCTGAAGGGGTGCCGCTGGCGGTCATTGCGGGTAAAGAGTATGGTTCTGGCTCCAGCCGCGACTGGGCCGCTAAAGGGCCGCGTCTGCAGGGGGTGAGGGTGGTCATTGCCGAATCGTTTGAGCGTATTCATCGCTCCAACCTGATTGGGATGGGCATTTTGCCACTGGAGTTTCCGCAGGGCGTGACGCGTAAAAGCCTGGGGCTGACGGGTGAAGAGCGGATTGATGTGGAAAACCTTCAGGCACTGACGCCAGGCTGCAGCGTGAAAGTCACGCTGACCCGTGCTGACGGCAGTAAGGAAGAGCTGGACACCCGCTGTCGCATTGATACCGGCAATGAGCTGACCTATTACCGCAATGATGGCATCCTGCACTACGTTATCCGCAATATGCTGGACTGATAAAAAAGCCGGGGAAACCCGGCTTTTTCATTTATGACTTCGGCAGCAGATGCCCCATCTTTTCCGCTTTCGTATCCAGATAGTGCGCATTCTTCGGATTTCGTCCTGCGACCAGCGGCACACGTTCAACAATGTTGATCCCGGCTTCGCTGAGGATCTCCACTTTGCGCGGATTATTGGTCAGCAGACGCACTTCATTCACGCCCAGCAGTTTAAACATATCTGCGCACAGGGTGAAGTCGCGCTCATCGGCGGCAAAGCCAAGCTGATGGTTCGCTTCTACGGTGTCATAACCTTTATCCTGCAACGCATAGGCGCGGATCTTATTCAGCAGACCAATGTTACGGCCTTCCTGGCGGTGATAGAGCAGCGCGCCGCGACCTTCTTCTGCGATGGCATTGAGCGCGGCTTCCAGCTGAAAACCACAGTCGCAACGCAGGCTGAAGAGTGCATCGCCGGTCAGGCATTCGGAGTGAACGCGCGCCAGTACCGGCTCGTTATCATTAATATCGCCAAAGACCAGTGCAACATGGTCATGTCCGGTTGCCAATTCTTCAAAACCAACCATCAGGAAATCTCCCCATGGCGTGGGCAGTTTGGCTTCTGCCACCCGTTTAAGCTGCATGTGACTCTCCAGAACCTTCAGAGGATGCACTATCATCATGATAGCGCACAGGCCAGTGTGGCCCGACAAACGTGCAATATTGTGCCACAACCCGGAAGCGGGCTGGTAATCTCTGAGACCAATTGCAGTGATAAAGCACAATTATCCAATCGGCAACGGTTATGTTATTCTTTTTTAAGCTAAAGTTATGCAAATGTTGTCATTTGACGCCAGGATAAGGGAAGAAGATGTTTAAGATTTCGCGTCGTACCACCTTCGGAATGCTGCTGCTGCTCATCATGCCGGTTGCCGTCTGGCTTACTGGCTGGCGCTGGCAGCCAGGTGAAAGCAATGCGCTGCTGAAAGGTCTCTTCTGGATGACGGAAACCGTCACCAATCCGTGGGGTATCGTCACCAGCGTGCTGCTGAGCGCCTGGATGCTCTGGTGCCTGCGCTTTCGCCTGAAGCCTGCCATATTGCTGCTGCTGATCATGAACGCCACTATTCTGGCGGGGCAATACACCAAATCTTTTATCAAAGAGCAGATTCAGGAGCCGCGTCCCTATGTGATCTGGCTGGAGCAGCATCACGGGCTGGATGAGAAGACTTTTTACGAGCTGAAACGTAAACAGCGTGGTGAAATGGTGACTTCACTGATTGCCGATGAGACACAGATTCCGGGCTGGCTGAAACGACACTGGGCGTTTGAAACCGGCTTTGCTTTTCCGTCCGGGCATACCATGTTTGCCGCCAGCTGGGCACTGCTGGCACTGGGTCTGCTCTGGCCGCGTCGGCATTATAAAACCGTGGTGGTCATTTTTCTGTGGGCGACGGGCGTGATGGCAAGCCGTCTGCTGCTGGGCATGCATTGGCCACGCGATCTGGCGATGGCAACCGTGCTCTCCTGGTTGCTGGTCACCGTTGCGACATGGCTGGCACAGCGTTTCTGTGGCCCGCTGACGCTGCCGCCGGAGGAGCAAAAAGAGGTGGCACAGCGGGAGCCCTGATTGTAATTCACCCTTAAGACCCCATATTATTAGTCGGGCCTGCGCAAAAGCGACTCGCCCGATGCTGCTGGGAGCAGCATTTTTGCCGGAGTTTTGGCATAATTCTACCCGATAACCTCACAACAGGATGCACTGTGAAATATTTGCTGATTTTTTTAGTGGTACTGGTCATTTTTATTATTTCCGTCACCTTAGGCGCGCATAACGACCAGGTCATTACTTTTAACTATCTGCTGGCGCAGGGTGAGTTCAGCATTTCGACCTTACTGGCATCACTGTTTGGCGCAGGTTTTGTGCTTGGCTGGGTCATCTGTGGGCTGTTCTGGTTGCGGACCCGTGTTTCACTGGCCAATGCCAATCGAAAAATTAAGCGTATGCAGACGCAAATCGAGCAGAGCACCGCCCTGGCGACCACGCCATCTTCTCCGGCTGGCCGGGAATAATCCTCAATGCATGAATTGCTGTTTCTGTTACTGCCGGTTGCGGCTGCCTATGGCTGGTATATGGGCCGCCGCAGCGCGCATCAGGATAAGCAACAGGAAGCCAACCGGCTGTCACGTGAATATGTGGCGGGCGTCAATTTCCTGCTCTCAAATCAGCAGGACAAAGCCGTTGACCTGTTCCTCGATATGCTAAAAGAGGACAGCGGCACGGTAGAGGCACATCTGACGCTGGGTAATCTGTTCCGATCGCGCGGAGAAGTCGACCGCGCTATCCGTATCCATCAGGCATTAATGGAAAGTGCTTCCCTGAGCTACGAGCAGCGTCTGCTAGCCATTCAGCAACTCGGCCGCGACTATATGGCAGCGGGCTTATATGACCGCGCAGAAGATATGTTTAAGCAGCTCACCGATGAAACGGATTTTCGCATCAATGCGCTGCAGCAGCTGTTGCTGATTCACCAGGCCACCAGTGACTGGCTACAGGCCATCGAGGTTGCAGAACGTCTGGTTAAGCTCGGCAAAGAGAAGCAGAAGGGCGAAATCGCCCACTTCTACTGCGAACTGGCGTTACAGGCGATGAGCAGCGACGATCTGGATCGTGCCATGGGCCTGCTGAAGAAAGGGGAGGCAGCCGATCGCAACAGTGCACGCATCTCTATCATGATGGGCCGTATTCTGATGGAAAAAGAAGATTTCGCCAGAGCGGTGGGTCATCTGCAGCGCGTGCTGGATCAGGATAAAGAGCTGGTGAGTGAAACGCTGGGCATGCTGGAAACCTGTTTCCAGCGGCTCAATCAGCCTGACGCCTGGGCAGACTTTCTGCAGCGCTGTGTGGAACAGAACACCGGCGCGGCAGCGGAACTTTATCTTTCTGACATCCTTGAGCAGCAGCAGGGCGCTGAAGCGGCACAAAACTATATCAGTCGTCAGCTTGAGCGCCATCCGACGATGCGTGTTTTCCATCGCCTGATGGATTTAAATCTGCGTGAAGCAGAAGATGGCCGGGCCAAAGAGAGTCTGATGGTGCTGCGCGACATGGTGGGTGAACAGATCCGCACCAAGCCGCGCTATCGCTGCCAGAAGTGTGGTTTTACCGCGCACGCACTTTACTGGCACTGCCCATCCTGCCGGACGTGGTCTTCAGTGAAGCCGATTCGTGGTCTCGACGGCCAGTAAAGTGGCCGTTATGACCGACTTAATCGCACCCATAATAGTTACAACATACTATATAAATACTCATCAACTAACTTTGGCTGTCGTGCACTTATTGCCAGGCAGAATGGCAATGGCGATTGTGATGGCCAGACACCGCGGGTAGAATGCTTGCCGTTTGTCAATCGCGCCTGCGGGTGCTTACTGCAGAGGAAATGCCATGCCTTCACCCCACAACGTGACCGCTTCGCCGATTCTGGTAGCGCTGGATTATCATGACCTCGACAGCGCATTGCGTTTCGTCGACCAGATCGATCCCCGCAGTTGCCGCCTGAAAGTGGGCAAAGAGATGTTTACGCTGTTTGGTCCCTCGCTGGTTAACACTCTGCAGCAGCGTGGTTTTGAGCTGTTCCTCGATCTTAAATTTCACGATATTCCCAATACCACCGCGCATGCCGTAGCTGCCGCTGCCGATCTTGGCGTCTGGATGGTCAACGTTCATGCCAGCGGCGGGGCGCGGATGATGAACGCGGCGCGTGAGGCGCTGCTTCCCTTTGGTAAAGATGCGCCGCTGTTGATTGCGGTGACCGTACTGACCAGCATGGATGCAGGCGATCTCAGAGAGCTGGGCATTACGCTTTCCCCTGCCGAACAGGCAGAGCGACTGGCAAAACTGACCCAGTCGTGCGGACTGGATGGGGTGGTCTGTTCCGCACATGAAGCGGTCCGCTTCAAACAGGTGATGGGTAGGGAGTTTGCGCTGGTCACGCCGGGGATTCGTCCGGCAGGCAGCGATGCCGGCGATCAGCGTCGTATCATGACACCGCAGCAGGCGAAGCAGGCGGACGTAGACTACATGGTTATCGGGCGTCCTATTACGCAATCCGCCGACCCCGCCGCCGCCCTGCAGGCGATTCTGGCCAGTCTGGAGACACAATAATGGCGAATGACAATCCACTGGTTTATTCAACCGACAGCGGGCGCATCACGCAGCCGGAGCCAAAAGCAGAGCGGCCAAAAGGGGATGGTGTTGTGCGGATCCAGCGTCAGACCAGCGGACGCAAGGGCA
Source organism: Pantoea alfalfae (assembly GCF_019880205.1). Lineage (NCBI taxonomy): Bacteria > Pseudomonadati > Pseudomonadota > Gammaproteobacteria > Enterobacterales > Erwiniaceae > Pantoea > Pantoea alfalfae. Next base: position 1,906,252 of record NZ_CP082292.1, read on the forward strand.
AAGGCGTCTGCCTGATCACCGGCATCGACCTGGATGATGCGGCTCTGACGCTGCTGGCGGCAGAACTGAAAAAGAAATGTGGCTGTGGCGGTTCGGTAAAAGAGGGCGTTATTGAAATTCAGGGCGATAAACGCGACTTGCTGAAAACCCTGCTGGAAGTCAAAGGGATGAAGGTCAAACTGGCGGGCGGATGAATAAAAAAATCGGGCTACCAGAGTAGCCCGATTGTCATGCAGATGCTTAGCGTAGCCGATTATTCTTTTAATAAGGTCCTTAGTGGACCTGATGACCAATAATACCACCGACAGCGGCGCCGCCGACTGTGCCGAGTGCGCTACCATTGGTCAATACTGAACCCCCAATCGCACCCGCGCCCGCACCAATGGCGGTATTGCGGTCACGCTTAGACCAGTTAGAACAGCCGCTCAGTGCAACAGCTAACGTGGTCGCCAGTACAACGGCAGTGATTCGTTTCATTGTTGTTGTCATACACTTCTCCTTTGATGTGCTCACAGAGGCAACACTCTTAGTATAGCTCCGATATTTCCTCAGCCCGCTTGTGTCGCATCATTGCCGCGTCCGTGACGGCATCGAAATGTGATCACCATGGACAAACCGTTTGTAGCGGGTGAGGCACAATGCCGGACCGGACAGGTCCAGGCATTGCCTGAGAAGATTCTAAGCATTCTGGATAAATTCCGAAGATAGAAAATTCTGAAATCACGACACATTTTTGCATTCACAGCCATTCCTTCTGCGTTTATAGCCATTTGCTCCATAACCCTTTGGCCTCTGACTCCGCAAAATTCAGGGACGATTGTCAGCAGGAGAAAAGGCATGCTGGAACACCTTAAACAACAGGTTCTGGAAGCGAATCTGGATCTACCTAAATACAACCTGGTGACCTTCACCTGGGGCAATGTCAGCGCGGTTGATCGTGAACAGGGTTTGCTGGTGATTAAACCGTCTGGCGTAAGCTATGACGTGATGAAGCGCGACGACATGGTGGTCGTCGATCTGGCGAGTGGCGAGGTAGTGGAAGGGGATAAACGCCCTTCATCGGACACGGCGACACACCGTGCGCTCTATCTCGCCTGGCCAGAAGTCGGTGGCATTGTCCATACACATTCGCGGCATGCGACCATCTGGGCGCAGGCTGGACGACCGATTCCTGCCTGGGGAACCACCCACGCTGACGATTTCTATGGCGAGATCCCCTGTACCCGCGCAATGCGCAACGAAGAGATTCAGCACGAGTACGAGTGGAATACGGGGGAAGTGATTATCGAAACCTATGCGCAGCGCGGATTGTCACCTTCGGCAATTCCTGGGGTGCTGGTCAACTCGCACGGCCCGTTTGCCTGGGGCAAAGACGCCCATGCGGCCGTGCATAGCGCGGTAGTGCTGGAGGAGGTGGCCTATATGGGCCTGTTCAGCCGGCAGTTGACACCAGACCTGCCGCCGATTAACCAGACGCTGCTTGACCTGCACTATCTGCGAAAGCATGGCGAGAATGCCTGGTACGGGCAAAAATAACAGGCGGGACGCAATAGCGTCCCGCTTTTTATTAGTCTCTTTTGAGACTGGTATGGCGATCCCCGTCATAATTAACAAAACAACTTGTCATTAAAAATAAAACAGCGTTTCATTTTACCGAGTCGATCACTGTTTTGATTACCTCAAGTCACTACTTTGCCTGCATCGCCTTCGGGCACCCTCTGGCATAGCAAAGGTGACATGTATATGCACATCAAACGGGCAATAGATAAAATTCCGGGCGGCATGATGCTCATTCCGCTGTTTATCGGCGCACTCTGCCATACGTTCTCACCGGGGGCCGGGAAATATTTCGGTTCTTTCACCAACGGTCTGATGACCGGCACCGTGCCCATTCTGGCCGTCTGGTTCTTCTGCATGGGGGCGTCGATAAAACTCAGCGCCACCGGAACGGTACTACGCAAATCCGGCACGCTGGTGCTCACCAAAATTGCCGTGGCATGGGTGGTGGCCGCAATCGCCTCACGAGTGATGCCGGAAAATGGCGTAGAAGTGGGGATGTTTGCCGGCTTATCGACGCTGGCGCTGGTCGCCGCGATGGATATGACCAATGGCGGTCTTTATGCCTCCATCATGCAACAGTACGGTTCTAAAGAGGAAGCCGGTGCCTTTGTGCTGATGTCGCTGGAGTCCGGGCCATTAATGACCATGGTGATTCTGGGCACCGCCGGTATCGCGTCATTCGAGCCGCACGTGTTTGTCGGCGCGGTCCTGCCGTTTGTGGTGGGGTTTGCATTAGGGAATCTTGATCCGGAGTTGCGCGACTTCTTCGGAAAAGCGGTACATACGCTGATTCCCTTCTTCGCTTTTGCACTGGGCAACACCATTAACCTGGGTGTCATTGCGGAAACCGGCCTGCTGGGCATCATGTTGGGCGTGGCAGTTATCATCATCACCGGCATCCCGCTTATTCTGGCCGATCGGCTGATTGGTGGGGGGGATGGCACGGCGGGCGTGGCCGCATCCAGTACGGCAGGCGCGGCGGTGGCTACACCGGTGCTGATTGCCGAAATGCTGCCGCAGTTTAAACCGGTTGCCCCGGCGGCCACGGCGCTGGTGGCCACTTCCGTGATTGTGACCTCTGTGCTGGTGCCCATCATCACCGCCATCTATTCAAAACGTCTTAAGCGTCTTCATGTTGCCGTCGGACAGCGTGCCGCTATTAAGTAACCCGCCTAATCAATCCCCGACGCGCCAGTCGGGGATCACTCTGGATTTTATGTTGTAAATCAATCTCTCATTTGGTCTGGCCTCACTCTGCATTACGCTGATGTGGCGTATTTAACGCATCAAAATATAAACAGAGGATGAGACAATGACAGTTATTAACCAAGCAACGTGCAGATTATTTACCGAAGTCGGCAATACCACGCAGTTAGTCGCCTATTACGAAGAAGGGCGTCGTACCATGTGGATGATGCTGCGTGCTCAGCCCCGTCCGAGCTTCAACCACGAACTGATTGAGGAGATCATGAATCTGAGCTATGCCGCTCAGCGCTCCGGTCTGCCAATTGATTTCTGGGTCACCGGCTCACTGGTGCCGCAGATGTTTAACGCCGGGGGCGATCTGCGTTTCTTCGTCGAGTGCATTCGCAATAACCGCCGTGAGGCGCTGCGAGCCTATGCCCGTGCCTGTGTGGATTGTATCCATTCGGCCGCACGCGGTTTCGATACCGGCGCGGTGACGCTGGCGATGATTGAAGGCAGTGCGCTGGGCGGCGGATTTGAAGCGGCGCTGGCGCATCACTTCATTCTGGCGCAGAACAACGCACGGATGGGCTTCCCGGAAATTGCCTTTAACCTGTTTCCTGGCATGGGCGGCTATTCGCTGGTGGCGCGTCGTTCCGGCATGAAACTGGCAGAGGAGTTAATCTGTGAAGGGGAGTCCCATAGCGCGGAGTGGTATGAGACGCGCGGACTGGTGGATAAAGTCTTCCAGCCTGGCGACAGCTATCGTGCCACACGCACCTTTATCGATACGTTACGGCCTAAGCTCAATGGCGTACGGGCAATGCTGAAAGCGCGTCAGCGCGTGCTGCAACTGTCACGCGCTGAGCTGATGGATATCACTGAGGATTGGGTTGATTATGCCTTTACTATCGAACCCAAAGACATTGCTTACATGGAACGCCTGGTACAGTTACAAAACCGCCACAGCGCATCACTGCGTAAAGCGGGTTAATCTTAACCAGCGTTAAACGCGGGCAGGATGCTTAGCCAGCCAATGCCCAAATTGTTCCGCGGGCATTGGTTTTGCGTAATAGTAACCCTGACGCCCATCGACACCACTTTTGAGGACAAACTTCTCTTCATCCGGGTTCTCAATACCCTCAGCGATTACCTGCAAATCGAGCGCCTTGGCAACGGCGACGATAGCGCGCACCAGCGACTGTGAAACCGGCTGCTTGTTAATGTCGCGGATAAAGCTCTGGTCGAGTTTGATGGCATTGATTGGCACGCGTGCCAGCTGAGAAAGCGAAGAGTAACCGGTGCCAAAGTCATCCAGGTGCACCTGTGCGCCCAGTTCCTGAAACTGCTTCATCAGCTTCAGCGCTTCAGTTTCATTCTCAATCAGGCAGCTTTCGGTCAGCTCAATATCGATGGGGCAGTCGGTGATATGAGCTTCGTGCAGCGCCTGTTTCAGGTCAGTGTAGATGCTCTGATCAATCAGCTGACGGGCCGAAACGTTGACGGCGACGCGCAGAAAAATGCCCTGCTCACGCCAGGCGATAATCTGCTTCAGCACGTTGAGCATGACCCAGCGTCCCAGCGGCACAATCAGCCCTGACTCTTCAGCATAGGGAATAAAGTCAGCAGGCGAGACCAGACCACGCTCAGGTGAGTTCCAGCGCACCAGTGCTTCGGCGCTGCGGACCTGGCCATCACTGTCGATTTTTGGCTGGTAGTGCACCAGCAGATGATCCAGTTCCAGCGCCTTGCGCAGGTTAGTATCCAGCCACAGATACTCAAAGACCCGCTGGTTCATCTCAGCCGCAAACACGCAGAACTTGCCGCGCCCATTCTCTTTGGCGTGATACATCGCGGTGTCCGCGTTGCGAATCAGGCTCTCGCGATCGTCGCCATGCAGCGGCGCGAAAGCGATGCCAATAGAACAACCGCTGTAAACTTCAATTAGCCCGATACGGAACGGCTGACGCAGCCGCTCAAGAATGCGGGAAGACATTGCTTCCAGTGCCGCCTGGCTGGTGTGCTCAGCCAGCACCACAAATTCGTCGCCACCCAGACGGCCCAGAGTCTGGTCTTTACCCAGACAGCTGAGGATGGCCAGTGATACTGCCTGCAGTAACTGATCGCCGAACATATGACCGTAGGCGTCGTTCACTTTCTTAAAATTATCGAGATCGAGATAGACCACGCCGGTCTCATCACCTTCAGAACGCTCCAGCGCCAGGCTAATCTGTTGATGAATGGCGTTGCGATTGGGTAAACCGGTCACCGTATCGGTGTTTGCCAGTACCCGCAGACGTTCCTGGGCGCGTCGTTCCTCAGTGATGTCTGTGCCAGAACAGATGAGGAAAATTTCATTTTTTCCACTGCCGCTGTGAACAAACTTATTACGAAACAGAAACAGTCGCTGACCTTTTTTGGTTTTAACCCAACGCTCAACCTCATAAGAGTTGCCGTCGCGGAAGAAGCCCGCAATGTTGCGTCGTGACTGTGAGGCTTCCTGTTTGGTCATAAAAAGCTGAAAGACGTTACGGCCAATAACCTCGTGCTCATTCAGGCCGGTATATTCTTCACTCAGGCGGTTAAAACGCTGAATATTGCCGCGCTGATCGAGGATGACAATCACCGAATTAGCTTCAGAAACCACCTGTTCAGCGAATGAAAGCCCGAGAGTTAAATCGCGGGCAACCGCAGACGTATCACCCCAGGCAGAGGCGGTGCCAGCCCATGAAGCCTGATTCACTTTACGTCCGACAAAATGCATCGGCACGTCAATGCCCTGTAGGGTCATAGTCAGATTGATGCTTGAGGTGATGACCGGCATCGCGCGGATCATGGCGGCCTGACCGGGGGTCAGCGGCAGGGCAATATTGGTTTGTGATGACTCATCTTCGGCAAAATGCAACGCATCGCTGTCCGCGGTCAGACGCCAATGAGGGCTGGTTGTACCAAAAAGAGTGTACAACAACGTTTGCCCGTGTTCATCGGTCATGGAAACTTCCTCCGGGAAGTGCTATGCAGGCGTTATCTCATTATTTTAGCAACAGTATTCATCATCTGACGCCAGCACAAGATGCAAACCAAATATATTTTCCCATCCAGATAAGAATGGCACAAAAAAGCCCCGACGACGCGGGGCTGTAGCGTGCGGTCAGCAGGGACATTTACCCAATTTACCCGCCTGGCTGGGGAAGCGGGCATCCAGGCAGTAGCGGTGGAAATCACGCTCATTCATCGGCGGCTGGTCGGGATGATGCAGACGCATATGCTGCAGATATTTTTGATAATCCTGGACCCCGACCATTAAGCGGAAGCACTGTTGCAGACCGCGCCAGAATCCCCGCCAGCTGAGTGCCTGCGGCATCGGCGAAGCCGTCAGGTGGCAGCGAATAATCTGCCACTCACCCTGTGGACGATGGCCCTGATGAATGGCATCAGACATGACGTACCACCTTGTTACGCAGCGCCGCAGGCGTCTCGCTGGTGGTCGGCACCGCACTGTTCAGCGCACGACGAATCACAAAGAACGCGGCGACCAGCATCGTGACCGCCACCAGCATAAAGAAAGCGCACAGCGCCGCATTGATCTGATTGCTGAACACAATGGTCTGCATATCCGCCACGCTTTTTGCTGGCGCAATGATCACCCCTTCATCCAGCCCTTTGCGGAACTTACTCGCCTGGGCCAGGAAGCCAATGGAGGGTTTTTCATGGAAAATTTTCTGCCAGCCCGCGGTCATCGAAGTGATAAACAGCCAGACGGTGGGCAGAATAGTTACCCAGGCGTAGCGCTGCTTTTTCATTTTAAACAGCACCACGGTGCCGAGAATCAATGCCATCGACGCCAGCATCTGGTTGCCGATGCCGAACAGTGGCCACAGGGTGTTAATGCCGCCCAGTGGATCGACCACGCCCTGATAGACAAAGAAGCCCCAGCCCGCGACTGCGACGGTGGTACCCGCCATATTCCCCAGCCAGGATCGGTTGTTCGCCAGAGAAGGCACCACGGTTCCCACCAGATCCTGCACCATAAAACGGCAGGCGCGGGTACCCGCATCCACGGCGGTCAGGATGAACAGCGCTTCGAACAGAATGGCAAAGTGATACCAGAAGGCCATCATCGCCCGGCTGTTAAAGATCTCGGTAATGATGTGGGCCATGCCGACCGCGAAAGTAGGCGCGCCGCCTGCGCGGGAGAGAATCGAGCCTTCACCCACGTCCCGCGCAATCCCGCTCAGCATTTCAGGCGTCACGACAAAGCCCCAGCCATTGATCACCTGTGAAGCGCTTTCAACGGTGGTGCCAATCAGTGCAGCGGGTGAGTTCATGGCAAAGTAGACGCCCGGATCCAGCACCGAGGCACAAATCAGCGCCATGATCGCCACAAATGACTCCATCAGCATCGCACCATAGCCAATAAAGCGGATATGACTTTCCCGCTCTACCAGCTTCGGCGTTGTGCCGCTGGAGACCAGTGCATGGAAGCCGGAGATCGCACCGCAGGCAATGGTAATAAACAGGAACGGGAACATCGCACCGGAGAAGACCGGGCCGGTGCCGTCGATAAATTTGGTCACCGCTGGCATTTTCATCTCAGGCATGGCAAAAACGATGCCCACTGCCAGCCCGACAATCACGCCGATTTTAAGAAAGGTCGAAAGGTAGTCGCGGGGTGCCAGCAGCAGCCAGACCGGCAGCACAGAAGCAATAAAGCCGTAAATCACCAGTACCCAGGTCAGTGAGGTGCCTTTCAGGGTAAAGAAGGGCCCCCAGTAAGGATGCTGTGCGACGTCGCCGCCATAAATAATCGCCGCCATCATCAGCACAAAGCCAATCAGTGACACTTCGGCGATTTTACCGGGCCGGATAAAGCGCATGTAGACGCCCATAAACAGCGCAATGGGAATGGTGGCTGCAATGGTAAACAGGCCCCATGGGCTGTTCGCCAGCGCCTTCACGACAACCAGCGCCAGCGCCGACAGGATAATGATCATCACACCCAGCGCGCCGAGCATCGTCACCACACCGGCAAACGCACCCAGCTCCTGCCGCGCCATCTCGCCCAGCGAGCGGCCATCACGGCGGGTTGAGATAAACAGGATCAGGAAATCCTGAACCGCGCCCGCCAGCATGACTCCAACCAGAATCCAGATGGTTCCCGGCAGAAAGCCCATCTGCGCCGCCAGAATCGGGCCGACCAGCGGACCGGCACCGGCAATAGCCGCAAAGTGATGACCAAACAGCACCCATTTATTGGTCGGGACATAATCGAGTCCGTCGCTCAGCCGCTCGGCGGGGGTCATCCGGCGATCGTCCAGTTCGAAGATATTGCGGGCGATAAACAGGCTGTAGAAGCGATAAGCGATGCTGTAACAGGCGACAGCGGCTATCACCAGCCAGACTGCGTTGACGTGTTCGCCGCGGCTGAGGGCCAGCATGGCGAAAGCGCCCGCGCCGATTAACGCCACTACTAACCAGATCACACTGGTTTTGACGTTTTTCATGACTAACTCCTTGTAGGGACCGAGAGGAAAGCGATCGAAAACAACGAGTTAAACTTAATGTAATGGAATGTAAGTGAAAGTTAATCAGTGGAGAAGTGTGAAGCGGGGTACAAATTTAACGTTTTTGCAACGCAGGTAGGGTAGAAACAGGCGGGATAACCAGGTTATCCCGCCAGATTTATCGCTTAAACACACCGTGTTCAGACGGCGGGACGGGCCACAACGCTGCGGGTTTCCATACGGACTTCGGCGATGGTGACATCAATGACGTCAGTGACGCGGTAAACCACTTCACCTTTGATCTGTACGCTGCCATTTTCCTGGCTGAGGACCAGCTCATCACGCACTGCGTGAATGAACGGTGCCGGGATAAAGGCGACGGCGCCAAACTCGACCAGGCGAACGCGCATACCGCCACGCGAAACATCAATAATCTCAGCGCTGAAGCGACGGTCAGTGGCCGCAAACGGGGCCAGATAACGGGCGTAAAGCCAGTCGCCAACATCACGTTCCGCCATCCGGTTCAGGCGGCGGCGCTCACTCATCGTCACCGTTACTGCATCATCCGGGCGGGCAATAGTCTCACCGCGAATAATCGCCTTCAGCAGACGATGGTTGATCATGTCGCCGAACTTACGAATCGGTGAGGTCCAGGTGGCGTATGCCTCCAGACCCAGGCCAAAGTGGGGGCCAGGCTCAGTGCTGATCTCCGCGAAGGTCTGGAAACGACGGATGCGGCTGTCGAGGAACTGGGTCGGCTGGGCATCAAGCTCACGACGCAGCACGCGGAAACCATCCAGCGTGGTGATCGCCTGTGCATCCACGGAAATACCGTGATTGGCCAGCACGGCGGCAGCCTGCTCAGCATTGGTGGCGTCGAAACCGGCATGGACGTTGTAGATACCAAAGCCGAGACGGTCACGCAGCACTTTCGCCGCACAGACGTTTGCCAGAATCATGGACTCTTCAACGATGCGGTTAGCGATGCGGCGAGGTTCAGCCACGATCTCCAGCACTTCGCCTTTTTCACCCAGCAGGAAGCGGTAATCCGGGCGATCTTTAAACACCAGCGCGTGGGTCTGGCGCCACTCGCTGCGCGCCAGGCAGAGACGGTGCAGCAGACGAATCTGTTCCGCAATCGCCTCACTCTCCGGCTGCCAGGTGCCGCTGTTTTCCAGCCAGTCAGAGACGTCGTCGTAGGCCAGTTTGGCTTTGGACTCAATCCAGGCAGCAAAGAACTCAACGTCATCACTTAAGGTGCCATCGGCGGCCACCGTGACGCGGCAGGCCAGCGCCGGACGGCGCACATTCGGACGCAGCGAGCAGACATCATCAGAGAGTTCGCGCGGCAGCATCGGGATGTTAAAGCCCGGCAGGTAGTTGGTGAACGCACGCTGTGCCGCCAGCTTATCGAGCTGACTGCCTTCCGCCACATAGGCAGTCGGATCGGCGATGGCGATGGTCAGACGCAGCGTGCCATCATCGTGCGCTTCCACATAGAGCGCATCATCCATATCCTGGGTGCTGGCGCTGTCGATGGTGACGAAATCCAGCGCGGTCAGATCTTCACGCGTCAGATTTTCATCCATCATCTCGCCAAAGCTGACATCGGGCGCTTCACGCTCAAGGTTATGACGCGACAGCGTCACCCACCACGGCGCCAGATGGTCATCGGCTTTGACAATAAAATCGGTAAGTTCGGCATAAAAGCCGCGATCGCCCTTGAGTGGATGGCGACGCATTTCCGCCACAGCCCAGTCGCCATTTTCAAATGCATGGCTGACATCGCGTGCAGGGCGACACTGAATGGCATCTTTCAGCAGGGGATGATCCGGCACAATCGACAGGCGATCGTCTTTCTTCTGCACCCGGCCAACAAAGCGGCTCAGGAACGGTTCAATCAGGGTTTCCGGCTCAGCGCTTTCGCGATCTTTATCACTGTGGATCACGGCGGTGATACGATCGCCATGCATCACTTTCTTCATCTGCGGTGGCGGGATGAAGTAACTTTTTTGCGCATCGACTTCCAGAAAGCCGAAGCCTTTTTCGGTGCCTTTAACGACGCCTTCAGCACGAGGCGTTTGCGAATGGAGCTTCTCTTTCAGCTGCGCGAGCAGCGGGTTATCCTGGAACATAATTTTTACGTTTCGTTGGCTGATTGCGGCTGACAGTTTTACGCGAATCGACGCCGCGCGGCAAGGCAAAAAGCCGGACGAACCGGCTTTTAAGGGAGTGGCGAAGGCGCTATCAGGCGATGCGCTGATCGGCCAATGCCTCAGAGCGTTCCAGCTTTACCGGCACCGATTTAGAGGTCGGTGTACCGCTGTCATCGCCAAAGCTGTTCAGCGGCACCAACGGGTTGGTTTCGGGGTAATAAGCCGCCAGGTTACCGCGCGGAATATTGTAGGGAACCAGTTTGAAGCCGCTGACACGACGGGTGATGCCATCATTCCACAGCGTTTCGATATCAACATTCTGGCCTTCGGTGAAGCCCAGATCTGCCATATCGTCCGGGTTGATGAACACCACTTCACGCTGACCAAACACGCCACGGTAACGATCATCAAGACCGTAAATAGTGGTGTTGTACTGGTCATGGGAACGCAGCGTCTGCAGCGTGAACGGCACATCCTGATCCAGCGTCGGGAACAGCGAGGTCGGCAGCGCCGAGGCGTTGAACTCCGCTTTCTGGCTTGGCGTATTAAAGCGCAATTCCGCTGCTGCATTGCCCAGATAGAAACCACCCGGGATATCGCATTTGGCGTTGAAGTCGGCAAAGCCCGGAATCGTCGCGGCAATGTGCTCACGGATCAGGTTGTAATCACCCGCCAGCTCGCGCCATTTCACTTTCTCATCGCCCAGCACCGCCTGGGCGATACCCGCAACAATCGAGGTTTCTGAACGCTGCGTTTCCGCCAGCGGAATACCGATCCCTTCAGAGGCGTGAACCATGCTGAAGGAGTCTTCCACGGTGATAAACTGATTGCCGGTCGCCTGGATATCGCGCTCGGTGCGCCCCAGCGTTGGCAGAATCAGCCCTTCGTGTCCCGGCACCAGATGGCTGCGGTTCAGTTTGGTGCTGATATGTACGGTCAGACCACAGCGTGACAGCGCCTCTTCGGTGCGGGGTGAATCGGGCGCAGCCGCAGCCAGATTGCCACCCAGCGCGATCAGCACTTTGACTTCATCACGCAGCATCGCGTTCAGCGCTTCAACGGTGTTGTGGCCTGGCGCACGCGGTGGCTCGAAACCAAAATGATTACCCAGCGCATCCAGGAAGGCTTTAGCCGGTTTCTCATCAATACCCATGGTACGGTTGCCCTGCACATTGCTGTGACCGCGAACCGGGCAGAGGCCTGCACCTTTTTTGCCCAGCTGACCAAACAGCAGCTGCAGGTTGGTGATTTCGCGCACCGTGTCGACCGAGTGTTTATGCTGGGTAATGCCCATCGCCCAGGTACAGATCACGCGGTCAGCGCTCTGGTAGATCGCCGCAGCTTCGCGGATTTGCGCCTGAGTCAGACCAGACTGCGCCACAATCTGCATCCAGCTGGTGTTATCCACGGCGTCGAGATAGGCCTCAATACCGTTGGTTTTGGCATTAATAAACGTCTGATCAAACAGGCCACTTTCACCAGCTGCCAGACGCGCGCGATGGGTTTCCAGCAGGGATTTGACCATGCCCCGCACCGCTGCCATATCACCGCCAAGGTTCGGCTGGTAATAAGAGGAGCTGATATTGCCCGCTTTCGAGGTCACCACTTCCAGCGGTTTCTGCGGATCGGCAAAACGTTCCAGACCGCGCTCGCGCAGGGTATTAAACGTGACGATCTTCGCGCCGTGATCGGCAGCGTGACGCAGGCTGTGCAGCATACGCGGATGGTTGGTGCCAGGGTTCTGCCCGAAGACAAAAATGGCATCAGCGTGGTCGAAATCATCCAGGCGAATGGTGCCTTTGCCGACGCCAATGCTGCGCTTCAGACCAGTGCCGCTGGCTTCGTGGCACATGTTGGAGCAGTCAGGGAAGTTATTGGTGCCCATCAGGCGGCCAAACAGCTGATAAAGCCAGGAGGCTTCATTGCTGGCGCGACCAGAGGTGTAAAGCTCCATCTGGTCCGGATGGTCCATCGCCTTAATGTGCTGCGCGATCAGCGCAAACGCATCATCCCAGCTGATGGGCTCGTAGTGGTCGGTTTCCGCGTTATAGCGCAGTGGATGGGTCAGACGCCCCTGATACTCCAGGAAGTAGTCACTCTGGGTATAGAGCGTTGTCACGCTGTGCTTCGCGAAAAAATCGCTGTCGACCATGCGGCGTGTTGCTTCCCAGGTCACCGCTTTAGCTCCGTTTTCGCAGAAGCTGAAGGTACTTTTATTGTCATCACCCCATGCGCAGCCCGGACAGTCAAAACCGCGTGCTTTATTCATGCGCATCAGGTTGCGCATATTTTTCAGTGCCGCTTTGCTGTCAAGAACGAAACGCGTGGTGGCTTCCAGTGAACCCCAGCCGCCCGCAGCCGCGCGGTAGGGTTTGATTTGGCGTTTAAATTTCATATTGAGTGCAGGCTTTTTATAGTAGGAATTATTGTTTGGTGTTTGTTATCAGGTTATAGCCTGATGGTGAAACAAAGTCTGCAGATATCCTCATACCTTGTCTAATTGATTGACTTAATGGTGCGATAGCTGGCGTTTATCGTGCATCGGCCAGATTTGTGATGGTGGTCAGATTTTACTCGCCTTTAACTGGCTGATAACGGGAGTTCTCACCACAACGCGCTAATACTTGCTGTTCACTCTCAGAGAGGGCACAAATCTATGAAACAGCTGACCAGCCAGATTCATGCGTTCGGCAAAGCGTTGATGATGCCAATCTCGGTCATCGCTGCCGCCGGTATTTTCCTCGGGCTGGCGGCAGCGATGCAGAACCCGGCGGTGACCGGCGAGGCCTTTGCGCAGATGCAGGTGCCGCAGTTAATCATTGGGTTTATCCGCAAAGTCGCCGGGGCGCTGTTTGCTAACCTGCCGGTCTTCTTTGCAGTAGCGAGTGCCATCGGACTGGCGAAAGCGGAAAAACCTACCGCCGCCTTTGCCGCGGTGATTGGCTATATCGTGATGAACGTCGGTATCAGCGCGACGCTGGCGGCCAAAGGGATCACCGCCGCCACCACCACACCGGCAGCACTGCAGCAGGCGGGGATGGATCAGACCACCGCCATGATGACCTCAGCGGAATATATCAACATGCTGGGTGTCTTTACCTATAACATGAGCGTGCTGGGCGGGGTGATTGCCGGTCTGATCACGGTGGTACTGCATAATCGCTTCTATACCCAGCAATTGCCCACGGCGATCAGCTTCTTTGGCGGACGGCGTTTTGTGCCAATCGTTACCGTGGTCTGTCTGCCGCTGGTTGGGGTACTACTGGCCCTGATCTGGCCGACTATTGGTGACGGTATCGCCTGGATAGGTCAGATGATTGGCAAAAGCGGGCAGTACGGCGCATTTTTGCTGGGTGCCTTTGAGCGCATCCTGATCCCCACCGGTCTGCATCACATCCTGAATGAAACCGTGCGCTTTACGCCGATTGGCGGCATGGCGGTGGTCGATGGTCAGACCGTTGTCGGTGCGCTCAACATCTTTAATGCCTCGCTGACTCATCCGGGTTCTATCCCCGATGAGACGCTGCGCACCGCCACGCAGTTTCTGGCACAGGGCAAGATTCCGGTGATGATGTTTGGTCTGCCCGCTGCGGCGCTGGCGATCTACCACACCGCGCGGCCCGAACATAAACAGCGTGTCAAAGCACTGGTGATGGCGGGCGCACTGACCTCATTTACCACCGGGATTACCGAGCCGCTGGAGTTCTGCTTTATCTTTGTCTCGCCGGTGCTCTACCTGCTGCATGCTTTCCTGACCGGCCTGTCGTTTATGCTGATGTCGATGCTGCATCTGATGATCGGCAATGTGCAGGGTGGTGTCATCGATCTGATAGTGTTTGGCATGCTGGGCGGCGCGAAAACCCACTGGTGGTGGACGCTGGCGCTGGGGGCAATCTACGCGCCGATCTACTACTACGCATTCCGGCTGGTGATCACCCGGATGCATGTCGAGACGCCGGGCCGCGAGTCGGAGGAAGAGAAACCGCAGCAGGTCGCTGCGGATGAGCGGACACAGGTGATCATCAGCGGGCTGGGCGGGCAGGCCAATATTGAAGATGTCGATTGCTGCTTTACCCGTTTGCGGGTAAGGGTCAAAGAGATGAATCAGGTGGTCGATCAGACATTGATGAGCACCGGTGCTAACGGGGTAAATCGCGTCAGCGAGCATGACATTCAGGTGATCTACGGCCCGCAGGTTGAGAAGATCGCTAACGAAGTGAAAATGGCGCTGGGCGTCGCGTAACGACAGTTCTCTTCAGACGTGATTACTTCGCTAACCGTCCGGCGCTCGCGGGCGGTTAGCACCTCTTCCTGCAGATATGCAGATCGCTGCCGTCCCGCTTATTGTAACTAAAAAAAGCCCAGCCCTAATGGGCCGCATCTTTCTGCCGATATAGCGACTCATCCTCCTTATTATCGGAACTTCGCGATGTCGTTAAAAAAGTCCTCCCTGATTATCTTCACCTTCCTGTTGGCGTTGTTTCTTACCAGCGTGGCAATCAGTACCTGGCTGCTGATTCAGAGCAATCATTCTTTGAATGCGGTCAACAAAGAGATCCGCGTGGTGCTTTCGGTGATTGACCCGATCAACCATAGCCGTACGCTGCGTGTCCGTCTGATGGAGTACATGAAGGAGATTGAGGGCAGTGACGCCAGCAATCCCGCCACGCTGGACAGCGTGCGGACCGTGGCGGGTAAAGCGGATGCCGCATTCCAGGCCTACATGAACGCGCCGCGTCTGCCGGGCGAAGAGGCGGAAGCCGACGCCTATAGCCAGGCTTATCAGGCCTATCGTCAGCAGGGTTTACAGCCGTTGATCGAGGCGGCAGAGGCGCACGATCAGGTGCGCTTTAAAAATCAGATTGCCACCGTGGTTCGCCTTGATCGTCAGTATGAAATCATTCTGGACCGTGTTCTGGCGCAGCACGAAACCTACGCCAAAAAGCTCAACAGCGACGCACAGAGTCACTTCACCTCGGGTGTTACCCTGCTGGGTCTCTTTGGCGTGCTTTTTTTTGGCATCGTCATCGCCATTTACATCTTCATGAAGCGCTATGTGCTTTCGCCAATCAATGATGCGCAGGAACACTGTAAGCTTATTGCGGCAGGCGTTCTGGATGCCACAGTGCCAGTGAAACCGGGTTCACGCAGTGAAATTCAGATGCTGATGGGTTCGCTGGAGCAGATGCGCAGCGCGCTGACTGCCATTATTCTGCAGGTGCGGGATTCAACCCGCTCAGTCTCTACCGCCTCGCAGGAAATTGCGGCGGGTAACATCGATCTCGCCTCGCGCACCGAACAGCAGGCCGCCGCGCTGACGGAAACCGCAGCCAGCATGGAGCAGCTGGGCGCAACGGTGAAACAGAACACTGAAAACGTCTTTGAAGCCTGTCGTCTGACCAGTGAAGCGGTGAAAAATGCGGAAAGCGGCGAAAAAGTCTCGCAGGAAGTGGTGACATCGATGGCGCTGATTAACGCCAGCTCGAAGAAGATTGAAGAGATCACGACCGTTATCGACAGTATCGCTTTCCAGACGAACATTCTGGCGCTGAATGCGGCCGTCGAAGCCGCCCGTGCGGGTGAGCAGGGACGTGGCTTTGCGGTAGTCGCAGGGGAAGTGCGTAATCTGGCCCAGCGCAGTGCTACCGCAGCCAAAGAGATTGAGGGGCTTATTGCAGAATCTGTCTCCATCATCCACGCCGGTTCCGATCAGGTCAGCCGGACGGGCGAAGCGATGAGCGCGATTATCTCCTCAGTCAGCCGCGTGAATTTGCTGATGGAGCACATCTCTACCGCATCTGATGAACAGAGTCGCGGCATCGGTCAGATTGAACAGGCGGTCACCGAGATGGACAGCGTCACCCAGCAGAACTCGGCGCTGGTTCAGGAATCTGCGGCGGCGTCGGCCTCGCTGGAGGAGCAGGTGCAGTACCTGACGCAGTCGGTCTCCACCTTCCGTCTGGCAAACAGCTAACTGGTTTCTTCCGCGCTGCGTCTATGCAGCGCGGGATGCTGTGATGCGTCTCGTCAGGCAGAGAAGAGCATGTTTGATTCCGCGCCTTGTGACGGTGGCAGAATGAGCGGATTATACGGCTTTCCACTGAATACGGGGTTGTCATGCTAATCAGCATAGAAAGTGCCCGCAGCAACAGCGCCGATACCCGACTGGCCTGCACGCTTGCCGCTGCTGCAGGCGCGCTCAATACCGCCGCCTTTGAAATTGTCGGTTTCTTTTCAGCTAACATGACCGGAAATGTCTCGCTGCTTTCCGATCATCTGGCAAAAGCCAGTCTCGGGCCGGGCCTGTTTTTTCTGTCTATCGTCCTGCTGTTTATTGCGGGCTCCGTTTTTTCAACGCTGATGATTAATGCCGGGCACCGCAGGAATATCCGTACTATCTATGCCTTCGTTATCCTGATTGAGGGCATCGCGCTGATTACGCTGGGCATAATTGAGAATCACTTTCCGCCGCTGTCGCCCGGTGTAGTCTTGATCCTGAGTCTGAGTTTTTTGATGGGGCTGCAGAATGCGGTGGTAACGCGCATCTCCAATGCCCGCGTTCGCACCACTCATGTCTCCGGTACGGCGACCGATATTGGAATCGAGCTGGCGATGCTGTTTGAGGTGCTGCGGCGCAAAGTATCACCGAAAGATGCACCGATCTGGCTGGGGCGGCTGCGGCTGCACTGCCTGACACTGCTCTCGTTTCTGGTTGGCGGAATTGCCGGTATAGGGCTTTACAGATTGCTCAGCTATGATTTTTTATTGCCGGTGGGAGCCGGGTTACTCTGTCTGGCGCTGAACGCCATCTTTACCAGGCCAGTAAAATCAAAGGGCATACTTAATTAAGCCAGACAATTATCTCTGCTGCTTGTATCAGGATTGCGCAAATCCGGATTGCATCATTCCGCCAGCGCAGATGAACCGTGTGGTTAAAGAGCTGAGCTATAGCAGGATAATAATAAGCATTATATTCTGGTTAATGCTGCCACCAAATCAGTAGCACAAACACGCTTAAATGTGCTCATGGATAATTAACATCGGCATGACACAATGATTAACTGGAAAATGAACTGAGAGAATATCGCCTGCCCGTCAGCGTTCCTTCTTATCTTTGAACGCTCATATAAAAATCAATAAATCATTGAGTTAATGGCCCGTTCGGTCATGCCAGTATTTTATTTTTTGTCTTTGTCGAAATTATCCCGCTCTGGTTTTCATGCATTTCTGCAGACCCCTTATACCAGCCCATAAACTGATAATAACTGATTAAAATGCCGGTTACAGAAGAGTGGGTCATAAGAATCATCTCAAAAGAAACTTAAATTAAGTTGTACAATGAGTAGGTTTTTTGTACAAGCTTTATTCCGAAGCTGTTGCTTATGATAGATAAAAATTCTTATATAAGCGGAGCGGAAGACATTTTTAATGTTTTTGTTCTGCTGCAATTATCTGTTTATGTTTGTGATTATCTGCAAAGGCAACCATGCTTAATGAGTAAACCCTATTTGAAATGATATATGAGGAAAAAATATGACAAATCATCGGGGCGGGGCAGGTAATTTTGCAGAAAATCCACAGCGTGCTGCGGAAGCAGGAAGTAAAGGAGGGAAGGCCAGCAGTGGAAATTTCAAAAATAACCCTGAGAGGGCGGTTGAGGCCGGCCGTAAAGGCGGCTCAGTCAGTCGAAGGGGTAAGGCACAGGAAGGCCGTGTTTAAATTGATGAACGGCGTCAGGTTTAATTGAAAGGTGCTCTGTCCGAAACTTTATGCCTGCTTTTTTATTGTCTGTTTGCGTAAGTTACAGCCATTCAGTGGCAGAACAACATTCTGACTGATTTCTTAAAATCGGAGGTCCACTTTATGGACCATGACACTTGTTATTTCACGTCGATGATAAAGAGCGTTATCTGCCATCGATCTCTTCGTGATATTAAGGAGAATATAATGAAAAAGAATCACTCCCTCAAAGGGTTGCTGGCTATATCGGCAGTCGTCACCCTGTTCAGCACTGTCAGCGTGCAGGCCCAGACTGAGACGAGCGCCCCGCAGGGCGGGAATGCAGAGCAGACCGTTGCCAAAGGTAAGCTCAGCGCGGGCGATGAAAAAGCGCTGAAAGATATGGCGCAGGCCAACATTAACGAAGTTGCCGCAGCCAGAATTGCGCTGAATAAAACACAAAGCGCTGACGTCAAAATCTTTGCTCAGAAAATGGTCGATGATCACAGTAGCGCCCTGACAAAAGTTAAGGCGGTTGCGCAACAAAAAGGCGTGACACTGCCTGCTGAGCCGGATGCTAAACACAAGGCCATGGCCGATAAACTGGAAAAGCAGAGCGGTGGCGCATTTGATAAAATGTATATGGAAAACGCAGGCGTAATGGACCATAAGATGGTGCTTTCGACGCTGAAGAGTGATGCCATGAAGATAAAAGATCCGGATGTGAAGACACTGGCAGACGAACATACCCCTGTAGTCGAGCAGCATCTGAAATCTGCCGAGCATATGGCGATGTAACCGGATTAGCCGGTTAATGCGTAATGAAACCGTCCGGTGAACACCGTGTTGCTGACCGGACGCCTTTTTCAGCGCTGGCTGGAAATATCGACTGATTAGCCTCTTTCTGCATGCTTAAGTCTCTCCAGAGAGGTCTTTATAGTGCGCCGGACTGACGCCACGTGTGAGCAGAAGACCGCCATGACTATCAAATAAAGGTCGCAACCGTGTCCATTTCCAGGTCTGGTAGTGAGCCGGAACGCGTCTAAAGCATTGTTGACCAGAAGTTCGGCCAGACCTGAGTTAAGAAGGGCTACAGGATGGCTATTCGCCTGTAAGCTGGCTCTGTACCCGACGAGACTTGTGATAGTCTTCATCGCACTCAACTGAACAGACCGCAGTGCTGGCTACCACAGCTTCATCTTTACATCACATGCTTAATCCTTGAGATCCTTGAGACTTTTGAATTTTGGCTTACGGGCTGCAAGAGATGCGGAAAGATGCGCTTCTTCACGCACCTGAGCCTGGTCGACTTCATCCATAAATATTCTTAACCTCATCGAATTTTAACTAATCAGACACAAATCAATCACTGCAGAGAAATTCTTTGTATCCACAGATGCGCCAATTGTGAGAGCGGCTAAACAGAATTGAATCATATCTTCTTGTTTTCAAATTAATTTATTCTGATGTCATGAGCGCTACGGGAAAGTGTAGACGGAAGCTCTGCTTTACAACAGGCTCAGGCAGAACAGGATAGGAGCTTTACTGACTCACCGTCTGACGGGTCGGGTCTCTGCCAGTTTGAAGCATGACTGCATTAGGCATAATATAAACGTAATAATGGCAGTAAGAGGGTAGTTAAATTTTAATCCATCGCTTAGTGCATAAAAGTATGCCCCTCTAAAATATTAATCTGTAAGTTACTGATGGTAAAAGAACATCGACATTAAACAACTTATTTACCTGTGTAACCTGGAGCGGGAACGTCATTTCGGACGGGCCGCGGAAGCCAGTTTTGTCACACAACCCACACTCTCCATGCGCCTGAAAAATCTTGAGCGCGAACTGGGCCTGCCGCTGATTAACCGCAGCAATAACTTTGCCGGTTTTACGCCAGAGGGCGATCGGGTACTGGCGTGGGCGCGGGAAATTGTTTCGGTCTATCAGGGACTGAAGCTGGAAGTGGAATCGCTGAAACATGGGGTGAACGGTACGCTGCGGGTTGGCGTAGTGCCGCAGTGCAGCGTGGCATTGCCGCTTCTGCTGAAAGCCGTGCAGGCGCGCTATCCTCAACTCGACTATCGCATTGCGGTGCTCAGTGCTGACCAGCTGCTGGAAGCGTTAAACAGCCACACCGTGGATGTCGGTATTGGCTTTTTCGAAATGGCGACGCTACGGGAGCTTCATTTCCAGACCGAGATGCTGGCCGATCGGGGCGTTGAAGCCATATTCCATCCCGACCATTTCCCGGCGCTGGTGGCAGAAACTCCGCTTACGCTGGACGAGCTGGCACAGCAGCCGCTTTGCCTGGCGGAGCCGACGCGCTATTTCCGGCGTTATCTTGATATGGCTTTTCGCGAAGCGACGCTGGTGCCACGGGTTATCGTGGAGAGCGCCTCTGTCATGCAGCTGATGCAGTGTGCACAGGTCGGTCTGGGGCTTCTGGTGTCGCCGGTCGGTCATCTGCTGCCCGCTTCATTACAGGGATTACAGCAGCGCGCCATTACGCTGCCGCCGATGGCGCGGCAGGCGGCGCTGGTCATCGCCGAACCTGGCCGAGCCACACCGCTGGCTCAGCACTTTTTTGACGAAGCACGTGGTCTGTTGCCGGTTTAGCCCAGCTACTGCGCTTCGCCCAGGGCGTAAAACAGGCGACTGTTCCAGTTTCCTATCGCGACAAGCTGAATCAGCGCGAACAGTGCCTCAGGCTCCCAGCCCGCCTCCATCAGCGGTTGCAGGTGAGCCGCGCTGAATCGCTCAGGAGAGCGGGTCAGCTGCGCTGCCAGCGCAATAATCTGCTGCTCTTCACCTTGAGATACCCCGTCCACACCGTCAATTAAAACCTCATTCCCGGCCAGCAGCCGGAACGCCCAGCGACTGCCCAGAATACGGGCGGCGGTCGCCTCTGCCAGGGTGTTTTCCTGCGAGAGATGCTGACGCAGCTGCGCCCAGCCATAGAGCGTCGACGGGTCGTGAACCAGCAGCCATACCGCATCCTGCATGCCGGGCAAAGACTGACAGCGGGTAACGGCAGCGAGCTGCTCGGCACTGGCATACCGCAGCTCCAGCGGCTTCAGCACGGGCTGCCAGTGGGCAGGCTGGTCAAAACCGGTGGCGTCGGCGTCGGATGGGGCAGTGGTGCCCGGTAACCAGCGTACCGGCTGGGCCTGCAGCGCCTGTAATCCGGCGACGACGCGGGCCTGATAACTGACAAAGCCGATCACCTGATTCAGCGTCACAATATCGGGTTCGGTCAGGCCTACGGCATCCAGAGCGGTGATCGCACTGGCGTTAATCAGCTCAGGCTGCATCGCCAGCAGGCGCGCATACTGCGTAATCTGGGTCAGGCGGTTATTACTCTCGCGCGAAGAGTCAGGGCCGGGCAGCGGATTCAGGCGGGCAGAGTAGTGATTACACAACCGCTGTACACCTGCGACCTGCGCCACGGTCAGCGCGGTGCTGAGGCGGTCGTAGAGCGTTAAGGTGTGCGTCAGCGAGGTGACAACGCGATCGGGAAACAGCAGCTGTGCCAGATCGCGTGCTGCCAGCAGGGCTGGCTGATTCGTGCGCAGCAATGACTGCACCACAGCGTTATCGGCATAGCAGCCCAGGAGGAAACGATCGTCGATATGGGCGGCCTCTGGCACCAGCGGTGCGGCCTGAGCGGTACGTGGACTGGTCTGGCTCTCGTAAAACCAGTGGTTATGGCCCGGATAGCGGCGTTGTTCCATGATCAATCCTTTTACAAATTCAGGTTCGGCATGCAGGCGGCACAATCTGAAAATGTGCATTAACCGAAGGGCAGGCTTATCGTCGCTGATGGGCCGTCCGGGGCAAAAGAATGATCGGTGATAATTAATAGCGTTACGGTATAACGGCAGCGAAATCAGGCGGGAAGGGCAAGGCGGGCGTATTGAGAAGGGCGAGCCAGGCTCGCCCTTGCAGAACTTATTTCAGTTCCAGTTCGTTCATTGCGGCGATGCTGAAGCCGCCATCAACGTGTACCACTTCACCGGTGATGCCGCCAGCCAGATCAGAGCAGAGGAATGCTGCTGAATTGCCGACATCTTCGATGGTAACGGTACGGCGAATCGGGGTAACCGCTTCGCAATGTGCCAGCATCTTACGGAAATCTTTGATGCCTGATGCGGCCAGGGTACGGATTGGACCGGCAGAAACGGCGTTAACACGCACGCCTTCAGGGCCCATCGCGTTTGCCATGTAACGCACGTTAGCTTCCAGCGACGCTTTCGCCAGACCCATGACGTTATAGTTCGGGATCGCGCGTTCAGCACCCAGGTAAGAGAGGGTCAGCAGCGCAGAATTTGGATTCAGCATCTCGCGGCACTCTTTGGCCATCGCGACGAAGCTGTAAGCACTGATGTCATGCGCGATTTTAAAGCCTTCGCGGGTAACGGCATTCACGTAATCGCCAACCAGCTGATCGCCTGGGGCGAAACCGATAGAGTGAACGAAACCGTCAAATTTCGGCCAGGTTTTTGCCAGTTCAGTGAACAGCGATTTGATGCTCTCATCTTCGGCTACGTCACATGGCAGCACGATGTCTGAACCCAAATCTTTAGCAAACTCTTCCACACGACCTTTTAACTTGTCGTTCTGGTAGGTGAAAGCCAGTTCTGCGCCCTGTTTGTGCATCGCCTGTGCAATACCGTAGGCGATGGAAAGTTTACTGGCAACGCCAGTAATCAGAATGCGCTTACCGGAAAGAAAACCCATAGCTGTAATCCTTATGGTCATTGTAGTTGGCGGCCGCATGGTTAAAAAGTAAGCGACCGACGTTAATCGACGTGCGGATTCTAGCACGTCTCTCATAAATCAGGTAAATCGGCCCGCAATTTCCGCGATATGCAGCAAAAATCAGCGCTCGCGCCGCCAGGCTTCGGCACTCAGTGCTTCGCCAAAATGGCTGCTGATCAGGCGTCGGGTCAGATCGTGCAGCGGGGAGGCGAGCACATCAGCCGTGCCGCCGCGCTCGACCACTTCGCCCTGATGCATCACCAGCACCTTATCGCTGATGTGCTTCATCATGCCCAGATGCTGAGTGACATAAATGTAGGCGATTCCGTGTTTCTCCTGCAGTTCCAGCATCAGATTCACCAGTTGGGAACGCATGGTCATATCCAGTGAGGCCAGCGCTTCATCGGCCACAATCACTTTGGGTTGCAGGATCAACGCGCGCGCCAGGCCCAGACGCTGTTTCTGACCGGGTGCCAGCATGTGCGGATAATATCCGGCATGATCGCGCAGTAATCCCACCTGACGCAGAGTAGCGATAATGCGTTTTTCGCGCTCTTCCGCAGTGAGTTCGGTATTGAGTCGCAGCGGGAACTCCAGGATCTGGCTGATGCGCTGACGTGGATTGAGTGAGGTTGAGGGATCCTGAAAAATCATGCGGATGCGCTGGCTGCGATAGCCGTAATCGCCAAAGGTAAGCGGATGGTCGTCAATCAGAATCTCACCTTCAGTGGGGGCGATCATGCCGCTGAGCATCTTCGCCAGCGTGGACTTGCCGGAACCGTTTTCACCGATAATCGCCAGCGTCTGCTTTTCGCGCAGGGTAAAGCTGACCGACTTCACCGCTTCAACGTGCTGGCGGCGGAACAGGCCGGTGCGATAGCGAAAGGTTTTACTCAGGTTGCGCACTTCCAGCAGGGTCTCCATGCTACTGGCCCTCCATATTCAGCGGGAAATGACAGGCGAAGAGATGTGTCTTACTGCCGGTGAGGCGCGGCGTTTCAACACATTTGCGTTGCGCGTAGGGGCAGCGCGGCCCCAGACGGCAGCCAATCGGCAGGCTTTCCAGCGAGGGGATGGCGCCTGACAGCGTATTGAGACGGCTTTTATGCGGCAGCGCGCGGCCAAAGTCGGGCATCGCCCGAATCAGCGCCTGCGTATAAGGATGATGCGGCGTACTCATTAAATCTTCGCTCTGAGCGGTTTCCACCGTCTGACCGCAGTACATCACGTTAATGCGGTCCGCCCACTGACTCATGCTGCGCAGGTCGTGGCTGATCAGCAGAATAGTGGTGTTGTTATTCTGGTTCAGACGGCTTAGCAGGCGGAATATCTGCGCCTGCGTCGTGGGTTCCATAGCATTGGTCGGTTCATCGGCAATCAGCAGACGCGGCTGGTTAGCCAGCGCAATGGCGATCATCACTTTCTGGCATTCGCCTTCGGTCAGCTCGTAGGGGAAGCTGCGCATGATGTCTTTATGATCTTTGATGCCGACGCGATGCAGCAGTTCGATAGCGCGGGTTTTGCGCCAGAACCAGAAGCGTTTAAGCCATGGACCTTTATACGTCCAGCGTGGGATCACCTGCATCAGCTGACGGCCAATGCTCTCAGAGGGATCGAGACAGGATTGCGGCTCCTGAAAAATCATTGAGACGTTATGTCCGATAATGCGACGGCGCTCGCGCGGGGAGAGGCGCAGCAGGTCCACATCATCAAATACCATGCGATCGGCGGTCACGCGCCAGTTATCGTTGGTCACGCCGCAGATAGCTTTGGCGACCAGACTTTTACCGGAGCCGGACTCACCAACCAGACCCCGTATTTCACCTTCGCCCAGCGTCAGATTAACACGGTCGACCGCTTTGACCGGCCCGTCAGCGGTCATAAATTCAATGGTCAGATTACGGATATCAAGTAATGGCATTTATTCCACTCCCGCTTCGACGGCGCGACGGATGCCGTCACCGAGCAGGTTAACAATTAATACGCTGACCATCAGCGCCACACCGGGCAACATCACGGTCCAGGGCGCAACGTAGATCAGCTCCAGCGAATCGCCCAGCATCGCACCCCATTCCGGCGAAGGCAATTGCGCGCCGAGGTCAAGAAAGCCGAGTGCGGCAATATCCAGAATCGCCATCGACAGCGCGCGGGTAATTTCGGTAATCAGCAACGGTAAAATGTTTGGCAATATAGCGTAGCGCAGAATATTACGGCCACGCGCACCGTCCAGGCGTGCGGCAACCACATACTCTTTTTCCAGCTCATCATGCACGGCACTGTAAATCTCGCGCACCAGGCGTGGCATCAGCGCCAGCCAGACCGCCAGCAGGGCATGCTCAAGACGCGGCCCGAGGAACGCCACTACGATAATCGCCAGCAACAGCGACGGAAGAGAGAGCAGTGTGTCCAGCACGTGGTTCATCACCGCCGAGCGAATGCCGTGCGTCATGCCCGCCAGCACGCCCAGCACCAGCGCGCCCAGCGTAGCGAATAGCGTCACAAGAATCGCCGAACCCACCGTCGGGCCAGCACCACTCAGCAGGCGACTCAGTACGTCACGACCCAGATCGTCGGTGCCGAGGAAAAACGAGACATCGCCGTAGCGCGACCATGACGGCGGCAGCAACTGATATCCCAGGAACTGCTGGTCGATACCATAAGGTGCCATGAACCCGCCAAACAGGCAGAGCAGCAGCAATGCGCCAAAGCCATACAGGCCGACCATCGAAATCGGGTTGCCATAGAAATGATGCCAGCTCTGACGAAACGCGCTGGGCAGGCGTTTTTCGGCGTAAATATTATCGGAGGGCATACCATTCCTTATGTTTCAGCGGATTCATTGCCGCACCAATCACGTCAGAAATCACATTCACCAGAATCACCAGCCCGCCAATCACCATCACACCCGCTGAGATCGCCGCATAATCCTGCTGACGAATCGCGTTGATCAGCCAGCGGCCCAGGCCAGGCCAGTTAAAGACCATTTCGGTGATCATCGCCAGCGTCAGCATGGTGGAGAATTGCAGGCCCAGACGCGGGATGACGGGCGGTAACGCGTTGTGCAACACATGGCGGCGGATCACCGTAAAGCGCGAAAGACCGCGCGTGGCCGCTGCTTTGACATAATTTTTATCCATCACATCGCTGGTGCTGTTGCGCAGCAGCCGGATCACTTCTGTGGTCGGCGCCATCGCCAGCACCAGCACCGGCAGAATCAGGTGGGACAGGGCGCTGATAATCATCTCATGCCGCCAGGGTGAAGGACTCAGCCAGGCATCAATCAGCGCAAAGCCGGAGATATTCTGCACCGGATAGAGCAGGTCGTGACGTCCCGATACCGGCAGCCAGCCCAGTGTCAGCGAGAAGAACAGCGTCAGCAGCAGTGCCAGCCAGAAAATGGGTGCAGAGAAGCCGATCAGGGCCACCGCACTGATAGTTTTATCCTGCCATTTATTGCGCATCACACCGGCGCAAATCCCCAGCGGGATACCGACCAGCAGCGCAAACAGAAACGCCAGGATACAGAGCTCCATGGTGGCCGGGAAAACCTCACGCAGCTGCAGCCCAATCTCCTGACCGTTGGTGCTGGAGACGCCGAAATCAAACTGCAGCATCCCTTTAAACCAGAACCACCAGGCATCGGAGAGCGCAGCGCCTTCCAGCGGAGCGTTAGGGGTAAAGTAGCTCAGGCTGAAGCTGACCAGCGACAACAGGAACAGGGTAATGAGCAGCAGCAGCAGGCGGCGCAAAATATAGATAATCACTTACTTACCCTCATCAGCTTCACGATAGACTCCGGCAAACGAGGCGTTGCCAAACGGACTCAGTACCAGCCCTTTGATGTCATGACGAAATGCCTGCAGTCGCAGAGAGGAGGCCAGCGGCAGCACCGGTAACTCCTGCGCAAGAATCTGCTGCGCTTTGTCATAACTGTCGATGCGGCCAGAGAGTTGTTGTGATAACAGAGCATTCTGCAGCGTTTCGTCAAAAGCCGGAGAGCACCAGTGCGCGTAATTGGTCTGCGAGCGAATCGCCGCACAGCTGAGTAGCGGGCGGAAGAAGCTGTCCGGATCGTTACTGTCGGTTGCCCAGCCTGACAGCGTCAGATCATGATTCATTGCCATCAGTTGCGCCTCCTGAAAACGTCCCTCTACCGGCACAATTGTCAGCCGGACGCCAACCTGCGCCAGATCCGCCTGTAACAGTTCGGCGGTTTTCAGCGGGCTGGGATTCCACGACTGCGAGGCGGCAGGCACAACCAGCCTCAGATGAAGATCGCTGATGCCGAGTGCAGCCAGCGCGGCGCGGGACTTCCCGGGATCATAGCCGGTAATGCGTGCATCATTGTCATAAGCCCATGACGCGCGCGGTAATATCGAAGCGGCCGTTTCGGCAGTGCCGTAATAAATCGACTCCATTAACCGCTCATTGTTGATGGCCAGCGCCAGCGCATGCCGCACTTCAGGGCGGTCGAGCGGCGGTTTACGGGTATTAAAAGCCAGATAGGCGATGTTCATACCGGGACGCAGCGTCATCCGCAGGCGCGGGTCATCGCGCAGTATGCTGAGCTGGCTTGCAGCGGGATAGGCAAGTACATCGCATTCACCGGTTAACAGTTTGGAGAGGCGCCCGGTTCCGCCGGAGCCAAGATCGATCACCGCCTGTTGCAGACGCGGCACCCCACGCCAGTAGTGAGGATTGCGCGCCAGACGGATGTACTGACCGGTGCGATATTCACTGAGCTGATAAGGACCGGTGCCCACTGGCTGACGATCCATCTCTTCCTGACGGCCCTTAGCGGTGAGCTGGTCGGCATACTCTTTCGACAATACCGGCGCATAGTGGGTCGCCATATGCCACAGGAACGAGGCATCCGGGCTGTTAAGCCTGAACTCAACCGTTCTGTTGTCGATCTTCTTCACGCTCTGTACGGAATCGGCAAATTGCAGACTATCAAAGTAGGGGTAGTTACCGCCATTGACGTTATGCCAGGGGTGATGACGGTCAAACATCCTTGCAAAGCTGAAGACCACATCGTCGGCGTTCAGCGGCCGGGTCGGGCGAAACTGATTAGTCTGCTGAAACTGGACGCCACTGCGCAGATGAAAACGATACGTCGCGCCGTTATCGCGTACTTCCCAGCTCGACGCCAGATCGGGCTTGAGACGATAGGTGTAGGGATCGACATCCAGTAAGCGGTCATACAACTGTGCTGCCAGCGTATCGACAGTCAGCCCGCTGCTGGCCATCTGCGGATTAAAGGTGTTCAGCGTCCCGCTGACGCAATAGACAAAGCCGGTCTGACGTATATCACCGGCAGGCGCTGACCACGCAGGGGCACTTAACGCGCTGAGGCCAAGCAACAGCGAACATAGTAGTTTTAACATAGAACTCAACGATTTTGAGGCATTAACCGAAGTGTATCGCAAAGCGGGCATAGTCCCAAAACCTGCAGCCACTGGCAGCCTGATTTTCGTCATCGCAACGCATAATGCGCACACAGAAGGTGTGGTAATGAGAAAAATTCTCAATAACTGCTTTACAGATGATAATAAGAATGATTATTATTCACCTGCGCTTCGACGGTGGCTCTGCCGAAGAAGAGCACGACATTGCTCACATTGCTTCCAGTATTGTTGCCCGCCTGTTGGCGGGCTTTTTTTTGGCTTTTGTAGAGTGGCATGCCTGTCTGGACGGGGAAGAGATTGCAAGCAAAGGGGATCAAAGTGGTGAGGCGGTGAGGAAGACCGGGACGGAATAGGGCTCCTCGTTGATGCGAATACCAGGCAAATTGTGGAAAGCGAAAATCTCGCCGTTAATCGTCAAATATATCGCCTTATCACGAACGCGAGGAAAGACGTCATCATCTGAGGTGATCAGGAAAGGCTTTAGGTCGTCGTTCAGACTTTCTTTAAAAGATTCATCGCTTCGGGATGCATCATAAAGATAAAAACGGTATGAGAAGGCAGTTGTGGCACCCGCACTGGCTTCGGTGATGTAAAGGTTAATCCGGCTGCTGACGTTAACTTTCCTGATGATTGACTGTTCAAGCGGTGATAACTGCGAAAGCCGCCAGCCTGCAAAGACAATAGTCATCAGCATCAGAACCAGCGTGCGCTTTTTAAAAACCGGAACGTTTTGCATAATCTATCCCAGCTCTTATCCAGTATTGATCGTCAGGGTCATCTCCAAAAGGCGCTGCGCCATACCAGACATCAAATTCCTCTCTGCGGGTTCCGGCCCGGTTTTGCGCCCAACCGGCTGCGCGAAGAAGAACAGCGTCTTTTATTCCAGCGGCATGCCCCACAGCACCATAATGAAAATTACCAAAATGTTCATATTGGCTCCCCTGTTGAAATTTATAATCCCATGGGCCATGTCCTTTAACCTGGTTATAAAACCAGACATATGTCAGGGCTGAGGGTCCCCTGTGAAAACGTGCAACCATCATATTGTTTATCAACAAAACTCCAGCTGGAGTAAATGAAAGAATATCATAAGGAGGAGATGGAGATGCCGCTAAGGCAGGATATCTCATGATTTATGCCTTTTCATTCCAGCTATCTGAAAAAATGATGTTACCATCACAATGCTTCCAGGTTATTTTCTCGTAAGCAAACTCAACGCATTCAAGATGATTATGTTTTTCTTTTTCAGGGTCTTTAGTGTCATGCATAATGGGCGAGATACCGACAATTCTGACATTTTCAAGTAATATGTTGAAGTATTCTTCTTCCTGACCTGCGTAGTTGATATTGTACCATCTGAACTCGGCTGACCTTAATGTTTGTCCAGTTGCCACTGCTTTATAAAGGTAGGGCGAAGAGGAATCGAATTCTTTTTGAACGATGATGGGTGCATGTTTTCTTGTCCCTGTGGGCTTGCCTGTCATAGAATCAGTCGGCAGTCTTAAGTTATGAGAAAAACCCGTAACTTCAATGCTTCCCTCTCGGTCTTTAACATCTACTGAACCATTGATGCTCGCACCACTATCATCTTTCAACCAAAGATATGCTGGAATAGCCATATTAAAAATCCTTTAATGGGTTAAGTTATATTCCTTTTGGAGGAGAGTTAATGCTGGCTTCGCATAAACCTCAAGTGCATATTAAAAAAACGAAGGCATAATGATAAAGATCAATATTTAATAATTTCATATGTAATGGCTGGGATCTTTCCACACCATGGTTATGTAGTGCGAAATGGATTATTCAATTAATTGCTGTGAATCTGATTAAAAGCCACTTCAACTATTAACGGGTATTGGTATCATTAGTTTAGTTAAGATTCAAACCAGAATAGTAAATCATGTAATCCCTTGAATTATAGATTGTGTTTATATCCGCATGCATTCGATGTATCTGACGCTGGAAAGTGTAATATCGCGCTTAACTTTTACAAAAACGCAGGTACTATAAGCTCATCTTCTGGTCACCTACTTCCTGGCAATGAATAAATTCCAAAAAAACGCTCAGGCTTTTCAGCATTCATCCTTTCGTTATCTCTTTTTCGGACGTCTCTTCACCGTACTGGGCAATGGAATTGCTCCCATTGCGCTGGCTTTTGCGGTACTGGATATTGGTGGTTCTGCCTCTGATTTAGGGATAGTTGTTGCGTCCCGCTCACTGTTCAACGTGCTATTTCTGCTGGTAGGGGGTGTCATTGCCGATCGCTACTCACGCAGCCGTGTATTAGTTGTATCGGCGCTGGTTGCCGCTGTTTCTCAGGCTATCGTCGCCTGGTCTGTACTCAATGGTTCAGCAACCGTCATTAGCCTGACTTTGCTGGGTGCCCTGAATGGTGCGGCAGCAGGCATCGCTCTGCCAGCTTCGTCTGCGCTGGTTCCGCAGGTGGTTCCTGCAACGGATTTGCGTCAGGCTAACGCGTTAATTCAGCTGGGGATTTATGGCGGTACGGTAATGGGGGCATCGCTGGGGGGAATTCTCACCAGCGCTGTCGGGCCGGGATGGGGACTGGCAATTGATGCGCTGGGTTTTGCCGTTTCCGCGCCGCTCTATTTCCTGATCCGTGTGAAATCGAATAAAGCCGCGACTTCGCAAGGCAATATCCTGCGTGATATCAAAGAAGGCTGGGCAGAGTTCGCCGGACGAAGCTGGATTTGGTCGATAGTCCTTCAGTTTGCCATTATCAACGTCGCGTTCAATGGCATCGTCGTGGTACTGGGCCCAATGATTGCCGATGCCTCTTTCGGACGGGCGCGATGGGGAATTATTGTGGCCGCCCATAGCGCGGGTTTAATTGCAGGTTCATTTCTGGCTATGAGATGGCATCCACGTCGTGATCTCTTTATTGGCGCGATGCTGGCAGGTCTTTACGCACTCCCAATACTTATGCTGAGCCAGAATGCGTCAGCAGCACTGCTGATAGCAGGGTTCTTTATTGCTGGCATGTCATTGGGCCTGTTCGGCGTAACCTGGGCGCACGCATTACAGACTCATATTCCACCGGATAAGCTGGCTCGCGTGTACGCTTATGATGCGATGGGTTCCTTTATCGCCATTCCCTTTGGACAACTGGTCGCGGGTCCGCTGGCAACACACTTTGGTATGAGTGCTGTATTGCTGATGTCAGCGCTGGCCGTGGTGATGGCTACCGCTGGCGTCGGTCTGGTTCCTGCCATCAGGCAACCTGAAAAAATGGGGACTAAGTCGCACAACACATAATGGATAGATGGCTCTACGTGAAAAACAGCCCGGTTTATACCGGGTTGTTAATTCACAAGGACGAGAAAAATCATAGGTTGGGGTGGCGTAAATTAACTCTCTGCTTTTATATCGTGCTTCTTCATCATTGCTCGCAACTGATGATAGGTGACGCCTAATAATCCGGCAGCGCGGCGCTGGTTATAACGAGCCTGGTGCAGGCTGGCATCGACCAGATCCCGCTCCTGCTGATTCTGCCATTGACGCAGATCCAGCGGCAGAGCAGGCAGGCCGCCACGCTGCGTCTCCTGACTGAATCGCGGGAGCACAACCGGTTCAGAGCGTGAAGCGAACGGGTTGATAATGACATTATCCAGCGGCAACTCGCTGCTGTTGTGACGATAAACCGAACGCTCGACCACATTTTTTAGCTCGCGAACATTGCCGGGCCAGTGGTAATCAAGCAGGGCCTGCTGCGCTTTAGCGGTAAATCCGGGAAACAGCAACAGGCCAAGCTCGCGGCACATCTGGATGGCAAAATGCTCGGCCATCACCAGAATATCGCTGCGACGTTCGCGCAGAGGCGGCAACTGAACCACATCAAAGGCAAGACGATCCAGCAGATCGGCGCGGAATTTCCCTGCCGCCGCCAGGGCAGGCAAGTCTTCGTTGGTGGCGCAGACCAGCCGTACGTTAACCTGCAGGGCATGATTGCCGCCTACGCGCTCCAGCTGCCCGTACTCAATTACCCTGAGCAGTTTTTCCTGCACCAGCATTGGTGCGGTTGCCAGCTCATCCAGAAACAGCGTGCCGCCGTCAGCACGTTCAAAACGTCCCAGATGGCGCTTCTGTGCCCCGGTAAAGGCGCCGGCTTCATGACCAAACAGCTCAGAGTCGAGCAGATTCTCATTCAGCGCGGCGCAGTTCAGTGAGATAAAGGGTCCCTGCCAACGGTCAGAAAGATAGTGCAGTCGGCTGGCGATCAGCTCTTTACCCGTGCCGCGCTCGCCAATCACCATCACCGGTTTCTCAAGGGGAGCCAGTTTTGAAACCTGCTCCAGTACCTCCAGAAAATTATTAGACTCACCCAGCAGATTATCATTAGTGCCTGTCATGATGAATTTCGCCATCCCTTAATCATTTTGACTATCTTAAAACAAGGCGAAAAGGCTGTAAAATTTAAAATTACATTGAAATCAATATGATAAAAAGTTGGCACGCATATTGTATTAATCAGGCAGGGCATCACGTTTTAAAACATTAAAAGAGGAACATCATTATGGGTATTTTTTCTCGTTTCGCTGACATCGTAAATGCCAACATTAATTCCCTGCTGGAGCGTGCGGAAGATCCACAGAAACTGGTCCGCCTGATGATTCAGGAAATGGAAGACACGCTGGTCGAAGTGCGTTCCACCTCTGCCCGGGCGCTGGCTGAAAAGAAACAGCTGTCACGCCGTATTGAGCAGGCTGAGCTGCAACAGGCTGACTGGCAGGAAAAAGCGGAGCTGGCGCTGCGCAAAGACAAAGATGATCTGGCGCGTTCGGCGCTGATTGAAAAACAGAAACTCACCGACCTGATCGCCTCCCTGAAACAGGAAGTGGGCCAGGTTGAAGAGACGCTGGAACGCATGAAAGGCGAAATCAGCGAGCTGGAGAAAAAACTGAGCGAGACGCGTGCTCGTCAGCAGGCGTTGACACTGCGTCATCAGGCGGCTTCTTCATCACGCGATGTGCGTCGTCAGCTCGACAGCGGCAAAATCGACGAAGCGATGGCTCGGTTTGAATCTTTTGAACGTCGCATTGACCACATGGAAGCCGAAGCTGAAAGCCACGGTTTTGGTAAACCTAAAACTCTGGACCAGCAGTTTACTGACCTGAAAGCGGATGATGAAATCAGCCAGCAGCTTAATGCGCTGAAAGCCAAAATGAACCGCAGTGAGTAATCATCGACGTTGCGATAAGTGATTAAGGAGAGTCAATGAGCGCACTTTTTCTCGCCATA
Organism: Pantoea alfalfae; assembly: GCF_019880205.1. Taxonomy (NCBI): domain Bacteria; kingdom Pseudomonadati; phylum Pseudomonadota; class Gammaproteobacteria; order Enterobacterales; family Erwiniaceae; genus Pantoea; species Pantoea alfalfae. The sequence goes on from NZ_CP082292.1 coordinate 1,939,801, forward strand.
CCGCTAACGATCTTCGTGCTGTTTGTCGCACCGATCTGGTTATGGCTGCATTACAGCAACAAACGCAGCGGCGGTTCGGAACTGTCGCAAAGCGAAATCCAGCGCCTGCAGCGCGTCACGCAGGATGCGCAGCGGATGCGTGAACGTATTGATGCGCTGGAAGCGATTCTGGACGCCGAGCATCCTAACTGGAGGCAGCCATGATGAAAGGTCGTAAATTATGGCGCAAGCCTGATGAAGGCAAGCTGATGGGCGTCTGCGCGGGTCTGGCAGAGTATCTCGACATTCCGGTTCGCCTGCTGCGGGTTATTGTGGTGTTATCGCTGTTCTTTGGACTGTTTGTCTTTACGGTGATCGCCTACTTCGTGCTGGGTTTTGTGCTGGATGAGAAGCCTGCCAATGCCAGTGACGGCGAACGCCAGCCAACCGCCAGCGAGTTGCTGGATCAGCTGGAGAGCACCCTGCAACGGGATGAGCGCAACGTGCGCGACCTGGAGCGCTATGTCACGTCTGAAACCTTCAGCGTACGCAGCCGTTTCCGCCAGATTTGATTATTTTATTCCCGGGCCGTCTTCAGGCCCGTCCGCTCTCTCTATGGAGGTGTTGATGTCTTTTTCGCGATCCACTGCTTTTCGTCACCGCGCGGCACCTGCATTGAAGTCGGCGGCTAAATTCATCATTATCAATGCTGTTACCTACGGTCCTGCTGGTGTGACTGGCTGGGCGGTGAAATCGGTAGCGCGACGCCCGTTACGTCTGTTGCTGGCTGTGGCACTTGAGCCACTGCTGAAACGCGTGATGAACCGGGTGGCATCGCGCTTCATCAGGGAGAACGATGAAAAGACTGCAAACTGAATTAGTGGCGTTGATGAACCGTGGCGTCGATCGCCACCTGCGGCTGGCGGTCACCGGTTTAAGCCGCAGCGGTAAAACCGCCTTTATCACCTCACTGGTTAATCAGCTTTTAACGGTTCACAGCGGCGCACGTTTGCCGCTGTTTTCCGTTGTGCGGGATGAACGCCTGCTGGGCGTGAAACGGGTGCCGCAGCGCGACATGGGCACGGCGCGTTTTACCTACGACGAAGGTCTGGCACAGCTCTACAGCACGCCGCCCGCCTGGCCCACGCCAACCCGCGGCGTCAGCGAAATGCGTCTTGCGCTGCGCTACCGGCCTAATGATTCACTGCTGCGCCATCTGAAAGAGACGGCGACCCTCTATCTTGAGATTGTCGACTATCCCGGCGAATGGCTGCTCGATCTTCCGATGCTGGCGCAGGATTACCTCACCTGGTCCCGACAGATGAACGCTCTGCTGCAGGGCGATCGCGCTGAGTGGGCTAAGTCGTGGCGCGCACTTTGCGAAAAACTCGACCCGTTAGCACCCGCCGATGAAACCCAGCTGGCGGAAATTGCTGCCGCCTGGACCGACTACCTGCATCGCTGTAAAACGGAAGGCTTACACTTTATTCAGCCGGGCCGCTTCGTGCTGCCTGGCGATATGGCAGGCGCGCCCGCGCTGCAGTTCTTCCCCTGGCCGACTTCTGATGAGGCGCAACTGACTAAGCTTGCGCAGGCCGACAAAGGCAGCAACTTCAGCATGTTGCAGCAGCGGTTTAACTACTACTGTCAGCATGTGGTTAAAGGCTTTTATAAAAACCATTTCCTGCGTTTTGATCGCCAGATTGTGCTGGTGGACTGTCTGCAGCCGCTGAACAGCGGACCTCAGGCGTTTAATGATATGCGACTGGCACTTACGCAACTCATGCAGAGTTTTCATTACGGTCAGCGCACCCTGTTCCGCAGGCTGTTCTCACCGGTAATCGACAAATTACTGTTTGCCGCCACCAAGGCGGACCACATTACCAGCGATCAGCATGGCAACATGGTGTCTCTGTTGCAGCAACTGGTGCAGGATGCGTGGCAGAACGCGGCATTTGAAGGCATCAGTATGGATTGCATCGGGCTGGCGTCAGTGCAGGCGACGCAAAGCGGGCTGGTCGATCACCGTGGCGAGAAGATCCCGGCCCTGCGCGGTCATCGACTGACCGATGGCGAGCCGCTCACCGTCTATCCCGGCGAAGTGCCGCCGCGCCTGCCCGGTAACGCTTTCTGGCAGCAGCAGGGTTTTCAGTTTGAACAGTTCCGGCCGCAGCAGCTTGACGTTGATCGTCCGCTGCCGCATATCCGCATGGATGCCGCGCTGGAATTTTTATTGGGAGATAAATTGCGATGAGCGATCCGCTGAAGCCGCGTATCGATTTTGCCCATCCGCTGGATGAGAGCAGCACGACGCCGCTGCGTCCGGCGCAAACCTTTGAAGCAGAAGCGCAGGCTGCGTTTCTGGCGGTGCAGGATGAAGATGCCGCCGTTGAAGAGGAGGGCGCAGGTGAACGGGCGGTAGAAGCCGCGCTGAAGCCTAAGCGGAGCCTGTGGCGCAAAATGGTGACAGCAGGCGCACTGCTGTTCGGCGTCAGCGTGATGGCGCAGGGTGTACAGTGGACGCACGATGCCTGGCTGGCCCGCGACTGGTTTTCGCTGGGCAGCGGCGTGGCAGGTGGCCTGATCGTCCTGGCCGGTGTGGGCGCGCTGACCACCGAGTGGCGTCGCCTCTATCAGTTGCGTCAGCGCGCAGAGGAGAGGGATGTGGGCCGCGAGCTGCTGCACAGTCATGGCATCGGCAAAGGCCGCGCATTCTGCGAAAAGCTGGCGCAACAGGCGGAGCTGGATCAGGCGCATCCGGCTCTGCAGCGCTGGCATGCTTCACTGCACGAAACCCACAATGACAGTGAAATTGTCCGTTTATATGCACAGCTGGTGCAGCCAGTGCTGGATCGTCAGGCGCGACGCGAGATCAGCCGTCATGCAGCGGAAGCCACACTGATGATTGCGGTCAGCCCGCTGGCGCTGGTGGATATGGCGTTTATCGCCTGGCGTAATCTGCGGCTGGTCAACCGTATCGCGGCAATCTATGGCATTGAGCTGGGTTACTTCAGCCGCATCCGGCTATTCCGTCTGGTGCTGCTTAATATGGCCTTTGCCGGGGCATCTGAACTGGTGCGGGAAGTGGGTATGGACTGGATGTCGCAGGACATTGCCGCCCGGCTTTCTACGCGGGCCGCGCAGGGTATTGGTGCAGGGTTATTAACCGCAAGACTTGGCATAAAAGCGATGGAGCTTTGCCGTCCATTGCCCTGGCTGGAGCAGGATAAGCCGAGGCTCGGCGACTTTCGTCGTGAGCTGCTGGGCCAGTTGAAAGAGACGCTGCAGAAGGGCGGCAATAAGTCCGCCTGAACCTTTGGAGGACAATAAAGGCGGCCTTGCCGCCTTTATTATTTAATGCGGCTGACGCAGGATCTGCCGCGAATCGATAGTCAGGCACTCACCCGGACAGGCAGATTCATCAGTGATCACCGGGTCCGCTGGCAGCGTAAAAGCCATCCCATTCTTCTCCCTGATAAAATGCGCCATTCCGGCGAATGTCCATGACATGCTCAGGCCCAGCCCGCCGAAATCATCATATTTACGTAACGTCGCAACCTTCGGCAGGTACTCCCCGGTCAGGCGATAATAGAGTGCGCCCTTAAAATCTTTCGGAACCTGCTGAATGATTGCCTGATCGAGCAGGGCAAACTCTTTGCGAGCCGGAACGGAGTAGCCGTTGATCAGATGGCTTATCGTCAGCGAGCCAGCCGCTATCACCAGCAGCGTATAAAAAGGCTTTTTCCATTTTATCTTTTTGCTGATTTCAAACAGGCCGAGAATAAATGCGCTGGTGGTAATCAATGCACCGGCAATCAACGTGCGGTAAGCAGCCATGCTTTCGCTGACAATCAGATTGGGCAGTGCGGCGATCAGCAGTAAGACGAACATCAGATAAAATTTGTCGTTGCCTGCGGCTTTAATTTTCTTAAGCCCAAAACCAATAATGGTCGCAGAGAGGATCACCGACACCGTTTTTGCACCGAGATCAAAGTTGCAGATAACGTTTTTCAGGTACTCGGTAAAAAACCATTTCAGCTTAACCGGGATGTCGTAGCTGAATGCCGAGCGGGGCAGCGTGTGACCATAAAGCTGAACGGGCAGCACCTTCGAGGCGAGTAGCGCAGCAAACATGCCTGCGCCCAGCACCATCAGTGAGATTAGCGCCTGTTTCTTATCAATTTTCCGCGCGGAAAAGCAGAGGTCCAGCGCAGCAAAGAAGGTAAAGCTCATTGCGGCCGGTTGGTAGAGACAGAAAGCGATGGTCAGCAGGCAGAATGCTAACAGCCTGGCTGGGATGCCCGGTTTAATCGACAAACGGTAGCTGGCACCCGCCAGTAAAATCGCAGCGATATAGGGGAAACAGGATGCCCATGCAACGTAAACCTGAAATGAAGGGAGCAGACAAATCAATAATGCAAAAGTGATCCGCTGAGCCTGATTCTCCAGCAACGCATCTTTCTGACAAAGGGTATAGATGTAATACCCGGTAAAAATGAGCAGAACAAGGGCGACAGAACGCAACAGCGCCAGTCGTTCTACGCTCTCCACCAGAAAAGAAGCACTGTACTGAATAACGCCATACACCGGCCTGCCGGATAACGTGTCCCAGTTTAAGATGCTGAGCTTGTCAGAGTTAGCCCAGTAGAGATTTGTCCAGTCATCGGTATAGGCGTAATGGGTTAAATAAGCGGGGCTATAAGCAATCAGAAAAACGATCGCAATAAGTAAAAAAACCTTACGGTGTGTCAGTACGGTATCAGTGGCGAACATCTTACATCCTTATTAATCAGGCCATCTCTCTGCGCCTGAACGCGTGGTTTAATCCGTGTTCTGAGGCGGGGTTAGTCTGGTCGTCGCGGATTTTCGCAAAATATAGCGAGGACGGTTTTTGGTTTCCATATAGATGCGGCCAATATATTCACCCAACACACCAATGCCAATAAGCTGAACCCCACCGAGAAAAAGCACAGAAACCAGAATAGAGGGGTAGCCGGGCACCGGATTACCGAACAGCAGTTTATCCACGATCATCCAGAGTCCATACAGAAAGGCCAGCGAGGCCACTAAGAAACCCAGATATGACCAGATGCGTAACGGAACAGTAGAGAATGAGGTCAGTCCCTCAAGCGCAAGATTCCACAGCTTCCAGCCGCCGAATTTACTGCGGCCAGCAATTCGCTCAGTGCGTACATATTCCACGATGTCCGTCTGTCCGCCGACCCAACTCAGAATGCCCTTCATGAAGAGATTTTTCTCGGGCAGCAGCTTAATGTTCTCAACCACTTCACGCGACATCAGCCGGAAATCACCGACGCTCTCTTCTATTTGCGGATCGCTGATACTGTTGTGCAGTTTATAAAACCAGTGCGCAGTTTTGCGTTTGAGGTGACCATCGGCACGTCTGTCAATCCGCTTGGCTAACACGATATCAGCGCCCGCCTGCCATTTTCGGATCATGTCGGGAATAATCGCGATCGGATCCTGCAAATCCACATCAATCGGGATAACGGCGTCGCCGGTGGCGGCTTCCAGTCCGGCAAATAGCGCCGGTTCCTTGCCGAAATTACGAATAAATGACAGGCTGCACACCAGTGGATCGCGCTGGCTCAGTTGCGTTATCAGCTTATACGTTGCGTCTGTGCTGCCATCATCGATAAAAACAATCTCAACCTGCCACTCTGCAAGCGCTTCATATTTTCTGACCGCATCATAAAAAAGAGGGATGACCTCCTCTTCATTAAATACCGGCACCACCAAAGAGATTTTCATTATTCTCCTTTGAATACAACAAAGCGGGAAAAAAGAAAGCCACATACCAGACTGATAGCCGATGAGGCAATCAATGTAATAATTGGATAGAGGCCCAACCGGTCAGCCAGATAACCTACGCTGAATGCCATCGCGCCCATAAAAACGAGGTAAAGAATATAACGCCATGCCGTGGCCTGCTGTTTAAAGGTCCAGCGCGCATTAACAAAGAAAGAGAAGGTGACGGCCATGCAAAAAGCAATCAGGTTAGCGGTCGATTGCATGAGACCCATGCTCAGGACGAGGAAAAAGGTCAGCCAATGAATCAGGGTATTAACCATACCCACAGTCAGATATTTTGCGAAGAAAGTCAGCATTTTAAAATCAATTCTACTCAGTTAAGAAAAATATACCGTAATCAGCCCGCAATCAACAGTCCGGTGCTGACAAAGACTGACATTCAACCGGAAATGATCGTCGACAGCAGGTTAGTACAAAACCTCACCATACGAGCCAGAACTGTCAACATTTCCTGACAGACACCTTTCTGCAGGTGCGCCACATAGCGTATTATTGTTTTATCTGAACCTGATTAAGGCGAACGCAATGCGTCTGGAAGTGTTCTGTCAGGACCGTATCGGTCTGACGCGTGAACTGCTTGACCTGCTGGTGGCACGCAACATTGATTTACGCGGTATCGAAATCACGGCACTGGGCCGCATCTACCTGAACTTTTCTGCACTGGAATTTGACGCCTTCAGTAATCTGATGGCGGAAATCCGCCGTACACCCGGCGTAACAGATGTGCGCACGGTTACGTACATGCCCTCTGAACGGGAGCATCGCGCGCTGAGTGCGCTGCTGGTGGCGATGCCAGATCCGGTCTTCTCTATCGATCTGAAAAGCAAGGTTGAACTGGCGAATCCCGCTGCTCAGAACCTGTTTAATCTCGATGAAGAGAAGATGCGCAACTTTAGCGCCGGTCATCTGATTAACGGCTTTAATTTCCTGCGCTGGCTCGAGAGCGATCGTGTTGAGGCGCAGGCCCAGCATGTCGTCATTGAGGGGCGTGATTTTCTGATGGAGGCACGTCCCATCTACCTGCCGGGTGAAGAGGGCCAGAGCGACAGGCCGGTTGGGGCGATGGTGATGCTGAAGTCGACAGCCCGTATGGGCCGCCAGTTGCAGAATCTGGTGGTTACCGACGAATCGGAGTTTGACCATATCATTGCCGTCACGCCGAAGATGCGTCAGGTGGTCGATCAGGCACGTAAACTGGCGATGCTTGATGCGCCGCTACTGATTGTTGGCGACACCGGGACCGGGAAAGATATGCTGGCACGCGCCTGTCATCTGCGCAGTGCCCGCGGGAAAAATCCTTTCCTGGCGCTGAACTGTGCCTCTCTGCCCGACGACGTGGCGGAAAGCGAGCTGTTTGGTCATGCTGCCGGCGCTTATCCGAATGCGCTGGAAGGCAAAAAAGGCTTTTTTGAGCAGGCCAATGGCGGCTCGGTTCTGCTGGATGAAATTGGCGAGATGTCGCCAAGAATGCAGACCAAGCTGCTACGTTTTCTTAATGACGGTACTTTCCGTCGCGTCGGCGAAGAGCATGAAGTACATGTCAATGTGCGGGTGATTTGCGCCACGCAAAAGAACCTGATTGAGCTGGTGCAGCGCGGGGAATTCCGCGAAGATCTCTTTTATCGTCTCAATGTGCTGACGCTGCAACTGCCGCCGCTGCGCGATCGTCCACAGGACATTCTGCCACTGACTGAGATGTTTGTGGCCCGCTTCGCGGATGAGCAGGGAATGGCGCGTCCGCGTCTCTCGCCACAGCTCAATGCGTTTCTGACCCGTTATGCCTGGCCTGGCAACGTGCGTCAGTTGAAAAACGCGCTGTATCGGGCATTAACCCAGCTGGAAGGTTACGAGCTGCGTCCGCAGGATATCGTGTTGCCCGAACAGGCGCTGGATGTGTCACTCGGAGATGAAGCCCTGGAAGGGACACTGGATCAGATCACCAGCCGTTTCGAACGTTCGATTCTGACGCGGCTTTATCTCTCTTATCCCAGTACCCGAAAGCTGGCAAAACGGCTGGGTGTTTCTCACACCGCGATTGCCAATAAGCTGCGGGAATATGGTCTGGGGCAGAAGCGTACCGAAAGCGAATAAGCTTTTCAGTTCCTCTTAGCAGACTCATGGCGAATCTGGCAGTCATAGATTAACTCAACGCGAAGCGTTGGCCCGTCTACGGGCGCACCTCAGGGATGGGGTGCGTAGTAACAACGCCGGGAGCGTTTTTGAACAACGCGAAGCGTTGGCCCGTCTACGGGCGCACCTCAGGGATGAGGTGCGTAATTGTGCGGGCCGGGCGGTCATGGATGACAGATTTTGCGTCTCTCCGATCTGACCCAATTTTCTGTGCAGGCTCGTTCTGACAGCTAATCGAGCCAGACATTATCTGTAACATCGGCGAATAACCTGGCTATCCGCTTTTTGTATTACTTCAACGCGGCCAGCGCAGCGTCGTAATCAGGCTCAGTAGTGATTTCATCAACCAGCTGGCTGTAGAGCACTTTATCGTTCTCATCCAGCACGATCACCGCACGAGCAGTCAGACCTTCCAGCGCACCATCGGCAATTTCCACGCCATAATCATACTTAAACTCTGAGCCGCGCAGCGTCGACAGGGTCACTACGTTGCTCAGGTTTTCTGCGCCACAGAAACGTGACTGGGCAAACGGCAGATCCGCTGAAATACACAGCACCACCGTATTATTCAGTTCACTCGCGGCCTGATTGAATTTGCGCACTGATGAAGCACAGACGCCGGTATCAACACTCGGGAAAATGTTCAGAATCTTGCGTTTTCCTGCATACTCAGAGAGCGCAACGTTGACCAGATTTTTAGCGACCAGCGTAAAAGCTTTGGCTTTATCGCCAGCCTGAGGAAACTGACCAGCAACTGGTACGGCGTTACCCTGAAAATGAACAGTCTGAGACATAGTGATTCCTTTTGATGAGAAAAAACATCCAACACAAAACGGCTAAAGATAGCCGTTGTTTATGACATAAATGTTAAGGGTTTACGAGTTCAATTGTTGAATCTAACGTGGCGGGCTGCCACTGCGTCCTACATTCTGGAGTGGAAATGAGAACGGTAAAAAGTTACCCCGAAGCCTGGCCATTGCATACGCCGTTTGTCATTGCCCGTGGAACGCGAACCGAAGTCAAGGTGGTGGTGGTTGAAATTGAGGAGGACGGCGTCAAAGGCGTCGGAGAAGCGACCCCTTATGCGCGCTACGGTGAAAGCGAAGCCTCGGTGCTGGCGCAAATCGCCACGCTGCTGCCTGCGCTGCAACAGGGCATGACGCGTGAAGCGCTGCAACAGGCACTGCCTGCTGGTGCCGCGCGCAACGCCATTGACAGCGCCCTGTGGGATTTGGCCACACATCAGCAGCAGAGCAGCCTCTGGCAGCTTAGCGGCGTTACCGCGCCTGAGGATGTGGTCACCGCACAGACCGTCAGTATCGATACCCCGGAAGCGATGGCCAGCAGCGCGCTGGCGCTGTGGCAGCATGGTGCAACGCTGCTGAAGGTTAAGCTTGACGATAATTTCATCACCGAACGGCTGATGGCGATCCGCGCCGCCGTGCCGGACGCGACCCTGATTGTGGATGCGAATGAGTCATGGCACGCCGAAGGCCTGGCAGCACGCTGTCAGCTACTGGCCGATATCAATGTGGCGATGCTTGAGCAGCCACTGCCCGCGGATGAGGATGCGGCACTGGAGAACTTTATCCATCCGTTACCGATCTGCGCTGATGAGAGCTGTCATACCCGCGAAAGCCTGGCGGCACTACGAGGCCGTTATGAGATGGTCAACATTAAACTGGATAAAACGGGTGGACTAACCGAGGCGCTGGCACTGGCCGATGCGGCTCAGCAGCAGGGCTTTACGGTGATGCTGGGCTGCATGCTCTGCACCTCGCGGGCGATACGTGCTGCGTTGCCGCTGGTGCCGCAGACCCGCTTCGCCGATCTTGACGGGCCAACCTGGCTGGCGGCCGATGCAGAACCGGCGATCAACGTGCGCAACGGTCAACTGATTATTGCTGCCAGCGCAGCAGGTTGACCATCATCTCAAGGTAAGTCTCTGTGGCTTCATCCACGGAAATCACCGGCATTTCAGCGGTGACGCAGGGCAGACTGAGATCGTGACACCAGCTGCCGAATGAGCCTGGCGTGTCATAGCCGACGCTGCTGACTCGGGGAAGGCGGGTGTGGCTGGCCAGCCAGCCGCCTATATCCACCTGATGCGGATCGTCAATGCAGCCCAGCGGTTCATGCCATGAGACGATCCAGCACGGCTTAAGCTGATGAATCAGAGCACAGAGTGCCTGGGTTTCCGGTTCCGAACCCGGATGCGTACCGGTTGAGAGCGCCACATCACGCGCATCGGCCGCGCTGTTCCAGCGATATACCGTCTCGCCTGATCGCCAGTTTGCGGCGGGGAAGTTACGGTTGAGATCGACGCCATTTGCGTTAGCGCGCAGCCCAAGCTGGCAGCCATCCGGATTGACCGCTAATACCACATGGTGCCGACGCATGCCGTCGGGCAGCGTGCGTAATGCGGCAGAGAGCGTCGCGATGGCCGCATTCTCATCACCGTGGGTGCCGGCAAGGATCAGACCGCTGTCGGGATCGCCCAATGGGGCCGGAAACCACAGCAGCGGTGCGCCCAGCACAGAGCGGCCATACTGCTGATAGGGAACGTCAAGTTTGCCCCGCAGGGGTCGCGGATGGAGTGGTGACATACTCATTTCCTCAAAGGGTTTTACTCAAAGTAGCGGAAAAGCCGTGTGCGGAAAATAGCTATTTATCTGTCAGCCATTTGCGCTAAAGTGCCCTGCACAAGCTGTATCAGCAACAGACTGATGCAGCACTTCTTTGGGGTAAAGGAGTGATGATGGTTAAGACCTTTCGCATGACGCTGGCAGCAATCAGTCTGAGCAGTGTTATCACACCCGCTATCGCGGCGAATCCACCCGCTGGCGCACAGCTGGCTGAACAGCAGCAGATCGTTCGCCACATTAAAGATGAACCCGCTTCACTTGATCCGCTTAAAGCAGTCGGACTGCCGGAAATTCAGGTGATTCGCGATCTGTTTGAAGGCCTGACCAATCAGGATGCGCAGGGCAAAATTGTGCCGGGCGTGGCGCAGAGCTGGAGCAGTAGCGACAACAAAACCTGGGTCTTCACCCTGCGCAATAACGCGCGCTGGTCAAACGGCGATCAGGTTACCGCACAGGACTTTGTCTCCAGCTGGCAGCGCCTGGTCGCTCCTGAAAACAGTTCGCCCTTTGCCTGGTTCGCGGGTTTAAGCGGCATTGAAAATGCGGCAGCCATTACCAAAGGCGAAATGACGCCCGATAAGCTGGGTGTGGTCGCTCAGGGTAAAACGCAGCTGAAAGTGACGCTGGATCGTCCGGTGCCGTGGTTCCCGGCGCTGGTGGCTAACGTCGCGCTCTTCCCGGTTCCTCAGAAGACGATTGCGCAGGAGGGCGACAGCTGGACGGCACCCGGCAAACTGGTGGGCAACGGTGCCTATCAGCTCAGTGAGCGGGTCGTAAATGAAAAAATCGTCCTGATCCGTAATCCGGACTACTGGGATGATGCGCATTCGGTGCTGACAAAAGTGACCTTTGTCCCGATCAATGAAGAGTCGAGCGCCACTAAGCGCTATCGCGCAAATGATGTCGATATCACCGAATCCTTCCCTAAGAATATGTATGCGATGTTGAAAAAAACATTGCCGGGTGAGGTCTACACACCTGACCAGTTAGGCACCTATTACTATGCTTTTAACACGCAGAAGGGGCCGACTGCCGATGTGCGGGTCCGCAAAGCGCTTTCATGGTCTATCGATCGCAAAGTCATTGCTGAAAAAGTGCTGGGCACCGGTGAGAAGCCGGCGTGGCACTTTACACCAGATGTAACAGCAGGCTTTAAGCCATTGCCCACTTTCATGCAGCAGCACGATCAGAACACCCTGAACGCGCAGGCGAAAGCGCTGCTCGCCGCCGCCGGTTATGGCCCCGCTAAGCCGCTCAAACTTAAGTTGCTCTACAACACCTCTGAGAGTCATCAGAAAATTGCGATTGCTGTGGCCTCGATGTGGAAAAAGAACCTCGGGGTAGATGTCACGCTGGAGAATCAGGAGTGGAAAACCTATATCGACAGCCGTAATAGCGGGAACTTTGATGTGATTCGTGCTTCGTGGGTGGGTGACTACAATGAGCCATCTACCTTCCTGAATCTTCTGACCTCAGGCAACAGCAGTAATATTTCGCGTTTCAGCAACGCGGATTATGATGCGGCCATCGCCAAAGCCAGCAAAGAGACAAATGACCAGGCGCGCAACAGCGACTACAACCGGGCGGAGCAGATCCTGGCTGAACAGACGCCCATTGCCCCTATCTATCAGTACACTAATGGCCGCCTGATTAAACCCTGGGTCAAAGGCTACCCCATCACCAATCCTGAAGACGTCGCCTACAGCCGTGAACTCTGGATTGAAAAGCACTAAGCCTGTCATGGCCGGTTTTCCGGCCATCGGCTGACATCTTTCTACACAGCCCGGAGATTGCAACTCAACGCCGTCACGCTAGACTGTATCATATTGATTTTAGTAGAGAGGCGACGGAGTGGACGTTATTGAAGGAAAAGCATTACAGGTTTCAGATGCCATCATTTCCTGCCAGCTGGATGGCAAGGGGGGAATGATCCCGATTGCTGAAGATGAAGTCATCCAGTGTGAGCAGCCCTGCTGGCTGCATCTGAACTATACCCATCGCAAGAGCGCCGAATGGCTGCAGTCCACGCCACAAATCCCCGATGCTGTGCGTGACGCGTTAGCGGGCGACAGCATGCGTCCCCGCGTGAGCAGGCTGGGCGACGGATTTATGATTGTGCTGCGCAGCGTTAACCACAACACCGATGCACGTCGCGACCAGCTGGTGGTCATGCGGGTGTTTATCAACGATAAGCTCATCGTCTCCACCCGGCGGCGCAAAGTTTCTGCCGTCGATGAAGTGCTCACCGATTTGCAAAACGGCAATGGCCCGATTGACTGCGGCAGCTGGCTGGTGGATGTCTGTGATGCGCTGACCGATCACACCAGCGAATTTATTGAAGAGTTACATGACAAAATTATCGAGCTGGAGGATGCGCTGCTCGATCAGCGGATGCCCGCGCGCGGCGAGCTGGGCCTGCTACGCAAACAGCTGATTGTGATGCGGCGTTATATGGCCCCTCAGCGCGATGTCTATGCCAGGCTGGCCAGTGAAAAACTGGCCTGGATGGATGACAGTGAACGCCGCCGGATGCAGGAAATTGCCGACCGTCTGGGGCGCGGGCTGGATGATCTGGATGCAGGCGTGGCGCGCACTGCGATTCTGGCTGATGAGGTCGCCTCTGCGATGGCGGAGTCGATGAACCGCCGCACCTATACCATGTCACTGATGGCGATGATCTTTCTGCCCGCCACGTTCCTGACCGGCCTGTTTGGTGTCAATCTGGGCGGCATTCCGGGCGGCGAATGGAAATATGGTTTTTCAATCTTCTGTCTGCTGCTGGTGGCACTGGCAGTAGGGGTCGCAGGTTATCTGCGTAAACGGCACTGGCTCTGATGCGACAAAGGTAATGCGGCAATCCCGCTATGTGGGCTGAAAATCCCGTTAAGCGAACAAAAGCTGATCGACATCAAGAACCCATTGTCGCTGCTGACGCAAACTCTCTCCCGCAGGTGAATGCAACGTCAAGCGATGGGCGTTGCGCTCCATATTGTCTTACTTCCATATTTAGAATTGATGCATAGCACATTTAATTCGAAACATGCCGGCCAGTGTGCCGGCTTTTTTTTGTCTGCCTGGCTGTAACGCCGTTCCTTATCTAAGCTTAAAGTCCATTCGCAAGAAAAGGAGTACGGCATGAGCGCGATTCTTAACAGCGAGCCGATCCCCACGGATCCAGTCCCGATTCCTGAGCCAATTCCCCAGCCGCAACCGCAGCCTGATCCACCAACCGATCCGGAATTTCCGCCGATAATGGATCCACCGCCACATCGCAACATATAAAAAAGGGCGTGCTGCCTGCAGCACGCCCTTAATCTTTTCCGGACTTATTTAATCTGTAGTACATCCAGACGCACGCTGATATCGGGTGCATCGTCTTCATCGACCCGCCAGCCGACAGGCTGTGATGGCAGCGTTTCCCGGTCAAAGGCGAGATCGCCGCCATCAACGACTGCATCGCCATGTTTGATGCCTTTAAAATCGAACAGATTGACATCGGCCAGGTGCGACGGCACCACGTTTTGCATCGCGCTGAACATGGTTTCGATGCGGCCAGGATAGCGCTTATCCCAGTCACGCAGCATATCGGCTACCACCTGACGCTGCAGGTTCGGCTGAGAACCGCAAAGGTTGCACGGGATAATCGGGAACTGACGTGCTTCGGAGAAACGAATGATATCTTTCTCACGGCAGTAGGCCAGTGGACGGATCACAATCTGCTTACCATCGTCGCTCATCAGCTTTGGCGGCATCCCTTTCAGTTTTCCACCGTAGAACATATTCAGGAACAGCGTCTGCAGGATGTCATCGCGATGGTGGCCCAGCGCAATTTTAGTACAACCAAGTTCTGTCGCGACGCGATAGAGAATGCCACGGCGCAGGCGCGAGCAGAGTGAGCAGGTGGTTTTGCCCTCAGGTACCTTATCTTTGACGATGGAGTAGGTATCTTCTTCGACAATCCGGTACTCAACACCCTGCGACTCAAGATATTGCGGCAGGATGTGCTCAGGGAAGCCCGGCTGTTTCTGGTCGAGATTGACGGCAATCAGGCTGAAGTTGACCGGTGCGCTTTTTTGCAGACTGCGTAAAATTTCCAGCATGGTGTAGCTGTCTTTACCGCCCGACAGGCAGACCATGATGCGGTCACCTTCTTCAATCATATTAAAATCTGCAATCGCTTCGCCGACATTACGACGCAAACGCTTCTGCAGTTTATTCAGGTTGTACTGCTCTTTCTTGTCAACCGTTTGATTATCTTGCATTTTTACCTATCTCAAAAACCAGAAAGCGTAGCTAAAGGGCAAATTGATGCACGCCCAGCCAGTCACTTCACTGTGATGTTACGAATATGCAGCGTATGGTACGGATTGTTGCCGCGAAAGCCAGCCCGGAGTGAAGTAATCAGCGGATAATCGCCGTCAGAGTCATCGGCCGCGTGACCCGTCTGGGCAATCATTGTCGGAATGCGGTGCTGAGCAAGCGCGTGAGGAAAGAGGGCAGGCTTTGCTTTGTCGTGAGCAAACGGAAAGCGTTCAGCTGCGCGATGTCAGCTGACGGGCACATCTTTCCACTGACAATCAATTTCATCACTGTGCGTTGAGCAGGACGGCGGTGATGACGGGTAAGCATCAGTCCGCGCATGATCTCTTTTAACTGCACAGCTTGTGGCCATAAAAATGACAGAGATAATTAAAAAAATTTTCATCAGCACTACCGAATTAATAAAAAACACAGCATGCGCTGCCATGAATCAATCGGGACTAAATAGATTTCGGGTAGTATTTTTATGCTTTGATGTACATCAAAAGAAATGTTTTCATTAAATTATCAGAGAGTCAGATATTAATCGCTGCTTTCGTTTTTCAGGTGATAATCTTAAAAAAGGGCTCTGTTGAATGTGCGTTGACCCGTTGGGTTTATAATAATAAATTCAGACGTACTGGCGTGTTATGCATCTCATTAAAACGATGGTTTTATCATCTCTTAGCACGCACTAAAAAGTGATTTTTTAATAAATCAGGTGATGTTAAGGACATCTGATAAGCAGATTTCGCAAGAGCGGGTGTTTACGTTTTATGCTTAAATGCGTTTACGCAGACTCTCTTATAAAGTGAACTGTCGGTTCGCACATTTCGTCAATACAGACTGCCTGTGAAGCCGTTTAATGTCGGGCTATCAATGTGAATAACAAATGAATCAATATTTAATGTCTATGAGGCATCCCGATAAAAATCGTAAAATAAAAAAGTACGGCACCAGATTTATTGTGACGCTGATACTCTTTTTACTTTGCTATGTTGCGGTTATGTATTGCGGTGTTCTGCTGCTGGTCAACCGGCATGGCTTACTCCATTTTATGCTGCACTGAATTCAGCCGCAGGCCTTAAAAATCCAGCGATAAGCATGATGTAAAAAATGCCTGAGTACTTCCAGAATATCTTCCGCACTTTCTTCAGCCAGACATTGTCCGGTCTCCAGCGCGTTATTAACCGAGTTCCGATGATCCAGTATCATCATGATCCCCGCAGCACCCGCAATCAGTGTAAAAATCAGCAAGATTAATGCTGGCTGGTAATTTTTGCGCGAAGCAGCAGGCAGGGTGTCTTCAGAATGGTCAGAGTCTTGGCGCATTTGTCCCCGGGTAAAATGATTACATTGATAAACAATAACGGATTATGCCATTAATTATCGGCACGCACTATGTCTCAGGTCAGTCAGTAAGCTTCTTTACAGGATAGCCAGATGTGCGGTCAGCCAGATTTGGATGGGGGAGTGCAGAAGGCGCTGGCTGCTACTCACCGCCTTCTGCGATGTCCGGATGCCTGCAGGGAGACATCGGGTATGAGCGGCTTTTGTGGCGGAATCACATCATTTCCAGCGACTGAACGCCCTTGATCTCCATAACCTTATCATAAAGGTACGCATCGTTTGATTTGCGGGAAAGCGTCACCTGGACACTGAGTTCACAAAGACCGCTCTCTTCATCACGATTAATCACCGTCACATTGCCGTAGCGTATGCCTTCCCGCTGCATGACCAGCAATACCAGCGGCACGCTTTTAGGCTTAAGAAAAACCAGCAGTGTATGGTGTTTGCCGATTAAAAGATGACTGAGGCGGCGAAACACTTCCAGCACGACCAGCGCCAGCACCGTGCCATAGATGCCGATCTCATACATGCCGCTGCCGATTACCAGACCAATCGCTGCCGTTACCCACAGGCCGGCCGCCGTGGTTAAACCCTTCACCACCTGCTTCTGGATCATAATGGTGCCCGCGCCAAGAAAGCCCATTCCGCTGACCACCTGAGCGGCAATACGGCTGGGGTCCAGTGCTACGTGGTCGCTGCTGAGCATGTCGGCGAAGCCATATTTCGACACCAGCATAAACATGGCACTGCCGATACCGACCAGAATATGCGTACGTAATCCCGCTTCTTTAGCCCGCATCTGCCGCTCCAGGCCTATCAGGCCGCCGAGAATACCGGCCAGCGCTATGCGAATTAACATATCCATTAACATGGGTTTACTCCGAATTAATATGGGCTGAAAAAGGGTGGCAGTTCAGTGATAACAGGTAAACAAGATAATTCTGCTTGCAAATGACGCTGCAGAATTTTGTAAAAAGCTGTTTCACCTCTCGACCCCTTGTGCTGCCTGACATATGCTGAGCCAGCCTTTTACCTCAATTCCCGGAGTCCGACTGATGAAAGCAGCCACCTTTTTGCTGGCCGGTGCCGCGCTATTACTCTCTGCCTGTAGCAGCAACAGTGATGATAACGAGCCACCGCAACAAGCCACCGCCGCCCATATCCAGCCACGGGTGGTGATGTCTTCCCTGGCAGAAAGCACCTGTTCGAATGCAGGCGGAACGCTGGCATTTTCGCATCAGCTGGATGGCTCGCGCGTGGGAATGTGTCAGTTAGTGAATGGACGCCGCTGTGATGAGCAGGCGTTGATTGGCGGGAATTGCGCGCGCTGATGAACGGGCCGGATTTCTCCGGCCCGCGCAGTCACACCGAGAACAGTCAGGCTGAGAGTCGGTTCGGGCAGTTTTCACCCCGATCGAGCTGGCTGAGATTACTCAGCGTCGTTTCAGAAATGGCGGTCAGCGCTTCTGCGGTTAAAAACGCCTGATGGCCAGTGAACAAAACGTTATGGCACGCTGACAGACGACGGAATACGTCGTCCTGAATCACATCATTCGACTTATCTTCAAAGAACAGTTCGCGTTCATTCTCGTAGACATCCATGCCAAGCGCGCCGATTTTCTGCTGTTTTAGCGCGTCAATGGCCGCCTGTGAATCAATCAGACCACCGCGACTGGTATTGATAATCATGACGCCATCGCGCATCTGTTTAAACGCGTCGGCGTTAAGCAGATGATGATTCTCCGGCGTCAGCGGGCAGTGCAACGTGATGACGTGAGATTCAGCGAACAGCGTCTTCAGATCGACATATTCCGCGCCCAGCTCCAGTGCCTGTTCGCTTGGGTAAGGATCAAACGCCAGCAACCGCATACCAAAACCTTTCAGAATGCGCATCGTCGCAATCCCGATTTTACCGGTGCCGATAACGCCCGCAGTTTTGTTGTGCATATTGAAGCCGGTCAGCCCATCGAGCGAAAAGTTCGCGTCACGGGTACGCTGATAAGCGCGATGAATACGGCGGTTCAGGGTCATCATCAGGCCGATCGTATGTTCAGCCACCGCTTCTGGTGAG
Source organism: Pantoea alfalfae (assembly GCF_019880205.1). Taxonomy (NCBI): domain Bacteria; kingdom Pseudomonadati; phylum Pseudomonadota; class Gammaproteobacteria; order Enterobacterales; family Erwiniaceae; genus Pantoea; species Pantoea alfalfae. Next base: position 1,958,107 of record NZ_CP082292.1, read on the forward strand.
TAGGCTGGAACCCGGACGACTTCCAGACCCAGCTCTTTCGCCGCAGCCAGATCGACATTATTGAAACCGGCACAGCGCAGCGCGATGTATTTCACACCCAGTCCGGCCAGTTCTTCCAGTACCGGACGGCTGCCGTCATCGTTAACAAAGATGCAGACGGCATCGCAACCCACAGCGGTTTTAGCCGTGCTTTCAGAGAGTAAAAAGTCATAAAACACCAGTTCAAAGCCGAACTGCTGATTGACCTGCTCAAGGTATTTCTGATCGTAATGTTTAGTGCTGTAAACCGCGATCTTCATTGTTATGCTCCTGCAGAGTGATAAACCAAGGATAACGTTTTCTGACCGACTTTGCTGAAACTGCTGATTTGCGCCTGGCACAGGCCTTCACCTCTGGCAGATTACATGCCATCATCGTTGTCAGGATATTGTAAGGAAAAGGATTATGGCTTTTATGCCACGGATTTTCCGGCGACGGCTGGCGGCCATTCTGGCGGTTATCCTGCTTCTGCTCGGCCTGATCTTAACTGTGACGCAATGGCTGCCGCGGCTGGCCGGCATCTGGCTGCCTGACGGGACGCGCATTGCGTTGTCAGGCGCACCCCGCTGGCGTGAAGGTGGCCTGTGGTTACCTCAGATCCGTTATCTCGCTGGCGATTGCTCACTGGCCACCGTAAAGGCGGTGTCACTGGGCTGGCATCAGTCACGCTGGAAACTCAATGCTGAAGCGCTGACGCTGGATAGCGCCTGCCTGCAACAATTACCTGCCAGTAACAGTACGGCTGCGCCCAAAACGCTGGCCGAATGGCAGGCAATGCTGCCTGGCGCCGACGTTCATCTGGGCAAATTAATCGTTACGCCGTGGCAGACGTATGCGGGCGCGCTGGATCTGACGCTGGAAAAAGATCGCCAGCAACTCAGTTACCAGGGCGATAATCTGCAGCTGGCGGCCACGCTGACCGGTCAGCAGCTCGCTATCCGTCGCCTGACGCTCACCCATCCTGCACTGCCTGACCCCGTCACGCTGAGTGGTCATCTGGCGTTACCCACCTTTGCCACTGATCTGCCGGTGAACGGCGATGTGACCGGACAGCTGGCGCTGGACGCGCTGCCGCATCCCCTGAAGCTGACGCTTAACTGGCAGCAGCAGCAGGGCGAGCTACGCGTGGCAATGGCCGAAGTGACCAGGCCGCTTCTCAGACTGCCGTGGCAGATCAGCCGCGATCAGATTCGGATTGAAAAGGGCGAATACTTCTGGCCGCTGGAGGCTCAGCCGCTATCAGGGTTTGTTAACCTGACGCTGGATAACTGGCAGTCTGGCCTTGAAAGTAGCCAGATTAGCGGTCGCGTTAACCTGCTGACCCAGGGACGCGGCGGCAAGGGCAACGTGGTGCTGGGCATAGGTCCTGGTAACCTCAGCCTGACCAACAGCAACCTTCCCTTTCAGTTGACCGGTGAAAGCAAACTGGCCGCTCTGCAACTTTATGGCTCGATTCCTGGTGTGCTCAGTGGATCGCTACTCGATCCTCAGCTGGTGCTGCAACCTAAATCGCTGCTGCGTCTGCGCGGTCGGCTGCTGTCAACGCTGGAAGTGGACGAGGCGCGCTGGCCGCTGGCGGGTGTGCGGCTCTCCTCACAGGGCATTGATGGTCGCCTGCAGGCGATTCTCAACGCACACGATGCCAGTTTTGGCCGCTTCTGGCTGCATCTCGATGGTCGCGCCACAGACTTCTGGCCCGATAAGGGCGAATGGAACTGGCGCTACTGGGGCGGAGGCGAGATGCTGCCGCTGCAGGCGCGCTGGGATGTTAAAGGAACCGGTGGCTGGCACGATACGCTGATCCATCTTGACACCCTGTCTGCCGGCTTTAATCAGCTGGCGTACGGCAGCGTCAACATAGCAAAACCGCGTCTGACGCTGACTGCACCGGTAGACTGGCAGCGTGATGCGGCGCATCCGGCGTTCAATGGGCATTTCCGCCTGCAGGCAGGAGAGACCCGCTTCAGCTATGGCGGACATCTGGCAGATTCCATGCTCGACTTTGAGGCTAAAGGTCGTGATCCCGGCTATTTCCTCTGGCGGGGCGAGTTAAAAGCGGGCAAGGTCGGCCCGCTGCGTGTGAATGGTCGCTGGGACGGCGAACGGTTACGCGGCCAGGCCTGGTGGCCCGCTCAGTCGCTGACAGTATTTCAGCCACTGCTCAGCCCCGACATGAAAATGCAGATTCAGGGCGGCAGTCTGCAGGCACAGGTCGCTTTTTCCGCCGCCAGCGATCAGGGCTTCCAGGCCGGAGGCCACTGGACGGTCAGACAGGGCAGCGTCTGGACGCCTGACAGCCAGGTGAACGGTATCGACTTCTCGCTGCCGTTCCGATTTCATGATCAGCAGTGGCAGTTTGGGCAGCACGGCCCGGTATCACTGCGCATTGCCGAGGTTAAGAACCAGTTTGCGATGCAGAACATTCGCGCCGACCTGCAGGGGAACTGGCCATGGTCTGAACAGGCGCCGCTGACGCTGCAGGATGTCAGCCTCGATCTGCTGGGCGGACAAATCACGCTGCCATCCCTGCGTATGCCTCAGCATGAGCCAGCCCGGGTGTCGCTGCGTCAAATCAGCCTCAGCGAACTTGTCACGGCGCTGAAGCCTAAACAGTTCGCCATGTCGGGCAAGGTTAACGGTGAGCTTCCGCTGTGGCTCAATAACCCACGCTGGCTGGTGGAGAAAGGGTGGATTGCCAACAGCGGTCCGCTGACCTTCCGGCTGGATAAAGATATGGCAGATGCCATTACCGGCAATAACGTGGCGACGGGCGCCGCGCTGGACTGGTTACGCTATATGGAAGTCTCCCGCAGCTGGGCCACGATCAATCTGGATAATCTTGGCGACCTCACTATGGAGGCGCAGGTGCAGGGCGTGAGCCAGTTCAGTAACCGTCGTCAGACGGTTAATCTCAACTATCATCATCAGGAAAACCTGTTTCAGCTCTGGCGCAGCCTGCGCTTTGGCGATAATTTGCAATCCTGGTTAGAGCAACATGCGACTTTGCCATCGAACAAGGACACTTCACCATGAGCCTGAGGGCACTACTGGTTCTGGCAGCCGGACTGCTGAGCATCGGCTGCGTGCCGCGCATTGAAGTCACGGCACCCAAAGATCCCATCACCATCAATATGAACGTGAAAATCGAACATGAGATCCACATCAAAGTCGATAAAGATGTGGAAGCGTTACTGAAAAACCAGAGCGGTCTGTTCTGAGGAGAGCAACGATGAAACGCATAAGCGCGGCGCTGTTCCTCGCCCTGGCGATAGCTCAGCCTGCCTGGGCACTGACGCTCGATGAGGCGCGGCAATCGGGCCGGGCAGGTGAAACGCTTTCCGGCTATCTGGCGGCACGTTCGCAGGACAGTGAAACGCTGGCGCTGGTGCAGCGGATTAATGCCGGACGTCAGCAGGAGTATCAGCGGCTGGCAGAGCAGAATAATCTCTCCACGGCTGACATCGCCAGTATTGCCGGACAGAAGCTGGTGGGCCGTGCGGCAGCGGGAGAATATGTGCGCGGCATTAACGGTCAGTGGCTGAGAAAAGTGGCACAGAGCAGTCAGTAACCGGCGAAAAAAAACCGGGCGCATGGCCCGGTCTTTTACAGCGTCATCCTGAGATGAGTGAGACTTATGCCGTCACGATCTGCTTAATAGCGTCTTTCGCTTCAGCGGTCGCTTTGCTGGCCACTTCAGGACCGTAAGCGATGCCTTCAGCAAACACGAACTCAACGTCAGTGATGCCGATGAAGCCCAGGAACAGCTTAACGTATGGGGTAAGAAGATCGGTTGGGGTATCTTTATGAATGCCGCCACGGCTGGAGATCACCACAGCCTTTTTGCCTTTAACCAGACCTTCCGGACCTGCTTCGGTGTAGCGGAACGTCACGCCAGCACGGGCAATCAGGTCGAAATAGTTTTTCAGCTGCGTCGGGATGTTGAAGTTGTACATTGGCGCGGCAATCACCACTTCATCATGAGCCTGCAGTTCTGCAATCAGTTCATCGGACAGGTCCAGTGCTTCCTGCTGACGTGGTGACAGTGGCGCTTCGGATGGGCGCATTGCACCCACTAACTCACCATCCAGAACCGGAATCGGGTTAGCGGCCAGATCACGTACAGTGACTTCTTTACCCTGTGCCTTTGCCTGTTCAACGTAGAAGTCAGCGAGCTGGCTTGACTGTGAGTAGCCTGCAAGGATGCTTGATTTCAGAACTAAAACTTTGGTCATGGTGGTTTCCTGTCTGTTACGCGGAAGACTTTCCGCTCAATGGTTTACACTCTACGGTTATCAATGGCGCGGTGAAAGCGCAATATTTCGAGACCCATGTTCGAATTTATTGAATAAGCGTAACCGGGGCCAGCCGCCGGAACGGTTCAGAATGTGCTATGATGCGCACAATTATTTTATTGAATCAGCTGGTTATCCCGGCTTGCAGGGCGCTGCTTCTCGCAGCGACACCGTCTGAGTAAGGTACGTCACTATTATGTCATCTCCCGATACTTCCCCACTGGCAGCGCTCTGGCCACGGCTCGACGGTGTAATGCTGCGCGATCGCCAGCGTCTGCAGCGCCGCTTGCAGGGTGCCAGAAAAGCTAAAAATTCCGAGGCACAGCAGGGCATTGCCCGTGAGCTGGAGCAGGAATTTATTGCTGCTGAACAGCGCGTGGCCCAGCGCCACGCGGCTACGCCAGCCATTACCTTTCCGGACAATCTGCCGGTCAGTCAGAAACAGCAGGATATTGCCGCCGCGATTCGCAACCATCAGGTAGTGATTGTTGCGGGTGAAACCGGCTCAGGTAAAACCACGCAGCTGCCGAAAATCTGTCTGGCGCTGGGACGCGGTATCACGGGTCTGATTGGTCATACGCAACCGCGCCGTCTGGCTGCGCGCACCGTGGCGAACCGTATTGCTGATGAGCTCAGCACCTCACTGGGTGGCTGTGTCGGCTATAAAGTGCGGTTTAACGACCAGGTCAGCGAACTGACGCAGATTAAACTGATGACCGACGGGATCCTGCTGGCGGAGATCCAGCAGGATCGCCTGCTGATGCAATATGACACCATCATCATTGATGAGGCGCACGAGCGCAGCCTGAATATCGATTTCCTGCTCGGTTATCTGCGTGAGCTGCTGCCGCGCCGCCCCGATCTGAAAGTGATTATCACCTCGGCGACCATCGATCCGCAGCGCTTCTCGCGGCACTTCAACAACGCGCCGGTGATTGAAGTCTCCGGCCGGACTTATCCGGTCGAAGTGCGCTACCGGCCGGTGGTTGAAGAAGCGGATGATGGCGATCGCGATCAGCTGCAGGCGATTTTTGATGCGGTGGATGAACTGGGACGCGAGAGTCGCGGCGATATCCTGATCTTCATGAGCGGTGAGCGCGAAATCCGTGATACCGCCGATGCGCTGAACAAACGCGACCTGCCGCACACCGAAGTGCTGCCGCTCTATGCGCGACTGTCGAACGCGGAACAGAACCGGGTATTTCAGTCGCACAGTGGCCGTCGCATCGTGCTGGCGACCAACGTCGCGGAAACCTCACTAACGGTCCCGGGCATCAAATATGTCATCGATCCTGGCACGGCGCGTATCAGTCGCTACAGCTTCCGCACCAAGGTGCAGCGCCTGCCGATTGAGCCGATATCGCAGGCCTCCGCTAACCAGCGAAAAGGGCGTTGCGGCCGTGTTTCGGACGGTATCTGTATTCGCCTCTACTCGGAAGATGACTTCCTGAGCCGTCCGGCTTTTACCGATCCGGAAATCCTGCGCACCAACCTGGCGTCGGTGATCCTGCAGATGACCTCACTGGGACTAGGCGATATCGCCGCCTTCCCGTTTGTGGAAGCGCCCGATAAGCGCAATATTCAGGATGGCATCCGCCTGCTGGAAGAGCTGGGCGCGCTGACCCTGAATGAGGAGAGCGGACACTACAAACTCACCGGGTCCGGGCGTCAGCTGGCACAGCTGCCGGTCGATCCGCGTCTGGCGCGGATGGTGCTGGAAGCGCAGAAATTTGGCTGCGTACGTGAAGTGATGATCATCACTGCCGGTCTGTCGATCCAGGACCCGCGCGAGCGCCCGGCAGAGAAAAAGCAGGCGTCCGATGAGAAGCACCGGCGCTTTGCCGACAAAGATTCCGACTTCCTCGCCTATGTGAACCTGTGGAACTACCTGGCGGAGCAGCAGAAAGCGCTGTCCGGCAACCTCTTCCGTCGCCAGTGCAAAAGTGACTTCCTGAACTATCTGCGGGTGCGGGAATGGCAGGATATTTATACCCAGCTGCGGCAGTTAGTGCGCGAACTGGGCATTTCGGTTAACAGCGAGCCGGCTGAACTGCAGCCTGTTCACTGCGCGCTGCTCAGCGGTCTGCTGTCACATATCGGCCAGAAGGACACCGACAAGCAGGAGTACACCGGTGCACGCAATACCCGCTTTTCGATTTTCCCCGGCTCCGGGTTGTTTAAAAAACCGCCGAAATGGACCATGGTGGCAGAACTGGTCGAGACCAGCCGCCTGTGGGGCCGCACTGCGGGTCGCATTGAACCGGAGTGGATTGAACCGCTGGCGCAGCATTTGATTAAACGCAGCTACAGTGAACCGCACTGGGAGAAATCGCAGGGTGCGGTAATGGCTGCCGAGAAGGTTACGCTCTATGGTCTGCCCATTGTCGCCGCGCGCAAGGTGAACTATGGAAGCATTGATCCCACTCTGAGTCGTGAGCTGTTTATCCGTCACGCGCTGGTGGAGGGCGACTGGCAGACCCGACATGCTTTCTTCCGTGCTAACCAGAAGCTGCGCAGTGAAGTCGAAGATCTGGAACACAAATCCCGCCGTCGCGATATTCTGGTAGATGACGAAACGCTGTTTGCTTTTTATGACCAGCGCATTGGCAAAGAGGTTGTTTCAGCGAAGCATTTCGACAGCTGGTGGAAAAAGGCCAGCCGTGAAAACGCGGAGCTGCTGAACTTCGACAAACAGATGCTGATCAAAGAGGGCGCGGATAAGGTCAGCCAGCTTGATTATCCTAACTTCTGGCATCAGGGCAACCTTAAACTGAAGCTGAGTTACCAGTTCGAGCCGGGGGCCGATGCGGATGGCGTGACGGTACATATTCCGCTGCCGCTGTTGAATCAGATTGAAGATAGCGGTTTTGAATGGCAAATCCCGGGCGTACGCCGTGAGCTGATCATCGCGCTGATTAAGTCACTGCCCAAGCCGCTGCGCCGCAACCTGGTGCCGGCACCCAACTACGCCGAGGCGTTCCTGGGGCGTGTCAACGCAATGGAGATGCCGCTGCTCGATGCGCTGTCGCGTGAGTTTCGCCGCATGACTGGTGTCACGCTGGAGCGGGAAAACTGGCAGTGGGAACAGGTGCCCGATCATCTGAAAATGACCTTCCGTGTGCTGGATGAGCACAACCGCAAACTGCTGGAAGGCAAAGATCTCACCGCGCTCAAAGCACAGCTGAAAGGCAAAGTGCAGGAGACGCTATCGAAAGTGGCAGATGACGGGCTGGAGCAGAGTGGTCTGCATATCTGGAGCTTTGGTGAACTCCCGCGCAGCTACGAACAGAAGCGCGGTAGCTATCAGGTCAAAGCCTGGCCTGCGCTGGTCGATGAGAAAGAGAGCGTCGCCATTCGCCTGTTTGACAGCGAGCAGGAGCAGCAGAAAATGATGTGGCGCGGTCAGCGTCGTCTGCTGCTGCTGAATGTGCCGTCACCCGTTAAATATCTGCACGAGAAGCTGCCGAACAAAGCCAAGCTCGGACTTTACTTCAACCCTTATGGCAAAGTGCTGGAGCTGATTGATGACTGCATCGCCTGCGGCATCGACAAACTGATGGATGAAGCGGGCGGTCCGGCCTGGGATCAGACCTCATTTGAGCAGTTGCGTGACAAAGTTCGCGGCGAACTCAATGAGACCGTAGTGACCATCGCGAAGCAGGTTGAACAGATCCTGACGGCCGTCTTCAACATCAATAAGCGTCTGAAGGGCCGGGTCGATATGACGATGGCGCTGGCGTTGTCCGACATCAAGGCGCAATTAAGTGGCCTGGTCTACCGCGGCTTTGTCACCGGAAACGGCTGGCAGCGGCTGGCGGATACGCTGCGTTACCTGCATGGCATTGAGCGTCGGCTGGAAAAACTGCCTGCCGATCCACACAGCGATCGTGCGCGCATGTTAAAAGTGCAGGCAGTGGAACAGGCGTATCAGGCGTGGCGTAACAAATTGCCGCCGCAGCGTCAGGATGATGAAGAGGTGCAGAATATCCGCTGGATGATTGAAGAGCTGCGTATCAGCTTCTTTGCTCAGCAGTTGGGTACGCCGTACCCCATCTCAGATAAGCGAATTCTGCAGACAATGGAGCAGATAGCAGGATAAAAGCCAGGATGCGTGCCTTAACAGGCACGCATCAACAGTGAAGGGTTGGGAAGGCTACTGCGCGAGAGATTCCAGCTTATCTTTAAACGAGGTGACCGAAATCGCGCGATTGTCAGCCAGATAGCGATCTTTCGCTGCCGGTGCTGAGCTTTGTACCGCGATTAACTGCCAGCCTTTATCGCTTTTGAGCAGCAGCGGTGAACCACTGTCGCCCGGCAGGGTGTCACACTGATGCGACAGCACGGCACGCTGCGCCCAGCCGGTAATCAGGCAATCACTGTGAGAATAGAGCGTATCCAGATGATCGGCCGGATAGCCTGCCTGCGTCACTTTGCGTCCGGTCAGCTTCAGCGCCGCAGTAAGGTCGCTGCGTGAGCCATCGAACAATGGAATCGGCGTAATTGCAGAGGGCGGATTGCGTAAAATCACGATGCCATAATCATAGGGCGCAGCACTGCTCGGCACGATCCAGCCTTCACCATCCGCTTTTAATTTTGACGCCAGCGAGGGTTCAACGCGCGCATCAATATCATGAAGCTCGTAACGCCAGCCTTTATCACTGGCCATAAATCGCAGTGCCACCGGCTTATCGAAATTACCCGGTGGAGAGAGCAGACAGTGTCCGGCCGTCAGCGCCAGATGCGGAGAGATGAGCGTGGCAGTACAGAGGTTGCCGCTTTCGGTTTCCAGCTGACCAATGGCATCCCAGGGGGCAGCGGTAATATCGGTGATTGCCTGGCGATGATCCTTGCCGAAGAACAGCATCTTAATTTCAGCAGGAGTAGGCGAGTCATCGTCATCATCGGCGTGAACCGTGGTGGCAAAGCTGAAGAGTCCAACCATTAACAGGGTAGCCAGGCGCATAGAAATCTCAATGGCGACAAAAATTAACGTTATTGTTATTACGTAAGTACGGTAACTATAGTCGGTGAGCGTTGAAAAAGGGAGTTTTATTGGTTAATCAGTACGCTACAGCGGCTAAATAAAAAAGCTGGCTGCAACAATGCCACACAGGATCATAACAAGCAGAATAATTTCGAAGCGATAGCGACGCACTATTTCATCCACTCTCGTCATTTCATCCACTCCAGTAAAGAAACACCCGGCATAACCGGGTGTTTTTAATTATCATCTCGTGGCCGTGCGCTGAAGGCGACCTTAGTTTTTAGCTGCTGGTTTCACAACTTTTTTGTGGTGAACTTTTTTAGCGGCCTGCGCTTTCTGAGCAGGTTTTACCACTTTTTTGTGGTGCACTTTTTTAGCAGCCTGGGCTTTCTGAGCAGCTGGCTGAGTTACTTTTTTATGGTGAACTTTTTTAGCAGCCTGGGCTTTCTGAGCAGCTGGCTGAGTTACTTTTTTATGGTGAACTTTTTTAGCAGCCTGGGCTTTCTGAGCGGCTGGTTTAGTTGCTTTTTTATGGTGAACTTTTTTAGCCGCCTGCGCTTTCTGCGCGGCATCTTTTTTCACTGCTTTTTTGTGGTGTTTCTTAGCAGCCTGGGCTTTCTGAGCTGCTTTATGGTGTTTCTTGTGCGCAGTTTTGTGAACGGTTTTAGCCGGTGCTGCAGCGGTAGTTGTTGTTGCGGCTGGCGCAGCAGCTGGAGCAGCTGTGGTGTCAGCAGCGAAAGCAACAGAAGACATACCCATAGCAGCGGCGACAACCAGTGCAAATAATTTTTTCATTGCAAATCCCTCGGAGACTGTTTTTTCATGTGTAGCCCACTGCGGGGCCGGTGAAGAGACTATAGGGAAATCAATGAACGGTGTCCGTGGGTGTTTGGTATCGGCGTGTAACCGATTGTACAAAGGCGGAAAAGGGCGGTCAGCAGACCGCCCGGAAGCTTAGCTATTCAGGTAGCGTTGTTCAAGATGCTGGCGGAAGAGAGCCGGATTCAGCGCTTCGCCGGTAGCATTGATCAGCAACTGGTCGGTGGAGAAACGGCTGCCGTGCTGCCAGATGTTCTGTTGCAGCCAGTCAAATACCGGCTGCAGTTCACCATGCTGAATCAGCTCGCTGAGTTGAGGGATGGCCTTCTGAACTGACCGGAACAGCTGTGCGGCATACATCGCGCCCAGCGTATAGGTCGGGAAGTAACCAAATGCGCCGTCGGTCCAGTGGATATCCTGCATACAGCCATCGCGATAATTACCCCGGGTATCCAGACCCAGTGACTGCATCATCTTCTCATCCCACAGCGCCGGAATGTCTTCAACCTCAATCTCGCCTTCAATTAGCGCCTGCTCGATTTCATAGCGCAGAATGACATGCGCCGGGTAGCTCAGTTCATCTGCGTCAACCCGGATCAGGCCGGGTTTCACCTGCTGGGTCAGGCGCACGAAATTATCCGCCTGCAGAGCGGGCTGATCGCCAAAGGTAGCGATCACCTGCGGTAAAATGCGCTGCAGGAATTCGCGGCTGCGACCCAGCTGCATCTCCATAAACAGGCTTTGTGATTCGTGAATAGCCGTGGAGCGCGCCAGCGCCACTGGCTGACCGCGCCACTGCTGCGGCAGATTCTGCTCATAGCGGGCATGACCGGTTTCGTGAATCACGCCCATCATGGCGCTGAGAAATTCATTCTCGTTGTAACGGGTGGTGATGCGCACATCTTCCGGGACGCCGCCACAGAAGGGATGCGCACTGATGTCGAGGCGGCCATGGTTAAAGTCAAAACCCAGCGTCTCCATAATGCTCAGACCGAGCTGACGCTGCGCTGGAATGGCGAACGGCCCGTGCGGCGTGATAAATGACTGCTGTGCCTGTTTTTCCACGACTTGTTGCAGCAGATCGGGCAGCCAGGTTTTCAGCTCGCCAAAGGTTTCATCCAGTCGGGCGCGGGTCATACCCGGCTCATAGAGATCCAGCAGCGCATCGTAACGCGAACAGCCACGGGCGTCAGCGCGGCGCTGGGCCTCTTCGCGGCTCAGTCGTACGACTTCTTTGAGGTTGGCGGCAAAGCCCTGCCAGTCGTTGGCGGGACGCTGAGTGCGCCATGCATGTTCACATACGGAACCGGCGATCGATTTGGCTTCAACAAAATCATCAGGGAGCAGGGTGGCCTGCTGATATGCGCGCTGCATCTCGTTGAGGTTGGCCCGCTCGACATCGTTCAGCGACTGCTGCTCGGCGGCTTTAAGCCACTCGCCGACCTGTGGGGCGGTCAGGATCTGGTGCTGCAATACGCTCATTTCGGCCAGCGCTTCACCACGCGCCTGACTGCCGCCAGGTGGCATGGTGGTTTGCATGTCACAGCCAGCGATGGCCGTGACGTGACTGAAACGGGAAAGGCGCTGGAACGTTTTGGTAAGTTGTTGATACGCTGAGGTCACGTAAGACTCCTTGTGGATTTTAACGCAGCGGAATTTCACGCAAGGTTAGATCAACCGGCCAGCAAAAGCGAACGCTGGCACCGCCCAGCGGGCTGGACTCAATGGTTACGTTGCCGCTGAGTGCCTGGGCAATGGAGTGAACAATGGCCAGGCCCAGTCCGCAGCCGCCTGTGGCGCGATCGCGGCTGGGATCAAGCCGGACAAAAGGTTCGAAAACCCGTTCACGTTCGTCGGGCGGAATGCCCGGGCCGTCATCTTCAACCTGCAGACAACCGACCGGACCGTCGAACCATAAACTGACGCGCAGTCGCTGCTGCGCATAACGCAGCGCGTTGTTCACCAGGTTATCCAGCACCCGCTCCATCAATCGGGTGTCAGAAATGCCGATGTTTTCACGCTGCGGCAGATCAAGGTCGAGTCGCATGTCCGGGTTGATGGTGCGGAAATCGTCCAGCCGCTCGCTCAGCCAGCTGGCCAGATCCAGCGATTTAAGATTCAGATCGACGCGCGGCCGGTCAAGACGCGCATAGGTCAGCAGCTCCTCAATCAGGCTTTCAAGCTGGCCGATGTCGCGATTCAGCGCCACCCGTTCGCCATCCGTAAGGTTATCGCTCATCTCCAGCCGGTAGCGCAGGCGTACCAGCGGCGTTCTCAGCTCATGGGCAATACCGTCAATCAGCTGCTTCTTGCTGGCGACCAGCGTGTTGATGTTCTCGGCCATCTGGTTAAAGGCGATACCCAGCCGGAACAGACTGGAGGTGCTGTCGAAATGGGTACGTACATCCAGTTCGCCCCGGCCAAAGCGCTGTGCCGCTTTTTCCAGGCGCTGCATCTCCTGCCAGTGCGGGCGGAGCCAGATAAACACCGGCAGCGCCAGCGACATGCCAATAAACACCAGCAGAGCAATATCCAGCAGTCGCATCTGGTGCAGATAAAAGAGATAGGGAATCGGCCCCACCGATAAGACATAGTGGCTGCGCGGAATATGCTGCAGAAAGGTGTATTGATCGTCGAGCGCCACGATCTCGCCTGCCCGTAACCGCCGCATGTTGGTCTCATCGAGCTGATATTTGTTCATCGGCTCAATGTGCAGGTCGAACGACAGGCCGAGATCAAGACTCTTGATGGTTTTGTTCCAGTCACGCGGCGGGATCTCACGCAGTTCGCTGCGGATCAGGTAGAGCGAGCTGGCCATCAGATCATTCATCGACTGCCGGCCCGCGCGCTCAGCGGTGAACTTATAGACCAGACCCACCAGCAGCGCCATGACCAGAAAGCAGACAAACAGCAGCAGATAGAACTGAATAAAAAGCTTTCTCATAATTCGCGCGTATCCCAGGCCTGGGGTGCGAACAGATAGCCTTTATTGCGGATGGTTTTAATGCGGAACGGCTCGGTGGCACTGTCGTGGAGCTTTTTACGCAGCCTGGAGATGGCCACGTCGATACTGCGGTCCAGGCCGTCATAACTGACGCCACGCAATGTTTTCAGCAGTGCATCACGGTTAAGCGTCTGACCTGCATGGCTGGCGAGAACCCACAGCAGATCGAAATCCGCAGTGGAGAGGGCGATCTGCTCGTCAAACAGCGTCACCTGACGGTTCAGGGCATCAATGGTCAGCGAGCCAAAACGCAGCATACGATTCGCGGCAGGCGCAGCAGGCGCATCTTCCGGCTGCCCATGCTGGGACTGGCGCAGATGCAGGCGCAGGCGGGCCAGCAGCACAGCGGGTGGTGTGGTTTTCAGGATGTAATCCTGCGCACCCATCTCCAGGGCCAGAATATGGTTCATGTCGCTGTCCAGTGAGGTAAGCAACACGATTGGTCCCTGCCAGTTGGCCCGCAGGTCGCGACAGATGGTCATGCCATCTTTGCCCGGCAACATGATATCCAGCATCACCAGGTCGGGCTGCTGTTCGGCGATGACCGCTTCAGCACGGTCGCCGCGTGTTTCAACAATGACTTCAATATCGTGACGGCCAAGATAGGCCGCAATCAGCGAACCCACTTCGGGTTCATCTTCTACATAAACAATTTTGTTCATAGTTCACAGGGCAGAGTCAGGGATGAATGAAAGCATATCTTTTCCTGGTCCTGAGCTCTACGTTATCGCACGAAATATCCGTGGCTTGCTGGTATATAACCGGCAAAATGTGCAATCATTAGCGCGGCCTTTTTGCGCCAGGTTTGGGATATTGATGATTACTATGAGGAGCGTTAGTATGTCTGATAAAGAGCTGGCATCAGCCATATACCCTGACCGCATCTGCTTCAATTACAGTGACTTTCTTTCCGCTTCCTGCAAAAAGCGCTGGAGCTTCGTCGATGCTATTTATGGTGTGATGCCGATATTTGGCATGGTGACACGTAAATCGGCACACCGTTTACAGGGCAGTGACGACCCGTTAAAAGAATTAGCATTACAAATCATTTCCACTCAGGTTAGCGACGAAATTAATATCGCGCGCCTGATTACTCTCGCAGAACAACAGCATATTAGTCGCTTTGATATCCAGCTCCCTTATCCGCTTTCGGCGGAGCAGCTGGATGCCATCCACTATGAGTATGCGAAGCCGCTGAACCTCACACAGCAGGATGACCTGCTGTGTGTATCCATTCCAGTGCAGGCACACTGAGACCCCTTTTTATCGGGCGTTAAGTCGTCAGCTCCCACACGGCGGGCAATGTCGCGGCAATCAGCAATCCCATCGCAATGCGCTCCAGCGAGGTCAGCGCAATATCGCCGCGGCCGCCGCGTCGTGCAAACAGAAACAGCAGCAGGCCCGGTGTGTAAAGCACCACTGACATCATCAGGTGCATGGGTCCCGAGGCGTACAACAGCCAGATGCCATACACGCTGGCACCCACACCGATTGCCATCGCCAGCGGCTTATGCTGTCCGCGCACCACTTTGATCAGATATAACCCCACCAGCAGATAGGGCACCAGAATCATCTCCGAGGCGATGGTCAGCAGGTTGTTGTAGTCAGCACCGGTCAGGGCAATCAGGATCAGGCAGAGCTGAATACTGCCGTTGGTCAGCCACAGCGAGGCAGCTGGCGCGTTATGGCGGTTCTGCCGGGCGATACTGCGGGGAAAAGCACCCTGTTGCGCGGCAATCAGCGGCACTTCCGCGGCCATAATCGTCCAGCTCAGATAGGCACCGCACACGGAAACAATCAGACCCACCGCAATCACCGCATCGCCCCAGTGCCCCATCAGTCGGGTCATTAATCCGGCCATTGACGGGTTACGCATTTCAGCCAGTTCAGCACGCGGCACCACGCCAAGCGACAGCAGTGTCACCAGCAGATAGACCAGCAGCGCAGCCAGCACGGCGAATAAGGTTGCGCGGCCCACATCCTTTTTCTGGCGTGCACGGGCAGAGACGACCACAGCACCTTCAACCCCGATAAAGACCCACAGGGTAATCAGCATGGTCTGCTTAACCTGCTCCCAGAGCGGTTTTCCCAGCGTGACACCGGAAAAATCGAAGCGGAAACGATCATAGTTGAACGCCATCACCGCCAGTACAATAAACAGCAGCAGCGGCACCAGCTTGCCCAGCGTCGCCATCAGATTGATGCTGGCCGCGGTCTGCACGCCGCGCAGTACCAGCCAGTGAACCAGCCACAGCAGCACGGACGCACCCAGCATCGCCTGCCAGGTATTGCCATCACCAAAGATAATCCGGTCGGGTGTATCGGTGAAGAAGCTCAGGGCAGAGAAGACAATCACCAGATAGGAGACATTGGCGATTACGGCGCATAGCCAGTAGCCCCAGGCGGAACAGAAGCCCATCAGTTCGCCGAACCCGGCGCGTGCATAGGTAAAGATGCCGCCGTCCAGTTCGGGCTTAAGGCGGGTCAGCAGCAGCATCGCCAGCGACAGAAAAATAATGCCGACACCGGTAATCAGCCACCCCAGCAGCAGCGCGGCCGGACCGGCCACTGCGGCCATGTTTTGCGGCAGACTGAACACGCCTGCGCCCAGCATTGAGCTGAGCACCAGCGCCGTCAGCGCACCGAGACCTAATTTTTTCTCCAAAACTACCTTCCCGCTAGCATATATGGCTGGGTAAATCGGATTCTGTCGCTGGGTTATGTCACACCAAAGGCAGAATACAGGGACAATATCCGGTAAACAGGCGGAGGATTTTACGGAGAGTGGCAGGGGATGGCAATGCGTGACTATGCAAAACAGCGCAGGAATTATGCAAACAGCAGGGCGGCGGGTGCCGCCCTGGAGGGATTACTTAAACAGGTCAGCCGTAACGGTCAGGTTGCCGCCACTCTGGTTCTGCCACTGACGGGTGACGTGGTAGAACTTGGCACCTTTATCGGCTGCACGCTTTGCCACTTCTTCTGAAATCGCCGTTGGTGTACCGAAGTGCCCGGTGAAGGTGACGGTATCAAACGGCTGCATCTGCGCGGCAGTGATTGCGTTCACTTCCTGTACGGATTTACCGTTTGGCAGATTGACGGTATAGCGCTTGCCGGTAGAGCTTTGGGTTTCGAAGAAACGGCCCACTTTGTTGCTTGGCGTTTCAGACGAGGCCACGCCTGGAATCTCGACGTTAGCCGCCGCAGCGCCACCGGTAGCCAGAGCGGCTTTACCCGCTTCTGAATCGGCAGGAATCGCATTCGGTGTCTGCACCTTGCGTTCTTTAGCATCCGCTTTATAAACATAGGCGGTGACATACTGATTGCCGCCGCTGTTGGCATCGATCTGGCGAACGATAAAGAAGGAGGCCGCGCCTTTCTGTTTAGCCGCTTTTGAAATCGCGTCGTTCACATCCGGCTGGCTGGCAAAGAAGCCGCTGACCGAAACGGTATCGAACGGTTCAAGCTTATACGCTTCTGCTTTTGGCAGTTCATTGACGCCATTGAAACGACGGTAGGTCGTGGACTGGGTGGCTGCCGGGGCATCAGCTTTATAGAGGTCAGCCGTGACGCGCCAGTTACCGCTGTTGCCGTTGCTGTCGTTGATCGCCTGGATGTAATAAGAGGCAGCGCCCATCTGATCTGCACGCTTAGAGACCGCATCGGCTGCGTCGCCAATTGCGTTGAAACGACCGGTGATATTAATACGTTCGAATGGCTTCAGCGCGGCCGCTTTTTCTGGCGTTAACTCCTGCGCAGCGAATGCATTGGCTGCCAGCAGAGACAACAGAGTGGACGCCAGAATAGTGTTCTTCAGCTTCATAAAAATAATCCTTCGCCTTACGCAAAAATGAGTACGAAAACGTGCTGGACTCTTGATGTATAACAGATTAGCCGCTGATTATTGCATGTTATAAACAGACTGTCGCAGCGATTTTTTGTGTCAGATCGCGTTATTCAACCATGATTTTTTCATTTGTTTGTCATCAAACACAGTTATGGCGTGTTTTCGTGCGGGTTACCATTAAAAGCGGTAACTGTTAGCGCTTAAACAGTTAATACATTGTTAAATAAAGGTTTTTATTGAAGATTAATTCGGCCGGGCACAATTTATTCTGGCAGATTATCTGCTTGCAGGACTGTTTCGCAGTGGGATTACGCAGCTTTTTTAGCAGAATCCTGAATAATCATGTGAATGTCACTACTCTGCGTAGCTGCTCTGGATCGCTCGTCACATTTTAAGTAGGTCATAAACACTTTGAAATACATGCATTCCGACTATAAGTCGCTGAAACGCTGTTTTAGCTGCGATGTCGTCATGCAGATCCGGGCCATCATCCTTAACCGATGAAAGGAAACACTATGTTAATTGGAATCCCCAAGGAAAGGTTGCCAAACGAGTCGCGCGTGGCTGCCACGCCAAAGACCGTGGAACAACTCATTAAGCTGGGTTTCAGCGTCACCCTGGAGCATGACGCCGGTCAACGCGCCAGCTTTGATGATGAAAGCTACAGAGCAGCAGGTGCCACACTCTGCGACCAGAAACAGGTATGGCAGTCCGATATCGTTCTGAAGGTGAATGCACCGGATGAGGATGAGATTGCGCTCACCCGGGCGGGCAGCACGCTGGTCAGCTTTATCTGGCCTGCACAGAATCCCGACCTGCTTTCAAAGCTGGCTGCGCGTCAGGTCACCGTCATGGCAATGGACTCGGTACCGCGTATTTCGCGGGCGCAGTCGCTGGATGCTCTGAGCTCGATGGCGAACATTGCCGGTTATCGCGCTATCGTCGAAGCCGCCCATGAATTTGGACGCTTCTTTACCGGTCAGATCACCGCCGCCGGAAAAGTGCCACCGGCCAAAGTTATGGTGATTGGGGCCGGTGTGGCAGGGCTGGCCGCGATCGGTGCAGCGGGCAGTCTGGGCGCGATTGTCCGGGCCTTTGATACCCGCCCTGAAGTTAAAGAGCAGGTGCAGAGTATGGGTGCCGAATTCCTTGAACTCGATTTCGAAGAGGAAGCGGGCAGTGGCGATGGTTACGCTAAAGTCATGTCCGAGGCGTTCATTAAAGCGGAGATGGCACTGTTTGCCAGCCAGGCTAAAGAGGTGGACATCATTGTCACCACGGCGCTGATCCCAGGCAAACCGGCACCGAAACTGATCACCGAAGAGATGATCGCCAGCATGAAACCAGGCAGCGTAATTGTTGATCTGGCGGCGCAGACCGGCGGCAACTGTGCGCTGACCGTCGCTGATCAGGTGACCGTAACGCCTAACGGCGTGAAAATTATCGGTTATACCGATCTGCCCAGCCGTCTCGCAACTCAATCTTCCCAGCTTTACGGCACCAACCTTGTCAATCTGATTAAGCTGCTGTGTAAAGAGAAAAATGGCGAAATCCAGGTCGATTTCGACGATGTAGTGGTGCGGGGCGTGACTGTCGTGCGTGAGGGTGAAGTCACCTGGCCAGCACCGCCGATTCAGGTCTCTGCTGCGCCACAGGCTAAACCGGCAGCCCAGAAACCCGCAGAGAAGGCTGAAGCAAAGCCTGTGTCTCCGTGGCGTAACTACCTGCTGATCGCACTGGCTGTCGTGCTGTTTGGCTGCCTCGCAAACGTAGCGCCAGCTGAGTTCCTCTCCCACTTTACCGTGTTCGCGCTCGCCTGTGTGGTGGGTTATTACGTGGTCTGGAACGTCAGTCACGCGCTGCATACGCCGCTGATGTCCGTTACCAACGCCATCTCCGGCATTATCGTCATCGGTGCGGTACTGCAGATGGGCCACGGTGGCTGGGTCACCTTTATCTCCTTTATTGCCGTGCTGATTGCCAGCATCAATATCTTTGGTGGCTTTACCGTCACCCAGCGCATGCTGAAAATGTTTCGTAAGGGGTAACACATGTCTGGCGGATTAGTCACTGCAGCCTATATTGTGGCTGCAATTCTTTTCATCTGTAGCCTTGCGGGTCTCTCGCGTCACGAGACCTCAAAGCGCGGGAATATTTTTGGTATCAGCGGCATGGCGATTGCGCTGGTTGCCACCATCTTTGGCCCGGACAGCGGAAATGTCGTCTGGATCCTGCTGGCGATGGTCATTGGCGGCGCTATCGGGATTCGTCTGGCGAAGAAAGTCGAAATGACAGAAATGCCGGAGCTGGTCGCGATTCTGCACAGCTTTGTCGGCCTGGCCGCTGTGCTGGTCGGCATCAACAGTTACATCGACCACGCGCCTGGCCTGCCAGCCGTGATGGAGAATATCCATCTGAGCGAAGTGTTTATCGGTATCTTTATTGGTGCTGTCACCTTCACCGGTTCGCTGGTAGCGTTTGGCAAGCTGTGCGGCAAAATCTCTTCAAAACCGCTGGCGTTACCGCATCGTCACAAGCTGAATCTGCTGGCGCTGGTCGTCTCGTTCCTGCTGCTGCTGTGGTTTGTTAACACCAGCAGCACGGGTGCTCAGGTGTTCGCACTGCTCCTGATGACAGTGATTGCGCTGGCGTTTGGCTGGCATCTGGTTGCCTCTATCGGCGGCGCGGACATGCCGGTTGTGGTGTCGATGCTGAACTCCTATTCAGGCTGGGCCGCTGCCGCTGCCGGTTTTATGCTGAGCAACGATCTGCTGATTGTAACCGGTGCACTGGTGGGGTCGTCGGGTGCGATTCTCTCCTACATCATGTGCAAAGCGATGAACCGTTCGTTCATCAGCGTGATTGCGGGCGGGTTTGGCACGGAAGTCAGCAGCGGCGATGACAGTCAGGAAGCGGGCGAGCATCGTGAAATCACAGCTGAAGAAACCGCAGAGATGCTCAAGGCATCCAGCTCGGTGATTATTACCCCTGGCTACGGTATGGCAGTGGCGCAGGCGCAGTACCCGGTTGCGGAAATTACTGCCCGACTGCGTGCACTCGGCATCAACGTGCGCTTCGGCATTCATCCGGTGGCAGGGCGTCTGCCGGGTCACATGAACGTGCTGCTGGCCGAGGCCAAAGTACCTTATGACGTGGTGCTGGAGATGGATGAGATCAACGACGATTTCAGCGACACCGACACGGTGCTGGTTATCGGTGCCAATGACACGGTTAACCCGGCGGCGCAGGATGACCCCCGCAGCCCGATTGCGGGCATGCCGGTACTGGAAGTGTGGAAAGCGCACAATGTCGTGGTGTTTAAACGCTCAATGAACACCGGTTATGCTGGCGTACAGAATCCGCTGTTCTTCAAAGAGAATAGTCAGATGCTGTTTGGCGATGCCAAAGCCAGCGTGGAAGCCATTCTCAAAGCGCTGTAATAAAAAAAGGGCGGCTAATCCGCCGCCCGTCTTCTATCAGGGGAGAATCAATCCTCCTCATCCTCTTCATCATCCAGGTCAATCGGCGATTTGAAATCGTCAGGCTTGAGCGCCAGCAGATCGCAGCGCAGATGATCAATCACCTGTTCCGCCGTATTACCCAGGAAGGCTGCCGACAGGCCGGTACGTCCTATGGTACCCAACACCACCACACCAGCACCCAGATGCGCCGCCAGATCCGGGATGACTTCTTCCGGCAGGCCTTTAGCCACATGGGTGAACTCTTCACCAATCGAGAACTTCTGCCGCAGCGCTTTCATCGCCACCAGATGCTGACCACGAATCGCATCGTTATAAACGCTGGGATCAAAGTCCGGCAGTTCGATAGCGATGTTGATAGGCGTAATCGGATAAGCGCCGACCAGGTGCACCTCGGTCTGATTCACTTTTTCTGCCAGTTTCACCGTTTCACGAATCAGCTTCTGGTTCAGGCCATCGTGATGTGGCTCTTCACTGGCAAGATTGACCGCGACAATAGCTTTACCGCCTTCCGGCCACGGCTGATCTTTGACCATCCAGACCGGACACGGGCATTTACGCAGCAGATGCCAGTCAGTCGGGGTGAAGATCACGGATTCAAGACGATCATGCTGATGAGCCATCTTCAGCACCAGGTCATGCTGATGGGCAAGCACTTCCTGAATGATGGCCTCAAAAGGACGGTTGTGCCAGATCACTTTGATGTCAATTTCGACACCGGCATCCAGATAAGCGCGGGCCTGCTCACGGATCCATTCAGTGCGCTGGCTGATGACGCCCTGGCGCATTGATGCGCGTTCGTCAGGCGAAAGCAGGGTGGTCATCTCGTATGAGAAATCATAGATAGGCAGAAAGGCTTTGATCCTTCCGCCAATGCGTTGATTCAGATAGACCGCACGTCGCAGCGCGGGCTGATCGTCTTGCTGGGCATCAATGGCGACCAGAATATTTTGGTACTGGGACATGAGGCGTTCTCCTTAAACCAGAGCGACTGGAATAAAGATAGCCTATGTTGCACAGCGGAAGAAGGGAAAAAGTTACTGCCGGATCAACAAAATAAGATTTATTGATCCGGCTGCGGATCAGGCGGCCTGATGGCTCTGACCGGCTAACTCTTCCAGCAGGGCGTGGTTTTCAATAGTGATGTATTTCCCTTTCACCGCCAGCATACCGGACTTCTGAAAACGACCCAGCAGGCGACTGATGGTTTCAACCGTCAGGCCCAGGTAATTACCAATGTCACCACGCGTCATGGTGAGGCGGAATTCACGCTGAGAAAAACCGCGCTGGCCGAAACGACGGGAAAGGTTCCAGATAAACGCCGCCAGGCGCTCTTCGGCATTTTTCTTCGACAGCAGCAGGATCATATCCTGATCGCCTTTGATTTCACCGCTCATCAGACGCATCATCTGCTGACGCAGGGCAGGCATTTTTCCTGACAGGTCATCCAGGGTTTCAAACGGGATTTCACAGACCATTGCAGTTTCCAGCGCCTGCGCAAAGCTGGGATGGCTGGAACCCATGATGGCATCAAAGCCGACTAAATCGCCCGCCAGATGGAAACCGGTGATTTGCTCATCACCCTGCTCGGTAATGGTGTAACTTTTGATCGTGCCGGAACGAATCGCATACAGAGATTTCAGTTCGTCGCCTGCTTTGAAAAGGGTTTGCCCTTTCTGAATTGGTTTTTTACGCTCAATGATATTGTCGAGCTGATCCAGCTCATGTTCATTTAACGTGAAGGGGATGCAGAGCTGACTGATGCTGCAATCCTGGCAGTGAATGGCACAACCGCCCGACTGAATACGACGAATGCTGCGTTTTTCAGGGATCATAATGGTTTGCTCGACGATTATTGACTGGTGTCAATTTTAACATTTTTTGTGCTGAAGGGAACTCATCCGAGCAGTTTTACACCCACAAACATTATGGATGAAGCACACATCGATAAACGCTGATGTGACGGGCTTCTCAGAATGCCGTTACCGTTAACTGTCACGAAAAGTTTCCGCTTTTGTGATCTGTTACCCATATCTTCTTCAGCGGCAACATGGATAAAAGCGGGGTAGCCCGGCGATTGCAGCTTTTGCTACGCTAACTGCTTAAGCCTGTTTTGTAGGTTCCATCAATTTTAATCAGGTGTGAGAAAACCATGAACCTTGATGACAACGATCTCTTTCGGGATGCCATGGGCGATGTCACGCCGTTAAAAGACACCACCATAACGTTATGGCTTAAGTCGCCCTCGACTAAAGCGCCCCGTAAACCGCCAGGAGAGAAGGAGCAGGAGAATTTCCTGACACGGGGTTATCTGGAGATTATCCCGCTTAACACACCGCTGGAGTATAAAGCCGACGGCATACAGCAGGGTATTCTGGATAAGCTGCGTCGGGGTGAGTACAAACTGGATGCCAGTCTCAACCTGTTGCGGCAACCAGTGGAGACCTGCCGTCAGGCGCTGTTTAACTTTATGATGCAGGCGCAAAAGCAGGACTTACGGAATCTGCTTATCATTCATGGCAAGGGCCGTGATGACGAATCCCATGCCAATATTGTGCGCAGCTATCTGGCGCGCTGGTTACAGCAGTTTGATGACGTGCAGACTTACTGCGTGGCCCAGACCCGCCATGGCGGAGCCGGGGCGCTCTATGTGGGACTGCGGAAGACCGATAAGGCGCGCCTTGAAAACCGCGAACGGCATGCGAAACGCAGCCGCTAGCTGTGAAACTTACGGATGGTGGACATTAACACTTCAGCACTCAGGCTCAGCTCTGCGCCGGTACGGGTAATGATGCCCACCGGCTCGCCTGGCCCGGAGGAGTTGATTGGCAGCGCACAGACCGCGTTATGGCTGAGGTCCTCTTTAATCGCGCCGGACGGCACGAACCAGATGTAGTCGTAGCGAAGCGCCAGTTGGCGCGCCAGTGAAGTCGACGACGTTTCAATGCAATGGGGTGGCAGCGTGCAGCCCTGTTCATCAAGCATCTGCTGCGCAATCCGGCGCGGTGCGGTGCCTTCCGGGGAAATCACCACGGGCCACTGCATTGCCCTCGACAGCGTGACATTGTCACTCAATAATGGGTGTTCGGGCCTGACCACCAGCTTCAGTGACTCCAGAAACAGCAGTTCGTAAGTCAGCCCGGTCATCATATCGCTGTCCGCCATCCGGCCAATACCGATGTCAAACTCGCCGCCGCGCAATCCCGCCAGTAACACATTGTTATGCAGCGTCGCCACCTGGATAGTGGTGTTAGGCTGCAGCTGATGAAAACGATCAAGGATGCGGGGCAGCATGCCCATCGCAGCAGTAGTCAGCGCGCCCAGCCGGATAATCACTGGGGCATCGCCCGACTGCTCATTAAAGCTCTGTCCGGCATGATTCAGCGCATCAAGCACCCGCACTGCATGCGTCAGAAACTGTTCTCCCATCGTGGTGAGCTGGGCACCCAGGCGACCCCGCTCAAACAGACGAACGCCTGTCAGCTCTTCCAGCTCATTCAGGGTTTTGGACAGAGCAGGCTGACTCAGGCTCAGCGTCTCTGCTGCCCGGCCCAGTGTGCCTTGCTGCGCGACAGCAACAAAGGTATGTAGATGGCGCAAGCGAATGCGCTGATTGAAAAGGATATTTTTTTCCATACCTTAAACTTAATGAGAATGACCGCTTACAGGCAACTGTTTAAAATGAATTCTGTTAACTTTGCTGCAAATTTATTTTAACAAGCGTGGCAGAATGGCTACTTAATCCGCTAACTCTCTGATTAAGAAGCGCTCATCTCATATTGTCACAGACGCACTGGTTTCTGAGACTACGATATATCAAGAGCTTAACGGCTTAAAGTTGAATAATTCTCACTATCATATAAAAATCTGACCGCTTAAGGTTAACGATGGGCTATCATAAACGCCGTTTTTTTTACTTAATCTGATGCCAGATTGCGCTATTGCCAGGGAGTGTTCATTGACCAGCATCGGGGCGGTAGATGTCCGCCAGCTTATCAACCAGCAGAGCCTGAGCCACTGGCAAAAACGGCTCATTGCGCTCTGTTTTATTGTGGTGGCACTCGATGGCATGGACATTGCGATCATGGGATTTATTGCGCCAACACTTAAAGCTGCATGGGGCGTCACCAATCACCAGCTCGGGGTTGTCATCAGCGCAGCATTGATCGGGCTGGCGCTGGGAGCCATGGTCGCGGGCCCGCTGGCTGACCGCTATGGCCGACGTATGATGATCATCCTCAGCGTTTTCTTTTTTGGTCTCTGGACACTGGCAACAGCGCTGTCTCAGAACATCGAGCAGATGATGCTTTTCCGCTTCCTGACCGGTCTGGGACTGGGTGCGGCAATGCCCAACGTCGGTACGCTGGTGGCGGAATATGCGCCTGAACGGAGACGGGCCTTTATTATCACTGTGGTGTTCTGCGGTTTTACCTTTGGTGCCGCCAGCGGTGGATTTGCCGCATCCTGGCTATTACCGCGTTATAACTGGCACTCTGTGTTGCTGCTGGGTGGCATTCTGCCGCTGCTGGTGTTGCCATTCCTGTTCCGCGGCCTGCCGGAGTCAGTGCGGTTTCTTATCAGTCGTGGCGCACCCGCTGCCCGCATTCACGCCATCCTCGAACGGATGATGCCGGGAAAAACGGTGCCTGATTGCGCATTTCACGCGCCTGAAGCGACATTGCCGGCAGGCGGCGCGATTAGCACCGTCCTGTCGCGCCGCTATCTGTTTGGCAGCACAATGCTGTGGGGGGGCTATTTCATGGGACTGTTCATGGTCTACCTGATTGGCAGCTGGCTGCCATCTCTGGTGAATACCCTGGGTATGTCAGTGACCGAAGCGGCGATTATCACCGCCATGTATCAGGCAGGCGGAACGCTGGGCTCACTCTTTGCGGGCTGGATGATGGATCGCTTCAATGCCAATCTGGCCCTGGCGGCCATCTACGGCTGCGGCGGACTGTTTATTGTGGCGCTTGGCTTTTCGCCCGCCGAAGTCGGCATGATGAGCGCGATCGCCTTTTGCAGTGGCTTCTGTTTTAACGGTGCCAATACCGGGATGAATGCCTTATCCGCCAGCTACTATCCTACACACGCTCGCGCCACCGGCTCCAGCTGGATGCATGGCGTGGGGCGCATCGGCGCAATTCTGAGCGCCTTCGTCGGCGCAGAGATGATGTCACTCGGCTGGTCTTTCAGCGTGATATTTTTGCTGCTGGCGATACCCGCTGTGATCACTACCCTGATGCTGCTGTTAAAAAACCGCTACGGCTTTAAGCCGATCACAGATTCGTGATTTTTTCCACTGAGGCCAGCGCGTTGCATTACATTAGCAGCAACGCTCATGGTGTCAGGTGGATAAGATGGACAAGTTTATCAGTGCGGATCTCATCCGCACCCGTTTCTCTCAGGCGATGTCAGCAATGTACCAGCAGGAGGTGCCGCAGTATGGCACGCTGATGCAACTGGTCGCCACCGTCAACGAGCGCTCGCTGGAAGCCGATATCGCGCTGAAAGATCGTCTCACGGCCGCCGATGAAATTGACCGACTCAGCCTTGAACGACACGGCGCAATCCGTGTGGGCACGGCAGACGAATTAGCCACGCTGCGGCAGCTGTTTGCGGTGATGGGGATGTATCCGGTTGGCTATTACGATCTCTCTCAGGC
Organism: Pantoea alfalfae; assembly: GCF_019880205.1. NCBI lineage: Bacteria > Pseudomonadati > Pseudomonadota > Gammaproteobacteria > Enterobacterales > Erwiniaceae > Pantoea > Pantoea alfalfae. The sequence continues at coordinate 1,984,236 of NZ_CP082292.1, forward strand.
GGGTGTGCCGGTGCACTCTACGGCGTTCCGGCCGGTCACCGATGCGGCGCTGCGGCGCAATCCTTTCCGGGTCTTTACCTCGCTGTTACGTCCTGAACTGATCGACGATCCCGCGCTGCGCGAAAAGACGGCGGAGATTCTGGCCGCACGCGACATTTTCACTTCCCGTTGCCGGGCGCTGCTGCAATTGCATGAGCAGCAGGGCGGATTAACTGACGTTCAGGCTACCGAGTTTGTTACCGAAGCACTGGAAACCTTCCGCTGGCACGCCCACAGTAGCGTGGACAGTCAGACCTATCAGGCGCTGAACCAGCAGCATCGATTGATCGCAGATGTCGTCTGCTTTCCCGGCTGCCACATCAACCATCTCACCCCGCGCACGCTCGATATTGACCGCGTTCAGCAACTGATGCCATCGCGCGGCATCGATCCGAAAACGCTGATCGAAGGACCGCCGCGTCGTCAGGTGCCGATTCTGCTGCGTCAGACCAGCTTCAAAGCGCTGGAAGAGCCGATCATCTTTAAGGACGGGCATCAGGGCACCCATACAGCGCGCTTCGGTGAAATTGAGCAGCGCGGCGCGGCGCTGACGCCTGCAGGTCGTGCGCTCTACGATCGGCTGCTCAGCGAGGCGGGGAGTGGTCAGGACAATCAGCAGCACCAGCAACATCTGGCGGCCATATTCCGCGACTTTCCCGACGACGAGACCACGCTACGCCAGCAGGGGCTGGCCTGGTTCCACTATCGCCTGAGTGAAAAGGGCGTTGCCACGCCGCCGGACAAGGGTGAAGTGCTTGAGGATCTGATCAGGGAGGGGCGTGTACTGGCAGACCCGATCGTCTATGAAGATTTTCTGCCCGTCAGCGCGGCGGGAATTTTTCAGTCCAACCTCGGCGATCGGGCGCAGGTCCGTTCAGCGGGACAGGCGAGCCGGCAGACGTTTGAAGCAGCGCTGGGCTCTGCGGTGCTGGATGAGATGGTGTTATATGAAGAGCGCCAGCAGCGCTCGCTGGCACAGTGCGGAGTACGGCCGTCCTGATGTTATCCTCGGGCAACACCTCCGTTGCCCGTAACAGCTTAACTGATCCGGATATTAAAGCTCTGCTCCTGAAGCAGAGCAACAGGGAAACAGACTGATCTCATTAAAGAAAAATTACCCTTTACCGGCCAGCGCAGATTTCGCGGCGTAAGTATCTTAATCGGTTAGCATTCTGACTACTTAACGATGTTAAAAACTGCACAGAATCACAGCCGGTCACCGCTTTCAGGCGATATGGCACGGTACTCATCCTGGGTAAAAGGATAAACAATGCTAAACCCTGACTGAGGCAGTAGCTCTGAACCTGTTGATGAGCATATTCACGCCCGCCTCTGATGTTTCGGCATAATCTGCAAATCCCCTCCATACCTGGACAATGGTGGCGGGCCTGCAAATAATGGAGGAACGTCTGAACAGGGAAACGGGAATGAAAAACGAAACAGGTCTGAGGATCATGACGGCCGAGGGGGAGTTGCGTGGATGCATGGACGATGACCTTTTCGTATTCAAAGGTATACCTTATGCGGCGGCTCCGGTTGGCGCGCTGCGCTGGCGTCCACCACAGCCGGTCACGCCCTGGCATCAGATGCGCGATGCCACCGCATTTGGGGCTTCTGGCTGGCAAAATCGCACATACTGTCAGGCGGTGGGCGGTGGCGATCCCGGTGAGTTTAGTGAAGATTGCCTCTACCTGAATGTCTGGACACCCGATGTGGCGCCGTCAAAGCCGCTGCCGGTAATGGTGTGGCTGCACGGTGGGGGCTTCACCATCGGTGCAGGCGGGCTGGCGCCGTACAACGGTAAGCCGCTGGCGTCACGTGGTGCAGTGGTGGTCACGCTGAATTACCGGCTGGGTCACCACGGTTTCTTCTCCCATCCTGCGCTGGATGCGGAATACCCTGCTGCGGGTAGAGTAAACAATTTTGGCCTGCTCGATCAGATTGCCGCACTGCAGTGGGTGCAGCGCAACATTCCAGCTTTTGGTGGCGATCGCCACAATGTGACGCTTTTCGGTGAATCCTCTGGCGCGCGCAGCGTGCTCTCCCACTGCTGTTCGCCGCTGGCTGAAGGGCTGTTCCATAAAGGGATCGTGCAAAGTGCCTATAGCCTGCCGGATACGCCGCTGAAAAAAGCGCGTCAGCAGGGAATAGCGGTAGCCCGCCATTTTGGTCTGCCGCCCGATGCCAGCGCGGATGACCTGCGCGCACTGCCTGCCGATGCCTTCTGGTCGCTGGAAGGGCCACTGGCGATCCCGCCGGTGCCGATTGCCGGTGATGCCGTGCTGCCTGAGCCGATGCTGAAAACCTTTATGGCAGCTAAACAGCATCGCCTGCCGCTGATGGCGGGCAGTAACAGCGATGAAGCCAGCGTGCTGGAATATTTTGGCGTGGATGCCACCGCAGTATTGCATCAGCTGCGCAATAAAAACCGGCTCACCTATCGGACGCTGAAATGGATGTATGACATCCATGACGATCAGCTGCTGGGACGTGCCGTGGCGCGTGATATGGCTTTCAGCCTGGTGCCGT